>JADKBU010000030.1 GCA_016714935.1 Candidatus Accumulibacter propinquus | reverse complement strand
GGTCGTCACGATGTCAAGGTCGGCGGCTGGGACGATGCGCACGCCGGCAGCATAAGCCTTGTCCAGACATCTGGACTTCCTGATGGCTTCGATATTGAGTTGCATGGAACTGTTCTTGATCCCGGACAATTCCTGGTAGATGGGCTGAAAGCCGGGTTTGAAGGCGGCGGCGCGGTCGCGCACCAACTGTTTGAGGGACTGGCGGTCGGCATCGCTGAGCGAAGTCACCGGAGGCTGATGATGCCAGGGACGATCTTCGGCAAAATCGGCGTCGAATTCCCTTTCGAAGCTCACCGGGCCGGTGACGCTCTTCTCCTCTTCGCCCATACCTGTCTGGTTGGTTTCCGAAAAATGCCCCGGCGAAGTTTCCGTGCGGATCACCTGATCCGTGACGGTGGCGTAGCGAAAGAGCGCACGATAAGGCTTGGTACCGTCTGCGGGCGTGAATTCGATACGGATGCGGTTCTTGCCCTTGCGCACCGAGCTGCCGAGAGAAGCCGCCGGTGCCCATACGGCAGCGGCCACTTCCCGTTGCTCGAACAACACTGGCACCTGCTGGGCGACCACTTCCTGTCTGGCAACGGGAACGCCGTTGACCAACACCCGCGCCTGGCCGGCGACTTGCTCCACCTTGTCCGCTTTGCGGTCGCCGGTGTAGGGCGAGAAATGGAATTCGACATTCAACACGGCCGCCGAAGCGGTAACGGCCCAGGACAGCCAAGCCACAAGAAATGCATTCTTCATTCTCATCCTCTCAAGTCGAGCCGAACACCGTGTGCTCCCGTGCCAAGCGTATGATTTCGGGCACGAATTGTCCAGTCGTCGGGATGGCGGGCAGCATCCGCGCCAGGCGGCGAGCAGCACGGCCGCCTGCCAGGCCACCGGCAGGCGACACCAGCTCACGGGTAAACAAAGGACTTGACCAGCGTCAGTTCGCCGGGGCGGCGCAGCGGCACCCGGAAAACCTGCAGTTTTTCATCGGGCGTGCCTTCGCGGGTGATGATGGCAACCTGGGCGATGGTGATTTCCTGGCTCTCTTCCTGCCCGTCGGTCCCCCATGCCGCCGCCGAAGTAATTGACGTAGACCTGCCAGTTGCCGTGTGGCGGCGACGGGATGGCATAGATCTCCGGGCCGTAACCGCCGGTGACATCGACGTCGAGCGCGCCGCCGTTGCGGCCGAGACGATCCCCGAAAAAGACGTGCTGACCGTCCGGCGAGAGCACGTGCAGGTCGATGTCGGTCATGTCGCTGTCCCAACTGAGGACAATGCGCAGTCCGACGCGCTGGCGCGCCGCGTTGGCGTCGTAGAAGTTGACGCGCCGCCCCTGCTTGCGGTCCGGGGTGCGTACTTCGACGCTGTTGGCGCCGGGCGGAAACGCGTAGGGACGCGCGAAGGAACCGTCCGCGTTGACGCTGAGCGGCATGGCGACGCCATTGACGACCAGCAGGTGCGGCTGTTTCATCTTTGCCGCGGTGGCGCCGGCGATCCGGCCGCGGATCGCCGCGCCGAGTTCGCCGCCATCCTCGCCACTGCGCGGGCCACCGGCATTGACCCGGCTGGCCGGGTAATTGACGTCCTGCATGTGCTGCGCCGGCTCGCCGCCGGAGTGCCGCCAGCCGCCGCGTGGCGCGTCGAGCGTGACCTGCGCCGGCGCCGCAGCGGCGGCGAGCAGCGCGCACAAGGCCAGGAGCAGCGGCAGGGCGAGGCGGCTCATTTTTTCTCTCCGTAACGCAGGGCGCGGACAAAGGTCAGGTCGCCGACGCGACGCAGGGGGACGACCAGCGTTTCCTGGCGCTCGTCGGGGGTGTTCTCGTTGCTGACGATGGTGACGCGGGTAGTGATCAGCGGTTTGTCGTGCGCGTCGGCGTCGAAGTTGTAGCCGGCGGCATTGAAGTTGCCCCAATAGTTGACATAGACGAGATAGGTGCCAGGGAGCGGCGTGGCGGTGGAAAAGATTTCGGGACCGCCGCCATCGACGCTATCGACGTCGAGACCGCCACCCCGGCGGAGCAGCGGTTGCGCCCAGAAAGCGTGCTCGCCGTCGGGTGTCAGGATATGCAGGTCGACCTCGGCGCGCGCATCGTCCCAGCCGAGGACGATGCGCAGTTTGCTGCGCGTCTTCTCGGCGTGGGTTTCGTAGAACTGCAGGCGGCGGCGCGTGCCGCCGGGGGCGACGATCTCGACGCTGTTGCTGCCCGGCCCGAACGCCCAGGGTTTGACGAAGCGTCCCTGTTCGTCGGTGTACAGCGGCATGTCGATGCCGTTGACGATCAGCCGGCCGGGCTGGCGATTCTTGCCGGCCTGCCGGAGCTGCCCCTCGATCAGCGTGCGGTTCTTCTGGCCGCCGCGATCGACCGGCGGCTTCGGGTAGGCGGCGGCGATGGCCGATTCCCGCTCCTCGGCGAGCGCGCCGTTGCGCCAGCCACCGCGCGGGCCGTCGAGCGCGATGCCGCTGTCGGCAGCCGCGCCAGCCGTGCAAGCCAAGGCGGCGGCGACGAGGAGGAGCGGGGAAACGAAATGGCGAGGAATGGTGAGCATGGGCATCGCGGTCAGGGGGTGCCGAGCAGCGAACGCGCCGTCTGTTCGACGAAATCCTCGTCGCGGCCGCGCGGATGGTTGGCAAGGGCGAAATGCAGGTATTCGTGGGCGACCGTCAGGCGTTCGTTGGCGCTGCCGATCCCCGACGCATAGATGCGGCGGCGTTCGATGTCGGCGTAGGGGTTGCCGTGATCGAGGCGGCAGACACGTGGCAGCGGCGCCGGTGCCTCGAAGCCGGCGACGCCGGCCAGCCGCCGCTTCCACACCGCCTGGCGGCCAGCGAGCCAGTTCTCGGCGCTCGCCAGTGGCTGGCATTCGCCGGCATCCGCTTCGCCGACGACGCTGAAGCCGGCGCCACCATAGGCGTGTTCGAGGATTTCGTCCCAGCGCGCACCGGCGGCCGCGCCGGCAACGGCGGCCTGCCACGAGAGCTGCTGCGGCGCACTGCGGGTCTGGTGGTAGCGACCGGCAACGCCGCTGAGGACCAGGCCGTCGCTCCACTCGGCGACGCGCAGGTTGGCGCTCCGGTGGCGCCGGCGAAACCCGCTGGGCGCTGCTGTCGTCGTCGATCTCGTAGCAACCGCCGCCATGCCCGGCATGCCGGACGAGATAGGTGCGCGCGGCCACCGCCAGCGCGCGGGCGGCGGCTGGTGGTTCCGCGCCGGCCTCGCGCTGGATGACGCGGGCGACGTAGTCATTCAGTCCGACGCGGCCAGTGATGACTGGCCGGCCACCGGATCGGCTCAGGCCGAGTTCGCCGCTGCTCGCGAAGAGCAGGCGCCGGGAGTTGACAAAGCGGGCCTCGACGCGGCCACGCAGGGGGCCTTCGGCTGCCGGACGGCCGTCGACGAGAACCTCGGCGAGTGGGTAGCGGCTGAAGAACCGAACGCGCACGCAGGCCTCGTCGGGTGGCGTCGGCTGCGGCAGGCGACCGGCCAGCCAGGGCGCCGCTTGCTCGATGACCTGGGCGCTGCTGCCGCTGCCGCGCAGCCACACCGGCGTGCCGTCCACCAGCCAGCCGGCGAAGCCGCCGATTCGCCGGCCCTTGCCGTCGTGCCAGCTCCAGGTCTTGACGCGCATGCCGTTGCCCAGATGCGAGAGCAGCGGGCGGGCACGCGGTTCGAGACTGACACGCTGCAACGCCGCCATCGTCGCCCGGCGATGATCGCCGTCGATCGCCGCCAGCGCGGCGAGCAGGGAGGCGACGGAGACCTCGGTCGCCGGCTGCAGCTTGTCGAGATCCAACAACCACGCGGGAGCACCTGGCGCCTGACGCGTCCACCAGGCACGCCATGCCGCCGCCGACACGCCGAGTCGACGCGGCTTGAAGTAGAGTCCGCAGGATTTGGCCAGCGCTTCGTCGCGGCCGATGCGTTCTCCAGGCGCGCAGCAATAGGATTCCTCGCCGGGGTCGCCACCCGTGCAGCGGTAATCGGCGACGCTGCGCGCACCAGCGCTCAGGTAGACGTGCACGAAGACCTTCCACAGGCTGCCGAGCGGCGTGTTTCCCGGCACCGGCATCGATTCGCTGCCGCTCGCCGATACGCGCACGGCCGTGGGCGCTTCCGGATCGCCGAAAACCAGTTCCACCGCCGGGCCTGCGGCGGCCTCGGCGGCCGCCAGCGACAAGCTCGCTGCCAGGCAGCAAAGGAACTGCCGGGCAGGCGATGGGCGGGGTGACGCCGGCTGCAATCCGCGCATCACTTCACCTGCAGGCGCCGTTCCGCCACCGCCTCGAAAGCCTTCTCTTCCGGCTGATACATGCGCTGGAAGCGCGCCGGCGGCACGACGAAGCTGCCGCGGCTGCCGAAGCGCAGCAGGTGGCGGAAAACGCGGCTGTCGGCAAGCTGGTCGACGGGCACCGGCGTAGGACAGTTCGCCAGGCTGGTAGCGCGCCCGCTCCATCGGCACGACGGCATCGCCATCGAGGCCGCGCACGCGAATACCCCAGGTGCCGCGCTCGACATCGGCGCCCGGTGGCAACGGCACCTCGATCAGTCCGTATCGCGGTGGCTGGCCGGCAGTGGCGCTGAGCCTGATCTCTTCGAGGTAGAGGTCGTTGGCACGGAGATCACCATCGCTCGCGGCCTCTGCTCGGAACTCAACCGCTGCACCCGCCGGTGAGCTGCACTGGCAGGGCGCCGTTCGCCAGACGGGTTGGCCGCCGCCGGGTCTGTCTTGACCACCGGAACCGCTACCAGGCGGAAGAGACGTCGTTCGACTTTCACCGGCAGCTTGCCCTTTTCCGGTTCGGCCGAGCGGTAACGGACGAAAGCCGTGAGATCCGCAGGCGCCGGGCTGACCAGGGTGATCGCCATCGGTATATCCTTGCCGGTCCAGCGCCAGGTCGGCGCGCCGAGCGGACCGCCTTGCCGCTGCCAGTTGCCCTTGAGTCCCAGCGCTCCGGTCTCGGGCAGCGTACTGCCGCCGAGGGCCTTGTTCCACCACGCCAGCGCCAGGGCACGGTCGAAGGTGGCGGCGCCTGGACCGAGCGTCGCCAGCCAGCGCGCCGCGTCGTCCCTGACCGCGCCCTTGCCTTCCATCGCCAGCAGCGCCTGGCCCAGCGCTTCCGGCTGGGCACGCAGGGCCTCGCGGGCGGCATCGATCGCCTGGGCCATTTCCGGCGCGAGGCCGATCTGTTGCTGGCGGGCCATTTGGCCGATCAGCACCAGGCTCAGACCGTCGGCGGCGGCCGTGGTGTTGCCCAGCCAGAGACTATCCCGCCCACCCGTGGCGAACTTGGCGGGGGGCAGCGCCTTGGCCTCCTGGAGCAGGCCTTCGAGCAGGGTGCGCACCGGCACCTCCATCTCGGCCATGAACCAGACCGCCAGCACGCGCAGCGGCAGTGGCTCCTTGGCGGAGTGCTTGCTGTAGGCTTCCAGGCTCTGCCGCCAATGGCTCGCCGGCAGCTTGAGACCGAGCGCGCGCGCGGCGTGCCAATCGGCGTAGTAGGCGTAGGCGGTAAGCCAGGCGCTGTCGGTGGTCCCCGGTCCCCACCAGCCGAAGGTCGCTTCCGGTCCGGCCATCTGGACCAGGCGCAGGCGCTGGGTGGCGATCGCCTGCGAGATTTCGCGCAGGCGCGGCGCATCGGCGGGCAGACCGCGATAGGCGAAGCTCAGCGGCAGCAGGCGACTGGCCGTCTGTTCCACGCAGCCCCACGGAAATTCGAGGAGGTCGTCGGCGATACGGGCAAACTGACCGGCACTGCCCTGTGCCAGGCTGACCCGGAGGTCGCGCGCATCGCTCGGCAGGGTGAGGCGCGTTTCGGCGTCACGCAGTTCGAGCGACTGGCTGCGCTCCGAAAGCCAGCCCGCCGGCAGCACGCCGATTGCCTGGCGCAGGCTGTCGATTTCCTTGCCGCCCAGGGCCAGGCTGATCGCCACGTCACCCGCAACGGGCTTGTCGATCGGCAGCGGGATGTTGTTCGCTCCCGGGCGCAGCGTCAACTCGCGACGCACGGCCAGGCCACCGCCATTGGCGCTGAGTTGCACCTTGGCCTCGGCGCCGGTCTGGTTGAAGGCGACGAGGGTGGCGGCCGGCCGGTCGCCGACGCGGAAGCTCGCCGGACCGGTCCACTTGGCGTAGAAATCCTTGTGCGATTCGACGTGCCGCGTCTGTTGGCCGACCACGCCGGCCGCGGTAATCGCGCGCGCGGTGATGCGCCAGCGGGTCAATGCGTCGGGCATGCGGAAGCTGACGCTGACCTTGCCGTTCTCGCCGGTCATCAGGCTGGGCCACCAGCCGGCGGTGTCGGTATCGTCGCGACGCGGGCGCTCGAGCACCTTGACGCCGCGTTCCGACGGCGAGCGGCGGACCGGCGCGCTGCCCTTGCCGGGCAGGCGCGCCAGATCGTAGCCGATGAACGACAGGCTGACGGTCGTGCGCACGTTGTTGCGGCGGGGGTGGTAGAAGAAGTTGCCGATGCTCGGAGCGATTTCCGGTTGCAGCACGTAGATCATTTCATCGACGACGCCGAGGTTGACCAGCGCCGGTGTCGGCCGCCCGCCAGTCCGGGTTTCCAGTTCGAGAGTGACCGTTTCTCCCGGCGCGTAGCGTTCGCGCGGCGTGCGGATGGCGATATCGACAACCGGCACGGCCACGCGCAGGCCTTTGTTCTGGAAAACGTAGTCGCCATTGGCGAGGTACAGGACGGAAAAGGTGACATTGGGACCGTATTCTTCCTTGACCGGGATGTCCGCGCGCCACTGTGCCGGCGCCACCTGGCTGACGTTCAGCCAGCCGGCCTTGCCACTGAGCAGCGCGTGCGCCTCGACCTGGTCGCGCTCGAGCGTCAGCAAGGCATCGCCGACCGCTTGCGGGAAGGTGATCAGCGCGTGCGCGGTTTCACCGGCCTGGTACTGTTCCTTGTCGAAGACGATCTCGACACTCCCCGGGATCGCTTTCATGCCCTCACCGGAAACCCAGTGGCTGGTCGCCGCCAGCAGGTTGCCCCTGGCGTCACGCAGGCTGACGGTGTAGGAACCGGGCTCGGGGAAGCGAGGCCAGCCGGGCGCTGTCACCTTCGGCCAGTGCGCCGTCGCGCCGCTGCCTGTCCTCGAGACGGAGAATCTCCCAGCGCGTCGGCCGGCTGGCCGGACTGGCGTTGCCCTGCGGCGTGTAGCGGAAATCGACGCTCTCGCCGGGACGCGAGAAATAGGCCGGGGCGGCCAGTTGCCAGAGCGTGGCGCCGCGTTCGACGAGGATTTCCTTGGTCACCCGCACGCGGTAGGCGGCGCCATCCTGGGCCAGCAGACTCAGGATGTAGCGAGCCGGATCATCGGCCGGCGGCAGGCTGAATGCCGCCACGCCATCGCTGCCGGTTTTCAGTTCGTCGGCCTTGATGGCGACCGGGAACTGACCACCATAGCGCAATTCGCCTTCGACCATGGTCAGCGGCTGCGCCCGTGCCGTCAGTCGCACCAGCGCGCCGACCACCGGCTTGCCGTCGGGATAGCTGAGACGAATGCGCCCGGTCACGGCTTCCCTGGTCTTGAACTCGCTCTTGTCGGCAACCACATCGATCTCGAAGTGCGGCTTGACGTAGTCGGCAACTCGAAAAGCCGCGCCGTAGCTGTCTTCGCCCCTGGCAAAGACGAGTTCCCAGCCGCCGGCCTGGGCGGCCGCGGGCAACTGGAACTCCGTTTCACCGCCCTTGGCCGAGTCGTAGCGCAGCTTGCGCGTGAGGACTTCGGTCCCCGCCGGATCGACGACGGTGACGGAGATGTCGCTCGAAGCGACCGGCTCCGAACGACGGGCACTGCGAAACTCACGGCCCAGGAACTTGACCTGCACGAGGTCGCCAGGACGATATAGCGGGCGATCGGTGACGGCGTAGATCTTGGCGTTGTAGATTTCGCTGTCGTGGTAGAAGTTCTCCGAGATGAAGACGCCACCGGCGGGGTCCTGGCCGTAGACGTAACTGGTCTCGGGACTGGCGGCGGGCAGGCGGACGACACCGTCGGCAGCGGTCCTGCCACTCTTCAGGACGCCGACACCATCGCTCCAGACGATGTCGGCGTCGGCGACGGGAACACCATCCTTGCGCCGAGCGGTCCACACCAGCATCTCGGTGGCAGCATTCTTGGTCACCGCCACGCTGTCGGAGACAAAGACCAGCGTTACTGCCCGATGCTTGCCGACCGACGCTTCGACCAGGTAGAGGCCGGGTACGCGCCGGCCGAGGGGAACGCGGACGTTGCCTTCGTTGTTGGGCAGGAATTCGCTGCTGCTGCCGGCGAGTTTGACGTCGGCTGGCGGCACGATCGGCTTGGCGCGGTGCACCGGGTAACGGAAGCGGTCGCTCAGCGTCAGGCCGGGCAATGGGGCATAGGCTGGCGGATGGCGCAGGCGCGTCGGCGTCAGCATCGCGTTCGGCGTCTTCAGTTCCGGAGCGGCGGCAGTGGTCGCCCGCCGGGCCGCTGGCGAGAACAGGCGCTTCCATGCGAAGCGGGTGTTGGCCCAGATCTTGTCCCAGGAGAGTTGCAGCATATTGGCCATGCCCTCGGGCTGGGGCCTGGCCGGCACCTTGACACGATGCAGGTTGCTCTGGGCGCGCAGGAAGGCGATCGGCTCGGGGACCCGGTAGATGGCGATATCTACCCCTCCGTACTCCTCCAGTTCCGACGAATCGCGCTGGATCTCGAGGCGCACCGAGGCTTGTTCGTCGGAACCGTAACTGCTCTCGGCGAGCAGAAAGAACTCCTCGCCGCTCAGCGGGCGATAGTTCGAGTGGGCGGCCGCCATCTCGCCGGCCGTTCCGGCTCCGGCAAGACCGAGCAGCGCCAGGATCAGCGCGACAAGAAAGCCAGTCGATAAAAGCCGGCGAAATTGGGATTGTCGTCGCGTGGTCGCCACCTGGTGTCCTTCCATTGCAGCAGTTGCGCCGGCGTGACCGCACGCAGGCCATTGTCTTCGATCTCTTCGGGGGATTGCCGACGTTTACCGGCGCTTTGCCGGCTGCCAGCGGCAACGGGCTGACCGGTGTGATAAGCGATCCAGCCGGCCATCCAGATCATCAGATGTTGATCGTCGCCCTGATCAAAAAACAGCAGGTCCCCGGCCCTGGCCATGGCGCTTTCTCGGCCAAGCCAGCGGCTGTTCTTCTGGACCAGCGTCAGCGCGGTGACGAAAGCCTGCTGGTCGCCATCCAGCGTCGTCCAGCCGTTGAGCAGCGACGCCTGTTCAGGGCGCAGTTCGATTTCCGGCGGCAGACGTCCTGTGAAGCCGTTGACCCGGCGCCAGCGCGGATCGTGTGGACGCAGGGCTTCGGCCACCGCAAAACGCGCAAGACCGGCGCAGTCACGGTGAAACCAGCGTGGCGATGGACCGCGACGAATCTGGTCGGCGACGATGAACGACATCCAGGCCCGGAACCGGTCGGTTTGTGGGCCATCGAGCACGCTGGGCAGCAGCGCCGTCGGGGACCCGTTGTTGAGCGCCGCCGCGGGTCCTCCGGCGATGCCCAGGGTCAGGCTTCCTAGGGCGCCAAGGAACCGCCGGCGTCCGATCACCGTGGACTCTCCTGCAACGGCCGGATATCCAGAGCGACGAAACCATCCGCGCCGACCGCGCCAGGGATGGCGACGACCGCCGGTTGCTCCCTTGCCCAGGCTTCGAGACGTGGCCAGAGGCGATTGCGCGCCACGTCCCTGAAGAACGACTCCTCATCCGCGGGCAGGACCTCCTGGACTTCGGAGCGTATCAGCCGTGCCAGCAACGGCGGATCGAGAACCAGCCAGCCAGGGCCGCGCAGGCCAGCCTCGTCACCCAGCGCCGCTGCCCGCCGGGCAGCGACGGCTAGCGCCGCGTCGACCTGGCGACGGTCGGGGGAAAAGAGGATCAGCCCCGCGTGCTGGGCCAGCGCGCGGCTCGAAGGCGCGCGCGCCGCCGTCTGGCGGGCGAATGCCGTGGCGCGACGCCACAGTGGCGACATGGACCTGACCCTCGCCGTCGTTACCCGCGGCTGGGGCGGCGCTGGCGGACCAGGATTTTTCGGCCAGTTGGGCCAGCAACTGGCCGGCATCGGGCGGCATCGCCCCCGTCGCACGTGCGATGAACAGCGGCGCCGCGAGGCGGGAACTGGCATACCAGCAGACGGCAGCAATCGGGTCCAGCGCGGCCAGTGTCGGCGATATCGCCGGGTTGCTGCCGAGCAGCGTTGCCAGCGGCGCCGCCGCAGCCTGCCAGTCGACCGGCAGTGCGCTACAGAAAGCAGCCCCGAGGGGTACGGCACGCCAGATGGCAACCATGTCATGCGTGACCGGAGGCTTCGTTGGCTGCAGACGGAGGCTGGCCTGCCACCTGCCACCCTCGTGGTCGAAGCGCAAGCCGGCGAGAGTCGGCAGGAAGTGTTCGTAACCCATGGTCAGGGCCCGCTGACCGACGACGAAAGAGTGCTGTGCGGTCGTCGACGCAGGCAGCTTCGCTTGCCAGGGCTGGCTACCGTGCAGCAGGTCGCCGAGAACCACTTCAGCGTCGGCGGTCAATTTGCCTTCGATATCGAGCGCAAGCGCCGGGTCGGAAAGAAAGACCCAGTTTTCGCCTCGACCGGCAAAAGCCAGCGTGCGACCACCACCGTAGTCAAGCGTATACAACGTGACCTCGTCTCCGCCCACGGAGAACTTGCCGGCCTGCTTCAACTGCCGATCGTCCAGCGCGATCCGCGCCAGTGCTTCGGTCAACCTGGCCAGCACGCCACGTTCGAGCCTGACGACGACGTGCTCCGGGCGGCCCTTGCCCGAGCGCCAGAACCCGATCTCCGCTGGCCCGGCCAGCAGCGTCGACAGAAACCGATCTTCGATGCCCAACTTGTGCTCGTAGGCCAGGCGACGCAGGCTACCCTCGATTGAAAGCCGCGCCTCGTCCTCTTCGTAATGAAAGACCAGTTGCTCATCCACCAGACCAGCGAGCAGTGGCGCCGCTGCGATGTCTTTCGGTAATGCACTCAGATTGCGTGTGACGAGCAGCATTTCGGGTTGCCGCAGGTCGACCTGCAGGCGCGACACCCCTTTGTAATGCGGCGCCCTGTGCCAGTACCGATAAGCCCCGAAAACCAGGAGGGAGGCGAGCAGGCCGAGGAGCAGGTAAAACCCGGTACGGCGCTGGCGCAGCGCGATGGGAAGCGACAGCTTCAGCATCTGCCGCCACCAGCACGGCACGCCATACCCGCTGGCCTGCGCCAGGTCCGGCGAACCGGTCGCCAAACACGCCAGTGTGGCGTCCGATCTCGTAAACGGTCCTGCGGTGGTGGCGAAAAAACGCTGCTCATGTCGAGTCCTCTCGCATTGTTGGCAGACTGCTGGGCGCGCCGCCCGCACGCCTTCGCTGTCAGCAGCAGTCCCGAAGGTCCAAACTTCCGGCCGGCAAACCCTTGCCCGCATTGTATGCCGATCAGGTTGCAAATGGGGTGCCGCGCCCTACTCCTCGGCAAGGCCGAATTCCCCGGATGACAGCTTCCCCGCACAGGCCAGACCAATTTGTCCTGGACAGAAATAGCGAAATTGATTACAATTGGGCTACAATTGATCGTCTACGGTGCATTACGCCAGATTGACCAGGACACCATGATTACCCGCCCAGAGATGAGCATCAGTACTGTCGAGCGCGACACGGGTCTAGGCAAGGATACCTTGCGTGTCTGGGAGCGTCGCTACGGCTTCCCGCAGCCTGCTCGGGATCACAATGGCGAACGCGTTTATCCAGCCGAGCAAGTGGAACGACTGCGATTGATCAAGCGTCTGATCGACCAGGGCCACCGTCCCGGCAAGCTGTTTGCCGCCAGCGAGACAGAGCTTGCCGCGCTGTGCAGTCCGTGCGTGGCGATCAAGGAGTGCGACCCGGAGCCCGAGGAAAAGCTTGTTCGGCAAACGATGCGGCTGGTGAAAGCTCATGATGTGCCGGCGCTTCGGCAGGCACTCAGTCAGGCGATGATGCGCATGGGATTGCAAAGCTTCGTCCTCGATGTCGTTGTACCGCTCAATCAGGCGGTGGGTGAAGCCTGGATGAATGGCGAGTTTGCGGTCTTCGAGGAGCACCTTTATACCGAGCAGATGAAGTCCCTGTTGCGCCAGGCCATTGGCAGCCTGCCTCCGGGTGGCGGCCAGCCGCGTATCCTGCTCACCACCGTTCCCGAGGAACAACATGTTCTCGGCCTGCTGATGGCCGAGGTGCTGCTGGTCCTCGACGGCGCGACCTGTATTTCACTCGGTACGCAAACCCCCCTGTTCGACATTCAAATGGCGGCGCTGGCGCACAGGGCAGACATCGTTGCCGTGTCTTTTTCAGGAGCCTTCCCCCTCCGGCAGGTCTTGCCACTGCTCAGTCAACTGCGACAACTGTTACCCGCGCCTGTCGAACTCTGGGTCGGTGGTGCGGGCGCCCAACGCGCAGCCGCGCCCTGCGGCATCTCGATGTTGGCAAGCCTGCAGGCGGCAGTCGACGCTCTCGCCGCGTGGCGAAAAAACAGGCGCGGTTGCGACTAGGATTCTCTTCTCACGGCTTTCTGGCGCGCGTGATTTCGCGCTTGCCCGGCGGCCCGGGCAAGCTTTCCAGCAAGAAGCCGCCGGCCTTGAGATTTCGTTTGACTTCGCCCTTGGCGCAGTAGGTCACCAGCACAGCGCCGGGGCGCATGCACCGATACAGTTTGTCGAAAATGATTCGGGTCCATAGTTCCGGCTGGATCGGTGGCGAGAAAGCGTCGAAGTACACCAGATCGTACGGATCAACCGGCTCGAAATCCTCGATCCTGGTCTGCAGTTTGAGTAGGGAGAAGTTCTCCCCGAGATGACTCCAGATCCCCCAGGAACACTGATGCATCGCCGCGAAGATCTCCTGGGCTGCGGGACTCGCCAGGCAACTCGCGTAGTTCAACTGCGAAGCGAGTTCCACCGTGACCGGAAACGCATCAATGGCGACGTATTCCACTGCCGAACTCCCCTGATCGCAGCGCTCCCAGGTCAACAACGCGTTGAGGCCGGTACCGAAACCGACTTCCAGAATACGCAGGCGGCCACCGACATTGACGGCCATCTCGTCGTAACCACAGCCAAGGAAAATATGCTGTGACTCGCGTAGCGCGCCATGGCTTGAATGGTAGTGCTCGTTGCACGCGGGGAGATACAGGGAATGCGAACCGTCGCCGGTCGCCACCAGTCGTCGGTCGAAAAAGTCGGAGTTGGTCATCGCGCCGCAGGCAAGAATCTTCGCCGCAGGTAGCGGGGGATGAGCGGGGAAGTGCGAGTGCGCCACATCATGCGTCCACGCAATTGAGGATGCTACCAAGGCAAAAGCCCTCGCCGGGATAAACCGGGGAGGGCTTTTGTGATGGGGGAGCCTGGCGGTGACCTACTTTCACACATGAAGTATGCACTATCATCGGCGTACCTTCGTTTCACGGTCCTGTTCGGGATGGGAAGGGGTGGGTCCAAAGGGCTATGGCCGCCAAGCGTAACGGGGACGCACGCCGCGAGGCGGGGTGCGCAAAAGGGAAGAAGGGGTTGTGATGCATAGGAGTTGCTGCTCAAGGTTATAGGATCAAGCCTCACGGGCAATTAGTACTGGTTAGCTTAACGCATTGCTGCGCTTCCACACCCAGCCTATCAACGTGGTGGTCTACCACGACCCTTCAGGGGGATCAAGTCCCCAGGGAAATCTCATCTTAAGGCGAGTTTCACGCTTAGATGCTTTCAGCGTTTATCTCTTCCGAACTTAGCTACCCGGCAATACGACTGGCGTCATAACCGGTACACCAGAGGTTCGTCCACTCCGGTCCTCTCGTACTAGGAGCAGCCCCCTTCAAATTTCCAGCGCCCACGGCAGATAGGGACCAAACTGTCTCACGACGTTTTAAACCCAGCTCACGTACCACTTTAAATGGCGAACAGCCATACCCTTGGGACCGACTACAGCCCCAGGATGTGATGAGCCGACATCGAGGTGCCAAACACCGCCGTCGATATGAACTCTTGGGCGGTATTAGCCTGTTATCCCCAGAGTACCTTTTATCCGTTGAGCGATGGCCCTTCCATACAGAACCACCGGATCACTATGACCTACTTTCGTACCTGCTCGACGTGTGGGTCTCGCAGTCAAGCACGCTTTTGCCATTGCACTATTAGCACGATGTCCGACCGTACCTAGCGTACCTTCGTACTCCTCCGTTACACTTTAGGAGGAGACCGCCCCAGTCAAACTGCCTACCATGCACGGTCCCAGACCCGGATTCACGGGCCGTGGTTAGAACCTCAAACAAACCAGGGTGGTATTTCAAGGTTGGCTCCACCAGAACTAGCGTCCCGGCTTCACTGCCTCCCACCTATCCTACACAAGTCGGTTCAAAGTCCAATGCAAAGCTACAGTAAAGGTTCATGGGGTCTTTCCGTCTAACCGCGGGGAGATTGCATCTTCACAACCATTTCAACTTCGCTGAGTCTCAGGAGGAGACAGTGTGGCCATCGTTACGCCATTCGTGCAGGTCGGAACTTACCCGACAAGGAATTTCGCTACCTTAGGACCGTTATAGTTACGGCCGCCGTTTACCGGGGCTTCGATCAAGAGCTTGCACCCCATCACTTAACCTTCCGGCACCGGGCAGGCGTCACACCCTATACGTCCACTTTCGTGTTTGCAGAGTGCTGTGTTTTTATTAAACAGTCGCAGCCACCATTTCACTGCAACCCTTTCAGCCTTCACCCGCGAGGGGCTACAACCTATCAGGGCGCACCTTTTCCCGAAGTTACGGTGCAAATTTGCCGAGTTCCTTCTCCTGAGTTCTCTCAAGCGCCTTAGAATTTTCATCCTGCCCACCTGTGTCGGTTTGCGGTACGGTCTCCTGGTAACTGAAGCTTAGAGGCTTTTCTTGGAAGCATGGTATCAATCACTTCGCGGTACAAGACCACTCGTTATCACGCCTCAGCATTAACCCCCCGGATTTGCCTAAGAGGTCTGCCTACACGCTTGAACCGGGACGTCCAACACCCGGCTGACCTAACCTTCTCCGTCCCCCCATCGCATTACCAAGAGGTACAGGAATATTGACCTGTTTCCCATCGACTACGCTTTTCAGCCTCGCCTTAGGGGCCGACTCACCCCTGCGCCGATGAACGTTGCGCAGGAAACCTTGGGCTTTCGGCGAGGGAGCTTTTCACTCCCTTTATCGCTACTCATGTCAGCATTCGCACTTCTGATACCTCCAGCATCCTTCTCAAGACACCTTCATCGGCTTACAGAACGCTCTCCTACCATATCCTTGCGGATATCCGCGATTTCGGTGCATAGTTTGAGCCCCGTTACATCTTCCGCGCAGGACGACTCGACCAGTGAGCTATTACGCTTTCTTTAAAGGATGGCTGCTTCTAAGCCAACCTCCTGGCTGTCTAAGCCTTCCCACCTCGTTTCCCACTTAACTATGTCTTCGGGACCTTAATCGGCGGTCTGGGTTGTTTCCCTCTTGACACCGGACGTTAGCACCCGATGTCTGTCTCCCAAGCTCGCACTCAACGGTATTCTGAGTTTGCAATGGTTTGGTAAGTCGCGATGACCCCCTAGCCATAACAGTGCTTTACCCCCGTCGGTGATACTTGAGGCACTACCTAAATAGTTTTCGGAGAGAACCAGCTATTTCCAAGTTTGTTTAGCCTTTCACCCCTATCCACAGCTCATCCCCCTAATTTTTCAACATTAGTGGGTTCGGACCTCCAGTGCGTGTTACCGCACCTTCATCCTGGCCATGGATAGATCACTTGGTTTCGGTCTACGTCCAGCAACTAGGCGCCCTTATCAGACTCGGTTTCCCTACGCCTCCCCTATTCGGTTAAGCTCGCTACTGAACGTAAGTCGCTGACCCATTATACAAAAGGTACGCAGTCACCCCACGAAGGGGCTCCCACTGTTTGTATGCATGCGGTTTCAGGATCTATTTCACTCCCCTCCCGGGGTTCTTTTCGCCTTTCCCTCACGGTACTGGTTCACTATCGGTCGATTACGAGTATTTAGCCTTGGAGGATGGGCCCCCCATATTCAGACAGGATTTCTCGTGCCCCGCCCTACTTGTCGCAAGCTTGGTACCACGATCGGGTTTTCGCGTACGGGGCTGTCACCCACTACGGCGCCACTTTCCAGAGACTTCCGCTAACGCAATCGCTATCACTTGCAGGCTGTTCCCATTTCGCTCGCCACTACTTTGGGAATCTCGGTTGATTTCTTTTCCTCCGGCTACTTAGATGTTTCAGTTCGCCGGGTTCGCTTCCTCACGCCTATGTATTCAGCGTGGGATACTCCTTGCGGAGTGGGTTTCCCCATTCGGATATCTCTGGATCAAAGCTTCATTGCCAGCTCCCCAGAGCTTTTCGCAGGCTTGTACGTCCTTCTTCGCCTGTAATCGCCAAGGCATCCACCACATGCACTTATTCGCTTGATCCTATAACCTTGAGCTCTCTTGCGAGACCTCCAGCTACAGGCAACTCATTTGTGCTCCCCCTTGCGGGGGTTCGATGCAATCACAACCGTATTGCCAATCCCCAATCCTCCGGGCCATCGGCAATACAACCTTCTTCCATTTTGTTAAAGAGCACAGGCCCCGTAAGGGGTCAGGCCTGCAGGGTACGGACCCTGCAGGCCTGACATCTCACGCGCGGCGGTTGGTTTGGTGGAGGATGACGGGATCGAACCGACGACCCCCTGCTTGCAAAGCAGGTGCTCTCCCAGCTGAGCTAATCCCCCCGCTAGTTAGCAACGTCCTCGACTTCGCTTACCGCAGCTTTTGTCGATACGCTGGTGGGTCTGGTTGGAATCGAACCAACGACCCTCGCCTTATCAAGACGATGCTCTAACCGACTGAGCTACAGACCCTCCGCATGTGCAGCCTGTGACAACCGATAGGTTGTGGGTTCTCGATCCAGTTTTCTCTAGAAAGGAGGTGATCCAGCCGCAGGTTCCCCTACGGCTACCTTGTTACGACTTCACCCCAGTCACGAACCCTGCCGTGGTAATCGCCCTCCTTGCGGTTAGGCTAACTACTTCTGGCAGAACCCGCTCCCATGGTGTGACGGGCGGTGTACAAGACCCGGGAACGTATTCACCGCGACATGCTGATCCGCGATTACTAGCGATTCCGACTTCACGCAGTCGAGTTGCAGACTGCGATCCGGACTACGATCGGCTTTCTGAGATTGGCTCCCCCTCGCGGGTTGGCAACCCTCTGAACCGACCATTGTATGACGTGTGAAGCCCTACCCATAAGGGCCATGAGGACTTGACGTCATCCCCACCTTCCTCCGGTTTGTCACCGGCAGTCTCATTAAAGTGCCCAACTGAATGATGGCAATTAATGACAAGGGTTGCGCTCGTTGCGGGACTTAACCCAACATCTCACGACACGAGCTGACGACAGCCATGCAGCACCTGTGTTCAGGTTCTCTTGCGAGCACTCCCAGATCTCTCCAGGATTCCTGACATGTCAAGGGTAGGTAAGGTTTTTCGCGTTGCATCGAATTAATCCACATCATCCACCGCTTGTGCGGGTCCCCGTCAATTCCTTTGAGTTTTAGCCTTGCGGCCGTACTCCCCAGGCGGTCAACTTCACGCGTTAGCTACGGCACTAAAAGGTTTAACCCTCCCAACACCTAGTTGACATCGTTTAGGGCGTGGACTACCAGGGTATCTAATCCTGTTTGCTCCCCACGCTTTCGTGCATGAGCGTCAGTATTGGCCCAGGGGGCTGCCTTCGCCATCGGTGTTCCTCCACATCTCTACGCATTTCACTGCTACACGTGGAATTCCACCCCCCTCTGCCAAACTCCAGCTTGGCAGTCTCAAATGCAGTTCCCAGGTTGAGCCCGGGGATTTCACATCTGACTTACCAAACCGCCTGCGCACGCTTTACGCCCAGTAATTCCGATTAACGCTCGCACCCTACGTATTACCGCGGCTGCTGGCACGTAGTTAGCCGGTGCTTCTTATTCCGGTACCGTCATCCACACAGGGTATTGACCCATGCGATTTCTTCCCGGCCGAAAGAGCTTTACAACCCGAAGGCCTTCTTCACTCACGCGGCATGGCTGGATCAGGCTTCCGCCCATTGTCCAAAATTCCCCACTGCTGCCTCCCGTAGGAGTCTGGGCCGTGTCTCAGTCCCAGTGTGGCGGATCATCCTCTCAGACCCGCTACGGATCGTCGCCTTGGTAGGCCTTTACCCCACCAACTAGCTAATCCGACATCGGCCGCTCCCAGAGCGCAAGGTCTTGCGATCCCCTGCTTTCCTGCTCACAGAATATGCGGTATTAGCGTAACTTTCGCTACGTTATCCCCCACTCCAGGGCACGTTCCGATGCGTTACTCACCCGTTCGCCACTCGCCGCCAGGTTGCCCCGCGCTGCCGTTCGACTTGCATGTGTAAGGCATGCCGCCAGCGTTTAATCTGAGCCAGGATCAAACTCTTCAGTTCAAATCCTAAAACTCTCGCTCGACGTCCCATCAGACCAGATCCCTCCAGCCCAACAGGTCTTACTTCTTCATCTGTGCGAGTCCTTCTCTATCCTTCAGCAATCCACTCTCGTAAATCGCCCCGAATCAAGAACCCACACCTATCGGTTGTCTGGTTTTTAAAGAGCTGGCAGAAAGGCCTGTTGGCCAGACTGCCGGGCTGCCTGAGCAGCGAGAGGGCGCATTATACAGTCGTTTGCGGCGGCGTCAATACTTCTTTTCAACGACATGCCGACTACTTCTGCTGCTTACGACGCCGCCCCTGAAGACTTTGCCGACTCCCGCCATATGCAAATAAATGTCTGATTTTAATCAGGTTTTATTGTTTGCTCGGCAACGAAGGTGCGAATTATACAGGGCCGGCGACGGACGTCAACCCTCTTGTCGCACTATTTCACGCCCACGGTGCTGCGCCATGGGAAAACGCGCGGCACCGACTCAGACAATGCTCACGCGCGCATACTTGCGCTTGCCAACCTGCAGGACGAAGCAGCCCTTCACTGCCAGCACGAGGTGCTTGTCGTCGATCCGGGAGCCATCGATCCGGACACCACCCTGGTCAATCATGCGCAAGGCCTCGGACGTGCTGGCGGTCAAGCCGGACAGCTTGAGCACCTGCGCGATGGTCATGGGTGGATTCTCGGCCGGCAGACTGACCTCTGGAATGTCGTCCGGGATGGCCCCCTGTCGAAAGCGCGCGTCGAAGTCGGCCAGCGCCCGGGTAGCAGCAATGGCGCCGTGAAAACGCTCGACGATTTCCTGCGCCAGCAACACCTTGATGTCGCGTGGATTGCGTCCGCTGGCGCACTGTTGCCGCAAACCTTCGATGTCCCGAGTACTGCGGAACGAAAGCAATTCGAAGTAGCGCCACATCAGTTCGTCGGAAACCGACATCAGCTTGCCGAACATGTCGCCTGGCGGCTCGCTGATCCCTACGTAATTGCCAAGCGATTTCGACATCTTGTGCACACCGTCAAGACCTTCGAGCAGCGGCATCGTGAGTATGCATTGGGGTGCCTGCCCGAAATGCTTTTGCAACTCACGTCCAACCAGGAGGTTGAACTTCTGATCGGTGCCGCCGAGTTCGACATCCGCCTTCATCGCCACGGAGTCGTAGCCTTGGCAAAGCGGATACAGTAGTTCGTGAACGGCGATCGGCTGCCCACTTCGATAACGCTTGGCGAAGTCGTCACGCTCGAGCATCCGCGCCACCGTATGCAGGGCAGCAAGACGAATCATTCCCGAAGCTCCAAACGGCTCGAACCAGACCGAGTTGAAGCAGATCTCGGTTTTCTCCGGATCGAGAATCCTGAACACCTGCTCCTGGTAAGTCCTGGCGTTGTCGACGATCTGCTCGCGCGACAGCGGTGGGCGCGTCACATTCTTTCCGGTCGGATCACCGATCATGCCGGTGAAATCACCGATCAGGAACATCACATGATGGCCGAGATCCTGGAAATGCCTGAGCTTGTTGATCAGGACAGTGTGTCCAAGATGCAGATCCGGTGCGGTCGGATCAAAGCCCGCCTTGATTCGCAGCGGCCGACCCGCCTTGAGTTTTTCCAGCAGTTCGGTTTCAATCAGGAGTTCTTCCGACCCGCGCTTGATCAGCTTGAGTTCTTCTTCCACGGCGCGCATCCAACCTCTTCTGTCCGGGGTGCTTCTGGTAAGGGAATATTCTTGCAGGACTGCAGGGTTTTGCTGACGACAGACACCCTGCATAACGGGAAGCGGCGGATTCTACCGCAATCCCTTTCAGTGATCGACCGCCTGCCACGCCATCGCTGGTCTTCGTTGGCGGCGTGTTGCTGCTGACTGGCTACGACAAGTCGATCATGTACTCCGGCACCCAGGCAGCGATATTCGGCCACCTGCGGTCACCTGAATGGCCTTACGGCAGGGTTCCGACAAGGCACAGGGCCGGTCAGGGCCACGACTAGCCGGCAGATCCGCTATCTAGCGCACAGCCCACCGCGCTTTCCAAGTTCGAGGCCCCGCAGCATACCCGCTACCTGGGCTTCCATGGCTTGGAGTCCACGCTCACCACGATCGAATCACCGCCAGAACCAAGCAGGACCAGCATTGGGGCGAGCGGGCCCTGCCAAAAGCAGCAGTTGCCCTTCGTCGCTCAGGCGCCACCCTTGTTACCGGTCAGTTGCTCGTACTTGACCCACAACTGATCCTCGCTTTCCTGGTGCGCAGGATCTTTCGGGATGCAATCGACCGGACACACCTCGACACACTGCGGCGTATCGTAGTGCCCAACGCATTCGGTGCACTTGTTCGGGTCAATCTCGTAGATCTCCGCGCCCTGAAAAATTGCTTCGTTCGGGCACTCCGGCTCGCACACGTCGCAGTTGATACATTCGTCGGTAATAATCAAAGCCATTGTTGGATTTCCTTCAGATCGTTGAAATTTCTCTTACTCTTTTGGCCAGTCGGCCGCAGATTGCCGGCTGCACGAACTTGCTGACATCGCCGCCGAGAACGGCGATTTCACGCACCATCGTCGCCGAGATGAACAGGTACTGCTCACCCGGGGTCAGGAATACCGTTTCGACCTCGGGGTAGAGGTTCCTGTTCATCCCCGCCATCTGGAACTCATAGTCAAAATCGGAAACCGCACGCAAGCCCCGGATAATCACCTTGGCCTCCTTGGCGTGCAGAAAATCCATCAGCAGACCGTCGAAACCGCAGACTTCGGCATTCGGGTAGGGCGCCAGGACCTCCTGCGCCATCTCGACCCGCTCGGCGAGCGAGAAAAATGGCCTTTTCGGCTGGTTCTGAGCAATGGCCACGATCACCCGGTCGAAAAGACAGGCCGCGCGCCGCACGAGATCCTCGTGGCCACGGGTCATCGGGTCAAAGGTTCCGGCATAGATTGCCACTCGCCTATTCAGTGCCATCAGTTTCGCCTCGCCGCATCAAGTGATAAAACACCTGTCCGGCTCGACCGTGGCGCACCGTGCGCCAACTACCGCAGCCTTCCAGAAAATCTTCTGCCTCGGCGTAGATCACGCCGTCTGCAGCCAGAACCCCATGCACGATCGGTGCCAGACGCTCGATCCAGCCCTGGCGGAACGGCGGATCAAGGAACAGGACGTCAAAGCGTGAACCCTCATAACCCACGAATCTTACTGCATCCGAACGCACCATCCGCAGACGCGGGTCTCCTCCGAGGTTTCTCGCGTTGGCTTCGAGCGCCGCCAGCACCTGCGGCGATTGGTCTACCATGACCACCTTGGCCGCACCACGCGACGCCGCCTCGAAGCCGAGAGCACCACTGCCGGCAAACAGATCCAGACAGGCCAGGCCCGACAGATCCTGCCCAAGCCAGTTGAACAGCGTCTCGCGGACACGGTCCGGAGTCGGCCGCAAATCTGGCACATCGGGAAAACGCAGGACACGCCGACGCCATGCCCCACCGATGATGCGCACCGTGTTCAGGATGTTATTCCCCGGCCACCACCACGGTCACCAGATGCTCTGGTCGCACATGCCGGGAGTACGCTGCCTTGATATCGGCCACAGTCACCTTTTCGATGTTTTCCGGGTAGCGATCGAGATAGTCGAGTGGCAAATCATAGAACCCGATCAGCGCGACATTCTCCAGAATCTTGCGGTTGCTGTCGAGGCGTAACGGAAAGCTGCCGATCAGGTTCTGCTTGGCCGCCTGCAATTCCGTTTCACTCGGTCCTTCGGCCAGGAAGGTGGCCAGCACTTCGCGGGTAACCTTCAACGCGTCGTTGGCCTGCGCCTTCTTGGTCTGCAGGCCGATCTGGAAGGGGCCCAACTGCTGCAACGGCATAAAATAGCTATGTACGCTATACGCCAGGCCACGCTTGTCGCGGACCTCCTTCATCAGGCGCGAAACAAATCCACCGCCGCCGAGAGAATAGTTCCCGACAAGCAAGGGAAAGAAATCCGGATCGCCGCGCCGGAGTGCCGGCATCCCGAGAAGGAGATGCGCCTGCACCGCCGGATGCGCAATCCGCTGTTCGCCGCCGGATGGCAATTTCGGCAGCACGACCCCGGCCATGGCAGGGCCCGACGGGAGCCCGACGGTGAGTTGCTCGGCGACCGACTCCGCCTGGGCACGCGACAGATCTCCGACGATGGCCACCGTCGCGCGTTGGGCCGTGTAATGGGCGGCGTGAAAAGCGACGACATCGGCGCGTGCGAGGGAACTCACCGATTCCGGCGTCGCATACCGTCCATAGGGATGCGCGACGTACATTGCCGCCCAGAAGGCTTTGCTGGCAATGGCGTCCGGACGCGTCAAGGCCTCTTTCAGAGCAGAGATGGAACGTGCTTGTTCGCGGTCGAAGACCGCTGCGGGAAACTGCGGCTGACTCAGGATGGCACGCAGCATCTCCAGCGCCGGGCCGCGCTTGTCAGCCATCGACAGCGTTCGCAGCGTGACCGAGGCCCGATCCATATCCACGCCGCCCGACAACAACGCCCCGATGTCGGCCATTCTGCTGGCGATCTGCGTCTCGTCCATGCCGGGAACACCCAGATCGAGGATACCGCGGGTCAGGGAAGCCACGCCAGCCTTTCCCTCGCCGTCGTGTGCCGTACCCGCCGCGAAATCGACCTGGACATCCACAATCGGAAGACTATGGTTCTCGACGAAAAGGACACGCGCGCCCGAAGTCGTCTGCCAGCGCTCGATCTTCGGGCCGGCGTGACTCAATTGCGCGACAAGCGCCAGACACAGGCCGATCAACAGCATGCACGGATTCATGAAGACCCTCTCAGTGACGGGGAGCGAATGGCGAACGCGCGCGCGGCGTTGTCGGCAAGGGCTGCGGATCGAGTTCGGCCACGGTCAACTGCTCGTCGCGAAAATACTTCCTGGCCACCGCCTGGATCTGCTCGGCGGTGACCGCCTGCAACTTTTCGATCATGCGCCGGTTCTGGGCATTGGGAATGCCCACCGATTCCAGTTGCCCGATTTCCATCGCCTGTGCAAATATCGAATCCAGTTTGTAGATCTGCCCCGCAATCAACTGTGCCTTGGCCCGCGCCAGTTCGTCGGGGGTCACCCCCTGCGCTTGCACCAAGGCGATTTCGGCACGCAGACCGGACTCCAGGTCGGCACGGGTCTTCCCTTCGCTGGGCGATCCGTACAGATGGAAGACGCCTGGACCACGCCGGGTGGAATCGTAACTGGCCGTCGCATCCACCGCCAGGCGTTGCTGACGAATCAGGTGATTGGTAAAGCGCGCCGCTTCGTGGCCGGCGAGAACCGCCGAGAGCATTTCGAGAGCATAAGGCTCGACGTCGTGATCGACGTCACGGAGCACCGGCACCTTGTAAGCCATCATCACCACCGGCAACTCGGCCGGTGCCTTCACCGTCAGGCGGCGTATGCCGGTCTGCACGGGCTCGTCCTGAGGTTTCCTGCCCGGCAGCGGACGTGCCGGCAAAGGTCCGTAGTACTGCTCGGCCGCCGCGAAGACGGTCTGGTGGTCGACGTCACCGACCACCACCACGTAGGCGTTGTTTGGCGCATACCAGTGCTCGTACCAGGCGCGCGCGTCATTCACGGTCATGTTCTCCAGATCGTTCATCCAGCCGATGACCGGCACACGATACGGATGCGCCTGAAAAGCCACTGCCGACAATTGCTCGAAGAGCAGCGCCTGCGGCTGATCCTCGGTGCGCAACCGCCGCTCTTCCATGACCACCCGTATCTCCTGCGCGAACTCCTGCGCATCAAGTGTCAGATGGCGCATGCGATCGGCCTCAAGCTGCATCATCTCGGACAGCTTCTGCTTTGGAACCTGCTGAAAGTAGGCGGTGTAATCATGGCCGGTGAAGGCATTGTCCCGCCCGCCGGCGGCGGCCACGCGGCGGTTGAACTCGCCGGGGCCCGCGCTCGGCGTCCCCTTGAACATCATGTGTTCGAGCACATGCGCGACACCCGTGGTGCCGTTGGTCTCGTCCATGCTGCCAGCCCGATACCAGACCATGTGCGCTGCGGTGGGTGCGCGCCGATCTTCCTTGACGATGATCCGCAAGCCGTTTGCCAGTTGGTGTTCATAGGTTTCCGCAAGCACCGGCGCTGGAGCTGCCAGCGCCAGCAACAAGGGAATCAATCGCGCGTGACGCATGGGCATGAGTCGCTTCTGATAGAATTTCAGGTTGTCGGGTAATTGCGCCGGCATCTTACCACTGCCGACGTAACCGAGCGCCCCTAAGACACGGAAGTCCCATGTTTGGTTTCCTGAAGAAGCAACCCGGCCAGAAGCCCGCACCAACCACACCGGCGGACACCGAAGTCGCGGTCAATGCCGCCGCCGTACCGTGGCGCGAGCGACTCAAGGCCGGACTCGCACGCACCCGGGCGCAGTTTGGCGGCAAGCTGAAGTTGCTCTTCTCGCGCGGCAAGGTCGACGACGAATTGCTCGAAGATCTCGAAGCCCTGCTGCTGGGCAGCGACGTCGGCCTTGACGCTACCCAGCACCTTCTCTACCACCTGAAGGTACGGGCGAAACGCGACAAGCTCGACACCCCGGAGGCCATCCAGCGAGCGCTGTCGGAAATCCTGCTGGAACTCCTGCAGCCCCTCGAAGAACCTCTCGATCTTGCCTCGCACCGCCCGTTCATCATCATGATCGCCGGCGTGAACGGCGCCGGCAAGACGACCTCGATCGGCAAGCTGGCCAAACACTTTCAGGCCCAGGGTTTGTCCGTACTGCTGGCTGCTGGCGATACCTTCCGTGCGGCGGCACGTGAGCAACTTCAGACCTGGGGCGAGCGCAACAACGTCAGCGTCGTCTCGCAGTTGTCCGGCGACCCGGCGGCAGTGATCTTCGACGCCATCGCCGCTGCCCGCGCACGCGGTATCGACATCGTGCTCGCCGACACCGCCGGTCGCCTGCCGACGCAGTTGCACCTGATGGACGAAATCGCAAAGGTGCGCCGCGTCATCCAGAAGGCCGATCCGTCCGGCCCGCATGAGACGCTGCTGGTACTCGACGCCACCTTTGGCCAGAACACGCTGCAACAGGTGATGGCCTTTGACAAGGCCATCCAGGTCACCGGGTTGGTGCTGACCAAGCTCGATGGTTCGGCCAAAGGCGGGGTGGTCGCCGCGATCGCCCGCCAGTGCCCGAAACCCGTTCGCTTCATCGGCGTCGGCGAGAGCATTGACGATCTGCGGCCGTTCGTGGCCCGCGATTTTGTAGATGCCATGTTCGAGTGATCACCGCCTGCGACGTCACCAAACGCTACCCGGAAGGCCGTGAAGCGCTCCGGAAAGTGTGCTTTGAAATCACGGCAGGCGAGATGGTGTTTCTAACGGGCCACTCCGGCGCCGGGAAATCGACCCTCTTCAAACTGCTCGCCGCGATCGAGCGCCCGACGTCTGGCAGCATCGTGATCAATGGCCAGAACCTCGCTTCACTGCGCAGGAACGCCATTCCGTACCTGCGCCGCAAGCTCGGCCTGATCTTCCAGGATCGCAAGCTGCTGTTCGACCGCACGGTGCTCGACAACGTGCTGTTGCCGCTGGCAATCGTCGGCCATCCGGCCCGCGAAGCAATGCGGCGAGCACAGGCCGCGCTGGCCAAGGTCGGTCTGCCCAATCGCGAAAAGGCCTTTCCAATCGCCCTCTCGGGCGGCGAGCAGCAGCGCCTGGCGATTGCCCGTGCGGTCGTCAATCGACCGGCCATCATTCTCGCCGACGAACCCACCGCCAACCTCGATGCCGCATCGGCGGGCGAGATCCTCGAGATCTTCCACGCTTTTCAACAGGTTGGAGTGACCGTACTGATCGCCACCCACGACCCCCTGCATCTGCCGCATCTGCAGCCACGAATTCTGCGCCTCGACCAGGGCGAGATGAGCGACGCGCAAACCCAGAGTAGCGAGGGTGGTGCCGCGTGAGTGCCTGGCTCGCGCAACATCTGGCGGCGCTGCGGGACGCGCTGCGTCGCCTGACGGCAGCACCGCTCAATTCGCTGCTGTCGCTGCTGGTCATCGGCGTCGCGCTGACCCTGCCGACGGCGGGCTGGCTGACTCTCGACAACTTGCGCAAGCTGACCGGCGATACACCCGGCGTACAACAGATCAGCATTTTCCTGGCCCTCGATGCCGGCAAACGCGATCATTCTGAAATCGAATCCCGGCTCAAGGAAGTCAGGGCCGGCCCCTGGCGTTTCGTCCCGCGCGAGGAAGCGCTCAAGCGCCTGCAGGCCTCCGAAGGCATGACCGAAATCATCGCCAGTCTGCCGCGAAACCCGCTGCCGGACGCGTTCATCATCACCCCGACTGAGGCGCAGCCTGAAGCGCTCGAAAGTCTGGCCAAGATATTTTCCACCTGGCCAAAGGTTGCCCACGTCCAACTCGACTCGGCCTGGGTCAAACGCTTCGATGCCCTGCTCCGCCTCGGCAAACTCGTCGTCATCCTGCTCGCTGTCCTCTTTGCCGGCGCTCTGGTGACCATCACCTTCAACACCATTCGCTTGCAAATCCTCGCGCAGGCTGCCGAAATCGAACTTGCCAAACTGATCGGGGCGACCGATACCTACATTCAGCGGCCCCTCCACTATTTCGGGCTGCTGCAAGGTGCGCTTGGGGGCTTGTGTGCGGCGGGATTGGTGAGCGCCGGTTTTCAATTCCTCACCCCAGCGGTAGCCGAACTCGCACGCCTCTACGGCGCCAACTTCGCCCTGCAAGGTCTGTCGGCCAGTGACATCCTTGTCCTGACTGCCATTGGCGGCGCCCTGGGCTGGCTGGGAGCGAAGATTTCGGTGCTGATCCATCTTCGCCACATCGTTTGAAGAGCAGTTTGAAGAGCACCGAGGCGACGGACCCACGACAGCAACGCGCAGACCCAACGGGCATGGCGGACAGGAGGCCGGCAGAGACCCCGCTCAGCCGATCAACACGCAGGCCCAGATCGCCAGCACATTGAGCAGCGCCAGCAACACCGCAGCACTACCGATGTCCTTGGCCCGCTTGGCCAGCGGATGCCGCTCCATCGAGATCCGATCGACGGTGGCTTCGATCGCCGAATTGAGTAATTCGACGATCAACACCAGCAACACGCTGCCAACCAGCAACGCGCGCCCCAGGCCATTCGGCGACAGGAAGAAGGCCAAGGGGATGAGCAGCACGGCGAGCAGCACCTCCTGCCGAAAAGCGTCTTCCGCTGCATACGCCGCTCGCAGGCCGGCACCTGAGAAATGCAAGGCGTTCCATATGCGCCGGATCCCGGTCTGCCCCTTGAACGGACTTTCGTCAGCCACGCGCGCCTCCTGTTGATGATTCGAGCGGATTATCGCTGATTTCCCCTGGCGCCTGCCACCCGGGCCAACCCGGCTTGTCCCGCAGCGCGCCTCCACGGGCGTCGTGACGCTGCGGCTGTCTTCAATCGCCGGCGTTCGCTACAATGCCACCCTTCGACACACCACCGACGACGAGGCAAAGAACAATCATGACCCAGGACGAACTGAAGAAAGCGGTCGGTCGCGCAGCGATCGCACATGTCGTCGAAGGAGGAATCGTCGGTGTCGGAACCGGCTCGACAGCCAATTTCTTCATTGATGCCCTGGCTGAATTCCGGCACCGTATCCGCGGCGCCGTAGCCAGTTCAGAGGCCACGCGCAAACGCCTCGAAGGCCATGGCATCGAGGTATTTGACCTCAACGACGTAGACCAGATCCCGGTCTACGTGGACGGCGCCGACGAGATCAATGCGGCCATGCAGATGATCAAGGGTGGCGGCGGCGCTTTGACCCGTGAGAAGATCGTTGCCGCCGTCGCCGGAAAGTTCGTCTGCATTGCCGATGCCTCCAAGCTGGTACCGGTGCTCGGCCGCTTCCCGCTGCCGGTCGAAGTGATCCCGATGGCACTTGGCCACGTCCAACGCGAACTGTCGGGGATCGGTGGCAGCCCACGCCTGCGCGCGAATTTCGTCACCGACAACGGCAATCTCATTGTGGACGTCCACGGACTCGAGATTGTCGACGCAGTGGCGTTGGAAACACGCCTCAATCAGATTGTCGGGGTGGTCACCAACGGCCTTTTTGCGTGTCGTCCGGCGGATGTCTGCCTGTTGGCTACAGGCGCCGGTGTGCAGATGCTGACCGCCACCTGAACACCCCCACGGCGCGCCGTTCAGTGCCTCGAACCGCCGGGTACGGGCGACCCCGGCTCAGGCGCCAGGCGGCACGTACCCCTGCACCTTATCGGCACCGCCACCGAAGAAATGCCTCTCCATCTGTTCGGCCAGATACTTGCGATGCGCCGCATCGGCCAGATTGAGACGATTCTCGTTGATGATCATGGTCTGCATGCGAACCCATTGTTGCCATGCTTCCTTTGAAACGGCCTCATAAACACGCTTGCCCAACTCGCCGGGATACGGCGGGAAATCCAGGCCCTCTGCCGCACGGCCGAGCTTGACACAATTCACCATTCGGGTCATGCAATCAACTCCTCAATGACTCCTCGGGGTTCCGCCGGCCAGCCCACGGGCTACCTGGCAAGCGGTCCCTAGAGTTCCTTCATCAATACGCTGGAACGACGTTGCAGGTTGTAGACCAGTCGTTTCTCAGCCGGTAACTCGTCAATCTGACGGACCGTAAAACCACGCTCCTTGAACCACTGCGAGGTCACGGTAGTCAGCACGAACAGGCGCTTGACACCAGAAGCACGCGCTTGTGCCTCGATATGCTTCATCAACAGGGCGCCGTAGCCCCAGCGACGGTAGTGCGGATGCACGGCGAGACAGGCCAGTTCGGCCTGCCCTTCGCCATAGGGGTAAAGGGCCGCGCAGCCGACGATCACGCCATCGTGCTCAACCACGGAGAAGCGCGTGATTTCGCGCTCGAGCAACTCGCGCGAGCGGCGCACCAGCGTACCATCTTCTTCGAGCGGCTCGATCAGGGCGACCAGCCC
Organism: Candidatus Accumulibacter propinquus; assembly: GCA_016714935.1. Classification (GTDB taxonomy): domain Bacteria; phylum Pseudomonadota; class Gammaproteobacteria; order Burkholderiales; family Rhodocyclaceae; genus Accumulibacter; species Accumulibacter propinquus. Next base: position 17,263 of record JADKBU010000030.1, on the reverse strand, counting down.
ACCAATGTCATCGGGCCGGGCGTCGTGCAACTGTTCCAGCGACTCGCGGGTGACTACCGTACCCACCCCGTCGCGGGTAAAAAGTTCTCGCAGCAAGGTGCCATCTTCATCGTAACCAATCAGGTGCACACGGCCGACACCGGCGCGACTGGCGCGGACAGCGCAGGGAAGGTAGCGCTTGAGGTCCGTCGACAGCCAATCACCCAGGCTGATCAGGCGCTCGGCAGCTTCGACCGTCAACTCGTCGAGCAAGGCTCCGTCGATGTCGGTCGCACCCCGACTATCGCTCAGAAAGATCAGCTTGTCGGCGAGCAGCGCGGTGGCCACCGCCTCGGCGACCTCCTCCATCGCCAGATTGAAGATCTCGCCGGTCGGACTGGAGCCGATACACGACAGGAGGACGATGTTGCCGAGCCCCAACTGCGCGCGGATGCCCTCGGCATCGATCTTGCGCACCTGGCCGGAGTACTGCAGATCGACGCCATCGACCACACCCACCGGTTTGGCGGTAATGAAATTCCCACCCACCACCCGGATGGTGCTGTTGGCCATTGGGGTATCGGCGAGGCCCTGCGACAGCAGGGCCTCGATTTCCACGTAGATGCTGCCCACAGCGTCGATGACACAATCGATCGCCTGCGCATCGGTAACCCGGTAGTTGCCGTGATAGACCGATTGCAGCCCTCTCTGGCGCAACAACGCTTCAATCTGCGGCCGTGCACCGTGCACCAGCACCAGGCGCACGCCGAGCGCCGCCAGCAGATTCACGTCATAGGCCAGCGTACGCGCCAGTTGTCCGGCGATGGCCTTGCCTCCGAAGGCGATCAGGAAGGTCTTGCCGCGAAACAGATTGACGTACGGCGCAACCGACCTGAACCAGGCCACGAACTGGGCAGCACTCACGGCATCCGCCATCTCACACCGCCGGTCTGGCCTTCTCGCCGGCCTTGGCGGCTTTCAGATCCTTCGCCTCTTTCTCCTTCTCGACGCGCAAGGTTTTCGCCTTCTGGGCCTTGGCGTCCTGGGCCTTGGCGTCCTGGGCATGCTCGGCTGACGGTGGCCCCCTCGGTTCTCGCCTCCTTCAGCGCCTCTGCCCTCGCCGCTCTCGGCATCAGAACCCTCGCCTCCTTCATCGGGTCGACTTTCAGTTCCTTTTCCAGACGTTCGCAGATCGTCCGCAAGACCTTGATCCGGGCAAACAATTTGTCGTTGGACTCGACGATGGTCCACGGCGCGGTACCGGAACTGGTACGGTCGACCATGTCACAGACCGCCGTATGATAGGCGCCTGCCTTCTCGCGGTTGCGCCAGTCTTCCTCGGTGATCTTGAAGCGTTTGTGCTCGATCTGGGCGCGCTCCTCGAAGCGTTTGAGTTGTTCCTCGTCGCTGATCTGCAACCAGAACTTGATGACAATGCCGCCTGCACGCCAGATGTCATGTTCGAAATCGTTGATCTCGGAATAGGCACGCAACCAGTCCGCTTCGCTGCAGAATCCCTCGACCCGCTCGACGAGCACGCGACCGTACCAGGTGCGGTCGAAAATGGCCACCCGCCCGAGGCGCGGCATGTGCCGCCAGAATCGCCACAGATAGGGCTGTGCGCGCTCCTCTTCGGTTGGCGCGGCGATCGGGATGATTTGATATTGGCGCGCGTCCATGGCCGACATGACGCGCCGTATGGCACCGCCCTTGCCGGCTGCGTCCGAACCCTCGAAAGCGAGAATCAACGCCCGTTTCTTGAACTCCGGGTGGCGCATCAACTCCGCCAGCCGCCCCTGCCAGGTGGCCAGTTCCGTTTCGTAGGCCTTCTTGTTCAGACTCTGCGACATGTCCAGCGAACTCAGCACATCGAGACTGTCGACTCGCGGCGACAACGGCGGGGCCACCGGCGAATTCTGCTCGCGCTTTTCGGCCAACCGCCTCTGCAGCGAGTCGAGGATCGTCCGGCCGACGGTCAGAGAACGATAACGGTCGTCGGTGCCCTCGACGATGATCCACGGTGCCCAGGGGGTGTTCGTCGTGCGCAGCAGGTGGCCGGCAACTTCCTGCAATTTGTCGTAAGTCTTCAGACGATCCCAACTCGCCTTGGTCACTCGCCAGCGGGTCAGCGGGTTCGCTTCAATCGACTTCAGGCGCTCGCGTTGCGCATCCTTGGAGAGGTGGATCCAGAACTTGAGCACCAGCGCGCCTTCGTTGACCAGCATCGCCTCGAAGCGGTTGAGCTGATCCATGCGCTGGTCGAAATCGGATCGTGAAAGGCTGTTGCTGATTCGCTCGGCGATCGGGTGCGAATACCACGAACCCGAAAAGATCCCGACTCGCCCTTTCGGGGGCAGCGCACGCCAGTACCGCCACATCGACGGGCGGGCGCGCTCTTCAGTGGTCGGCGCGTAAAAGGCATGCGTCGAGAGGTAACGTGGGTCCATCCACTCATAGAGGATGTTGATCGTTTCACCCTTGCCGGACCCGTCGACACCGCTGATCAGAATGATCACCGGAAAGCTGCCGTTTTCGCGCAATTGCTCCTGCGTTTCGAGCAGCGCCGCGCGCAGCTTCGGTTCCTCGACCCGGAACGTTTCCTTGTCGACCTTGTGCCCAAGTTCTGCTGATTCAAACATCAGTAGTCTCCTCCTTCAAGTCACCCCACAAAAACTGGATTGCTGCCAGGGCAGCGAGGCCAGCCGTTTCGGTACGCAGGACACGCGGCCCAAGGCGGACCGAGACAAAACCGGTCAACGCCGCCAACCGCACCTCCTCGGGTGCCAGCCCCCCCTCGGGGCCGACCAACAGTTCAATTGCGCCGCCGGCCGCCGGCGGCAGCTTCGTCAGAGAACATCCCGCCGTGGGCGCCAGGGTCAGACGCACACTCGCGTTCACGGGCTTCCGCATCAGCCATTTTTCGAGGCTCTCAGGAGCCGCCACTTCCGGCAGCCGATTGCGCCCGCACTGCTCGCAGGCTGCGGCCACGATGCCGCGCCAATGCTCCAGGCGGCGCTGGGCGCGCTCGCCTTCGAGACGCAGCACACTGCGCCTCGAGAGCACCGGGACAATGCGCCCAACGCCCAGTTCGACGGCCTTCTGTACCGTCAGGTCCATCTTCTCACCGGCTTGCAGCGCCTGCACCAGAGAAACCGAAAGCGGCGATTCACGCTCCGTGGCAAGCCATTCGTAGACTTCGACGCTGACCCGCTCACGCACGCCGTCGATTATCCGGGCACGGTATTCCCCGCCGGCCCCGTTGAAGAGCGTCAACGCGTCGCCACAACGTAGGCGCAACACCCTGACCGCATGCTGCGCAACCCGCGCCGGCAAATCGACGCGTTCTCCGACCGCCAGCGGCAGCGGGCAATAAAAGCGGGGGCAATCCACCGTGCTATTATAAGAGCTTAAGGGCTCAGTGGTCGTTGTTTGGAAGGATGTCGGTGATGGCAAGCAATACCCCGGTTTGTGACTTTGGCTGGCAGGCCGTCGACTTCGAACTCGAGGATACGCATGCTTCGCGACACACCCTTGCTTCTTTGCGCGGCCCGAACGGCTTGCTGCTGATGTTCATTTGCAACCACTGCCCCTACGTCAAGGCCGTCATCGACCGTATCTGCCGTGACGCGCGTGACTTGCAGGCACTGGGCATTGGCGTTGCAGCCATCATGAGCAACGACCCCGTCGAATACCCGGAGGATTCCCTGGAAAACATGCAGCGTGTGGCCGAACAACTGGCCTTTTCCTTTCCCTACCTGCATGACACCACACAGGCTGTCGCGCGCGCCTACGGCGCCGTATGCACACCGGATTTCTTCGGCTTCAACCAGCAACTCCAACTGCAGTACCGGGGACGTCTTGATGCCAGCGGACGCCTGCCGGCGGGGCCCCATGTCCGACGCGAGCTCTTCGAGGCGATGCGCCTGATTGCCGAAACCGGACAGGGTCCGCGTGAGCAGATTGCCAGCATCGGCTGCTCGATCAAGTGGCGCGCCTGACTCGGCATGCGCAATGCAAAGAACACCACCACGGTGGCGATCGCCGACAGCGACCTGAAACAGATGCTCGATGCCAGTGTTGCGCTGGTCCGGGAAGTCGCGCAGCGAGAAATCATTCCGCGCTTCTTGCGCGTCAGTCATGGCCAGCGCAAGGACGACGGCTCGCTGTGCTCGGAGGCCGACCTGGCCGCGCAGCATTTTCTTCTTGACCGGCTGACTGAGATTCACCACTGCCCGATCATCGGAGAAGAGATGACGGCTGCGGTACAGCAAGCCAGGTGGCACGACAGCAGCGACGACGACCGCGGACTCTGGTGCATCGACCCGATTGACGGCACCACCAACTTCATCAACGGGCTGCCGTGCTTTGCGGTTTCCATCGCCTGGATGCGCGCACGGCGCACACGTCTGGCGATAACCTACAACCCGATCACCGACGAGATGTTCTATGCTCGCGAAGGCCATGGCGCCTACCTCAACGGCCGCCGGTTGCCGCTCCGCCAGGTCACCGCGGATATCGGACGCGCCGTCGGCGGAGTAGACTTCAAGCGCATCCCGAAGCTGCTGGCCGATCGTATCGCCGTTAGCCCCCCTTTCTACTCGCAACGTAATTTTGGAAGTTCGACGCTCGACTGGTGCAATCTCGCCGCCGGCCGGCTCGACCTCTACCTGCACGGTGGCCAGATGCTCTGGGACTACGCCGCCGGCAGTCTGATCCTGCGCGAGGCCGGTGGTCAGATGTGCACCCTCGAGCACGACGACTACGATGCCGACGAGGTATGGCGTCGGCCGGTGATCGCCGCGCTGCACCCGGCAGTCTTCGAAGCCTGGCGAAACTGGGTGCGTCAACCCCATTCCTGAAGATCGGCACCGCCCTGGCGGCGCGCAGGAACAATGCATGATCCGTGGCCGGGAGGCTTGCCGCGAGCAGTCGACAGCCGGTTTTGGTGTAAACTGGAGTAAATTAGTCCAGTATCTACCACAGGAGCTTTGACCAATGGCTATCGACACTGAAATCGTACAAGCGGCACTGAAGGATCTGATCGATCCCAATACCCATAGAGATTATGTCTCGACACGTTCGGCCAGGAACATCCGGATTCAAGGCGCAGACGTCTCACTCGATATCGAGTTGGGTTATCCCGCGCAAACACAGCTCGATGACATTCGCGGCGCAGTCGTCGGAAAACTCGCGGCGATCCCGGGCATCGGCAAGATCAGCGTCAATGTCGCGGTCAACATCGTCGCCCACACCGTGCAGCGCGGCTTGAAACCGCTGCCGGGCGTCAAGAACATCATCGCCATCGCTTCCGGCAAAGGTGGTGTCGGCAAGAGTACAACGGCGGTGAATCTGGCGCTGGCACTGTCGCAGGAAGGCGCCCGCGTCGGGCTGCTCGACGCCGACATCTATGGCCCTTCCCAACCGCAGATGCTTGGCCTGGTGGGACAGAAACCCGAGTCGCAGGATGGCGTCTCGATGGACCCATTGCAGGCGTATGGTCTACAGGCGATGTCGATCGGCTTCATGATCGACATCGATTCGCCAATGGTCTGGCGGGGACCGATGGTCACCCAGGCGCTCGAGCAGTTGCTCAAGCAGACCAACTGGCACAACCTCGATTACCTGCTGGTCGACATGCCCCCCGGGACCGGCGACACGCAACTGACCCTGGCGCAGAAAGTGCCTGTGACCGGCGCGGTGATCGTCACCACCCCACAGGACATCGCCCTGATCGACGCGCGCAAGGGCCTGAAGATGTTCGAGAAGGTAGGCATCCCGATTCTCGGCCTGGTGGAGAACATGAGTATCCACATCTGCTCGCAGTGTGGACATGCGGAACACATTTTCGGTCACGGCGGCGGCGAGCAGATGTGCAAGGATTACGATACGGAGTTGCTCGGTTCCCTGCCACTGGAACTGTCGATCCGCGAGTTGACCGACTCGGGCAAACCCACGGTCGTGGGCGCCCCCGACTCGCGCGCGGCCGACATCTACCGCGCGATCGCTCGCCGACTGGCGGTCAAGGTCGCAGAACGGACCAGAGACATGAGCACCCGGTTTCCGAACATCGTCGTCCAGAACACCTGAGCGGGCTGGCGCGCGCGACGACGGCCCAAACGCCAGCTTCGCGAGCGCCAGCTTAGCGAGCAGTTTCTTCCGCCTCCCAGACACCGTAGAATGGGGACCTTTCCCATATCGGGGTGTCCGGATGAAGCGAGATGTCAATCAAATCGGATAGGTGGATCCGCCGCATGGCGGAACAGCACGGCATGATCGATCCCTTCGAGCCGCAACAGGTGCGAGAGATCGACGGCCGCCGCATCGTCTCTTACGGGACCTCGAGCTACGGCTACGACATTCGCTGTTCAAGGGAATTCAAGCTGTTCACCAATCTGAACTCGACTATCGTGGATCCGAAAAACTTCGATCCCAATTCCTTTGTCGAGGTCACCAGCGATTTCTGCATCATTCCGCCGAACTCCTTTGCCCTGGCACGCACCATCGAGTATTTCCGCATCCCGCGCAGCGTGCTGACCATCTGTCTTGGCAAGAGCACCTATGCACGTTGCGGCATCATCGTCAACGTGACGCCGTTTGAACCCGAATGGGAAGGCCATGTGACGCTCGAGTTTTCGAACACCACGCCACTGCCCGCCAAGATCTACGCCAACGAAGGCATCGCGCAAGTCCTGTTCTTCGAATCCGACGAGGAATGTGAAACATCGTACAAGGATCGCGGCGGCAAGTACCAGGGTCAGACCGGGGTGACCTTGCCGAAGATCTGAGCGTTTTGCCGCTGCCCACCACCCCGCAAGCGCGGCGGACATGCCGATCACCTACCCCTGGAATCCCCCGCGACACTGTCGTCCTTCCACTCTTGATTTGGTACTGGATTCCCGCATGCACTTCAATTTTCCGGTCATCGTCATCGACAAGGACTACCGTTCCGAGAACACCGGCGGGCTCGGTATTCGGTCACTCGCCAAGGCGATCGAAAAGAAGGGTTTTGAGGTCTTCGGCGTCACCAGCTTTGGTGACATGACTTCCTTTGCGCAGCAGCAGAGCCGTGCCTCGACGTTCATTCTCTCGATCGACGACGAAGACTTCAGAAACGGCAAGGCCGAGCAGACCATCGCCAGCCTGCGTGCCTTCGTCAAGGCGATTCGCTGCCGCAACGAGGATATCCCGATCTTCCTGTACGGCGAGACGCGAACCTCGCGCCACATCCCGAACGATGTCCTGCGCGAGTTGCACGGCTTCATCCACATGTTCGAAGACACCGCCGAATTCATCGGTCGCTATGTGGTTCGCGAGGCCAGGGCCTACCTGGAAAGCCTGTCCCCGCCGTTCTTCCGCGCCCTGACGCACTATGCCGAGGACGGTTCGTATTCCTGGCACTGCCCGGGTCACTCGGGCGGAGTGGCCTTTCTCAAGAGCCCGGTCGGCCGCATGTTCCACCAGTTCTTCGGCGAGAACATGTTGCGCGCCGACGTCTGCAATGCCGTCGAGGAACTCGGGCAACTGCTCGACCACACCGGCCCGGTGGCAGCCTCGGAACGCAACGCCGCACGCATCTTCAACGCCGATCACCTTTTTTTCGTCACCAACGGGACATCCACATCGAACAAGATCGTCTGGCACTCGACCGTTGCGCCGGGAGACATCGTCATCGTCGACCGCAACTGTCACAAGTCGATTCTCCACTCGATCATCATGACCGGCGCCATCCCCGTGTTCCTGATGCCGACGCGCAACCACTATGGGATCATCGGACCGATTCCGAAGGCGGAATTCCGCTGGGAGAACATCGAGAAGAAAATCGCCGCGCATCCCTTCGCGCGCGCGGTCGACGCCAAACCGCGGGTCCTCACCATCACCCAGAGCACGTATGACGGGATCCTCTACAACGTCGAGGAAATCAAGGAAATGCTCGATGGCGTGATCGACACGCTGCATTTCGACGAGGCCTGGCTGCCACACGCGGCCTTCCACGATTTCTATGGCGATTATCATGCCATCGGCGCCGATCGCCCGCGCTGCAAGGACGCGATGATCTTCTCGACGCAGTCGACCCACAAGCTGCTGGCGGGTCTCTCGCAGGCCTCGCAGATTCTGGTACAAAATTCCGAAGGACGGAAACTCGACCGTGACGTATTCAACGAGGCTTACCTGATGCACACCTCGACGTCGCCGCAATACGCCATCATCGCTTCCTGCGACGTCGCCGCAGCGATGATGGAGGCTCCCGGCGGGACGGCGCTGGTCGAAGAGTCGATTGCCGAGGCGCTCAACTTCCGCAGCACGATGCGCAAGGTCGAGCAGGAATGGGGCGCCGACTGGTGGTTCAAGGTGTGGGGACCCGACGACCTCGCGGGTGAAGGACTCGAAGACCGTTCAGCCTGGATACTCAAGCCCGGGGAACGTTGGCACGGCTTTGGCATGCTCGCCGAAGGCTTCAACATGCTCGACCCGATCAAGGCCACAATCATTACCCCAGGTCTGGATGTTGACGGCGATTTCGCCGAGTGGGGAATTCCCGCAGCAATCGTCACCAAGTACCTGGCCGAGCACGGCATCATCGTCGAGAAGTGCGGCCTGTATTCGTTCTTCATCATGTTCACCATCGGCATTACCAAGGGCCGCTGGAACACGATGGTCACCGAACTGCAACAGTTCAAGGATGGTTACGACCAGAACCTGCCGTTGTGGAAGGTGATGCCGGTGTTCCTGGCAAAGAATCCGCGCTACGAGGGCTGCGGCCTCAAGGACCTCTGCGGGCAGATCCACGGCGTCTACGCGGCCAATGACGTCGCCCACCTGACCACGCGCATGTATCTCTCGGACATGGAACCGGCGATGAAACCGACCGACGCTTTCGCCAGGATGGCGCACCGCGAGATCGACCGAGTTCCGATCGACGATCTCGAAGGGCGGATTACCAGTACGCTACTGACACCCTACCCGCCAGGAATTCCGCTCCTGATACCTGGCGAGCGCTTCAACGCGACGATCGTTCGCTACCTTCAATTCGCGCGCGATTTCAACGAGCACTTCCCGGGCTTCGAAACCGACGTGCATGGCCTGGTGAAGGCTATCGTCGACGGCAAACCGGTCTACTCGGTGGATTGCGTACGCTGATGAGGGGCTGATGAGGGTACAGGCGTCGCCTCGGCCCGCAGGCAGACGCCTCATCCATGCCCCTCACAGTTCAGCGGTTACGCCAAGCGACTACTGGGGCGCTTCGGGAGTTGCCAGGTTGGTATCCGCCGCCGAAGAGTTTTCAACCAGGCGAACAACGCCGTCGTCACCCACCGCGGTGTCTTCGAACTTCAACAAGGTGATCCGGTGGTTGTCCATCTCCAGCACCGTCAGTTGGCCACCCTCAAGTTTGACGGTATCGCCGACCTTGGGCACACTGCCGTGCCGCTTGTAGAACAGGCCAGCGAGCGTGACGTAGTCGTCGTCGGTGGGGAAGGGGAAGTCAAGCAGTGCGTCGAGGTCGGAGACCCGCATTGACGCATCGATCTCGTATTGGCTACCCAGCAGTTTCTTCACACGCCTCGCCTGGCGGGTAAATTCGTCCTCGTAGTCGCCGACGATTTCCTCGAGGATGTCTTCGAGCGTGATAATGCCTTCGGTGCCGCCATACTCGTCGATCACGACCGCCATCTGTTGCCGTGTACGCTTGAAGTCCTTGAGCAGGTCGCTCAACAACTTGCTGTTCGGAACCACGTACGGCGCCTGCACAAACTCGCTGACCGGGCGTTGACTCACCTCTTCGAGGGTCTGACCACTGCTTTCGGCCATCACGGTCAACAGTTCCTTGATCGCCACCACGCCGGTAATCCTGTCGAGACTCTTGTCGAACACCGGAAAGCGTGCGTGCGGGACGTCGCGGAAGACCCGCAGCGCCTCGGCCAGAGTATCCTCCTTAGCCAGGGCGCGGATCCGCGTACGCGGGATCATCGCCTCACGCACCGTGTGCTCGTCGAGCTTGAACACGCCACGGATCATCTCGGTTTCTTCCGGCGCCAGTGTCCCGTCCTTCTCGCTCGCGGAAAGGATCATGCGGATTTCCTCGACGGACATCGTGAAGTGGCTCTCGCCATGGCCCTCCAGATTGCGCTGCCCGAAAATCCGCAGCAACCCGTCGGAAGACAGCTTCATGATGTAGATCAGTGGCCTGAAGGTCAGGTACATGATGTTGATGATGCCGCCAACGGCCATGCTCAACTGCTCGGCCTTGTGGAAGGCGAGCACTTTCGGCGCCAGTTCCCCGGCAACCACGTGCAGAAAGGAAATCACGATGAAGGCAAAGACATAGGACACCGTATGTGCCGCCTTGATCAGCGCCTCGCTATTGCCGAACATCAAAAACGTCGCAACAAAGGTCGAATCGGTCAGATTGCTGATCGTCTCCATACCGACGGCACCAAGACCCAGCGAGACCAGCGTGATGCCGACCTGGGTTACCGAGTAGAAGCGCTCCGGTTCGTTGTGCAGCATCTCGACCCGGGCCGCCCGCCTGTCGCCTTCTTCGGCCAACTGCTTGATGCGGCTGCGGCGCGCCGAGGAAATGGCGATCTCCGAGCCGACAAAAAAAGCATTGCCGGCGACAAAAGCCAGAATCAGCACCAGGTTGAAATAAAGACCCATTTGTTCCATGTACATGCTCCTCCGGTGTCTGCGGCGTCCGACCACACCGATTGTCCCTCTTGCCGCCACTGCGAGGAACAACCCGAGCCAGCGCCATCGTAACCGCGGGCTGCATAACTCTTGCAGTTGTGCAAGGTTTTCCCCCTTTCGAGCCGCGGCGCCCGAATAATACGCCATTTATGTCCAAACTCTAGCGATTCGCCGCCATGCTGCCCAGCGGCAAGGCCGCCATCGCCCCGACGCGCTGCCTGATTCGGCGCAGAGTCGCCGAGTACGCCGGACGAGGAACCGGCCGGGAATCGCGAAAACCGGCGTCCCGCACACCAGGGAACCCGACGATCGGCAGCGATGCATTGCGGTAGAATGCGCACTTTGTCGCCCAGGAAACGCGCCGTGAACGGCATCACCATTGCTCTGTCGAAGGGCCGGATTTACGAGGAAACCTTGCCCCTGCTGGCAGCGGCCGGAATCGAACCGCTCGAGGACCCCGAAACCTCGCGCCGGCTAATCATCCCGACGACCCGCAAGGAAGTCCGCGTAGTCATCGTGCGCGCCACCGACACGCCGACCTACGTGCAATACGGCGCGGCCGACCTCGGTGTCGCCGGCAAGGACGTTCTTCTCGAACACGGTAGCGACGGGCTGTACCAGCCTATCGACCTCAGAATCGCCAAATGCCGGATGATGGTTGCCGTCCCCGCCGGTTTTGACTATGCGCACGCCGTGCGCCAAGGCGCGCGCCTCAAGGTAGCGACAAAATACGTCAATATCGCCCGCGAGCACTTTGCCGCCAAGGGCGTGCATGTCGACCTGATCAAGCTCTATGGCTCGATGGAACTGGCACCGCTGGCCGGACTCGCGGACGCCATCGTCGACCTGGTGTCTACCGGCAGTACCCTGAAGGCGAACAACCTGCTCGCCTGCGAGCATATCATGGACATTTCCTCGCGCCTGATCGTCAATCAGGCCGCGCTCAAGCTGAAACGCGAAACGCTGGCGCCGATTCTCGACGCCATTGCCCGCGTGGTCGAGCAATGATCCGGATCAAGCGCCTGGCCACAACCGACGCCGATTTCGAGGTACGCCTCGACGCTTTGCTGGCCTTTGAGGCGGCACAGGACGAGTCGGTGGACCGAACCGTCGCCAGCATCCTTGCCGATGTCAAGGCGCGCGGAGATGCCGCAGTGATCGAGTACACACGGCGTTTCGATGGTCTCGTTGTCAGCTCGATGACTGAACTGGAACTTTCGCAGAACGAGTTGCAGCAAGCCCTCAGCGGCCTGCCATCGGTGCAGCGAGAGGCGCTCGAAGCCGCCGCCCAACGTGTGCTCGAATACCATCAGCGGCAGCCGCTACGGAGTTGGCAATACGAGGAAGAGCACGAAGGAACGCGCGGCACGATGCTCGGCCAGAAAGTGACGCCGCTGGACCGGGTCGGACTCTACGTGCCCGGCGGCAAGGCTTCATACCCGTCGTCGGTGCTGATGAACGCGATTCCGGCGCGAGTCGCCGGAGTCAGGGACTTGGTCATGGTCGTACCGACGCCCTTCGGCGAGCACAATCCGCTGGTTCTTGCCGCTGCCGCGCTGGCCCGTGTCGACCGGGTGTTTACCATTGGCGGTGCCCAGGCGGTAGCCGCCCTGGCGTATGGCACTCAGACCATTCCGCGGGTGGACAAGATCGTGGGACCCGGGAACGCCTATGTTGCCGCTGCCAAGCGGCGCGTCTTCGGCATCGTTGGCATCGATATGGTTGCCGGGCCTTCGGAAATTCTCGTCATCTGCGACGGACAGACCAATCCCGACTGGGTGGCCATGGACCTGTTCTCTCAAGCCGAACACGACGAACTGGCGCAGTCGGTGCTCATCTGTCCGGATGCCGCCTACATCGAGCGCGTTGCCACATCGCTCGACAGGCTGCTGCCCACGATGCCGCGCCAGCAGGTCATTCGTGCCGCACTGGAAAATCGCGGCGCACTGATCCAGGTGCGCGATCTCGATGAAGCCTGCGGAATCGCCAACCGCATCGCACCCGAACACCTGGAGCTGTCTGTGAGTGATGCCGAAGCCTGGGTAGAGAAAATTCATCACGCCGGTGCGATCTTCATTGGTCGTTACACTTCCGAATCGCTCGGCGACTACTGCGCCGGCCCCAACCACGTCCTGCCGACTTCCGGCAGCGCCCGTTTCTCGTCACCGCTGGGGGTCTACGATTTCCAGAAGCGAACCAGCCTGATCCGCGTCTCCCAGGCCGGCGCGAAGACACTCGGTCGCATCGCGGCAACGCTGGCGTATGGAGAGGGCCTGCCGGCGCATGCCCGCGCGGCCGAGTATCGCCTCGAAAGTTGAAACCCCGGACAAATCGTCGACACCTTCTCGGTTCGCCGTAGCTAGCTTCCGTCCCACTGGCAGTGAAGTTCGCACGCCCGTCACAGTCCCCTCCAAACGGGGAAGGGAGGGATGCCAATGGCGCCACCGTCAAAGCCAGAAAACCGGTGCTCGGCGCCGGGAGCGCAATTGATCAGCTGGATTGACCGTCCAAAATGCTGGCGACCCACCCGCGCTGCCGACTTTGCTGACACTCGACCGGGAATTCGACCGGGAATCTTTCCCGCTCCTGACAGGAGCTTTTCCGCTGGCCGCAGTCGCGTCGGAACGACAGAATGCGAATCTGGAATCCGAGTGGGGAGTTGCCGACATGCCCGAAAGAAATGCTGACAGGCCGCCATGCCAGCTTGTTCCGACCCCACGGTCAGCCGATTGCAGGCCCGGCATCCGACACGGAGGGAACCACGCGAGTTCGCGCGCGACCCTTGATGCTGACCGGCAAAGTCCTTCCCCTTTAAACGCCGGGAAGATTGCCGAAGGTCGGCAACGATGGGTAGTGGCAGGAGGTGCCCGCTGATGATCGACGCGCTGTTCGACCTTTTCGGCACCTTCCATCAACGCGGTGATCTTGCGCAAGCCGAGGCGATTGCCCGCAGCATCCGCCAGGCCATTCCTGATGACTGTGTCTCACTGCAGTTTCTCGGCTTGACCTGGTACCGCACCGGGCGCCGCGACGAAGCCATCAAGGCCTTCAAGGCCGCGGCGGCGTGCCACCACGAACGCGGAGGAAGCGTCCACGTCGATCGCAGACTGCACGCTGCCACCCAGTGCCTGCGGGCAGCGCGCGGCAACGGACCGACGCTGCCCGGCGTCTGGTACGACCTTGGACTGGCACTGTTCCGCCTGCGGCGCTTCCAACAAGCCATCGACGCATTCCAGACGGCGCTCTCGGGGCGACCGGATTTTCCGGCAGCGCAGCGTGCGCTCGCGCGCAGCATTGCACGCGCGTCTCGCCGTCAGGCCGCTGCCCCGCAGCACGAGGCGTCCCTGGCGGGAAAAAGCCACGCAGCGGGACACGGCCATCGGCCACTATCGATCACCGGTCCGGCCCTGCAGGCACAACACGTACAGCAAAGGACGCCTGGCTGCGTTGCCCCAGCCTTCTTGCGGTGAAGCATGGAAAGTACCGCCTCATCGACCGGGCTCGGTTTGAGCACCACTGGCCCCTGCAAGCAGCACAGGCACGGCACGCTGCAGCGGTCCCAGCAAGGGTGCTGGTCGCTGACGATCGCGACGACGCGTGCTGCCAGCGCCTTTTGCCGCAACACCCCCGGCTGCCGCCTTACGGCATTGCCCACCTCGACCGCCGCCACTGCGCCTGGAAGAGAACGGCCCTGCTCAGGCTTCGCCGGCCGCTGGAGCCCTGGCATTGTCGAGCACGGCCTGGAGCTTGGCTTCCTCTTCGTGTGTCAGAGAAGTCTTGATCACCTTGCCGCCGGTACCCTGCAACTCTTCGAGCACCTTGTCGGGTGTCGCCTTGCGAACCAGCACGAACAGCACCGAGCTACCGTTACTGAAGGTTGCCGCGAGATTTTTCATGAAGTCGTCGTTGATGCCGACGTCGGCCAGCGCGCCGCTCACGGCACCGGCCCCTGCCCCCACGGCCAGACCGAGCAGCGGGTTCATGAAGATCAGGCCGATCAGCGTTCCCCAGAACCCCCCGCTCAGCGCGCCGCTGGCGGTGAGGTTGTAGAGCTGGTGCAGCTTCACCTTGCCATTGCCGTCCTTGACGGCGACCACCGCGTCCTCGAGATCGATGAGGTAATCCTGCTGCAGCTTGCGCAGCTTGGTGCGCACTTCTTCGGCCCGGAACGGGTCATCGTAGGCCACGACGATCAGGTTGCTCATGAGCAGTTCTCCTTGATTCTTGGTAAATGGAAAATGAACGGAACGTCTGTCCAAGCTGGACCACTATTGGCGAATTATAAGCGGGTGGCGTTCGGCTTCACAGCGGGTGATCGCTCCCACAAACGCCGCATACCTTTCCAGGACTGCGATCCATCGCCGTTCGGCCTGTCTGGCCGCGCATCGATCAGATCGAGCGCCGCGTGACAGCCTCTCCTCCGCGCCACTAAAACTCTCGAAGTCGAACTCCATCCGGAGACGGTACTCCCCTTTTCACTCGCACGCTGAGGATGCCAATGGTTCGCCCGTCCTGAGTGGCGACGATCAGGCGCCAGTCCCCCGGTTGAGGGTTCAGTACCCAGGAAAATCCGCGAAAGCCACGTGCCCGGCCACCGGTACTCTGAAAGCGGTTGCGATATACCTCCCGCCAGCCGCCCGCTTCAAGCACTTCCCAGCGGTGTTCGAGGGCAGCCGTCACGCCTGACGGGGCAAAGACCGCGGATACGCCATACAGCTTCTCTCCCTCACGCAGATGCACCGTGGACGCCTGATCCCGCCAGAATTGCCACGACGGAGCCTGCTCCACCTGAAGAACATAACGCCCGCCCTGTTGTACGAACTCGTGGCCAACCGCCAGATCCTGCTTGACGAGCGGCACCGGGGCGATCATGTCCAGACTCCAGGCCAGGAGCAGGACGCCGGCCAACCCCCACACGGGAAAGATCCTGCCCGGTTGACCAGGGGCCAGGCGCCATTGACCATGAGTCAAGACGACGCCTGCCGCGGTGGAAACATAGAACCAACGCGGATCCAGGCTGCCGATGGCGTGCGGCAACGCGAAATTGAAGAGCAGGATGGCGTTCAGCGCGAACAGGACCCAAATCAGGGTAAAGCGCCGACCAAGGTGTTTTCCCGCAAACTCGTTGCCAACGAGAAGAACACCGAGCAACGCGGCCATCAACCAGGTGCCGATGTGGCCCGAACTCTTGAAATAAAAGATGAAGAGCGCCGAGAAAATGCCGCCAAAGAAGAACTGGAGCAAGAGATAGGGAGCTTGCCATCTGATTTCGGCAAAGCGTCCTTTCACACCTTGGCCTGCTGGCGGCGCGGATAATTCCCGGACCTCACGGTGTGCCAGCCAGAGCGCCAGCAACCCAGCCCCCAGCAGAAAGGCGCCGAGACGCCAGAAGTCGACCACCCTGACCCTCTGACCGATGGTCAGGGCATCCCAGGCAAATCCACAGAGAAATGCCGCCAAGGGGTAACAGCGTCGGAGAACGTTCAAGGTATCGCGGCGTGGCGCCGGGTGTTCAGACAAGGTTGCAAGCCGTTCGCGGAGAAGGGACAACTGAAGGCATCGGTCAGATCACGACCACGACAAGTCTACACCCCTGCCTGCGAGCCGATGGTCCTCTGGAAATCCGGCACGGCATGAAGACGATCAACGGCATTGTTCATCATTACGGCGTTGATCCGATGCCGGAAGCCCAAGTGTGAACAAATTCACACCGCCAGGATACGGCAGCGCTAGCATTTCGGCGTTACCGAAAGGCGCCCGCAAAATGAAGAACTGTTCCGCCATCAGAAAAGAGTTGCAGTCCACGCCGATGCAGCAGCCCTCCGCCAGGGCAACGCACGACAACTACCTGGGGAGTGCCACTGTCGTGTCGAAGATTCTCGAGGCGCAAGTCCGGGAAATCTTCGGATGGGTGCTTGCCAGGTCGTCGGGGAAGATGACCGCCGACGAAATGCGGGCCGCCATTCGCCTTCGCGGCCCTGAGTTTTCGGCGATCTTCGCTGGCGAAAACTCCGACTACCGCCCCGTCGTCGGCTGGAACTCCCGTTTCGGGGGGCTGCAGGATGTCCTGTGTGTTGAACTCGGGGACTACTGGCATGCGCAGCGCTACGCCTGCGGGGACGACCCTTACCGTGTCCTTTATGCCTGGCTGGTGTGTTCGGTATCCACCTCGATCATGGGCGGCGAAACCGACATGCCTTGCACGACGATGGGAGGGTCCATCCAGCAAGCGATCCGCCTACTGATCGGCATGCCCAGACTGGCAACTTCTTCGTAATGGCCTTTCCCCCGGCGCTGGCGAGATCCCGGCGGAGGTTCACACCACGCCGGAAAGCTGCGCCTTGGGCGCAGATCTACTAGAACGGGATATCGTCGTCCATGTCGTCAAAACTCGGAGCCTTCTTGGCCGGAGCTGGGCGTGCGGAGCCGCTGCCGGAACCTCCCGTGGAAGGCATGCTGCCCCCGTATTCGCCTTCGTTCGACGACGGGGAACCCATTCCTTCGCGGCTACCGAGCATTTTCATGTCGTTGGCGACGATTTCGGTGGTGTAACGTTCGTTACCATCCTTGTCCTGCCACTTGTTGGTCCGGATACGTC
>JADKBU010000029.1 GCA_016714935.1 Candidatus Accumulibacter propinquus | reverse complement strand
TGACTTCCCTGACCGGTTTCGAAGCGCTGCTGCGCGGCAAATCGGTGACCTGCTATGGTCAACCTTTCTATTCCGGATGGGGGTTGACGGTGGATGTCGTGCCGAACCCTCGTCGAGTTCGCCGCTTGTTGCTGGACGAACTGGTTGCCGGGGCATTGATCGAATATCCGGTTTATCTGAGCCGCCAGGGTGTTGACCTGATTACACCCGAGCAGGCACTGGATGAACTCCTGGACGGCGAACCCGTAGCAGCGGGGCGGTACCCTGGTGGCGTGAGTGTTTCAGGTGGGTTTTACGCCGGGTGGTTGGAGTTCGATGAAGTGGTGGGGAGTCGAGCTAGGTTTCGAGTTCGGGCACGCAGTGAGCAGTTGGTGCCCCCCGGTGACGCGGCCCTGAGCGGCGCCAATCAGCATCTGCGCGGAGACTGGCAGCACGGTCGCAGGTAAAATTCATGGTGGCAGACGAAATGGACGACAGTATGAACATTGGCACAGTCACCATGATCATGGGCAGGCATTATTGAGGTTGTGCCGAGGACAAGGCGCGCATGTGCTGCTCGGAGCCCTGTCACGGCCCGTCACCCGCACAGGGCATTCGCGTGTCGCCTGCGATACGGTGATCACAATGTTCGGGCCAGGGAAGCCCCTGGCATCGGGGCTTCGGGCTGGATCATGGAAGCTCATTCTGTCATCATTACCCCCTTTTTGAGAACTGCGCGATGAGCAGGACGAATCATTGATGCACGTTCATGAACTTCGCAGCGCGTCATCGTTGCTCCATATATGGAATGGTCTGGTTTCCAAGGAAGAATGCGAATGATCAAGCCCCCCCAGCAGCGCCCCGAACTCGAGTTGGCGCTTCTGTCGTTTCGTCGGGCTTTCCTGACCATCGGCGCGTTCAGTTTTTTCATCAATCTGTTGATGCTGACGCCGTCGATCTACATGCTGCAGATTTACGACCGCGCGCTCGGCAGCCGCAACGTGACCACGCTGCTGATGCTGACCTTGATCACGCTCGGGCTGTTCGCGCTGATGTCGGTGCTCGAGCGGATCAGGTCGATGGTTCTTGTGCGTGTCGGGGCACGCCTCGACCTCGACGTCAATGCGCGCGTCTTCGACGCGACCTTCGAACGCAACCTCCGACAGGCCGGCCAGAATCCTGCGCAGGCGCTCAATGACCTGTCCACGATGCGGCAGACGCTGACCGGTGCGGGTCTGATCGCGCTGGCGGACGCGCCGTGGATGCCGATCTACCTGATCGTGATTTTCATGATGCATACGCATCTGGGCCTCTTCTCGCTGATCGGTGTGCTGGTGCTGGTGGTCCTGGCGGTAATCAATGAACGCGTCTCGGCGGCGCCGCTGGGCGAAGCGCAAAGGCTCGCCATGGCCGCCAATGCGCAGGCCAACAACCACCTGCGCAACGCCGAGGTGATCGAGGCCATGGGCATGCTACCGGCGATCCGCAGTCGCTGGTTCAAGTTGCACGAGAAGTTCCTGATGCAGCAGGCGTTGGCGAGCGATCGTGCAGGCACGCTCAACGCCTTGACCCGCTTCGCACGCATCTCGATGCAATCGCTGGCGCTGGGTTATGGCGCGCTGCTGGCCATCGACGGCGAAATTACCTCGGGAATGATGATTGCCGGCTCGATCCTTGTTGGTCGTGCTCTGGCTCCTGTCGAGGTGTTGATTGCCAACTGGAAGCAGTTGGTATCGGCACGCGCCGCCTACCAGCGCCTGACTGAACTGTTGCGCGTCTACCCGGCGCGTGTCGCCGGCATGCCGCTGCCACGACCCTTGGGCGATGTGCTGGTGGAGAACGCGGCGACTGCAGCTCCTGGCAGCAAGATTCTGATCCTCAAGAACGTCAATTTTCGGTTGGCGGCGGGAGAGGTGGTCGCGGTGATCGGCCCGAGCGCCTCCGGGAAGTCTACCCTGGCGCGCCTGCTGGTTGGTGTCTGGCCAGCGCTGGCCGGATCCGTGCGCCTGGACGGCGCGGAGATCTTCAAGTGGAACAAGGACGAACTGGGGCCGTACCTCGGCTACCTGCCGCAGGACATCGAGTTGTTTGACGGGACCGTTGCCGAGAACATTGCCCGCTTCGGCGAGGTCGATTCGGACCAGGTTCTGGCGGCGGCGCAGGCGGCAGGTGTGCATGAACTGATCCTGATGCTTCCCAACGGCTACGACACGCCCCTCGGCGATGCCGGCAGCGCCCTTTCCGGCGGCCAGAAACAGCGTATCGGCCTGGCGCGTGCGCTCTACGGCGACCCGGCGCTGATCGTGCTCGATGAGCCGAATTCCAACCTCGACGATCAGGGCGAAGCCGCTCTTGCCGAAACGGTGCGACGCCTGAAGGCCAGGAAGCGTACGGTGGTGATCGTGACCCACCGAATGACTACACTGGCGGTAGCGGACAGCATTCTGGTGATGCACGAGGGGACCGTAAAGGCGCATGGGCCGCGCGAGCAGGTGCTGGCGGCAATGCGTGCGGGGAGTGCAGCGGCGGCGACGGCCAACGCGGCCCGGCCCGTTTCGCCGGTGGCGGCGGCAGGCGGCCTTCCGGCAGCGCCGGCGGTCGAAGCCTGATTCGAAAAGCGGGAGCATGGCGATCAACATCTTCAATCGAAAAAGTACGGCGGATAGCGATATCACCGATGTCACCGATGTCAGCGACACCAGAACCAAGCCGGCGGCAAGCGTAGACATCAACCATGCGCGTGCTTCGCGGCTGGGCTGGTGGGTGCTGGCCATCGGCTTTGGTGGTTTCGTACTGTGGGCTGCTCTGGCACCCCTGGATCAGGGTGTACCGGCGAATGGACAGGTGGTGGTGACCGGCAACCGCAAGACGGTGCAGAACCTCGGCCCGGGAATGGTCGAAGCGATCCTGGTCAAGGACGGAGACGAGGTCAGGAGTGGCGATGTGCTCGTACGCCTCGATCCGACGAACGCGCGTTCGCAGTACGAGGTGGCGCGCAGCCAGTGGCTGGTGGCAAAAGCGGCGGAGGCACGCCTGATTGCCGATGCACAGGGCCATTCGGAGATCGTCTTTCCCGACGATCTGTTAAGCGAGAAGGACGATCCGCGGGCGGCCAATGCAATGGCCGTGCAGACGCAGTTGTTGCGTTCGCGGCAGGCCGGCTTGCAGGCCGAACTCGGGGCGATGAAGAACACGCTTGCCGGTCTGCAGTCCTCGGCCAAGGGTCTGGAGGCTACCCGGCGGGCCAAGGAGGAACAATCCAGGCTGTTGCTTGAGGAACTGCAGGGACTGCGGGAGCTTGCCGCCGAGGGCTACCTGCCGCGTAACCGCCTGTCGGAGCAGGAGCGCCTGCTGGCGCAGCTCAGTGGCGCCATCTCGGAGGACCTGGGAAACCTCGGTCGCACGCAGCAAAGCATTGGCGAAATCCGGATGCGCATGCTCGCGCGCCGGCAGGAGTATGACAAGGAAGTGGAGAACGGTCTGGCCGATGTGCAGAAAGAGGCCAGCTCTCTCGACAGTCGGCTCAAGGGGCTCGCCTTCGAACTGGAAAATACCACCGTGCGCGCTCCCTCCGAGGGGGTCATCGTCGGTTTGAACGTGCATACGGTCGGCGGTGTACTCGCTCAGGGTACTCCCCTCATGGAGGTGGTGCCGAAGAACGAGCCCTTGCGAATCGATGTGCAGATTCCGACGACGCTGATCGACAAGGTCAAACTGGGATCACCGGTCGAAATCACCTTTCCCGCCTTCAATCAGAGGACCACCCCGCAGATCCCCGGCGACTTCGTGCAGGTCGCGGCCGACGCGACGACCGACCCGCAGGGCCGGATACCACCGTTCTACCGCGGCCAGGTGGTGGTGACGGCGGAAGGCATGCAGAAGCTGAAGACGCACGAGATCAAGGCAGGAATGCCGGCCGAGGTGTTCATCAAGACCGGCGAACGGACGATGCTGAACTACCTGTTCAAACCGCTGCTCGACCGGATGAAGTCGGCCTTGACCGAGGAATGAGCATGGCGCACTGGTCGGTCAAGCTGATGAGCTGTTGCACTCTGGCGCTGTGGTCTTCGGGAGTATTTGCAGCCGGTCTGCTGGACGCCTACAGCGCGGCTCGGCAGAACGATCCGACCTTCAGGGCCGCACGTTACGAGCGCGACGCCGGGCAGTACGCGATCGCCATCGGCCGTTCCGGTTTGTTGCCAAATATCTCGGTTACCGGTTCCTACTCGAAGAACGCCGGAGAACGCACCTCGACGATCGTCGACGTGACCCAGTCGCTCGATTATTACGACAAGGTAATCTCGATCGCGCTACGGCAGCCCTTGTTCAACTACGACAGTTTCGTGCGTTACCAGCAGGGCGGCGTGCAGGCCGCGTACAGCGACGCGATATTCGACCGCAAGGAGGCGGAACTCGCCGTCAAGGTGGCCGGCGCGTATTTTGACGCTTTGCTGGCGATGGACAAACTGGCGCTGGCCGATGCGGAAATTGCTGCTTATGGCGCCCAGCGGAAACTGGCGGAGAGGCGGCGGAAGGGCGGTGAAGGTACGGTGACCGAAGTCGCCGAGGCCGAATCGCGGCTGCAGCTTGCCCGCGCCGGGCGTGCCGACGCGCTCGACCGCGTCGCGGTGGCGATGCGAAAACTCGAAGGCATCACCGGCACGCCGATGGGAGAGCTGTGGATTCTGCGGCCAGACTTCGTTCCGATTGGCGTGCGACCCGGGCAACTCGAAGAATGGTATGTCCTGGCGCAGGACAACAACCCGGAGATTCGTGCGCAGCGCAAGGCTTACGAAATGGCCAGCCTGGAAGTGAATCGCAGTCGTGCCGGCCATATGCCGCAACTCGACTTCGTGGCGCGCGCAACCCGATCGGAGAACGAGACCATCTCGACGCTGAATCAGAAGACCGCGGTCACGGCCGTCGGCGTACAACTGAACTTTCCGTTGTTCGCCGGGGGCCGGGTGTCGGCGTTGACCGGGCAGGCAGTGGCCAACCGCGAGCGCACACAGGCCGAACTCGATGCCACGGTGAACGAGGTTCTGGTCGAGGTGAAACGCCAGTTCATGGCCGTCGAGACCGGCGTCAGCAAGGTTGCCGCCTATGAAAAGGCGGTCGATGCCAGCCTGGTGGCGGCCGAAGGTACGATGCGCGGGATGGCGGCGGGAATCCGGACCAATACCGATGTTCTGGACGCCGAACGGCTGATGTTCGTCGCCAAGCGCGATCTCGCGCAGGCCAGATACGAGTTTCTGGTCAGCATCCTGCAACTGAAGACGGCAGCCGGCGTTCTTTCGGAAAAGGATGTCGCCGAAATCGCGAGCCTGCTGCTGCCTCGCAGTGAGCGCTTGTAGCCGTCTCCTAACCGAGACGCCAGGTGTGAAAGCGCGCTACCCAGGCGAGCAGCTTTTGCGGGGCATGCGCCTTCTTCCAGTTGCCGGCGGCGTATTTGTTCGCCTCGGCGAGCGTCGGGTAGATGTGAATGGTGCCGAGAATCTTGTTCAGGCCGATGCCGTGGCGCATCGCCAGGACATATTCGGCGATCAGGTCGCCGGCGTGCTCGCCGACGATGGTGACGCCGAGGATGCGGTCCTTGCCGGGGACGGTGAGCACCTTGACGAAACCATGCGCTTCGCCGTCGGCGATCGCCCGATCGAGATCGTCGATCCCGTACACGGTCGTTTCGTGCGGGATATTGCGTTCGCGGGCTTCACTTTCGTTGATTCCGACGCGCGCCACCTCGGGTTCGATGAAGGTTGCCCAGGGAATCACCGAGTAATCGACGCGAAACTTGCGGTAGGGGTCGAAAAGCGCATTGACCGCCGCATACCAGGCCTGATGGGCTGCCGCATGTGTGAACTGGAATGGCCCGGCGACATCGCCGGCGGCGTAAATGTTCGGATATTTCGTTTGCAGGAAGGCGTTGGTTTCGATGGTGCGCTGCGCGCTGATGCCGAGTTCCTCGAGCCCGTAGCCGTCCAGATTGGCCACCCGACCGACAGCGACCAGCACCGCGTCGAAAGGAATGCGGACGTCCTGGCCAGCGTGTTCGGCGACGAGGACCTTCTCCCCGTTGTCGATCAGGAACTCTTTGGCGCGGTGGCCGACCAGGACGGTGATGCCTTCGCTGCGGAAACGCTGCATGACCATTTCGGACACTTCGGGATCTTCGCGGACCATGATCCGCGGCGCCATTTCGACCTGCGTGACGACGGCCCCGAGGCGCGCAAAAGCCTGCGTCAATTCCGAACCAATCGGGCCGCCGCCGAGGACCAGCAACCGGCGCGGCAGTTCGCGCAGTTCCCAGACGTTATCGGAGGTCAGGTAGCCCATTTGTTCGATACCAGGGATCGGCGGCACGAAAGGACGGGCGCCGGCGGCGATGACGATGCTGCGGGCGCTGAGACGCTGGCTGCCACCGTCATCGCGGACGATCTCCACCACCCACGGCGAAACCAGCTTCGCACTGCCGGCGATGACCTCGACACCGAGTTCAGTGTAGCGCTGGACGGAGTCGTGCGGTTCGATGGCCTTGATCACGCGCTGCACGCGCGCCATGACCTCGGCGAAGTCGAATTCCGCACGCGCACTGCGAATGCCGAACTCGGGGGCGCGCCGCATATGCGAAAGCAGCCTGGCAGAACGGATCAGCGCTTTCGACGGTACGCAGCCGGTATTCAGGCAGTCGCCGCCGAGCCTGTGCTTCTCGATCAGCGTCACCCTGGCCTTGACCGCCGCGGCGATGTAGGCGGTGACCAGCCCGGCCGAACCGGCGCCGATGACGATCAGGTTGCGGTCGTAACGCGCCGGCTTCTGCCATCCCGAATAGACCTTGCGGGCGGCCAGGGCCGCGACGAGCTTCCTGGCCAGCAGCGGGAAAACCCCCAACAGAACAAAGGATCCGAGCAGCCCCGGTGAGAGGATTCCCGCCAGTGAGTCGATTCTGGCCAGTTGCGTACCGGCATTCACATAGACCAGCGTGCCGGCGAGCATGCCGATCTGACTCACCCAGTAGAAGGTGCCGGTCCTGATTGGCGTCAGGGCCATCAACAGGTTGATCACAAAAAACGGAAACACCGGCACCAGACGCAAGGTGAAGAGATACAGCCCGCCTTCCTTCTCGACGCCGGCATTGATCGCCCGCAGGCGATCGCCGAAGCGCTGCTGAACCCAGTCGCGGAGCAGGAAACGCGAGACCAGGAAGGCGAGGGTGGCACCGAGCGACGAGGCGAAGGAAACCAGCAGCAAGCCCCAGAACAGGCCGAATACGGCGCCCGCGACCAGGGTCATCACCGTTGCGCCAGGCAGCGAAAGACCGGTCACCGCCACATAAGTGGCAAAGAACAGCAGAGCCGCCTGGATCGGCTGCGCGGCCCGCCAGGCCTCGATCGTGAATTGCTGGCTCTTGAAGTAGTCGAGACTCAGGAAGCGGCCCAGGTCAAGAGCGAAATACGCCAGCAGCAACCCGGCCAGGGCTGCAATCAGCAGCAGTCGTCGAATAGTCATGGCAGCTTTCCCACCTCCTGATGTTCGGTACAGCGCTCTGTCGTGCGGCAGCTTGCAGACCTTACAGTGCGACCCTGATCAGGCGCTGCAGGTCGGTGCCGCCGCGACTTCCTCGCCCAGCGCCCCACCGCAACTTGACCCCTGGCCCGCCGTGCAGCCGTAGCAGTGGTCGGCGACCCGGATCCTCCAGCCGTCTAGCGCCGCCGCCTGCACGTCGGTGATGTGCAGGCGGGCGCGTTCGGTGCCCCTGATCGGCAAGCCGAGTTGCTGATTGAAGTCGCAGTCGTAGAGGTAGCCTTGCCAGTCGATTGACAGCAGGTTGCGGCACATCACGTGCTCGACATTCTCGTCACGGTGGGCGCTGTGCAGCAACTGCATATAGGTGTTGAACTGTCCCTTCGAGACCAGCAGCGATCCGAAACGCTGGATCGGCATGTTGGTCAGCGTGAACAACTGGTTGAAAACGATACCGAAGTTGCGCCCGAGGTGCTCGCGATACGCCGCTGTCAGAGGACCCTGCGGAGGCGGCAGCGTCGGCCCCTGCGGATTGAAGACCAGGTTCAGGAGCAGGGGGCTGCCGGGCGCTCCGTACCCCAGCGCATTCAGTCGGCGCAGGCCGCGGATGCTGGCGTCGAAGGTACCCTTGCCGCGCTGCCGGTCGACGTTCTCTTCGAGGTAGCAGGGTAGCGATGCGACGACCTCGACACGATGCGCAGCGAGGAAAGCGGCAAGATCTTCGTGGCCGACTTCCTCGAGGATCGTCAGATTGCAACGGTCGATGACCCGCAGACCGCGTTCGCGCCCAGCAACGACCAGTCGCCTGAAATTCGCGTTCAACTCGGGCGCTCCGCCGGTGAGGTCCAGCGCCTTGACTTCGGGGCTGGCGGCGATAAAGGCCAGCAAGGCGTCGATCGTCTCCGCAGTCATTTCCTCCTTGCGCTGCGGACCGGCATTGACATGGCAGTGCAGGCAACTCTGATTGCAGCGATAACCAAGGTTGACCTGGAGGGTTTCGACCGAACGCCGGGCCAGGTTTGGAAAATTGCTGGTCAGCAGCAGGGGCAGGGTGGCGTGCATGGTTGGCTCTCTCTCGGAATTTTCTGGTGACCTGAGTCGAAAGGGTGTGGCGTTTCCTTACAGCCGGCCCTCCTTCGCGGGTGGGAAGAGTTCCCTTGCTGGTCAGGGTGTCACCATACGACATTTCGCCCGCTTTGGCCGCGCCTGTTGACGTCGGCCAAAGCAGCGGACCGAGATCTACCGATGCCGCGGCCTGCTTTTCCTGCGTGCATGGGCTGGCGCTCGCCGTTCGTTCCCCCACAACTGTCCCTCGCTGTCGAAGCCTCAGAACCGCGCATGGACCTTCGCTAAAGTCGACCGCTGCTTCGTCATCTTCCCGTAACATTTCGTCCCTACTCTCCTCATATTCGTGGCCTGTACTTCGTCAGGGGTCCTGTTTCCAATTCCGAACGCCGCCTCATGAATGATCACCTCAGTAAACAGTTCGATCTCGAGCTTGAAAGCATCCGCACCCGTATCCTGCAAATGGGAGGGCTGGTCGAAAGACAGGTTCTGGCGGCGATCGACGCCTTCAGTTCCGGCAACATCGAGGAGATGGAGGAGGTCATTCGAGCCGACAGGGACGTGGACGCCTACGAAGTGGGCATTGACGAAGACTGCACACTGCTGATTGCACGTCGGCAGCCTACGGCGCGCGATCTGCGCCTGGTGATGGCCATCTCGCGGATCGTCACGGATCTGGAGCGCAGCGGCGACAAGGCTGCGAAGATTGCCAACAAGGCGCGCAAACTGCACCGGGCCGGCGGTCAGCGGATTCCAAGGCTTTCCGATGTCCAGCATTGTGGGCGCCTGGCGACCGACATGTTGCAGGCTGCGCTCGACGCGCTGGCGCGCATGGATGTGGACGGCGCCCGCCAGGTCATCGGTGCGGACAAAGCGATCGACGCTGCATTCAACGCCATCCTGCGGCAACTGGTGACCTACATGATGGAGGACCCACGTACCATCGGCGAGGCGCTGGACATCATCTGGATCGCCAAGGCCCTCGAGCGCGTCGGTGATCACGCGACCAACATTGCTGAAAACGTGATCTATATCGTCAGTGGCGTCGATGTTCGACACACCGGCACTGCTACGCATCAGGCGACCAAGAAGACATGACACGGGCGATCTCCACTCTACCGCTGGTGCTGGTTGTCGAAGACGACAAGGGCATTCAGGAACTGTTGCGCTTCACACTGGTCTGTGGCGGCTATCAGCCGCTCTGTGCCGACAGCGCTGAACAGGCCGAAAGAATCCTGCGCGAGACTCTGCCCGACATCGCGCTGATCGACTGGATGCTGCCCGGCAGATCGGGCCTGGCACTGACTGGCACGCTGCGCCATGACCGGCGTACGCGTGCGCTGCCGATCATTCTGTTGACTGCCCGCGGCGAGGAAAGCGATCGTGTTACCGGGCTTGAAGGCGGTGCCGACGATTACATTGTCAAACCCTTCAGCCCCAAGGAAGTGATCGCGCGTGTGCAGGCAGTACTGCGCCGCTGCGCGCCGGAGTTTGCCAAGGGCACGCTCAGCGCCGGTCCGATCGCGCTTGACACTGTCAGCCACGAAGCGCGAGTCGACGGCCGTCGGATCAACCTGACGCCGACCGAGTTCCGGCTGTTGCGCTTCCTGATGGGCAACCCGGGGCGAGTGTATACGCGCCAGCAACTGCTGGACAACGTCTGGGGGGATCATGTGTATATCGAGGACCGCACCGTCGATATCCACATCCGGCGCCTGCGCGTCGCCCTTGGGCCGACCGCCGAGCAGATGGTAGAAACCGTCCGTGGCGCCGGCTACAAGCTGGGCACCCATTCCGAGTCACAGCATACGGCGCAATGAGCTGCGGCGTGCCGAGGCTCGCCAGCATTCTGTTCGGCTGTCTGCTGCCCATCGTTGGCCTCGCGGTGGTCGCCGGTGTGCTGCATGGAGCCGCCTGGGGTTGGGCAGCCGCGGCGCTGGGTTTCCTGTTGCTGGTCATCGCGCAGGCCAAGCGCCTGTCGGTGCTGTTGGCATGGCTCGATGCCCCGGATACCGCTGAATCGCCCGATGCCCGCGGCGCCTGGGGCGAGGTCTTTCTCAAATTGTCGCGCCGGTTGCGCCACGACACGCGCCGGATCGAGGATGCCGAAGGGGCACTGACATCGTTCAGAAATGCGATGGACGCGGTTCCCGACGGCCTGGTGATCCTCGATGCCCATCACCAGATCCAGTGGAGCAATCGTGCCGCCGCCGGCCACCTGGGAATCCAGCTGTCGCGCGATCACGGAGCAATCATCGAACAGTTGGTCCGTACGCCGGGTTTTGCCGAGTATCTCGATGACCCGCACGCACAGGCGCCCCTGCTGTTGCAGTCGACGGCCGTGCGGACGCGTGTTTACGCCCTGCGGGTGGTGCCTCTCGACGAGCACAACAAATTGCTGGTCAGCCTTGATGTGACCGATGCCCGGCGGGTCGAGGCGATGCGCAGCACCTTCGTTGCCAACGTCTCGCACGAGCTACGTACACCCTTGACCGTAGTCAGCGGATTTCTCGAGCACTTTGCCGACGATGGCGCAATGAGTCCCGAGCAGCGCCGGTACTTTACACGCCTCATGAGCGACCAGACCGCACGCATGTTAAGCCTGGTAGACGATCTTTTGATGTTGTCGCGCCTCGAATCCGAGGACGCGCCAGCGACTGAGGAGGACGTCGATATGGCCGACCTGCTGGCGCAACTGCATTCCGAAGCGCAGAGCCTCAACGAGGGCAGGCATCGTATCGAAGTCATCTGCGAGGGGCCGGGGCTGTGGGGAAACCGCAAGGAATACCACAGCGCCTTCGGCAACCTCGTTTCGAACGCCATTCGCTACACCCCGGCAGGCGGCGAGATTGGCATCGAATGGCTGGTCCGTGATGGAGCAGGCGTTTTCCAGGTGCGTGATTCGGGCGTCGGCATCGCGGCCGAACATCTGCCGCGGCTGACCGAGCGCTTCTACCGCGTCGACCGCGGACGTTCGCGTGACACCGGCGGTACGGGCCTTGGCCTGGCAATCGTCAAACACATCCTGCTGCGCCACCAGGCGGCCTTGCGCATCGAATCCAGGGAAGGCCAGGGCAGTACCTTCCGCGTCGAGTTCCCGGCCTGGCGCCTGCGACCGGAAGGGGCAGCTGGGCCCCGGCATGGCGGCGAAGCTATTGGGATGCAGGGCGAAACGGGGTAGGATTCATTACGGCCAGCGTGGATAGCCAGTGTTCCGGGCCGTACACCATACCCCTGATCACAGGCTTTTCTTTTCTGGAGGAACCTGTAATGTATCGCAAGTTGCTGAATGTCCTTTTGTTTCTGGTGTCCTGCATGGCCTTTGGCGCCGTCGCGGCGGGTAACCCCCCAGCTGCGATCGAGTCCGGAATTGTCAAGGCCCGGGTCACGGCAGTGGCCAGCAACTACACCAGTTTCACGGTGAGAATCGGTGATGGCGAAGAGAAGCTGGTACTTGACGAAGTGGCAGCGAAAGCATTGCAGGCCAAGCTCCGCATCAACCCGGGCGACCGCATAGCGGTGATCCTGGGAGCACCGGAGGCAGCGGGTGGCACTTCCGTCAAGGAGTTCATGGGGCTCGAAAAGCAGGTTGGCGTGGGTTACCGGGTGCTCTTCCTGTTCATCGGTCTGGTGGTGATACTGGCTTGCTTCGCAGTGTTCTCGACAGGCAATCTGCGTGGTTTCGTGATCGGGGCGGACAATCGCTACAGCAACTCGAAGATTCAGATCGTGTTGTGGTTCGGGAGCCTGTTTGTGATCTATCTGGGAACGCTGATGCTGCGGGTCTACGTTTATGGCTGGGATTTGCTTGGAGGCGTCGGGATTACCGAAAACCTGCTGGCGCTCAGTGGCCTGAGCGCGTTTACCTATGGCTCGGCAAAAGCGATAACCTCCAGCCAGCACGAAAATGCCAAACAAGGGCTTGAAAAGGCAAAGGGCGAGGCCCGTGTCGCACAAGGAAACGCCGATGCTCCCGGTGCAGCGGCAGGTTTGCAGGACCTCGCGGCGGATGCGGCAGGTCTCCAGAGTCAGGCCCAGCAGCAGGTAGACTTGAAGACCAAAGGTACGCCGGAGATGAAGAATCTGTTTTGCGATGACCTGGGCAATCTCGATTTCGGCGACAGTCAGATGTTTTTCATCGTCTTGCTGACCGTTGCGATCTTTATCCTCACCTCGTTTCATTTTCTTGAGTGGGTAGCCTACTCGCCGCAAATCATCCTGCCCGACCTCGATACTACGCTGCTGTCTACTTTCGGACTGGGGCAGGGCGCGTATCTGGTGAAGAAGGCCGCCAGCCCATTGGGCAAGGGCTAGGGAGTCATCACCTTTCCACCGACCCTTTGACCTGATGATCGATACCATCCTGCTGACCGCTGCGCGCATCTGTACGTTCGCCCAGCAACGCGCGCTGACCAATGCCAGCGGTTTTTTTTTCGAGCGTGCCGGCCGGCTGTTTCTGGTCACCAGCCGGCACGTGATGCTCGACAAGCCGAGCCGGCACTTTCCCGACCGCCTCGAGATCGAGTTGCACATCGACCCCGACAACATGGCCGGCTCGACGGGCTTTTCGATTCCGCTGTACCGCGAGGGAAAGAGTCTCTGGCGCCAGGGCCTGGACACGGCCGGAGACATTGACGTGGCATTAATCGAGATCGACCGCTACGCGCTCCCGCCGAGTACGGTTTATCGCGCCTTTACCCCCGAGCATCTACCCGGCCCCTTCGACCAGGTCGAGGTCGGCAGTTCGTTGCTGGTTGTCGGTTTCCCGCTCGGTTTCCACGATACGCTGCATCACATGCCGGTGGTTCGCCAGGCCGTGATCGCCTCCTCATTTGGTCTCCGTTTCAAGGGCGAGGGCTACTTCCTTACCGATGCGCGTACCCACCGGGGGACCAGTGGCGCGCCGGTGGTGATGCGTGTTCCCGGTCACGACCCCAGGCGAAGGGACTTGCCGTGGATGCTGCTCGGAATCCATTCCGCCCGGCTCGATGTCGGGACCCGCGATCGCAAGCTCGATGAAGCCCTTGGCCTGAACAGCGCCTGGTATGCGGACATCCTGATGACCCTAAGCGCAGCTTGATGAGTTCGTTCCCGCTCGCGCCGAGATATCGTCAGACTCTTCAAATGCTGTCCTTTGCCTGGCGAATGTTGCGCCGTGACGCACGCGGCGGTGAGTTGCGCTTGCTGGCGGCGGCGCTGGTGGTCGCCGTCGCCGCCCTGACGGCGGTCGGCTTCTTCGCCGACCGGGTGCGTCAGGCACTCGACCGTGAGTCCCATCAGTTGCTCGGTGCCGATCTGTTGCTGACCGCCGACCATCCCTGGCCTGAAAAGCTGGCCGGGGATGCGCGGGCACGTGGTCTGCAGGTCGTCGAGACACGTACCTTTCCGAGCATGGTGACACGCGGCGAGGGTGACGAGTTGCGGGCACAACTGGCGGAGATCAAGGCCGTTGGCACCACTTATCCGCTGCGTGGTGCCCTGCGCATTGCGCCGGCGCTGAACGTCGCCGATGCTCCGGCGGTTGGCGTGCCGGGTCCGGGCACGATCTGGGTCGACGAGCGTCTGGCCTCGTCTCTGGGTGCGCGCGTTGGTGATCCGATCGTTGTCGGGCAAAGCACGCTGCGTGTCGGTGCGGTGCTGACCCTGGAACCTGATCGCGGCATCAATTTCTTCAGCGTCGCGCCGCGCCTGCTGATGAACCTCGAAGATCTGCCGGCCACGGCGCTGCTGCAAGTCGGCAGCCGCGTCGCTTATCGGCTGCTGGTAGCCGGCGACCTGTCGGTCGTCAAGCGCTTTCAACGCGAAGTCGAACCACAGTTGGTGCGCGGGCAACGGCTCGAAGACCCTCAGAACGGTCGCCCTGAGATCCGCACCGCGCTCGATCGGGCGCAGAAATTCCTGGGTCTCTCGGCACTGCTGACGGTCGTTCTGGCGGCGGTGGCGGTCGCCCTCGCCTCGCGACGCTATGTGCAGCGCCATCTCGATCCCTGCGCCGTCATGCGCTGTCTCGGTGCTACCCAAGCTCTGCTGTTGCGCCTGTATCTGGCACAGTTTGTGGTTCTCGGCGTGCTCGCCGCAGCCGGTGGCTGTGTACTCGGCTACCTCGCTCATTTCGCGCTGCACGCCTGGCTGGCGCAGCTTCTGGCGACGCCATTGCCACCTCCCGGACTGTTGCCTGCGGCACAGGGCGTACTGGTCGGTTTGCTGCTGCTGTTCGCCTGCGCCGTGCCACCGCTGCTGCAGCTGAAAAGGGTCTCGACGCTACGGGTTCTGCGTCGCGAATTGGGAAGTCCACGCGTTGGTCTGCTCGGTGGTTATTTGTCGGGTTTCGCGGCACTGGCGGTGCTGATGTTCTGGGTTGCCGGCGAAATCGCGCTCGGTGCCTATGTGGTCGCGGGCTTCAGTGTGGCCCTGTTCGTCTTTGCGCTGCTTGCCCGCATCGTCGTCAGGCTGGCCGCCGCGGCGCGCGGCGGTGTGAGTGCAGGAAGGTCGGCGGGGATCGGCTGGCGCTACGGTCTGGCTAGTCTGGAAAGGCGGGCAAGCACCAGCGTCGTTCAGATCGTCGCGCTGGCGCTGGGCTTCATGGCGCTGTTGCTGCTGACCGTGACGCGCGGCGATCTCCTCGACGCGTGGCAGCGAGCGGTTCCTCCCGATGCGCCCAATCGCTTTGTCGTCAATATCCAGCCCGAACAAGTCGAAGAGGTACGCGCGTTAATGGTGGCGCAGGGCTTGTCGCCCGAGTTGGCGCCGATGATTCGCGGTCGCCTGACGACCATCAACGGCGTCGAAGTCAGTGCCGCAAGCTACACCGACGATCGGGCACAGCGCCTCGTCGATCGCGAGTTCAACCTGTCGGTGCGCGCGGATCTCCCCGAGGGCAACAGACTCAGTGCCGGGCGCTGGTTTTCACCTGCCGATCTTGGCGGCAAGGGAGCCTCCGCGGTTGCTTCTGTGGAAGAGGGCCTGGCCACCACCCTGGGCCTGAGCGTCGGCGACCGCCTCGAATTCGTTGTCGCCGGTGACAGAATCGGCATGACGGTGGTCGGTTTGCGCAAGGTCAATTGGGATACGATGCGTGCAAATTTCTTTGTCCTGACGCCGCCGGTGGTCCTCGATGGGTATCCGGCAAGCTGGATCACCAGCTTTTATCTGTCACCCGAGAAGGCGGACTTCGTCAACCGCCTGATCCGCGAGTTTCCCAATCTGACGGTCATTGACGTTGCCGCGATCCTGCGACAACTGCAGGCGATCATGGAGCAAGTGGCACGTGCAGTGCAGTTCGTTTTTCTTTTTACGCTGGCCGCCGGGGTCATTGTGCTCTACGCGGCGCTGGCATCGGCAGCCGAGGAACGGCGCTATGAACTGGCGGTCATGCGTGCGCTCGGCGCACGCCGGGAGCAGTTGCGACGTGCCTTGTTGGCCGAGTTCGCAGCGATCGGAGCGCTTGCCGGCCTGATTGCCGCCGCGGGTGCGATCGGCGTCGGCCAGTTTCTGGCGCGCCAGGTTTTCCGGTTCGAGGTCGAGGTCGATCTGTGGCTGTTGCCGACAGCGACCTGCTGCGGGGCTCTGCTGGTTACCGGCGCCGGGTGGTTGGCTGTGGCCAGACTGTTGCGGACGGCGCCACTTGAGGCGCTGCGGGGCGGCAGTTCCTGAGCGGCAACCCGCGCTGTCGACGACGCGTCATCGTTTATCATACGGGCTGCGGCGAGGTGCGACCGGGGAGAGGTGTTTCCCCGGGTTGCGCTTGTGGTATTGACCAACACGGCGGTGAGGAGGAGTTTTACCATGAAGGGAAAGACATTGCTGATCTTGCGGCACGGGAAATCGGACTGGGGCACCGGTCACGAAGACTTCCACCGACCGCTGGTCGATCGTGGTCGACTCGGCAGCCAGAAAATGGGGGCGTGGATCAAGCATCGGAAGCTGGTGCCCGACACGGTGCTCAGTTCCCTGGCCGAGCGTGCCCGCGCCACCACCGAAACGGCCTGCCAGGCAATGGGCCTGCCCCTGAAGAAGGTGCTCTGGGATGAACGGGTATATGCGGCACCGGTCGCAGACCTGCTGGCGGCTCTGGCCGATTGCCCGAAAAACGCACGGCGCGTGATGTTGGTCGGCCATAATCCCGGGCTCGAAGAGCTCATTGATTACCTGACCGCCGGTCGCGTCGAGATTCCCGCCGATGGCAAGGTCTTGCCCACCTCGGCACTCGCGCAACTGGAAATGGTCGAGGACTGGGCCAGTCTCGGGCGCGGCTGTGCCACCCTGGTCTCGGTTACCCGGCCTGGTGAAGTGCCGGAACAACCGCCGATCGAGGAAGTCAATGACGCTGAACTGGGCCCCGTTCCGGACTATTTCTTTACCCAGTCGGCGGTACTTCCCTACCGGCAGGTTGACGGCAAACTGGAAATCATGGTCATCGCCTCGCGCAAGGGCACACGCTGGGTCATTCCCAAGGGGGTCAAGGAGCCCGAACTCTCCTTGCGCGATTCAGCCGGCAAGGAGGCGCTTGAGGAGGCGGGGGTGCATGGCCGTCTTGACGATGAGCCGATCGGCCACTATGACTACGAGAAGTGGGGCGGCGTCTGCCATGTCGCGGTTTTTCCGATGGAAGTGAACGAAAGCGTTCCCGAAGACGAATGGGAGGAAAGTCACCGCGAACGGCGCTGGCTCAATCCCAGGAAAGCCAGGCGCCTGCTCGACGAGCGTGCTTTGCGCAAGTTGGTAGACAAGCTGGCAAAACGGCTTGGTAAGCGCTGATTGGGTGGTCATGTGCGCGCCAGCCTGTAGGGTTCCGGGGCTGGCGGTCTGTTCAGCGCGGCTGAAATTGTTGGCGAAACACCGCTAGAATCCGGGTTTTTCTTCCGACACCCAGGCGGCGATTTCCAGAAAGTCCTTCTGGTTCTGGCGGATGACCAGGAACATGACGAGTGCCAGGAGCAGCGCGAAGATCAGGATCGGAAGCTCTTGCCAACTCAGGTTTTCGAGCAGTTGAAGATGCATGGTTTTCTCCTGTCGTCGATGCCGAAAACTCGGGAGCGAGGGTCTGCGCTACATCCGCCGATCTACGACCAGTGACCTGCGCGTATGGTTCCGGCACGGAAACCGCGAAGTCGTTCTGGCCGCGCATCCGGTAAGTTGCCGAGGCTCGCCGGATGCGCGCCCAGGCTCAGATCACACGTACTCGGATCACGTGATCCACCGCCTTGATCGCGTCGATCACCGCGTTGCCAGGGACCCGTTCGACGTCCATGATGTTGAATGCCAGTTCGCCACGGCTCTTGTTGACCATGTCGACGACGTTGACCTTGTTGTCGGCCAGGACCGACAGGACATGGCCGAGAACGCCGGAAACATTGTCGTTCGAGAAAGTGATCCGCGACGTGCCGCGGCTTCGTTCCATGGTGATCTTCGGAAAGTTCACCGAATTGACGATATTGCCGTTTTCCAGGTAGTCGACCAACTGGTTGGCGGCCATCACCGCACAGTTGTCTTCGGATTCCTCGGTGCTGGCACCGATATGCGGCATGGCAATGATTTTCGCGTGCCCCAGGAGAACAGGCTCGGGAAAATCGCAGACGTACTTGCCGAGGCGCCCGGCATCCAGGCTGCGCAATACCGCGGACGAGTCCACGATCGCATCACGGGCAAAGTTGAGCAACACCGCACCTGGCTTGATGACCGCCAGGGTGTCGTCGTTGAGCATGTGCCGCGTAGCGTCTATCGCGGGTACGTGCAGCGAGACATAATCCGAGCGAGCGAGCAGCGACTGCAGGTTCTCCATCCGGCTGACTTCGTTGGACAGACGCCAGGCGGCGTCGATCGACAGCAGCGGGTCGAATCCGACCACCGTCAGGCCCATGGCCAGAGCCATATCGGCGACCATCGAGCCGATCGCTCCGAGACCGACGATCCCCAGCGTCTTGCCCTTGATCTCATGGCCGGCGAAGCGGGATTTCGCCTTCTCGACGAGGGGCGACATTTCTGCCGGCTCCTTGAGATCGACAAGCGACTGCACATAGTTCATGCCGTCGACAATACCGCGCGCGCTGAGCAGCATGCCCGCCATCACCAGTTCCTTGACGGCATTGGCATTGGCTCCGGGAGTATTGAAGACGACGATACCCTGTTTGCCATACTCGGCGACCGGGACGTTATTGACGCCCGCACCAGCACGCGCGACGGCCAACAGCGAGCCGGGTACTTCGACGCCCTGCAGCTTCTGACTGCGCAGGAGAAATGCGTCGGGGTGGGCAATGTCACTGCCAACTTCATAGGATTGACGCGGGAAACGATCCAGGCCCTTGATCGAGATCTGGTTGTAGGTTCTGACCTTGTACATGGCAATGTAACTCACTTAGGGAGGGTGACGACGACGCGGAGAATCAGGCGGTGACCTGTTCGTAAGCCCAGGCCAACCAGGGCATCAGCGCCTGCAGGTCGGAGGTTTCAACGGTGGTCCCACACCAGATGCGAATCCCTGCCGGCGCATCCTTGTACGAGCCGATGTCGAAGGCAACGCCTTCGCTGTCGAGCAGTTTGACCAGCTTCTTGACCTGTTCTGCGTCGAGCTTCACGCTCAGGCAGACGCTGGTGTTCGAGCGCGTTGCCGGGTCTCTGGCCAGGAAGGAAATCCAGTCGTTGGCGGCGACAAAGTCGGCGATAACCGCCAGATTGGCCTCGCTGCGCGCCGTCGCCGCCTTGACACCGCCAATCAAATCGATCCATTGCAGGGCGTCGAGATAGTCGGCGACGCACAGCATGGACGGCGTATTGATTGTCTCACCACGGAAGATGCCTTCGCTCAGCTTGCCGCCGGACACCAGTCGGAAAACCTTGGGCATGGGCCATGGCGGACTGTAGCTCTCAAGCCGGGCGACCGCGCGTGGGCTGAGGATGAGCATGCCGTGGGCACCTTCACCACCCAGGACCTTCTGCCAGGAGAAGGTGATCACATCGAGTTTGTCCCAGGGAAGGTCCATCGCGAACACTGCCGAGGTCGCGTCGCAGATGGTCAGGCCAGCGCGATCATCCGGGATCCAGTCCGCATTCGGCACCTTGACACCCGAGGTCGTGCCGTTCCAGGTGAACACCACATCATGCTCGAAATCCACCTGCGAGAAGTCCACGATATCACCGTAGTCGGCCTTCAACACTCTGGCGTTGGCAAGCTTGAGTTGCTTGACCACATCGGTGGCCCAGCCAGCGCCAAACGATTCCCACACCAGCACGTCAACCCCGCGCTGACCAAGCAGGGACCACATCGCCATCTCCACCGCGCCGGTGTCCGATCCCGGTACGACGCCGACGCGGTAGCCCTCGGGCAGGCCGAGGATACGGGCGGTCTCCGAACACGCCAGCGCGAGTGCTTTCTTGCCTGTCGCCGAACGATGCGAACGGCCCAGCGTGTTGAGCTGCAGGGCACTGACGTCATAGCCCGGGCGCTTGCTGCAGGGGCCGGATGAAAAATTGGGGTTCTTGGGTTTTGCTGTGGGTTGCATGATTGCCTCTATCTGGGAAAAAGGAACCTGGGGATAGCGCCTCCCCGAAAGTCGGATGACCGCATCGGACAGCCACGGATTGTAACAGACTGCCGAGCGGCTTTTTGCTGGCCGCACGTCAGGCAGGCGCTACCTTCGAGGTGCAGCCGTCCTCGGTTCATAGCGCTAAAGTAAACCCGGCTGGTGCCGTATTGCAATGTGAAACCACAAACCCGCGGCGACCACTGGCCGGCTCAACAGGAGGAAGTGCCCATCAAAGCAGTCGACCAGGCCAGCATGCTGTCCATCAGTCAATGGCGACGCTTGGCCAGGGTACTGCCGTGGTTGTTGCTCGCGGTCGGGTTGTCGGCGACCTGGCTTGTGGCAGGGATTGCCCTGCGCGCAGCGCAGGAGGCACAGGCGGAGAGCTTCGCCTACCAGACACGCGAGATCCTGTTGCGCATTGAGCAGCGACTGGCGGCGTATCGTCAGGTTTTGTATGGCGCCCGGGGATTGTTCGCCGCTTCCGTGGATGTCAACCGTGACGAGTTTCATGCCTATGTCGCCAGCCTGCGGCTGGAGAAGGACTACCCGGGAATTCAGGGGGTGGGATTCGCGTTGCTCGTTCCGGCTTCGGGAAAGGCGGCGCATATCGAGGGCATCCGCAAGACAGGCTATCCCGATTACACGCTGCGCCCGGAGGGAGAACGGGAAATCTATAGTTCGATCATTTTTCTTGAGCCGTTTGCCGATCGCAACCTGCGCGCTTTCGGTTACGACATGTATTCCGAGGCAGTGCGCCGCAAAGCCATGCAGCGCAGCCGCGACCTCAACGAGGCCGCGATGTCGGGCAAGGTCAGACTGGTGCAGGAAGATGGGGAACGTGTGCAGGCCGGATTCCTGATGTACGTGCCGGTGTACCGCAATGGCCACCCGCATGCCACACAGCCCGAGCGGCGCGCGAACCTACTGGGCTGGGCCTATTCGCCATTTCGCATGGATGACCTGATGTTCGGCATCCTTGGCGAACGCCGTCGCGACCTTGAACTCGAGATCTTTGACGGGGAGGACTTATCGCCGGAAACCTTGATGCACGATTCCGGCGATAATCTTGGCACGGCGCAGGGCGTTGGCGGTTTGTACCACAGCAGCCAGAAGCTGGACATCTTCGGGCATCGCTGGACTGTCGTCCTGCGCTCGCTGCAGCCGTTCGAGGCCAGCCTGGATACGCGCCTGGCGCGTTCGATTCAAGCGGCTGGTGTGCTGACCAGCGTGCTGCTGGCGTTGCTCGTCTGGCAACTTGCCAATAGCCGGGTGCAGTTTGCGCTGGCCCTGGAGATGGCTCGCGAACTGCGGATCAGTGAGGAACGATGGAAGTTCGCGCTACAAGGCGCGGGAGAGGGAGTCTGGGACTGGAACATCCAGACCGGCGAGGCCATGTACTCGCGTCGCTGGAAGGAAATGTTGGGCTATGCAGAGCACGAGATCGGCAATTTCTCCGAGGAGTGGGCCAGGCGTGTCCACCCTGAGGACATGCCGCGTGTGATGGCCGAGCTGCAGACCCATCTCGACGGCCAGAAGGTCTCTGCCGCAGTCGAGTTCCGCATGCTCTGCAAGGATGGCAGTTGGCGCTGGACGCTGGGTAGGGGCATGGTCGTTCGCCGCGATGCCGCCGGTCAGCCCTTGCGCCTGGTCGGCACCAACAGTGACATCAGTGAGCGCAAGGCCCACGATGAAGCGCTGAAACGCTCCAATGCCGAACTCGAGCAGTTCAACTACGCGATTGCGCACGACATGCGCCAGCCCCTGCGGATGATTTCAAGTTACCTGCAGCTGCTCGAAATGAGTCTTGCCGACAGTATCGATGCCGAACAGAGCGAATGCCTGAATTTTGCCATTGACGGCGCGAAACGCCTGGATCAGATGCTGGTCGGCCTGCTCGCCTTCGCGCGCGTCGGCCGAAATGGCGAGGTGGCCCCGTCCTCCAGTCGGGCAGCGCTGGAAGAAGCGCTGCACTTCGTCCAGTCGGCGGTTGCCGAGGCACATGCCAGTATCAGCGTCGAAGGTGACTGGCCCAGGATCGCCGTCCAGCACGACGAAACGCTGCGTTTGCTGCAGAATCTGATCAGCAACGCCGTCAAATTCCGAATCCCTGAGCGCACGCCGGAAGTGCGGATTACCGGCACGACGATCGACACGGAGTGGCGGCTGGTGGTTGCCGACAACGGTGTCGGCATTCTTCCCGAGCAGCTGGGCCGACTGTTTCAGGTCTTTCAGCGCTTGCAGAGTCGTGCGCATTACGAAGGCACGGGGATCGGCCTGGCATTGTGCCGCAAGATTGCCGAGAGTCATGGGGGAAGGATTTGGGCCGAGTCCGCCGGAGAAGGCCTGGGGAGTTGTTTCTATGTGATCCTGCCGCTCGCTGTCGATGCAGCGCCCGCCGGCGGCGACATCGTCGACGGTTCCGGGTATGCGCATTTCCGCCTGGAGAGCTCAAGATGAGCGGGAGGATCGAAGATCCGGAGTTGTTTCAGGACCTGTTTGCCCCCGAAAGCGCCGAAGAGGCGGCTGCGCCCAGCGGCAACCCGTGGAAGGTTCTGTTGGTCGACGATGAGGATGATGTCCGTGCGGTTTTTCATCTGGCACTGCAGGACGTGCTGATCGAAGGTCGCCAGTTGTTGCTGCTCGATGCACGATCGGCAGGCGAGGCGAAGGC
The DNA here is from genome assembly GCA_016714935.1 of Candidatus Accumulibacter propinquus. Lineage (GTDB taxonomy): Bacteria > Pseudomonadota > Gammaproteobacteria > Burkholderiales > Rhodocyclaceae > Accumulibacter > Accumulibacter propinquus. Next base: position 35,338 of record JADKBU010000029.1, on the reverse strand, counting down.
GGCACTCGCGACCAGTCCCGACATTGCCCTGATGCTGCTTGACGTGGTCATGGAATCTGACCAGGCTGGCCTCGAACTGGTGCACCAGGTGCGCAACGGGTTAGCCAATCGCAGCGTCCAGATTGTCCTGATCACCGGACAACCGGGTTATGCGCCTCACCGGAAAGTAGTCAGCGACTACGAGATCGATGGCTACCAGCTCAAGTCGGAGTTGAACGCGGAGCGTATATTTGTTTCCGTCTCATCGGCGTTGCGTACCTATCGGCTGCTGCGCGAGCAGGAGAGCCTGCGGCGCGATCTCGAGCAGAAGGTGCAGGAACTGGACCAGACCCTGCAGGCACTGCGCGAGAGCGAGGCCAACTTCATTCGCGCACAGTCGGTCGCCCATGTCGGAAGCTGGACCTACGATCTGGTGACCGACGAGATACTTCTTTCCGCGGAAACCTGCCGAATCTTTGGTTTGCGCGAAGGCTCGGTCGGTAACTACAAGACCTACCTGGAGCGCGTCTTTCCAGAAGACCGCAGCGGACTGCAGCAAGCCTGGCAGGCAGCCCTCGACCGTGGTACTTCCTTTGAACATGAACACCGCATCATGGTCGGTGCGGCAATTCGCCACATCCGACAAAGGGCGGACCTGACCTGCAACGCGGCCGGCAAACCCGTGCGCAGCCTCGGTACCACGCAGGACATTACCGAGCGCAAGCAGGCCGAGGACGAACTCAGACGTTCCAACGGCGAGTTGGAGCAGTTCAGCTACGCCATCTCGCATGACCTGCGGCAGCCTTTGAGAATGATCTCGTGTTACCTGCAACTGCTCGGTATGAGTCTCGCGGAGCAACTTGATGCCGAGCAAAGCGAGTATTTAAACTTTGCCATCGATGGCGCCAAGCGTCTGGACCGGATGTTGGTGGCGCTCCTCGAATACTCGCGCGTTGGACGCATGGGCGAGCCGCTGACATGGCTGGAAAGCCGCGCGATAGTGGACGAAGCTTTGCTCTTCCTGCAACCGGCGATCGCCGAGGCAGAGGCAAACATCAGCGTCTGCGGCAAGTGGCCGCGGGTTTACGTCCGCCCGGACGGGATGCTGCGCGTCCTGCAGAACCTGATCGGCAACGCCACCAAGTTCCGTGTCGCCGGACGCACGCCGCAAATCACGGTGGCCAGCACGGTCGCCGGTGCCGACTGGTGTCTGTCGGTTGCCGATAACGGTATCGGCATCCCTGCCGGGCAACTGAGCCGCCTGTTTCAGGTCTTCCAACGCCTGCAAAGTCGAGTGGCTTTTGAAGGTACGGGAGTTGGGTTGGCCCTGTGCCGCAAGATTGTCGAGCACCATGGGGGAAGGATCTGGGCCGAGTCCGCCGGCGAAGGGCAGGGCAGCCGTTTTTCCCTGACGCTGCCGCTGGAGGGTTCATGATGCCCAGAGGAACGGAGCGACGCGCATGAATCAGACGCCACGAGCCCTGCGCATCCTGATGATCGAGGATGAAGCCGGCGATGCCCGCCTGATGCAGGTGGCAATACGCCGAAATGGCTTCGTCGCCGAGACGCATGAGGCACACGATGGGCACGAGGCGTTATGCTTCCTGCGCAAGCAGGAACCGTACTGGCGTGGCGCGGTGCGCCCAGACCTGATTCTGCTGGACCTCAAGATGCCCGGGCAGGGTGGACTTGAGTTCCTGGCGACTATCAAGGCAGATACCGAACTGCGAGCCATACCGGTTGTCGTCGTGACGTCTTCCCTGCTCGACGCCGATGTCCGGGCCGCCTATCAGCTCGGAGCGGCCGGGTACTTGCTGAAACCGGCGGACTTGCGGGAATTCATCGCCAAGGTGCGCACTTTGGGTGAGTACTGGTTCAATCTGGTGCGCTTGCCGCACAATGCGGGTTGAACCCTGGAAACACGGGGCACTAAGGAGCAATGGGCATGAGCACGGCAATCCAGCAGCGCATTTCGATACTGGTCATCGAGGACGATCTCGGCGATCTGGGATTGATTCAGGCCAACGTACGGTTGGCCGGAATGCGGCGGCTTGGCGACCAGGATCCCGTGGTTTGTGCGCCGACCCTGGCGCTGGGCGTCGCAGCAGCAGCGGCCAGGAAGCCGGATGTCGTGTTGCTCGACCTGTCCCTGCCCGATTCGACGGGTGTGGCGACGGTCGAGGCGATGCGCGTCGTGGTGCCGGACGTTCCGATCATCGTGCTTACGGGTCAGGACGACCATCAGCTTGCCGAGGCGGCGCTGAAGGCCGGTGCGCAGGACTACCTGGTCAAGGGACAGTTCGAACACGATGCTCTCGGACGTGCGATACGGCACGCGCTGGTACGCCAAAGACTCGAATCCCGTCTGCGCTTGTTCGGGGCTGCGCTGAATTCGGTGGCCAACGGCATCGTCATCACCGACGTCAATGCGACGATCGAGTGGGCCAACCCGGCATTTACCAGAATGACCGGCTTCCTGCTTGCCGAGGCCCTGGGCCACAAGCCGAACGAGTTGCTCAATTCCGGGAAGCAGGATGCGCAGTTCTACCAGCGGATGTGGGAAACCATTCTCGCCGGGCGTGTGTGGAGCGGTGAACTGATCAACCGCCGCAAGGACGGCACGCTCTATGACGAGTTGCTGACCATTTCGCCGGTGACCGACGTCAACGGCAGAATTCAGCATTTCGTCGCCGTCAAGCAGGATATTTCGGAACGCAAGGCCACCGAAGAGCGTGTGCAGCACCTGGCCCATCACGACCAGTTGACCGACCTGCCAAACCGTGTACTGTTCAGCGACCGCCTGTTTCAGGCCATCGCGCAGGCGCGCCGCGACCGAGGTACCCTGGCACTGATGTTCCTCGATCTGGACCGCTTCAAACCGGTCAATGACAGCCTTGGCCACGACATCGGCGATCTGTTGCTGAGGGAAGTCGCGCTCCGCCTGCAGGCTTGTGCGCCGAGATCCTCGGATACCGTGTCGCGCCTCGGTGGCGATGAGTTTGTCATTCTGCTGGCGCAGATCGACAAGGCGATGGATGCAGTGGTCGTCGCTGGCAAGGTTCTGGCTGCGCTCGGTCGTCCTTTCCGGATCGGTCCTCACCAGATTGAAATTTCGGCCAGCATCGGTATCGCGGTCTATCCGCAACATGGTGACGACGTCCACAGTTTGCTCAAGAACGCAGACACCGCCATGTACCACGCCAAGAAAGCGGGTCGCAACTGCTACCGCTTTTTCCGGGAGATCAACACCGAGGCTGCCGTCTAATCCGTCAGCCGACCTGTCAGGCCGCCCAGCCCATCACGGGTTCTGGACGCTGCAGGCGATCTCCTTGCGGTCTCCATCGAGTCGGCAACGGCTGATGCTTTTCCCATCGGGATCGAGCAGGGTACCCGCCCAGCCCGCATCGTCGCGCTCCAGCAACAGAAAGCTGTAGCGATTGAGGACGATGCCGCTGCCGGCGGCAACGCCGTCGTAAAGTCGCCCGTCGGGATGCGCCCTTTCCCGGCTGTCGGAACCACTGCTGCCTTGATAAAGGGGGGAAGACGGATCGAAAGCTTCAAGCTGCGTGCCACTGGCGCCGACCACGACTTGCGCCGGCCGCCCCGCCGGGTAGTTGACGGTGTCGCTTTCGGGCGCAAAGTTGATCGTTTGAAAGGCGTGCTGGTGACCGGCGAAGGCGAACTGGACGTTCGCCGGCATTTGCCGTGCCAGGGCAAGCTGCAAGGCGTTGGGCTGCACCGGCGCTTCGAGCAGGTCGTACCAGATCGGGCGATGCAGTAGCAGCCAGACCTGATGCGTCTCCGGAACCGTCTGCAGCGCCGCCAGGGTGCGCTTGAAGATCGCGACATCGTGCGCGGCCTTGCTCGCCGGACGGTAGTCCTCGTGCCCGGCGTTGTCGACGACGACCACGCTGAGCGCGCCGCCGAGGTCGATCGTATAGGCGTCGGCAGTGCGGTTGTTGTCGAGTACCGAGCGACTGTCCGTCTTGTACAACTGGTTCGCGCAGGCCTGGTAAGGCACCGGGGACAGGAAGCGCATCCAGCCTTCGCCCCCGCGATCACAATCTTCATGGTTACCGCGCACGACGATCCACGCGGCGGCGTTCAGCAGCGGCTTTGCCGGGGCAAAGAAATCGGCGTTCCAGCCGGACCAACCGTAGTCGATGACCACTCCCCGCTCGCGTAGTGGCCCGCAGAGTGCCGGCTGGTCGCAATATTCACGGTAGTGGTAATCGCCGAGATGAATCACCAGATCGGGACGCGTGCGCGCCGCGGCTGCGGCCACCCGCTGCCAGGGCCAATCGACCGGATTGTTGCAATCCTGGATCGGATCGCCCGAACCGCTGGCCGGAACCTTGATTCGGCAGCCAGTGTCTCCGACCACCACGATGCGTCGAATGTCGGTGCCGGGGAGCGCCACGGCCTGGTCGCCGATGCTTGCCTGACGTGCTGATCTTGGCAGGGTGAGTTCACAGGAATTCACCGCAAACCCGGCCTCGAATGCCGGGTTCCCGTTCGCCACGTTGCGGTCTGTTGCCAGCGGCGTGGCGCCGGCGCGCGTCAGCAGGGGAAGCGTGACGCCATCGACGACCGCCGTCGGACACCCGTCACTGGCGGCAACGATCGCCCGCAGGCTGATCTCCCCACGCGGGCCCAGTTGCGTCCAGTGCGCGATTGCGGCGCCGTCGCTGGCTGGCTGGCTGGCGCAGCCTGACAGCCAGGCGAGCACCGCCAACAGTGCGCCGCTACGGCGTGGAGAGCGTATTCTGAGCGGCGGGCAGTGTACGTTTGGCATCGGTGTGCATCTCCTGAATACTGCAGCCTGCAGCGTGGATCAGAGGTGAAGGTAACCGGCCGTGCCGGCCAGCAGTCCGAGAGCGGTCGCACCATAAACACCGAACAGCATCCAGCGCTTGCGCGTCAGCAAGGTGATTGCGGCCATCGCGATGGCAACCTGGAGCAGGGTGGTCGCCAGAGCCCAGCGTTCGTGCACGTGCATCTCCAACTCGCTCTTCTGGTCAGCCGCCTTGGCGACCGCTTCGAGCTTGTCTGCTTCGATCTTGATCTCCTGCTTTTCCTTTTTGTAGCGCTCCACTTCCTGTACGTATTTCTCGCGCGCATCACCACTGGTCAGAGTGATCGACAGTTCGGCCAGGTTCTGCTTGTTGCTCTTGGCCTGATAGTAGTTCCACTGGTTCGAGGCTGCCGTCTTCTGGATCGCTGCCTCGTTCTTGTAGAGCAGGGCCGCATTCTGCGAGTGGCCGCCGAGATAGCCAAAAATGGCGCCAACCGTTGACAAAACGGCGGTCAATACTGCCACGCGCGAGGTAAAGCCGTCGCCACCATGCTGGGCGACGTGTTCGACTTCGTGATCGTGCGGGCCATGTACATGGAATCCGTGACCGGACATTGCTGGTTCTCCTTGATGCGTTTGCGTTGTTCACCCTCTGGGGCGCGAATTCTATACCAGACAGCTGTCGATCGCGCGCAGTGCGGCCAGGCCGCCGGCCGCAATCGAAACTCCCTTGCCGTGCGGCAATTGCGGTTCGGTCGGGTTGATGCGAATCAGTGGACCGGGCACCCGCTCCCCCAGCAGGCGTGCGGTCGGGATGTTCGTTCCGGCGCCCACCTCGATTACCAACGGCCGTTCGACCTGACGCAGCCAGGCGTGCAGCCCTTGTTCCTGGCTGTCGCTGCGCGCGCTGAGCCAGTCCCAGTCGCCGAACATCAGGATGTTGGGTCGCGCAAGGTCGTGGCAACGCGGGCAGATCGGGAAATCCGAGGTCAGCAGACAGTGCTCCTCGTCGATCTCGGGGTGGAAGTCGTCGGCCGTCCAGATGCCCTGGTGACAGCGGTGGATACACTGCAGGTGATGGATCGATCCGTGGCACTCGGCGATTCGGTCCTCGGCAAACCCCGCTATCTGGAACTGGCCATCGACGTTACTGGTGTAGACGTAGGCACCGTGCGGCAGGCGTTCGCCAATTCGCTGCAGGATCCGGAAACCCTCGTGGGGCACCGTCCGCCGGTAGAGATTCAAGCGATGCCCGTAGAAACCCCAGGCCAGGCGGGGCTGCGAGGCGAAGGCGGCCGGGTTGGCGATCGCCTCGAAGGCGATGCGTGCGCGACCGAGTGCCGGGTAAGCGCCCCAGAACCCTTGTGGTCCACGAAAATCCGGCAGTCCGGAGTCGACCCCGATGCCCGCTCCAGCGGTGATCAGCAAGCCGTCGGCTTGACGGATCATTTCGGCGCAGCGCCGATAGTCTTCAGTCACTTACAAACCCCTTGCCCACGCTGGTCGTAGCGCAGCCGTTTCCGGGTGGGCAATCGCCTGCTGCAGTTGATGCAGCAGGCGCTCCTTGTCGGCGCCGAGAGTACCCCTGAGCACCAGCCAGTTCGAGGCGTGATCGCTGCGGAACAGGGTCCGTTCGAGGGTGAGCCGTTCGACAAAACGTGCCATTTCGACAAACAACTCGTGCTGACGCAGTGGCCGCCATCCGGGAAAGCCTGCGCGGAAGCGCTGCTCGCCAAGGGGAAAGCTGACGACCAGCGTCGCCAGGAACTCGGGCTGGGCGGCGTTGAGCAGGCGCGCCGAGTTGTCGGCGTGCCGCAGCGAGAGTTCAGGACCGCCGAGACCGTTGAGAATCATCACCGAGCGCTTGATCCCCGCGGCGCCGAGCTTGTCCAGGGCGTCCAGTGTCGAAGCCGAGGTTTCACCCTTGTTCACCCGTTCCAGCACTTCGTCGTCGCCCGACTCGGCTCCCACATACGCGATCGACAGGCCCGCCGCGGCCAGTTCACGCAGTTCCTCGACCGTCTTCCGGCGCAGGTTGCGCGGCAGGCAGTAACTGGATACCCGGTGAACCGCCGGCAGGTGAGTACGGATGGCAGTGAGGATATTGAGCAGGCGACGCGTCGGCAGCACGAGTGCATCGCCATCGGCCAGGAAGACGCGCCGAACGGCGTTGCCGAAGCGTGCCCCCGTCTCCCGGATACCCTGCACTACCTCGGCCTCGTCGCGGGCGCGAAAGTGCTTCTGTTCCGAGGTATACATCTCGCAGAACGTGCAATGATTCCATGAACAGCCGTCGGTTACCGGCACGATCAGTGACTCCGCTTCGCTGGGTGGGCGGTATACTGGTTCGACGTAGCGGATGGGAATGGCGTTCAGCATGGCGTCGGGGAAGCGGGCGAACAGGCGAATAGTAGCGCTTTTGCCGCTGCGGCGCTTTGTCCGGAGCGGTCCGCGAGCGGGAAGCACCCCGGCGGCGCGGCGGCGGGACGCGTGGCTGGCGGTGCGGTGCGTCAGCCCTGGCGCTCGCCGTTCGTCCCTGTTGCGCCTTCCGGGCCGCAGCGTACCAGGGCATAATCCGTGCTCCGCACGCCGCGCAGCAAGGTGTCGGTGTCACTGCTGGAGGTGCCGAGCGCCTCGAGGGTTTCCGCCGCCAGCCGCAGGCTGGCCTCGAGAGTTTCCGGAAAGGCCTTGTTGACGCCAGCCCGGAGCAGAGCGTCGCAGCTTGCCAGGTCACGCGCGCGGGCCACGATGCCGAGCTGCGGAGCATGCGCGCGGACCATCACCGTGGCTCGAACGGCGGCGTTCTCGTCGTCGATGGTCAGGACCAACAGTTCGATGCTCTGGAGCGGTCCGGTGGCGAGCAGTTCCGGGTCACCGACATCGCCGTAGAACACCGGATGACCCTCGCTGCGCCATCTGGCGACCAAGGCGGCATCGGTGTCGAAGGCGATGAAGGAGATGCCGCTATTGGCCAGGATGGTGCCGACCGTATGGCCGACGCGGCCGTAACCGCCGATCACCACGCGCGCTCCCGACTCTGCCTCCTGCTCCGGGTAAAGCAAATGCTCGTGGCCCTCTGCGGCGGCGTCGGTCGCTCGCTGTGCCAGGTGATTGCCGAGCTTTGCCAGCAGCGGGGTGAGCAGCATGGTCACTGAAATGATCGCCACGCCCATCGCGAACACCAGATCGTCGATGACCGCCAGCGCCTTGGCGGCCCCGAACAGCACGAAGCCGAACTCGCCACCCTGCGAGAGCATGCAGGCGACCTTGAGCGCCGTGCTGCGGGCGCTGCCGAAGCACCGGCACAGCCCGTACAGCACGGCCACCTTGATGGCCAGGATCGATACGACATGCGCCACGAACAGGAGCGGGTGCTGCGCGAGGGTACCGACGTCGACCGACATGCCCACGGCAACGAAAAACAGGCTCATCAGCAGCCCTTTGTGAGGTTCCATGCTGGCCTCGATCTGGATACTGTAGCGCGATGTCGAGAGCATCATCCCGATCAGGAACGCTCCCAGCGCCATGGACATGCCGGCATGTTCCATGGCGCTGGCGGCAATGAATACCGCCGCCATGGTGGTCAGCAGGAAAGCCTCGCGGTTGTTGCTGCGTGCCAGATGATCGAGAACTCGCGGCAGCAGGTAGCGGCCACCAAGCAGCACCAGGGCAACCATGGCCACCGCCCCGGTCAGTTGCTCCCACAGCGGCAAGCCGGCCGGCAGCGGTCCGGCGTCCGCGAGAATCGGCACCAGCGCCAATAGCGGGACTACGGCAAGGTCCTGCATCAACAACACGGCGAAAGCGGTCTGGCCGTGACGGCTGGCCATCTCGCCCTGATCCTTGAGCATCTGCACCACGAATGCAGTGGAGGACAGCGCAAAACTTGCGCCGATGAGCAAGGCCGTGGACCAGTTGTCCTGAAAAAGTCGGAAATAAGCGCTGATCACCACAGCCGACAGAATGATCTGCAGCGAACCCAGCCCGAAAAGCGTACGCCGTAACTCCCACAAGCGGCGTGGCTTCATCTCCAGGCCAATCAGGAACATCAGCAGTACCACCCCGAGTTCGGTGAAATGGCGTACGCCCTCGACTTCGGTGGTCACGAAGGGACCGGGCGTGTGCGGCCCGACGACTACGCCGGTGACCAGCAGCCCGAGGATCGAGCCCAGGCCGAAATGCCGGAACACGGTCACCGCAATCGCGGCAACGACCAACAGCAACACTGCGGAGTCAACGAAAGATTTGGGGTCCATGGCACGCGTTGGTAAGGGTGGTGGGTTTGCTCCGGGGCATCGGACACTGGCCGGAGAGGGGAATACTAGCGTGCTTTCGAAGGCCTGGCGTATGCCGCAGTACGGGCGAAGCTCGCCTGCTGCCGTCAGAAACGGGAATCACGAGGGCCCCCACTTCGGCAAGAGAGCGATTCCCGAGCCGCTCAGCCGACTTTCGCATTAACATCGGCGCGAGCCTGGCGGTGCACGGTGTTGCGGCACGTCGGCCTTCGAATACCAGTCTCGCGAGGAGAGTTTCTGATGCAGAGCACAAGAATGCTGGCGGCCGTCTGGCTGCTTCTGGCCATGCCCCCGCTGTCGCTGGCGCAAAGCAGCCTGCAACTGCCGAGTGACGAGGAGGATTATCGCGTGTTGCTCGAAGAACAGCGCAGCGGGCCATGCGAGCGCTGCGGCGTGGTCACCGGCATACGCACGCAGAACCGCGAGCCCGCGCGCGGTCGCAACCCTGCCGCCGTTGCACGGGGCGAGATGAGCGGGATGGGCGGCAGCTTGACGACCACGCCGATCATCGGCAGCGGCAGCAGCGTTCGGGATGCGCGCAAGGCCGGGGCCCCGCTTGTCAGCTACGTGCTCACCGTTCGTTACGATGACGGCAGTTACGCCTTCATCGAGCAGGCGGACGAGCCGGTGCCGCGCAAGGGTGACCGGGTACAGGTCATCGACGGTCGCGTGGAGTTGCGCAAGGACTGACAGTAACCGGCTGCCTGGTTGGTGATGCTGTTCGTTTCGGTAGCCAAGGATGCCATCCGAGATTTCACCTATGGCAAGCTGTGGACAGCCTGTGGATAGCCGTTCCTGTCCCCAGAACCCGCTGGCAACCCTGTGGGCAAGCTGTGAACAAGCCGTGGACAGTGACCTTAGTCCGGTCTTTGGTAAGGGAAACCTGCCGCCGCCTGCGGATTGAGCGCCTGGACGAGATGGCGGGGAAGGTGGGACTGATCGTTGCGTCGGGTTCTCCCGTGGCGAAGGATTCGTGACGGATCATCACTTCGCGCTTGAGCACCACGGCAGCGTACGCGCGGCGGCAGGCCGAGACGAACACAGCGATCTCCAGCGGAACGCGCCCGTACGGCGTCGGTTTCCGGATGAACTGCGGATACCACTCCAGGGCTCGCGAGTAATAAGCTTGGCATTTCTTCTTATTTGTCGAGCCTGTCAGCACTGCCCACAATGGCCGGATCATTCACCCCACGGAGATCATCGTGCCGATCCAGTCCATCAACGCCAGAAACCAGTTTCGCGGCCGCATCAGGGAAATTATCGACGGCCCCGTCGTATCCGAGGTCGACGTCGAAACCGAACATGGCATCGTCACATCCGTGATCACCTCACGGTCAGTCAAGGAATTGCAACTGCAGGTGGGCACCGAGGTGCTGGCGCTGGTCAAGGCAACCGAAGTCTCGATCGCCAAGCTCTGACATCAACGCCGCGTTGACCGCTGCATACGGTCCGCCGGTCGCCTGCAGGAGAAGCGCATGAAATCACCGATCAAGGCCCTCGGGGAGGGTGCCAGGGGCCTGTTGCCCTGGCTCCTGCCGATTGCCATCCTGGTCATCTGGGAACTGTCGGCGCTCTTCGGTTGGCTGTCTACCCGCATCCTGCCGGAACCGTTCGCCGTCCTGAAAGCCGGCTGGACACTGGCGCTGTCCGGCGAGTTATGGACCCACATCCGGGTCAGCGCCGGCAGGGCGCTTGCCGGTTTCGCCATCGGCGGCGGGCTGGGTCTCATCCTCGGTCTGTTGACCGGATCTTTCCGAAAAATGGAAATCGCTCTCGACACCAGCCTGCAGATGATTCGCAACATTCCGCTGCTGGCGTTGATTCCGCTGGTCATCCTGTGGTTCGGTATCGACGTGGTAGTCAAGCTGTTCCTGACTTACTTCCGCATATTCTCACCTCATGCTTCAACGCTTGCCAATCGGCTGCGTTGCAGAAGCCAGGGTGTCCCATATCTGCTCAAGTGTAGCCCGCATTCCTGCGGTGTGATCCCTAGGATAGGCAGCATAAATGGCAATCACCAGTCGACGATCAAAATCGATGTACAGGCTGTTGCCGTACGGTCCCAGAATGGCGATGCGGTTCTGCGCACCGCCGAGGTGGACAAAGCCGTAGCGAAATTCGCTGCCTTTTTTCAGGCCTCTGAGATCCGAAGTGTTTGCTGTTCGCAGCCCGGTTGAGGCGGTCAGCGTCTCGATGAACCAGTTTGGAATCCTGCTGCGTCGACTGCTGTTCCTGGCATCGATCAGCAGTTGCCCCAAACGGGCAAAATCACGAAGCGAAAGAGCCAATCCAGCGGACAGTTCCGTTCCCTGCGTGTCGGTCAGCCAGAAGGCTGCATTCTCGGGCCGGAGTTTTTCAAATACTTCTTCGCAAAAGATCTGGGCCAGCGGTAGCCGGTAACTTTCGGCCAGTGCCCAGACGAGCAGGTCGGTGTCAGGTCCGACTTCGCCGAGTTGCTGGTTCGTGGCAAAGCCCCTTTCCCAGCGGCCCGGTTGGTTAAGCCATGCCCGAATCCCGCTGGCGGTCTTGCCGAAGTTCCATCCACCTGACACCAGCCAGTCATCGACGTCCTGCGACGACCAATCGAAGCTACTCTCTCCTTCGAGGAGGCGCCGAATTGACAACTTCCGCAACCCCGTCTGCCCACTAAGGGCCGGTACGTAGCGAATGATTGACCGGTCCGGCGAGAGCTTGCCCTGGGCTACTGCCATTGCACCCATCAGGGAGAGCAGTGGTCGGGTTGCGCCAAGCAGCAGTCGCTGGTCCTGTGCAACCAGCCCATTCCAGTAGCGCTCGCCAGCCACCTTACCGTCGCGCAGCACTAACAAGCCATCAGCATACAAGCGCGTGGCCAGCAGGAAACCGATATCGCGCTGCTGCTGATCGAGCGGGTCGCGGGCCTTGAGCTTGTCGAGCTCGATCTGTCGAGGAGCCGGGCGGAGAATGTGGCCTGTAGCTGTCACTCTGATTTTCAGCAACGGCATGAAGCTGCCGAATGACTGCAAGCCGATGCGAAGATTTTCAGGAGCTAACCAGTTGTCCTGGTCGATCCATGGGCCAGGGCCCTTTGTGCCCCTGGGGACCGACTCGATCACACACTCCTCTGCCGCATGCAGTGGCCATGCCAAAGGTACCGTCAACGCCAGCAATGTTAGCCATTGCTTCATCGCTGTCCCTCGGCAAGGTGCAGGCTCCCTTTATTGCTAAAGCGCATTGTGGCCTCACGGACGACATCGTTCAGGTTTTTGTGGATGGCCTGACGCCCGCGCAACCATCTGGAGTCGGAGATCTCTCCTGCCAGGGAGGCCTGCAGCAATTCAAGCCATGCTGAACAGCCAAGTTCTCGGGCATCCTCGACCAACGCAGCGAGTAGTTCACGGGCGATCTGCCGGAGAGGGACTTGCCGCAGGCTGACAGGATCCGAGATCCGCCCATCGAAACCATAGCGGCACGCCTGAAACTTGTTGTAGCGGGCGACATACAGTTGCCGTTGAGTGTTGAGCGCGGGTCGAGTTCGCAAGAGATGGCGTACCAGACTTTGCGCCAAGGCCGCCAGGGCTGCGGCGCGCTCGACCGTCAGTGGCGTATCGCAAACGCGGATTTCTACCGTGCCGAATTCGGGTTTTGGGCGGATATCCCAGTAAAGGTCCTTGATGCTGCGAGCAATACCACAGGCCTGCAGAAAGGAAAAGTGTTCAATGAAGTCTGCCCAGTCGCGTAATTCCGGGCATTGTCCGCTCAAGGGGAAGGCCGAGACGGCGTTCAGGCGAGAGGACTGGAACAGCGTGTCTTCGCCATCGACGAATGGTGACGAAGCCGATAACGCGATGAAGATCGGCACATAGGGTCCCAGGGCTTGCGTTATCCAGATCGCTTCGTCACCCGACGTACAGCCGACATGAATGTGCTGGCCAAAGACCGTGAATTGCTTGGCCAGGTAGCCATAACGCTGGGAGATCTCATCGAAGCGATCACCCGGACAAATCCGCCGCTCCGCCCAGCGGTGGAAGGGATGCGTGCCGCCGCCGCAAACGGAGATATGGTTGCGTACGCACTGACTGACAAGCGCTTGCCGGAGGCCGACCAGATCGGCAGCAATGCCATCGACGAGTGTGCGCGGCAGGGTGCTGACCTCGATCATGCTTTCGGTAATTTCAAGCTTGATCTCACCAAAGCGGCCATCGTAGTCCATGCTGCCGAGAAGATCCGTCGCTCCGCGAGTCAAATCAAAATCGCGCACGGAAACCAGCTGCAACTCAAGCTCGACTCCCAGGGTCAGTGGCTGGCTCTGTCTGAATTCGGCGATTGGCTGGCTCATGCCACTCCTTCCTTGCTGTTGTCGGTCGCCGCGGTCTCGCCGGCGCGCGTCACCGCGAAACGGCAGAGGGCAGGGCCGGCAAGTTCCATGATGGCGGCCGCAAACAGCGGCAATGACAGCGATGAACGGCCGATTTCCGGGTAGAGTCCGGCGATTTCATAAGCCATAAAGACGGCAGTTGCCGACAGCGGCTGAATGCCGATGCCAACCAGTACTCTCCTGGCAACGCACAGACCACCGCCAGCCCATGCCACGGCAGTCACCTTGGCCACCGCCCGAACGATCAACAGGCCAATCGCCTGCAGTCCGATCAGCCAGGTGAAGTCCTGCCAGGGCAGCGAAGCGCCGACGACGACGAAGAGGATGATCGCCAGCAACCAGTGTCCTTCCGGCAGGTTGGTATAGCTGAGCGTTCTTTCCTGATCGCTGAACGACAGGATCACCCCCATCAGGAAAAGCGTCAGAAAGACCGGCACCGCCAGCATGCGGGCAGTGCCGACGGCGAGCAGGGCCGTGGCCACGAGGATGAAGACCTGTGCCAGCGAGCGCTTCGGCAACAGCGCCGCGACCAGACGAGCGAGAAGCGCCATCAGCCAGGCGATTATCAAGGAACCGACCACAACCCACAGCGGATGGGCTACGGCATTCAGCCAGTCGTCGCTGTATTCCGCGTGCACCACGCCGACGACGACAACAAAGACGACAAATGACGCCGCCGCACTCAGCGCCGTATGCAGGATTATTTGTTCGGTGACCTGCCCCTGCGCGCTCGATTCCTCGACGGTCAGCAGGACAACCGCCGGCGCCGAGGCCATGGTTACGGCTGCGGCCGCGGCCGCCCATGCCGGCATCAACCCAACGAAACCCCAGGCGAAGAGGAAAATGGCCGTGAAGGAGAGGGTGATCTCGCCAATCGTTGCTCTGAGCAAATCGCGGTTATCACCGAGCCAACGCAGGTCGAGGCGTCGGCCGATCTCGAGCATCAGGAGTCCGAGTGCTGCATCGGCCATCGGCCGTATCTGGGCCAGTGCCTCAATGCTGATCCAGCCGAGCATGGAGGGGCCGAAGAACGTTCCTGCCAGGACGTAGCCGATGACTTTGGGCCAGCCCAGTTTGGCGCGCAACCACTCACCGACCAGCAAACCGACGACCAGCAGCATGCTGAACAAGGCGAGAGAATCGAGTTCATCGGGGAAGGGTGGCAGGAAGAAGAGGCGCTCCTGCAATCCTTCCCAGGCGGTGCGTGCCGGCGACAGGATGCCGTTCAGCATCGATCCGTTGTGCTCACCAAAGTCGGCCGCGCGCGGCAGCGAGAAACTCGTCGAGGATTGGCGTGCAGTCCAACAGATCTTCGCTGCCGGGAGGATGGAACTCCGGGTGCCACTGCAAGCCCAGAACATACGGTCTACCTTGCAGGCGAATGGCTTCGATCAGGCCGTCCCCGGTGCTGCGCGCTTCGACCCGCAGTTCCCGACCCAATGCTCGGATCGCCTGATGATGTATCGACACCACCCGCCCACCGGTCTTGCCCGGATAGAGCTTCGCCAAGCCGGACTTTGCGGCCCACTCGACCGCATGGCTGTGCTGGTCGTAATCGCTATGGACGTGCTCGTCCGCCGCTTCGATCTGTGTGGCAATGTCCTGATAGAGTGTCCCGCCAAGCGCCACGTTGATCAGTTGGGCGCCGCGACAGATGCCGAGCACCGCCTTGCCGGCTTCCATGAATTCGTGGAGAAGCTCCATTTCGTAGGCGTCGCGTACCCGGTCGCCAGCCCAGTCAGGTTGCGACGGCTCCTCCCCGTAGCTTTGTGGGCTGATGTCGGCTCCGCCCTGGAGAATGAGGCCATCGAGATACTCCGGGTAGTCCGAGAGCCGGATGCTGCTGCGATGAACCATGGCGTCGCCACTGACTGCGGGGATCATGAACACCATCACTTCGCGGGACATCACCCAGTGCGCCACCGATTGCTCGAGGTACTGCAGCGATTTCGACTGCAAACCAGTGGCGCCGACCACTGGGTGATAGATGCGTGCGGAGAGACCAATGCGTAGCGGGCGTCTGCTCATGATTTGTTTTCCCAGGAATCTCTGTCTGAGGCAGTCTTGTCCACTGCCGGGTCGTCCGATTGTAGACATGTTGCCTCGCCGAAGCCCTTGATCGCCGTCTGCGTGGCCAGGGGACCAAGCAACTGCATGAGGAGAATCGTCGCCAGCAAGGCGCCCGTCAGCCGTGGCTCAAGACCGGAGTAGAGCGTCTGCATGTTGGCAAGAAGAACCAGAGCAATGCTTGACATCGGCTGCAACCCAATAGACAAGTAAATTGACGATTCAGTGTTCAAACCGAGGCGATGCCGATTCCAGAAAACCCCTGCGATTTGCCCTGAGAAGCGTGCCATCACGAGTACAAGTGCTTCCAGCCAGTATGCCATTAGCACGCCAAGATCCAGGATGGCTCCGGCAAGAACGAACGTGGCTACCAGAAAGATCCTGGCATCACTGGCAATCCGGATGGCAACGACCTGCTGCTTCTGGTCAAGAGCTCGCGTCAGGCAACCAAAGAGCAGCATCGGCAGCAGCACCGAGATATCCAGGTAAATGGCGGTTCCAACACCCAGAACGATGGTACCCAGAATCAGCAGGTGCTGGTGTTCTGGCCGCTGCCCCAGGAACCGCGCGCCAATCAGCACCAACCCGGCGCACAATCCACCGAGCACGACGGCCGCACCAAGTTCCTGGGTCGCCGTCCAGGCGCTGACAAGGTAACGGCTTGTCTCGTCCTCAACCAGAAAGGGCATGGACCAAGTCGAGATCACAAAGGCAACGCATCCAGTGGTTGCCACCATGGTGAACAGCAAGCCGGTTTTGTCTCCTCTGGCGCCTACGTCGCTGCAGGTCGCAATCGTGATCGCTGGCGAAGTGGCCAGACAAAGGGCTGCCGCAAAGACTGCGGATCTGGCGGAGAAGTCCATGGCCAGGAGCGTCAGTACTACGGTCGCACCTGTGGTCAGGGAGATCAGCAACCCCGCGCGCAGTCGGCTCCATCCTTCGCTGATCGCCACCAGCGGAACTTGATAGCCCAATTCGAACAGGATCAGGCCCAGTGCCAGATCGATGAAAATCTGGTTGGATTCGATGTGATAAGGCGCTATCCACCCCAGTCCGCTCTGGCCGACCAGCAGCCCAAAAAAGACGTAGCCGGTGGTCCGTGGTAAAGCCAAAGCTCGACGCGAAACCTCGCCTGCACCCAGGCCGCCAAGAAGCGCCATGCCGAAAATCTGGATCGAATTGAACATCGAGTCGCGACCCCTTACCGGTGCTCTGTGTGGCGCAATTACGTGACCATCGGCGTCGGCGCAAAGTCATCGCCAAAGGTGCATGTACGAAAAATCCATGAGACTACATTGATAGTGAATATAATAATCTTTCTATTTCGATTAGAGCAATGGCTAACGCCCAATGACACTTCCTTTGACGGTTGCCACACCACAGATCCCTCTGGCGGTTCTGCAACAGTTCCGCGTGATCTATGGCACGATGCGCCAGTATTTCCGTGAGGTGGAAGAGCGCTGCGGACTTCCCGGTTCGCAGATGTGGATTCTGCAGGAGGTGCAGCGCTGCCCGGGGCTTGGAGTGACAGAACTCGCTGCACGCCTAGGCATACACCAGTCCACCTGCAGTCAACTGGTTGAAAAACTGGTTACTCGCAGATGCCTCATCAAGACGCGCAAGCAGGACGATCAGCGCCGGGTCGGTCTCCAGCTCGCTCCCGACGGTGTGCAGGCCATCGCAGCGCTACCAGGGTCCGCAGAAGGCGTCCTTCCCGAAGCGCTCGCCGCCATGCCGGAAGTCGCCTTGCAAACATTGTATATCAATCTATTTGAGTTGATACGGCATCTGCCCGGACGAGACGATGCTTTCGCCAGCATACCGTTGGCCGACATGCTGCGGGATTCGAAATGAGGCCTGGTCAGATCATGTCCAGGCTCTCCAGCCTGACACCGCTGCTCTATGGCGTAATGCTCATCGGATGTAGTACCTTGGCTATCTCACCTTCAGAACCGATGCCGCAACAGTCGCTTGAATCTACTGCAGCTCCAGACAAACCATTGGATGCGCCCTCAACCAGGGACACGGATTCTGTAGCGCTGGAGGAAGTTAACAGCATCTACTTCGCCAAGGGCGCAACGCGTATCGATCCGGCGGGGCAGAACAAACTACGACAGCACGCAGCGCGGTTGAAGGAGAATCCGGCGCAGGTGGTGACCTTGGCCGGTTACACGGACGACCTGGGCAGTGACTCATATAATCTGGCGATATCTGACCAGCGTATCGAAGCCGTCGCCAAACTCCTTCGTACCTACGGCGTTCCCAAGAAACAGATTCATCCGCTGCGTCGCTATAGCGTCGGGCGAGGGGAATCAATGCCCGATTGCAGGACAAAGGAATGCCGCCAGCTCATGCGACGGGTGGAATTGATCTACGGTATTCGGTAACGCGGACCACGTCGTGTGCTAAACAGATTATGAATGTCCGGCTCGCGATCGCCCAGGCTCACCAACCGGGTTTCGGGGTGCTCCACCTGGATGGCGGCCACACGGGAGAAGCTGTTCAGCCACTTCATGCTCTCCTTGTCCTTGATCTGCCACTTTTTGCGTGCCTTGCTCTTGCCCTGCCAGACGCAGGTGTGGGCCCTGCTGGGGTAACGCCGGCTTGCACGATACGGAAAACCAACCAATAATCGCGCCAGCACATCCCCCTCTTCAATGGAGACCATCATGCCCAAAACCAGAATGCTTGCCTTGATAGCTTTCAATCTCGTGGTGGCGGGCTGCGCCAGCGACCAGCAACTCCTGGCCGACGATCAGGCCAACGCCGTCAACGTTGCTACTCGCCGCGGCCAGTTCGAGCTATCCTGCCCCACGGCCACCGGCATCGTGCTTTCCAGTAACCTGCTGCAGCCGGTGCTGTGGAACGGTATTGAACGCGCCGAATACACCGTCGGCGTCGAGGGTTGCGGCGAAAAGTCGACCTATGTCGTGGTTTGCCAGGTGGATTCGGTCAGCTGCCTTGCCGTTTCCGGGCGCAACAACGCGTTCAGTCAATAAGCGCTCAACAGTAAAATCATCCGATGATCAGGGCCGAAGCCGTTCGGAATGTTGTCGACGTCGGCCTCAAGCGTCGCGGCGTTCCGGGCTTGTGCGGGCATCCTTTTCGTGCGCGCTATCTGGCAAATTCCTGTCGAACCGGGAAAATCGTCCCGGTCGCGGCACTACGCAGGTTTAGGCCGCGCCTTCGACAATCGGCGTGATGCCTTCGGCGGCAAGGGCGGTCTGAATCGCCTGCGCGAGCGTCGCGACGACCTGCGGGGCCGCGCCGCCGGTCAGCCGCTGCCTGAGCGACAACTGCTGCTTGATGAAGACATGCCAGGCGATGGGCTGGCCGGTATACCCTTCGCCGGCGTCGGCCCGCGAACCGCAGCCGATCATGAACTCGGCCTCGCCGGCGAGGTATTCGATGAACCAGCCCCAGTCCTCTCCCAGCGGATAGCTCGTCACGATGCCGGCGCGCATCAGCGCTTGTGACAGCCACAGAGCCAGCTCAAAACCATAGGCGCCGGGGTTGGCCTGGCTGGACTCGGGCAGGTACGGCAGGAACTTCGCCGATTCGAATTCGATACTGAGCATAAGTGGGCTGGATCCGGTTCGAAGGTTGCGCAGGAGAATGAGTTTCGCGGCGTGCGGCGCGCAGAGCGATTGTCCCGCAGCGGACTGCCGCAGAGCAAGGGTTGCCAATGCCACGCAGAGGCGCTGCGACAGGCGCAAAAAAAGCCGCCTGACGGCGGCTCCTGATCAGTGCGCCTGATCCCTCATCTTCCGGTATTGCGTCCGAGCATGCTGCGAATCTCGTTGTTTGCCGGCAACACGTAGTCGTATGCCGAAAGCACGGTGTTGCTGCCCGGCTGGACGATCTTCATGTTGATGTACACGCCGTTCGCGGCCGTGGCATAGCTCCCGACAATCACTGCCTGCGCCTTGTTCGACTTCGCGACATCATTGATTTCCCGTGTCAGGACCAGTTCCCCTTCGCCGCGCTTCATATACACGGCGCTGCGGAACTTCATCTCGATCATCGAGAATCCACGCTGCGAAAAGCGTGCCGACACCTGTTCCGAAATCAGTCGGCCAAGCGTCGAGGATTGATCGAGGGCGTCGATATTGACCACCGTCGCCATGATCAACGGCCCGCCGGATGGGCTACCGCCAAACTGCGCCATCAGCGCATCGGCCGCGCGATAGTTGGTCGCCACCAGCTCACTATTGGCCGCTTGCTCGTAAGTGATCTCCGGAACCCGCGGTACGTCGGTGGCACAACCGGCCAGCAAGGTCGCAGTGACAAGGGCTCCGACCACCCCTACTGTCCGCGTCCTCATTCGCCACCTCTCACCGGGATGTTGTACAGCACTGGCGGCGGCGCATACAACAAGGCATCGCTGTCAGCCACGTAGTAAACGTTCGTCGCGCGGCCAAGGTACTGGTTGCCGTCGCTCGCCGAAACCGTGACGATCACTTCCATTTGCGGTGTCGGGCCGGAAGCCCACTCGGACGTCAACCAGCGATAAGCGTCGAAGGCACCCACCGCCAGAGCCCCCGCAGCACCTGGCGAAGCACTATCCCATACGCCGGCCAGACCCCACAAACCGCCGTAAATCACCGTGGCGCTATAGAACCTGCCGTCCGGACGCCTGGGCGAGAACTTCACCGCCTGGATTTCGAAATCGATTTCGGTGGCACCTCTCGGCGATTTGGCCACGCTGACGCCGGAATTCACCAGCGCCGTGATGAACGAGGACCGGAACGCCTGCGCGAATGCCGACGGGTCCGCTGGCGGTCTGACGTAGATGCGCGTGCACTCGGGTGTTGCCGCAACGCATCCCCCACCCAGCCGCAGAGACTTCATCAACGTCTCGGCGGTATTACCTGCGATGGCGTTCCAGTGGGCGCCGGCCTGCAACTTGAGCTGCTTCGACGACGGGAAGTTGGTCGCGGTGGGTGCTTCGCTGTAAGGTGTGGCGCAGGCGCTCAGCAGGCCGACGGCGCCTATCAGGATCGGGATGCGGTACGGCAGAAAACCGAGGTACGACGTGGACATGGGTCCCTCCGTTGAAGTTGTTGTTGGGCTCGCGCAGTGTAGGACAAAAAGGCGTGGAAGTCTCAAGCGCGGGGGCTGGTGGCGTTGCCTTTTTCCAACGCCTCGGCCTGCATGGCTCGATACTCGTCCAGGGATGGCTGCTGCCCTCATCAACGCCCCGCCAGGCTGCGCGGCAAGGAATGCGGAACATGTCTGCTTCGGCGCGTTCGAGGCATGCGTACGGGTTCGCTCCGTGATCGATTTCGCGGCGCTCGGGAGGCTGCTGCAGGCGGTCTCCGTTTGCGCTCGGTGATATGCATTGCAGAAAAAAGTGGTTCGCCGCAGCAGCACGGATCCCTCGACTCTCGCGGTCGGGCTTTGCTCAACCCTTTCAGTCCAACGCACATCCCAGTCGAGCATGGTCAACCCAATTTTTTGCTGGGAGACTTCGACGACGGCGATACGGCAAGGCATCAAGACCACGAATTCCAGGCTGTAATCGAGGAGTTCACGAGCGAACAGGGCGTCACAGAAGTGGTAGATCTCCACCTTCGGTGACGGCTTGCCGGTGATCGTGTTTAATCTCGCCGCAACTACATGTGCTCCAGACCCACGGTTATACCGTGCTTCCCAACCAGCAAGCCGACACGGGAAAGGAGTGCAACGGTCCACAATCCGCGGCATCGGAAAACCTGCGTATAAGCTAATAAGCAAAGATTCGTTCGTTTCGCCGCGCCGCTTTTCTAGACTCCGCGCCATCCCTTGACTGAACGGAGTCCCCATGAAATTGCAACGTCTGTTCGCCGGCCTGCTGGCCGGCGCCCTGCTGCTCGGCAGTGCGAACGCCGCCGAGATCGCCATTCTGAACGTTTCCTACGACCCGACGCGCGAGTTGTATCAGGACTTCAACGCGGCATTTTCCAGGTATTGGCAAGGGAAGACCGGCGACACCGTCAAGGTCAACGCTTCGCACGGCGGTTCGGGGAAGCAGGCCCGATCGGTGATCGACGGCATCGACGCGGACGTGGTCACCCTGGCGCTGGCCTACGACATCGACGCCATCGCCGACCGGGGCATCTTGCCGCTCGACTGGCAGAAGCGCCTGCCCAACAACGCGGCGCCCTACACCTCGACGATCGTCTTCCTGGTCCGCAAAGGCAATCCCAAGGCCATCAAGGACTGGAGCGATCTGAGCAAGCCGGGCGTCGCTATCGTTACCCCCAACCCCAAGACGTCCGGTGGCGCGCGCTGGAACTACCTGGCGGCCTGGGCGTACGCGCTGAAACAGTCCGGAGGCAGTGAAGCGAAAGCCCGCGAATTCGTCGGCCAGATCTACGGCAACGTCAAGGTCCTCGATTCCGGCGCGCGCGGCTCGACCACCACCTTCGTCGAGCGGGGCATCGGCGATGTCCTGATCGCCTGGGAGAACGAAGCCTATCTGGCGATCAAGGAACTCGGTCCGGACAAGTTCGAGATCGTCACGCCCTCGCTGTCGATCCTCGCCGAGCCGCCGGTGTCGGTGGTCGACAAGGTGGTCGACAAGCGCGCCACGCGCAAGGTCGCGCAGGCCTACCTCGAATACCTGTATTCCCCCGAAGGCCAGGACATTGCCGCCAGGCATTACTACCGCCCGCGCGACGCCAGGATCGCGGCGAAGTACGCCAGGCAGTTCGGCAAGGTCAACCTGGTGACCATCGACGACACCTTCGGCGGCTGGCGCAACGCCCAGAAGACCCACTTCTCCGATGGTGGCATCTTCGACCAGCTTTACGTCCCTGGCGGCAAACGCTGAGTTCTCGGCGACGGGGCGGGGCTACCGGCATCCAGTCCCGTCTTTATAACGAATTTGCATTAAGTTCTCGCATTTAAGTATTTGTCATCATAACTTGCTTGCCCATAGACTGGCGGCATGTCATGTTGCGTTGCAGCAGGAGTTGAGAATGATCCAAGTGTTTTTCGGGAGTCACGCATGGCCAGCCTGAGGAGATTCAGCCCCTTGCCGGGGTTTGGCCTGGCGATGGGCTACACCCTGGTCTACCTGGCCATCATCGTCGTCATTCCGCTCACGGCGGTGGGCGCGAAAACCTTCACCCTCGGCTGGGATGCCTTCTGGGCGGCGGTGAGCAGTCCGCGCGTGGTGGCCTCGTATCAATTGAGTTTCGGCGCTTCCTTGCTGGCGGCGGGCATCAACGTCGTCTTCGGTCTGATCTTTGCCTGGGTTCTGGTGCGCTACCGCTTTCCCGGCAAGGGCCTGGTCGATTCGCTGGTCGATCTGCCTTTCGCGCTGCCGACGGCGGTGGCGGGCATCGCCCTGGCGACGATCTATTCGCAGAACGGTCCGGTCGGCAAGCTGCTCGAGCCCCTGGGTGTCGAGATTGCCTATACCCCCAAGGGCGTGCTGCTGGCGCTGGTGTTCATCGGTCTGCCGTTTGTCGTGCGCACGGTGCAGCCGGTGCTCGCCGACCTCGAAAAGGAAGTCGAGGAAGCCGCCGCCGGTCTCGGCGCCTCGCGCTGGCAGACCTTCTGCAAGATCATCCTGCCGCACATCGCGCCCGCCTTGCTGACCGGCTTCGCCATGGCCTTTGCGCGGGCGGTCGGGGAATACGGCTCGGTCATTTTCATCGCCGGCAACGTGCCGATGGTCTCCGAAATCACACCATTGATGATCATCACCAAACTGGAGCAGTACGACTACGCCGGTGCCACCGCCGTGGCTTCGGTGATGTTGATCATCTCCTTTGTCCTCCTGCTGATCATCAACGGCCTGCAGGGATGGATGCAGAACCGCTACGCCAGAGGAGCCTGAAATGAGCGCGAGTATTGCACTGCATGCGGGCAGCCTGGAGCGCCAGGAAACCGCAAGCACCCGCGAACCGGCCTGGGTCAGGGTGGTGCTGGTCAGCGTCGCACTGACTTTCTTCAGCGTCTTCCTGCTGTTGCCCTTGGGGACGGTTTTCGCCGAAGGTCTGCGCAAGGGCTGGGGCGCGTATTTCGACGCCATGGTCAACCCTGACGCCTGGTCGGCGATCAAGCTCACCTTGCTGGTCGCGGTGATCGCCGTGCCGCTGAACCTGGTGTTCGGCTTGGCCGCTTCGTGGGCCATTGCCAAGTTCGAGTTTCGCGGCAAGCGCGTGCTGATCACCCTGATCGATCTGCCCTTCTCGGTTTCGCCGGTGATCTCGGGCCTGATCTACGTGCTGATGTTCGGCGCGCAGGGCTGGTTTGGCCCCTGGTTCTACGAACACGACATCAAGATCATTTTCGCCGTGCCGGGCATCGTCCTGGCAACGATCTTCGTCACCTTTCCGTTTGTCGCCCGGGAACTGATTCCGTTGATGGAAGCGCAGGGGAGCGAGGAAGAGGAGGCGGCCGTCGTTCTCGGTGCGTCCGGCTGGCAGGTCTTCCGATACACCACGCTGCCGAATATCAAATGGGGATTGTTGTACGGCGTGATCCTCTGCAACGCGCGCGCGATGGGCGAGTTCGGAGCGGTGTCGGTGGTTTCCGGGCACATCCGCGGCCAGACCAACACCATGCCCCTGCACGTCGAGATTCTCTACAACGAATACAACTACGCCGCGGCCTTTGCCGTGGCCTCCCTGCTGGCCGTGCTGGCGATCATCACCCTGGGCCTGAAGACGCTGGTCGAACGTCAGACACGTCGCCAATTGCAGGACATCGACACCCCTTCCGGAGAATGATTGATGAGTATTGCGATCCGTAACATCAGCAAGCGGTTCGGAGCATTCAAGGCGCTCGACGACGTCTCGATCGACATCCCTTCCGGCGAACTGGTCGCCCTTCTCGGGCCCTCCGGCTGCGGCAAGACGACGCTGCTGCGGATCATCGCCGGTCTTGACTTCGCCGACCAGGGTCAAATCCTGCTCGAAGGCGACGACGCTTCGGCCCGTCACGTGCGTGACCGGCACGTGGGTTTCGTCTTCCAGCACTACGCCTTGTTCCGCCACATGAGCGTTGCCGACAATGTCGCCTTCGGCCTGCGCGTCAAGCCGCGGCGGTTGCGTCCCAGCGAAGCCGAAATCAAGCGGCGGGTCAAGCGCCTGCTCGAACTGGTGCAACTCGACTGGCTCGCGGACCGTTATCCGTCACAGCTTTCCGGTGGCCAGCGCCAGCGCATTGCCCTGGCGCGCGCGCTGGCGGTCGAGCCCAAGGTGTTGCTCCTCGACGAGCCTTTCGGTGCCCTCGACGCCAAGGTGCGCAAGGAGCTGCGGCGCTGGCTGCGGCAGTTACACGACGAAATTCACGTGACCAGCGTCTTCGTCACGCACGATCAGGAGGAGGCCCTGGAGGTTTCCGACCGGGTGGTGGTGATCAACAAGGGCAAGGTCGAACAGATCGGGACGCCGGAGTCGGTCTACGACCATCCGGCGACGCCTTTCGTCGCCAACTTCCTCGGATCGGTCAATCTGTTCCACGGCCGCGTCGAAAATGGGCACCTGCATGTCGGCGATGACGCGCTGGCACTCGGCTCGACCGACGGCAGCGACGGCAAGGCGGTGGCTTTCGTGCGGCCGCACGAGTTCGACCTGGTGCCCGGCTGGGAGGCGCGAGGGGGTTTGCCGGCGCGCATCGTGCGCATCGTTTCCGTGGGCCCGAGTGCCCAGATCGAGCTCACCCACCATGACGGCGAACTGATCGAGGTGACCATTGGCCGCGAGGCATTTCGCCTGCTGGGGCTCTCGGAAGGAGACCAGGTATCGCTGCGCCCTCGCCACATCCGGGTCTTCCCCAGCGAAGCCCAGGCGGCCTGAAGCAAGGCAATGAACTTTCAGCAACTGCGCATCATTCGCGAAACCCTGCGTCAGGATTTCAACCTGACCGAAGTGGCCAACGCGCTGTATACCTCGCAACCGGGGGTCAGCAAGCACATCAAGGATCTCGAGGACGAACTCGGAATCGAGATCTTCGTGCGCCGCGGCAAGCGTCTGCTGGGGTTGACCGAGCCGGGCAAGGAACTCGCCGAGGTGGTCGACCGCATTCTGTTCGACACCCAGAACCTGCGCCGCATCGCCGATCAGTTTGCCAGCCGCGAAACCGGCCACTTCGTGGTGGCCACCACCCACACCCAGGCGCGTTACGCGCTGCCGCAGATCATCAAGTGGTTCAAGACCGACTATCCACGCGTGCACCTGGCGCTGCACCAGGGAAGTCCGGTGGACATCGCCGAAAAGCTGGTGTCGGGCGAAGCCGATGTCGGCATCGCTACCGAGCGCCTGGACAGGGTCCCGGAACTGGCGACCTTTCCCTTCTATAGCTGGCACCACGCGCTGATCGTTCCGCACGGCCACCCCTTGCTGCAGGTCGAGAAACTGACTCTGGAACAGATCGGCGAATATCCGATCATCACCTATCACGAGGGGTTTACCGGCCGGACGCATATCGACCGGGCCTTTGCCGACGCCGGCGTGATGCCCGACATCGTGCTTTCGGCGATCGACGCCGATGTGATCAAGACCTACGTCGAACTCGATCTCGGTGTCGGCATCGTCGCTTCGATGGCCTACGATCCAGTCAAGGACCGCAACCTGGCGCTGATTCCGGCACCACACCTGTTCCCTGAAAGCACGACCCGCCTCGCCGTTCGGCGGGGAATCTACCTGCGCAGCTACGCCCTGGCGTTCATCGAAAAGGTCTGCCCAGACCTCGGCGAAGCCAACCTCAAGGCATTGATCCAGAACAAGAACGGCGGCGAGTGAGTGGTCGTTGGCGCGCGGCCATCGAACGCTGCATGTTGTGAATTTCCACGTCTTCAGGAGAGAACGATGATCGTTTTCAGGACACAGCGGCAGCTTCTGGCGGCGCTCGTGCTGGTCGCAGGCCTCGGCAACGCTGTGGCGGATACCCTGCAGCGACTCAGGGCTGATTGAAACAGGACACGTGCCCGAGTCGTGACGCGCCGATCCATCTGTTCGGCCGCGACCTGAAAGTACGAGGAGAACCACTGATGAGCGACTATATCGCCCTGGCGAACCAGGATCTGCCGGCCCAGCCGATGTCTGGAGCATTGGACGGGCCGCCCCTTGCCGCCCCCGGCTGGCCTGGCCGTGCGCTGGAAAGCGTAGCCGTCTGGGTCGTGCTTCTGCTTGCCTGGTCGGTCGCATCAGTCTATCTGCCGCTGGGTGACAACCCGCTGCTGCCATCGCCACTGATCACCGCCAGAGCCCTCAGGGAATCGCTGCCTGAACTGTGGGCGGGCAGCCGCTGACCATCCTGCTCCCCGGATTCGCCCTGGCGACGCCGCTGGGCATCGTCACGGGGCTGGCGGTGGGTACGTCGCGGCGGCTGCAGCGGATGTTCCTGCCTTTCGCCAAGGTTGCCGGGCCGGTACCGCCTCGAGTATCAGCGGCGCGTGGTCTTCCGGCCCGCACGACGAAATCCGGCCGCGCCCCCGGCACCGTCGTGTCACAATTCCGGGAAATCTCGGTCGCCTCTCCCGTCGCCGGCAGCACCGCCAATCGGCTTTGTTTACGGGCCTGCTGCACCGCTTCGACGCCCCCATCAACCCATCGCAGAAAAGGCATGCACATGCACCACCAACCACGCTCCGGGCAAGGCCATGGTTTTGCCACCCGGGTCATCCACGCCGGGCAATCGCCCGACCCCAGCACCGGCGCCGTCATCCCGCCGATCTGGCACCACTTCGACCTAGTCCAGCAAAGTCCTGGTGTTCACAAGGGACTGGACTACGGACGCTCGCACAACCCCACCCGCTGGGCCTTCGAGCGCTGCATCGCCGATCTCGAATCCGGGCGCAGGCTTCGCTTTCGCCTCCGGACTGGCGGCGATCGCCACCGTCCTGGAAACGCTCGATAGCGGCGCGCACGTGATCGCCGGCGACGACCTCTACGGTGGTAACTACCGCCTGCTGGAAGGGGTGCGCCGGCGCACCGCCGGGCCTTCGCGCCACTTTCGTCGACCTGGCTAATGCCGAAACGCTGGCCGCTGCCGTGCCGGATACCCGCATGCTGCTTGTCGAAACGCCGACCAACCCGCTGCTGAAAACTGGCCGACCTCGAAGCCCTCGCGGCCTTCTGTCGGCGGCACGAACTCATCTCGGTGGTCGACAACACCTTTGCCACGCCATGGATCCAGCGCCCGCTGGAACTTGGATCGACATCGTCCTGCACTCGACGACCAGGTACATCACCGGCCACCTGACGTCATCGGTGGCGTCGCGGTCGTCAGCGGCGAAGCCCGCAATGCGGCGTTGCGCGAGCGGCTCGCCTTTCTGCAGAATGCCGTCGGTGCGATCAGCGGACCTTTCGACTGCTTTCTGGCACTGCGTGGCGTCAAGACGCTTGATCTGCGCATGCAGCGGCATTGCGAAAATGCCCAGGAACTGGCGGCCTGGCTGGAACGGCAGCCGCGAGTGCGCCGCGGATCTACCCCGGCCTCGCCTCACACCCGCAACACCAGTTGGCCAGACGGCAGATGCGCGCCTACGGTGGCATGATTGCTTTCGAACTCGCTGCCGATCTTGCCGGTACCCGTTGCTTCCTCGAAGCGACCGAAGTGATCACCCTTGCCGAGAGCCTTGGCGGCGTCGAAAGCCTGATCGAACATCCGGCGATCAGCGACACGACGATTCCTCCAGAGCAACGCGCCCAACTCGGAATCAGCGATTCACTGGTTCGCCTGTCCGTCGGCATCGAGGATGTCGCCGACCTCAGAAGCGACCTCGAAAACGCTCTCGGCAGGCTTCCCGACTAGCCGTGCGACCGGTCAGTTGTTGGCGTTTGCTGAATTGCCTGGGAGTAGCGACAGCGGCTCAGGCGGTGGCATCAGCCACCGCCGCGGCACTGGCTTCGGTGATCTCGACCAGTGGTTCGGCTATCACGCTGGGCGGCATCGAATGCCGAACTGGTCGCGGCGATCGCCGACTTCACCATCACCGCGGCAAGCTCTGAGCCCACCGGAGACGACTTGGCCATCCGGTCGAGGAAAGTGCTCATCGATTGGCTGAAATCGGACTGTTGGGCGTCGCCGGTGGTGACCAGTTGTTCCTGCGTATCAGCGGAGATTTCGTAGCAGCGGCGCCAATACCAGAGCGTCTTCTCCAGAAAGGCTGGCTCAACGCGGCATTGAGCGACAGCACCTCGTTCAGGTCGCTGGCTTCGCTGAGCGCCTTGCTGTGGGTCAGTGCATCGCACAGCAAGGAGCGAGCCGCCTGCAGGTTGAGGCTCAGCAAACGCTCCGTACCGTCGAGAGTGGTATTGGCCAGGGACGCGAACGCGTCGAGGTGACTGGCGTCGATCATTTTATCGTGCGAAGGGGGCATGGCAGGTTCCAGTCGTTCTGGTGAGTCGATCCCGTCATTCCTGAAGCCGCGTCCTGGATGACCGACTTCCACCGGAATGGCTGCGCTGATGCGTCAGGCAAGATTACGCCTTTCCCTGCTCCTGGCCAACGGATTTTTTTGTCCACCGCATCGTCTCCCATTTCCGGAACGGCGGCAGCGGCGGCTGCGACCGACGCATTCCGGTCGCCTTCGCCGTGCTGGCCAGCAACACCTCGCAAGGCCGGCAGGAGAGCGTGATGGCGTTTGTCGCAAAGCCGACAACGGCAAGGGCTGCGGGTGGTGCTACCCCCGCAGGCACGAGTCCGCAGGGCAGGCGCATTTCTTGCGTGGACCTTGTGAATCCACTCGAGTACGCACAATGATTCCCAGCGACCTTTTTCGATCAATGGCAGTCCGGCCTGCCGACGGCGGCATCGTTCCTTATCTCGGGCCGCGCGTGCTTGCCGACGTACACTCGGAACTCGATGGTCGAAGTATTCCCGCCACCAGTGAGCAACTGATCCTGGCCATGAACGGCGGGCGCCCGATGGCACCGAAGCTGATGTACGAGTTTCCGCGCGCGGCGATGAACGTCGAACTCAAGCGCGGCCGCAGCGCAGTGACACGCTTTCTCAACAGCACCTACGGCGACACGCGCTGGACGCGCGCGGCGGTGCACGACTGGCTCGCGAAAATCCGGCCGCCGTATGTGATCGACATCAACCGCGACACGCAACTGCTCGATTCCTATGCCGGGATCCCACATCTGCTGGTCCTCGGTTGCGCTCGCCTCGGCGGTACCGACTATCGTTTCACCCTGCACGTCTCGGATGGTGCCAGTTACCGTGCCATCGCTCCGGAGCAGGCCGATGCCGGTTTGCCGGTGCTTTTCAAACCGATGGGTTGTCCCTTGCCGCAGCCCAGTTACATCGCGTCCGACGCCGACTACGTCGACTACATTACCGAACTGATGGGCGGCTTCGCGGTTCCCTCGTTCATCAAGGCGCGTCGTCGCGGCAAGCGTTATCTCCTGCTCGGCATGCGCCTGAATCGCGACACCGAGCGAATGGTCTTCTCGGACCTGATCCATGATGCCGCTGCCGACTTCGCCGGCTGGGCATTGATCGCCGAAGCAAACGACAAGGAGCGTCGCTTCTGCAAGCGGCTCGGCATCGCGATCGTTGACAGCGATGCGATGGCCCTGCTCGGCGTGGGCGTGCCGGGCTGAATCGATCTGGTCGGCAGTCAATTTGAATCCGATCATTGACGGTCGACAGGAGCTGAGCGTCATGTTGGCTGAGCGACTCGAAGAATGGGTGCAGACCTGCAAGGCGAGGGGAAGTTCGTGTGTTAAACGCTGGTGCTGCAGAAACATGCGAATCGTCCGACGATTTCACACGCAAGGATCGCGCACCGTCAACCTGGAGTGTGAATTCGTCCAGGCGAACTCGTGGCGAAGGCAGCAATCCATAGAACGAGTGGGTACAGCGGGTCACGTTAGCTTGCGGGATCGAGCCGCAATAAAATTGTGCGACCTCTACCCGCTACCTCCAAACCGGGTCTTCTTTCATCATCCGCGTCGGCTGCAACTGCAATGACCGTTGGCATACAGCGCATCCCTGTGTGCAGTTTGCCGTCAATGCCGCCTTATTTCGCATCGGCGGCATCACACAATCTCCTTTGTACTTTCAAGCATGCGCTCTCGGCGAGGGTTGGCAACGCCATCAAGCAGTCAGCGTGCGCTGGCGTCTGTTTGATTTGCCAGGCAAGCTCGTTTGTCATTGTCGGCTCTTGGCTATTGAAGATCACCAGCGAGAGCCGAGACCTGATCCATAGCATCCCTGCCCATGGCTTCGCCTGCGCCGCCGCGAATGCCGGCCCGTCTTCTTGTTCTCAATCTGCTCAAATGTTATCTTCGTAGCATGGCTATCCTGTGCTTGTGCCTCGGGCTACCGATGCCGGCGCAGCAACAAGAGCGAGAATCGCATGCTGGTCAGGGGGAGATCACCAGGCTTGGCGAAGTTTGGCCGACCGCGTCTCGCGCGCGTGCATCCACGCGAGCGTCTGTATAGGCGTCTGGACGAAGGCCTTGAACATCCTGCTGTGTGGGCCAAGGCCTCCCGGGCCGGGAAAACCGCGCTCATTGCGAGCTATCTCGAAGCCCGAAAGTTGCGGGCCCTCTGGTACCAGGTGGACGGTGGCGACACTGATCCGGTTGTTTGCTGCCATTTCCTCGAAGTTGCCGCGCGCCGTCTTGCGCCGCAGCCCGGTAGCGAGCTTTTGTTGCTTGGCCCGGTGCAGGTTCCTGATCTGGCTTCTTATCTCCGCCACTTTTTCTCTGCGTTCTACGACGGGCTGAGTACACTGCAGATTCTGGTGATGGACAACACACAGGAGGCGCTTTCCTCGGCCGAGTTTCGCCAACTGTTGCGGACGGCGATACGAGAGGCGCCAGAACATATTCGCCTGCTCATTGCCAGCCGAACTCGGCCACCAAGCGATTTTTCGCGCCTTCGGGTCAGCGATGGTCTGGCCGCCATCGACCCGAACGAACTGCTGTTTGCCGAAGATGAGTCCTTTCTCGTGCAGCGGCTTATCGCTCCCGAGGGCCGTTGTCGCAGCATCGAGCAAATGCGCAAGGTTCACCGGCTGACTGGTGGCTGGCCTGCCGGTCTGAAACTGCTCTCGCAAATTGAAGATCCCGATACTCTATCGGTGCCAAACGGCGCGGTCGCCAGTCACACCGCAGTGTTTGACTACCTGGCGGCTGAAGTCTTCGACCGCCAGTCCGAGGGCGTCCGCGGTTTTCTGCTCAGGGTGGCCCACCTGCCCCGAATGTCTCCAGCGATGGCCGTCTCTCTCGGTAACAATGGCGACGCCATCCGCATTCTCGAAGCCATGCACAGTGACAGCATTTTCACCGCCGTGCACGGTGGTCGCGATCCACATTACGAGTTTCATCCCTTGCTGAGGCAATTCCTGCTCCGGCGTGCCCGGCTCGGACCTGCCTGCGGACGAGTATCAGCGGCTCGAGCGCCAGGCTGCCACGCTTTTGGCAAGTGCTGGCGATGTCGACGCTGCAGCAAGACTGCTGATCGCGGGTGGTCATTGGGACGATCTGCAGCGGTTGATCTTCGAACAGGCGGCAAGCTTGCTTGCCCGTGGTTGGCAACGGACTCTTTCTGCCTGGCTGAATGCTCTTCCGGAGGGCCGTGTGGCGACCGATCCCTGGCTCGCCTACTGGCGCGGCGCGACCTTGCTTCCGTTTGCCCCACCGTCAGGTGAAGCCTGGTTTGCCGATGCCTACCTCCTGTTCAGGGCGCACGGAGTCAGGGAAGGCTCCTTCCTCGACTGGGCTGCGATAGTCGATATCATCTGCCTCGAATGGGCCGATTTCAGCAAACTCGACTATTGGCTCGACGAAGCGACATCCTTGCGCAGTGAGTTCGGTGAGCCCACCGCCAGTCTCTCCGGGCGCTTCACGGCCAGCATGTTCGGCGCACTGTTGTTCCGCCGACCACAAAATCCGGCGATCCATGCCTGGGCGGATCGGCTGTTGTCGGTAATCGAATCTTGTCATGATCCCAACGATCGTATCCTGCTCGGCTGCAATCTCCAGCTTTATTACACGGTGGGCATCGGCCAGAATGATCAGATTGACCGCCTGATGACGGCGATTGAACCCTCAGCGGATACAGATCTTGGCCCCTTCAGCGGGACCCTGCTCTGGGCGATCAGATCCATGCAGCATTGGAGTCATGGTGAGATGCAGCAGGCTGCTGCTGCCGCCGAAAAGGGCAGCAGCCTCGCGAATGCGAACGGCCTGCGCATGTGGGACTTCCTGCTTGGAGCACTGCAAGCTTACGCCTGGCTGAACAACGGCGAACTCGGAAATGGTCGAGCGGTCCTTGCACGACTGGCAAAATGCCTTGACCCACGACGCAAGATCGACGTCGCTCACTATCACTATCTGGTTTGCCTGGCCGACCTGCTGGCCGAGCAAGGTGCTCCTGCGCTCAGGCATATCGAGATAGCCAACGCCATCGTTCGTAAATACGGTGGGCCACAGCAACACGCTTTGGGGAGCCTTGCACAAGCGCAGGCGTTGCATGCGGTGGGCAGGGCAGAAGAGGCGAGAGAGGCTCTGGCGCATGGCCGCCAGATCGGCTTGTCGATGCGCAGCGGCATCCTGTGTTTTCAGGCTGACGTGTGCGAGGCACTGTTCGCTCTCGAAGAAGCTGATGAGGAGCGCTGCGCCAGCGCATTGCAGAGTGCTTTCGCCATCGGTGCGTCGCAGGACTACGTCAATCACAACACCTTCCGCCCCGCGGTGATGGCTCGCTTGTGCGCATTTGCCCTCGCACATGGAATTGAGCCGGACTACTCACGTCGCTTGATCCGCTTGCGCTATCTCAAGGCGCCGGGTGTGGCGGTTGATTGCTGGCCGTGGCCGGTGAAGATCTACACGCTGGGACGCTTCAGCCTGGTTGTCGATGGCAAGGCGGTTGCAGCAGCAGGGCAAAAGCAGGGCAAACCGATCGAACTTCTACAGACACTGATCGCCTTCGGCGGTCGGCAGATTGCCATACCCCGATTGATCGAAAGTTTGTGGTCGGACGCCGAGTGCAGGGGGGGGCGCGGTGCCTTCGACGCCAATCTCTTGCGCCTGCGACGACTACTCGGCAGCGAGGACTCGGTGCTCACCGATGGCGGCAGAGTCAGCCTCAACGAAGCACTTGTGCTGGTCGACCTCTGGCAGTTCGAGCGCCTGCTGGGCAGGACAGAGCAAAGCCTTGGGCGCGCCGGACAAGCGGCTGTTGCCGACCAGTTGGCCCAGACCGAAACCCTCCTGCGCCTTTACCACGGGGACTTCCTTGAACGCGAGGATTGTCGCCCCTGGATCCTGTCGCGGCGTGAGCGTTTGCGCAACCGGTTGGGGACTTTGCTTGCGCATGTCGGCAGCGGCCTCGAAGCAGGACAACAGTGGGACCTGGCAATCAGGCTCTACCAACGTGCGATCGAGATCGAGCCGCTGGCAGAACCGTGCTACCGGCGCCTCATGGTTTGTCTGCGGCAGAGTGGGGAAATGGCCGAAGCGCTGCGCGTCTATGGCCGGTGCTGCGAGGTGCTGATGGCAGGCCTGGGAGCCACGCCGTCGAGCCAGACAGAAGCGGTCCGCCAAACGCCTGACACGAGCCTGCCTCCGAGCTCCCTGGCGAACACGTGAAGCCGACACGTCCGTGCCGATCGAGTGGAGCGGCGTACCCGCTTCTCGGGGAAGTTTTTTTCTGGATTTGGGCTTCGTGTAGGCAGCTTGTAAGAAGGGGTGTGAGATATTCGGCGCGGTTTTGCGCTGCTTGTCGAGAGGAAGCCGTTTGGGAGGGAGGGGAGTGATCGCGTTTCACGTGTTGTAACCCGCCTCAGTGACGCCCTCACAGAGTTTGTTGATCGTCTATCGCTTTCCGGTCGGTTCAGGCGTCGGCCGCAGGGCGTCGTCGTTGGAAAGGAACTGAAATGGGTCGCCGTCCTCCTGTTTTTGACCTCCCGTCTGCCAGCTTGTCGAGGGTCGCGAGCGCTCTGCGCGACGCACTGAAAGTTGCGTGGCCTTTCGCCCGCAAGGCGGAAAAGCCGGCGGCAGAACCCGTGCCGGCGCGGCGGATCCATTTCGAGACCTTCGAACCCCGCTTGCTCCTGTCGGGCGACGTCCTTCCCGCGGCTTCCACCCTGCTGCACGAAAACGAGCCGGACAACAACGCTTTACTGACCGCGACGGTCGCCGCCGCTGACCGAAGATCCGGTCGGCAGCGGCCTGGCGATCGGTCGTGCGGAGGGTCGGCAGGATCCGGCGACCAGCGGCGACTACTGGTCCGATCCGGACTGGTGGCGGCTCGAACTCCAGAAAGGCGATGTCATCTCCGTGAGCGTCGATACGCCGGCGAGTGACATGGACCCGTATCTCTGGCTTGGCGACGGCAGCGGCAGCGGGATTACTTCGGACGACAACAGCGGCCCGGGCAACGACGCGGCGATCAGCCATTACACGGTGACGGCAACCGGTGTCTATTACATTCAGGTCGGTCATTATGGGCCCAGCACGACGCCTGGCGCCTATGAACTGCATGTCGAGCGCACACGGGGATCCAGCAGGAGTCCGACCCGGCTACGGTAACGACACCCTGGGCGGCGCGAATCCGCTGACGCTGGCCAACGGCGACGGGCACCGCACGGCGACGGTGGCCGGAACGCTGATGGCGGCCGAAAGGGCAGCAACACCGACGAGGACGTCTACAACCTCGGCCTGTTCAACGCCGGCAACGTGATCGAGTTGAGCACGCGGCTACCGGGCGACGGCACGCTGTCGCCGAAGGTCGTGCTGCTCGACGCGGCGGGGGCCGTGATCACCGACACCGACGGCAACGCCGTCGACGGGCATGCCAAGGCGATCCTGAGCACGGACGGCGTGATCTACGCCCGCGTCGAATCGAACGCTGGGTCCGGCTCGCGCGGGCAATACCTGCTCGACG
>JADKBU010000028.1 GCA_016714935.1 Candidatus Accumulibacter propinquus | reverse complement strand
ATAGCGAAGCGCCATCGGCCAGAGTGTGCTGGCGGCCGCCATAGACATCCTCGTGAAAAGGCAGCGCTGTCACACCAAGTTCAACGCCCTGGGCATCGCGAAAATCGGTTGCCTCACGGGAATCCGTGGTGATCATCGCGCATTCGCCATTGCTGAAGTGGGCACTTGCCTCATCACGCCTTCCAAAATTCCTGAAGTAACCTGCCTTTACCCAGGTGGCCATCATCGCGACGTGTTTTACCTGTGGTAGTCCGTTAAAGGTCAGCTGGCCCCTGGCGTTCATCGCCGGCGCGCCGGACAGCGAACTGACGTTGTCGATATGCACCCATACTGGCCAGGACGACGTGTAGGGGCAGCTATATCCGGCGGCCTGAAGCTTGTCGAGCATGCCCTGCATCTCCAGCCAGGTCTTCGGCGGCTGCTCGGGATCGAGCTTGGCCTTGCGCAGCGCGTTCTTGTCAAAGAACAGAACCGGCGTCGAGTAAACCAGAGGCAAGGCGACCAGACGGCCCTTGGAATCAAGTACGCCGGCCTTGAGATCAGCGGACAACTCGTCAACATTGAGCGGCTGCCCGGCTTTGGTCATCATGTCATGGAGCGGCAAGAACTTCTTCTGCTGAACCAGCACTTCAGCCATGTCATAGCGGCTAACCAGATTCAGTACTGCGGGTTGTTGGCCCTTCTCATAGCGAACCAGCTTCATCGAACGACCACTTTCCCTGTTGAAACGGTCAACGACTCCCTGCAGGCGTTCTTCGCCAAGGGGACCGAGGTTGTGGGCAAGTTCGAGATCGGCGGTGGCAATCGGTGCCGGCTTCGGCTTGGTGGCCGGTTTGGCTGGGGTTGCTGCCGGTGCGGCGAAAGCCAGCACCAGGCCGGCGGTGAACGCTAGGGGACGGAGGAAGGACATGAGCACTCCTGCAAGCTTGTTGAACCACAAACGAAACCGCCGCCCAAGGCCCTGGTGGGCACCGGTGCCGGCGGCACTGACGTGCCAGGTATGCGTTGACGCACCCGATCTGGCCAGAAAGACAGCAGGCACCGTCGCGCAGTGGCTATTCCATGCCAACGCTGGCCTCGATCCGGAAGAAGTGCTCGGCACGGCGATTGGCTTCACTCCGATAATCTTTGCGCTTGTCATCGGTGGCGTCGAAGTCGATCCTGGCCGCCTGAACCGCGCGACAGGTCATGTAGGCTTTGGCCTCCGGCGTCGAAATATCATCCAGATGATTGCTGACGACATCGACCAGGCCCGCCTTGCGCCGGAACAGATTCACATGCGACTTGAAGTCGGTGGCGCGCTCGTCCATCAGGCTGGCGGCGCAGACGCTGAAGTCGGCGCCATGACACCATCTCGGCAACTCGACCTGGTGCAATGCGTGGGCATCGACACCCAGATGCTGATCGACCTGTATCAGCGCCAGCAAGAGTGCGTCCTGATACGACTGTGCATTCTGGAATACGACTTGCTGGCATTCGCCGTCCTCGCACCTCGAGCTCAACTCCTGCAGCAACCACTCGATGATGCTGCCACGCGAATCACGCTGGCGTTTCACCAACGCGGCGTCGTGTATGCGCAGAAATTCCGGCTTGAGTCCGGAGCGGGCGCAGGTTTGTGCCTCCCAGGCGGCCATCAGGTCGTCGTCGGTCAAGCTTGGGGCAGCAGCGTGGGGCATCAGATCCCCGCGGACCAGCAAGCGGTTGGCCTGTTCATCAATGGCAAAACTGATCCGCCGGTAGCCGATCGGCCAGTCCGACAGCGAACTGACGTTGAGTTCCAGTACCGGGCGCAGGGCGAGTAGGGTATGCACCGCCCAGAAGCCGCGGTGGGTGTGCGCCGAAAGGTACACCAGCGGATGACGCAGAATCGACATCAGGTTGCGCAGCAGCAGGCGCGAGGGTAGACCAAGATTCGACCAGTTGTGATGTCCGGCGAAGACCACGATGTCGCCGGCGATCACCGCCTCGATCACCCAGTCCCTGACTACCTGAATCTGATCCGGGTGGATATGTCCGGTGGTTCCCGGGCTACGTCCCATCAGGGTATCCCAGGTGCTGACCAGCGATCCTGCCTGGTTGGTGTCCAGGCCGATGATCACCACCCCGCGCGGGGCGCCCTCGGCGCGGGGAAGGCGCAGCCGTTGCGCGAGGAACGAATCGGCATACTGATAGCCGTCCAGCAAACGCACCTCCATGGCGGAAATGAACGCCTGCGGATCCGGATTTCGCCAACTGATCCGGAAGTCTCCCTCGACGGGCGGATCCGGCAGACCCGGAGCACGCCCACTACGCGCCTTGTTCCTGAGGTAACGGACAATGAAGTCGCGTTTGCTCAGCGCTTCGCGATCGGTCTTGCGCTCGCTGTCCTCGGGCGCTGCTCCGCGGCGGCAGGCACGATTCCAGCGTTTGGCGCCCGCATCCATGACCGCGTCGAGCAGCCGATAACCGTAGATCCCGAACATCAAGCCGTCGTGGTTGCCCGGCAGGATCGCTACCGGCTGCCGAGCGCCTTTGAATATGCGATCCATGCGCTGCGCTTCCGATTGGCACGAGAGGTCCATCACATCGCCGAGGTGAATGAAAGGCTCGTCGGGATCATGCTCCAGCGCCCACTCCAGAATGCGCCGCCCGAACAACGGTTGCTCCGGCGGGCGCTGGGCCACCTCGACGAACGCGTCGATGGCGCTGTCGTTGTCGTGCAGGGGATACCCGGTCGACTCGTGCTCCTGCGTGTCGCCGACCGCGATGAACGGCGTTGTCAGCGTGACGTACTGGCCGCCGGGTTCAGGCAGTGGCCCGGGTTGCGGCTCGAAACCGGCACAGCCGCCCAGGAGTACCAATGCCAGAATGAAAACTGCCCACAGGGGGCGGTCGACAAATCGGCAATCCGGGCAGGAAGCGACAGCAAGTGTCGCAAGACTAGTCGCATCGTCGTAGCTGCCGTCGCCATCGTGCCACTGCGGCGAGTTCCCGAAAATGAGCGGCTTCATGGTGGTGAGGGTTTCCGGCGTTTCTCCAGAGCCAGGCACTGCATCAGTTGTCGTTCCGCATCGTTGGCCTCTCCGCGCGTATCGATGCCCAGGAAATGCCGACGAAACGCCGCCAAGGCGGCCTCAGGGTTTGCCACGTCGTATCCGATGGCCTGGAGTGCGAGGACAGGATCGGATAGATCCGGAAGCAGCGTAGTCGCTTGCTGGCGGCACCACAAACCAAATCCCTCAGTCGCCAGACGTTGCCACGGGAAGTACCGACTTGGGTCGACTTTTCGACCAGGAGCCACATCGCCGTGCCCCAGGAAATTGCTTGACGGAATCCGGTAACGGGTTTTCAGGCCCCACAGCAAATCAAGGAGAGTCAAGATCTGCGCCTCGGAGTAAGGTTCGGCCCCCGTATTGTCGAGTTCGATACCGATCGACGCGGAGTTGATATCGCTGTTGCCTCCCCCAGTAGGACGCTCCGGCGTGCCAGGCGCGCCTGTTTTCATCGACCAGTTGGTACAGGGTGCCGTCGCGTCCGATCAGATAATGGGAACTGACTTCGCGGGCGGGATCGGTGAGCGTCCTGAGTGCACGCTCGACGTCGCCACTGCCGGTGTCGTGAATGATCACGAAGTTTGGCCGGCGGGCGTTGTGGTTTGGCGATGGCACAAGAATGGCATTTCCCTCGGGACTCACCGGAAATCCGCCGCATCCGGCAAGCAATGCACAGGCGAAACCAAGAAACACGCAATGCAGGAGCCGAGAAATCATCTCAAGTCACCAGGGTTGAAATCTTCATCCGCGGCAACCGGCACTCCTGCCGTTGAGGGCGCGCCAAGCCAAACGAACTGTAGCAGCAAAGATTACCAGCGAACCTGCACTTCCTGGATCACCTGTGGCGTG
The DNA here is from genome assembly GCA_016714935.1 of Candidatus Accumulibacter propinquus. GTDB lineage: Bacteria > Pseudomonadota > Gammaproteobacteria > Burkholderiales > Rhodocyclaceae > Accumulibacter > Accumulibacter propinquus. Next base: position 37,346 of record JADKBU010000028.1, on the reverse strand, counting down.
GCGCGCTGGATCGTGAACTTGATGCCTTCAACCTCAAGCGTTGTTCCCGGACGGGGAATCTCGCGTGCGTGCTCCAGGAGAAAGCCGGAGAGTGTGTCGTAGTTTCCATTGCCGGGGAGCTTCAGTCCCAACTTCTCGACCAGCATACCCGGATCGGCGCGGGCACTGACCAGGTAGTCATGGTGGCCCAGTTTCTTCAGCCACTCGGCCGGCTTCTCCTGCCGATCATATTCGTCCTGCATGTCCTCGACCACGTCTTCGATGATGTCCTCAATGGTGACGATGCCTTCCGCGCCACCAAACTCGTCCATCACCACCGCCATCGCATCACCATCCTTGCGCAGTTCGACGAGCATCGATTCGGCACTCTTGCTGGCGGGAACGTAGCGTGTCGGGCGGATGAATGGCTCTATCGACGAGGACTCGTCCATACCGAGCAGGTCCATGGTGTTCAATACGCCGACGACCCGGTCGATACGCCCGTCGTAAACCGGCAGGCGAATGTGCGAACTCTCCACCGCCAGACGCACCGCCTCGCCGACGGTCACGTGCTTTTCGACGGCGTTCACGTCGATCAAGGGCACCATGACGTTGTAAACCGTGGTCTCGGAGAAATTGAACATGCGCCGGATCATCGTTTTCTCGATCGGCTGGATGTCTCCGCCTTCCTGCGGCGGCATCTGCACCATGCTCTGGATCTGCTCGCGCAGAGTGAAGGGGTTGTGTTCGTCGCGGCTACCGGCAAGACGTGAGAGAAACTTCGATAGCGTCACGAAGACGACCAGAATCGGCCAGAAGAGGATCGAGAAAAAGCGCAGCACGTAGATCACGTACGGTGTGATCGTGTCGGCGCGCTGCTGGAAGACACTCTTCGGAACGATTTCGCCGAACACCCAGATCAGTGGCGCGACCAGGATCACCGCCAGCCAGCTTCCCGCCTCACCGAACAGCGAGATCATCAGAGCCGTGGCGATCGTCGAGTTGGTGACCACCGCAATGTTGGTCCCCACCAGGGTCGTCGAGAGCAGCCACTCCGGCCGCTTTTCGAGCATTTCCAGGGCCAGGCGAGCACCGCGCGAACCCTTGGCGGCATCGTGACGCAATTTCATGCGGTCGGCACTGACGACACCAAGCTCCGAGCCCGAAAAGAATCCCTCGGCGATCAGGCAGAGCACCATCAACGAGAGCGTGATCCAGATTTCAGATTCAGACATTCTGACGTCCCCCGTTTGGTCGCGGCGCAGCCACGTCCTCCTGGGCAGCCGGCACGGTGGCTGGCAGCAGTTCGGGGGACGCACTGCCGGTGTCGGCGCACTCCGTTTCCTGCGGTTCGACCGAAATCGGCAGGCGTTCGACGACGACGCGCGTGATGCGGTTGTGCTCGATGTTGTCAACCGTGAATTTCAGACCACAGAGGACGGTTGCTGCGCCGGCAGCGGGCAGCTCGCCAAAGGCTGCAAGTAAAGCGCCGGCCAGAGTCTCGACCTCTGCGCTTGCGATACCGACCGAGAACTCCCGGTTGAAGTCGTCAAGCAAGATGCTGGTTTCGATCAAACGACGCCCGTCGGGAAGTTCGCTGAGCAGGTGTTGGTCAACCACCTCGCTGTCCGAGGGGCTGACGATCTCGCCGAAAACGCACTCGAGCAGGTCTTCCATGGTCACCAGGCCGGTGACGCCACCATACTCGTCGACGATCAATCCGAAGGATAGCTTGCGCTGGCGGAAATCGTGGAACAGTTCGACCGCCGGTTTTGATTCGGGAAAGAAGTTCGGTTGTCTCAGCAGCTTGCGGAAACCCTGGGGATCACGTTCCAGTCTCGCAAGATCCACCCCGAGCAGATCACGCGTGTGCAGGATCCCGAGGATCGTATCACGATGCCCCTTGAATACCGGGTAGCGTGACTGGCGGCTGGCCTTGATCTGGGCAATCAGTCCCGCCACCGGCAGATCCGCCGAGAGAAACTGAATGTCCGAGCGTGGCCGCATGATGTCGCGCAGCGATTTGTTGCCGAACTCGAAGATCTTTTCGATGTACAGTGCTTCCTGGCTGTCGAGCGCGCCTTCGCCGACGGCGTCGTGAACCAGCGTGCGAATCATGTCCTCGGTCACCAGGTTGCCCTGCGAGCGTTGCTTGCCGACGATCAGGGTAATGAAGAAATCCGAGATGTACCGTATCACTTCGCGTAATGGGGTGATCAGGCGGGCGACGAGCGCGATCGGGCGGCACTCGACGTTGGCGAATGCCACGTTATTGCGAATGGCCAGGACCTTCGGGGTGATTTCGCCGAACAGCAGCAGGATCGGCACCATCACCAACAGGTTGATCATTTCGTTTTCGGCACCAAAGAGGTGGATGATCATTGCCGCCGAGATAACCGATGCGGAGACATTGACGAACTCGTTGCCGATGAGGATGGTGACGATCAGGCGCCGTGGCTCGCTGCGCAGCCGCTCGATCAAATCGATGCGCGGATTCTTGGCGGCGCGCATCTGTTCAAGCTGGAAAGTACTGAGGGAGAAGAGCGAGGTCTCGGTACTTGAAAAGAAACCCGAGAACCCCAGCAGAACGACAAAGACGACGAGCTCTAACCAGAGTGCGGGATCCATGCATATCTCCTGAGTGGCTTGCCTGTGCTCACCAGAAACCGGCGCGCGGGTGCCAAAGGCGGTTCGATGGAAGGCTCAAGGTTGCCGGCGATGCGCTCCTGCCGGCTTTGTGTTTGCATTGCGCGAATATCTGGTTAATGGCGACGAAGTGCTGTTGTTCGATCCGGCAGCCTTGCTTCACAGCAGCGGCGAGCCATTTTCTCGGAGTTTGATGCCTGGGTCAATGGTTCGAAGTCTGGTTGTGAGAGCAGACTTGTCTTGCCTAGCCGCGGTTGACGCTGGTCGAGGAGATCAGTTCGCGTTCGTCGAGTTCCGCTTCAATCGTCCGCAAGGTTTCGTCGTTGATGGCATCTGCTGCGTGCAACTCGTGCAGGCGCTCGCGTTCGGCGCGGATCGCCGCCAGACGCAAGTGCCGTCGCAGCGTGATGTGCGTTGCCCGCAAGTTCGCATTCTCGGAATCACCTTCGAGCAGTTCGAGCTTGCCTTCATAGCGGTGCACCAGTTGTTCCACGAAAAACACGTCCTCGGGATCCGCAAGCCCCTTCGCGCTGAGCGTCACGGCGCCGATCGCGGCGCGCGCGATTTCTGCGCGCGCTGCGCTCTCCTCGCGCGCAGCCTCTTCCTCGTGGTCGAGCGCCAGCTTGCGGATAATCCAGGGCAAGGGAACGCCGTTCAGGGCGAGCGTCAGGATGATCGTCGCCGCTGCCAGGAAGACGACGAGATCGCGCTCAGGGAAAGGTGATCCATCCGCAACAAAGGCAGGAACCGACAGCGCCGTCGCCAGGGTGATCGAACCGCGTACCGCCGCCCAACTCACCAGCAGCATCCGCTTCGGGTCCGGCCCGGAGCGGCTGCCTGCCCAACCCCAGTGCAGGCGAAATCGCACATGCGCGGAGGCCCACACCCAGCCGATGCGCAGTGCCATCAACAGCAGCCACAGAACGAGCGCATAAAGCGCCAGGTCGAGCGGGGCGAAGTGGTCGACACTGGTCAGCATGCGGCGTAGTTGCAGGCCCAGCAGGACAAAGACCAGTCCGTTCAGAATATACGAAAGCATCCGCCAGACCTCACGCGCGTGCCGGCGCGCATCGGCGGTGAGCCCCTTGATTTCCTGGCCGCTGGCCCACAGCCCGGCGGCAACGACGGCAAGGATTCCCGACACCTGCAGCGCCTCGGCGGCAAGGTAAGCACCGTAAGGAATCAGTACCGTCAGCAGTGTTTGCAGTACCGGGTCGCCGGCCTGCAGACGGATGAGCCGCTGTCGCAACTGACGTCCGCACCACTCGCAAGCGATGCCGACGACCATGCCACCGCCGGCCAGGATCACGAAATTGCCGGCGACCTCGGCGGACGAGAACAGTCCGGTCGCCGCCGCCGCCACGGCAAGCTTGAAGGCCACCAGTCCCGAGGCATCGTTGAGCAGACTTTCGGCATTGACGATGTGTACGATCCGTCCCGGCAAGGGCAGCACCTCGGTGGTCGCCACGGTGGCCACGGCATCGGTCGGCGAGACGATCGCGCCGAGGGTAAAGGCGACCGCCAGGGGCATCGACGGAATCAGCCAGTGCATCACGTAGCCGACCGCGATCACAGTCAGCACGACCAGGCCCAGCGCCAGCAGCAGAACCGGTTTCAGCACGCGCACGAAATCGCGACGCGGCAACACCCAGGCGTCGGCAAAAAGAATCGGCGGGATGAACAGCAGCAGGAACAGTTCCGGATCGATGTGGATGGCGTCGAGGCCGGGCAGAAACGAGCATGCCAGACCGACGACGACCAGCAGGATCGGCAAGGGCAGCGGTGTCCAGCGAACGAGCGCGCCGCCGACGGCGATCGCCAGCAGCAGCAGCAGGGTGAGTTCGATGACGGGCATGGCTAATTCTACCGTACGCCCGCGAGGAATGCGACGAATGTCAAGCGGCGGAGACGGGGTGGAGGAGTAGCGATTTCCCGGCCGCTTGGCACTTTGAATCCCCTGAGGCGTTCTGGCAGGCAAGGTCAGCCCTGCCCGTCTCCGCGACGATTACTGGCCCTGCAGTACGGCCGGCATCACCGTCTTCGCCATCCTCTTGGCGAAGTAATAGATTCGTTTCTGCTTCTCGATGATCTCGATCTCCATGGTGTAGGCCGCGATGCGGTTCGGCTCTTCGGCGACCAGGCGGCGTGCCTCGTGTGCGGCTGCCGAGTCGGCAATACGGTTGATCTCGTCCTTCATTCCGATCACCACCTGCCCAGCTCGCTCGTTGCGTTGTCCTACGGCCTGGACGGCGGCCGCAACAGCCTTGGTAATTGCCGCCTGGAAGCCGTTGAGCACCTCCTGGGTCGTCTCGCTGACCTGTATCCTGTCGCGTATGCGGTCATGCCCCAGCACCACCAGGTTGGTTTCGACGATGTCGCCGATGTTTTCGAGGTGGCTGGCCGCTTCCATCAACTGCAGCAACTCCCGACTTTGGCCGTCGCCTAGTTGCTGTTTGCTGATCTTGCCCAGGTAGTCGATGATGGCGGCATGCAAGATGTCGACCGTGTCGTCCATTTGCCGGATCTCCTCGAGCGCCTGGCGGTCGCCCTCGATGATCGCCGGCATGATGCTCTGCAACATCGCATTGACCGTCTCGCCCATGTGCGTGATCTCCATGCGGACCTGGTCGAGGGCCAGCGAAGGCGCACTCAACAGTTCTTCCTGGAGGAACCTGGGGCGGACGATGAGCGCCGCCTCGGCGAGCGGCCTGTCGGGTACCAGCCATTCGACCAGGCGCGCGATCTGGGTGGTAAACCAGATGAAGATCAGCGTGTTGGCGATGTTGAAGAAGGTGTGTGCGTTGGCGATCTGGCGCGGCGTTTCGGCCGCCAGCCGGTCGACGCCGCTGAGGTTCGGGTAGGTCGGCGAAATGGCGGTGACGAAGTCCGCAATGAAGCCGATGAACGGCAGCCAGATCAGCACCCCGCAAACGTTGAAGCCCAGGTGGACCAGCGCCGCCCGCACCGCTTCGCGCGGCTTGCCGATCACCGCCAGCAGCGCCGTCGCGCAGGTGCCGATATTGGCGCCGAACGCCAGCGCGATGCCCGCCTGCAGACTGACGAAGCCCTGCCCGGCCATGACGATGACGATGCCGGTCGAGGCCGACGAAGACTGGATCAGGGCGGTGAAGGCGGTGGCAATCAGGACGCCGACCAGCGGATTGTCCATGCTCTTCATCAGGTCGAGGAAGGGCTGGTAGCTGCGCAGCGGCTCCATCGCCTCGCTCATCACATGCATGCCGAAGAACACCATGCCCAGACCCATCAGCATCTCGCCGTAGTGCTTGATCCGGTCGCTCCTGGCGATGAACAGCATCGCAAAGCCGACGGCAATCATTCCCAGCGCCGCCTTGGTGATCTTGAAGGCGACGATCTGGGCGGTGATGGTGGTGCCGATGTTGGCGCCCATGATCACCCCGACGGACTGCGACAGCGACATCAGCCCGGCCGAGATGAAGCCGACGACGAGTACCGTGGTCACCGAGGACGACTGGATCACCGCGGTGACCAGCGCACCGGTGCCGACGCCCATGAAACGATTGACCGTCAGCCTGGCGAGAATGCCTTTCATGCGCTCACCGGCGACGGCCTTGAGTCCCTCCTCCATCTGCAGCATGCCGAAGAGGAAAATCGCCAGGCCGCCGAGCAATTCGACGGTCATCATTCCCCACGCCATTTCGCCGGCTTCGTCGCCGGAGGCCGCCAGTGCCGGCCAGGCCAGCGCACACGACCATACTCCGAGAACACAACACGCGAGGGGGAGAGCAGCACGCGTGCAGAGATTCAGATGCGTTTTCAGCATGGATCACTCCTTCGATGGTTGCGAGCCGGTGAAGAATACAATAAATCCCTGCTGCATACATTACTCTGGCCCGCGGCGACAGTCACGCGCCCATCGCCGAGGTGGTCGCGTGTACCCGACAGGCTCGCTGTCGGCATTCCTGCAGACCGCTGATGGTCGCCGGGTTGCGGACCGTAGCACCACCGCTGCCGATGGCGTTTGTGCTTGTTTCTTCGCAACATAAAGCTTATCCTCTCGGGTCGGGCGGGGGACCGTCCTGGCAGCGGGTTGCTTCGCAAGCAGCGTCTGGCGCTGCGATTCGAGGTGCGTGGCACAGCATGCTGGCCGGTGAAACATCTGCTGGGGCGGGGGTATTTCATGGATTGGGTGAAGGTGGCCGGCGACTTCTTCGGTCTGTCGTCGATCGACTGGGAGTTGCTGGTCCGTCTGTTGATCCAGTGTGGCCTGTTCAGCATGTCGGCTTTTTTCTCGGGTTCCGAAACGGCGCTTTTCTCGCTCAGCCGCATCGACCTGCAGAAACTGCGCAATTCGCGCAATCCCCATTCCGAGAGCATCCACGCCATGCTCGACGAGCCGCGGCGTCTGATCGTCTCGCTGCTGTGCGGCAACGAACTGGTTAACATTGCCGCGGCGGCGAACATGACAATGATCCTGGTGCGAGCCTTTGGCGAGGAAGACGCCGGCTGGATCAACGTCGTGGTGATGGTGCCGTTGCTGCTGCTGTTCGGAGAGGTGACGCCAAAGACCATTGCCGTCAATTTTCCGGTCAAGTTCGCCACGCTGCTGTCGGCGCGCTTCCTGCCCAAGTGGATCTTCATTGTCACCCCCCTGCGCAATGTCGTTCGGATGGTTGCCGATCGGGTCACGACGCTGGTCGTCGGCGAGCACGTCGGGCGCGAGAACATCCTGAAGGCCGACGAGTTGCGTACGTTGATGGCCGACAGCGAGGAAACGGGGGTCATCCAGGCGTCGGAACGGGTGCTCATCGACAAGGTACTCGAAGCGGCGGAGACCGACGTGGCACGGATCATGACCCCCGGCCCGCGCATCCGCTTCCTTGACGGCGACCTGCCGATCGCGGAACTCGTCGAGCGCTTCCGCAGTTTTCGTCATCCACGTGTCCCGGTGTATCGCGGTCACTGGGACAATGTCATCGGCTTCCTGCATGCCGAGGATCTGCTGCGCCGCGTCCGCAGTGAAGGCGGCCTGGCCGCGATCGAACTTCGCGACATTCTGAAACCGGCGCACTTCGTTCCGCCGACCAAGAAGGTCGATGAGATGCTGGAGTACTTCCAGCGTTTCGACACGCGCGCGGCGGTGGTGATCGGCGAGTACGGCGAGGTCCTGGGCATCGTCACCATCAAGGATGTGTTGAGCTTCATCTTCGGCGAGATTTCGGGAAAGATGCGCGGCCAGGAATACTTTCAGCAGGAAGACAACGACAGCTTCACCGTCCCCGGCTACATGCGCCTGGCCGACGTTCGCACACTCACCAATTTCGATATCGACGACCCGCTGATGAACACCATCGGTGGGGTGACGCTGGTGCTTTTCGGGCGCCTGCCGCGTGTCGGGGAGAAGGTGTTTTATGCCGACTACGAGATCACCGTGAAGGAAGTGAGCGGCATGCGCATTACCAAGGTGCGCGTCTCGCGCGGCGCCACACCCGATGAGCCGGAGGACACGCCGGACGAACCGCTGGAGATGGAAAGTGTGGCCGAGCCCGCTGCGGGTGGCACATCCGAGAGCCTGCAGGTAGATCAAGGGCAGGCGGCCCTTGGCGAGTACGAAGAAGATCTGCTCAATGAGCCTCCCGAGTCTGGGTCGGAGCCCGGGCACCTGGAGGATGACGCGGCCGAGCACAGGACGCCGGCGAGCAAGACCACCGGTACGACGGACTAGAAGGGGAGAAATGCAATGGAGCTGGTTCTGCAATTGCTGGTCATCCTGGTCTTTCTGGTGCTGAAGGGGTTCTTCTCGGGATCCGAGTTGGCGATGGTCAATTCCGACAAGATCCACCTGCGCCATCAGGCGCGGCTCGGTGACCCCGGTGCCAAACTGGTGTTGAACCTGTTTCGCACTCCTGACGTGATGCTGGGCACGACACTGGTCGGCACCAACATCGCGACGGTGACGATCACCACCATGGGCACGCTGATCTTCGTGCACCTCTTCGGGGATAACGGCGACCTGTTTTCGGTACTGATCTTCACGCCCTTCCTGCTGATCTTCGGTGAGATCGTGCCGAAAAGCATCTTTCAGCAGAAGGCCGACTGGATCGCCACCCGGATCATCTATCCGCTACGCTTCTTTTCCTACGTGTTCTATCCGGTGATCTTCGTCTTCAGCCGGGTCGCCCGCGTCGCCGCCCGCCTCTTCGGTGGCGCCACTTCCGGGCAGAGCGGATTCATTACCAAGGACGAGTTGCGCGTCCTGATCGACCTGTCCGAAACGGCATCGGACAGCGCCGCTACCAGCAAGCAGCGAATCCGTCGCATTTTTCGGTTTGCCGACACCACGGTGGGGGAGGTGATGACACCGTTGGCCGAGGTCATCGGCTTCAACGAGGCACGTGAGATGGGCGAAGCAGTGCGCCGTGTCTGGGCGTCCGGGTTCAATCGATTGCCGGTGTTTCGCGGCAACATCACCAATGTCACCGGGGTGATGACCTTGAGCACCTGGGATCTGCTGCTGCCGGATATCGAGCAGCGGCCGGTGGAGGAGTTCGTCAAACCCGCTCTTTATCTGACGCCGAAGCAGAACCTGGATCAGGTGCTGCCGCTGCTGCGCGCACGTACCGATCATATGGCCATCGTCGTCGACGAGTTTGGTTCGGCGATCGGGATCCTCACGATGGAGGACATTTTCGAGGAGGTCGTCGGCGCGGTGGACTCGGGCTACGATTTCGACACCATCAAGACTCGTCGGGTGAGCATCGAGTCCGCGGGTGATGACACACACGTGGTCAGCGGACGGGCGCCGATTTCCGAACTGAATGACTCGTTGAAGCTCAATCTGCCGGTTGGCGAAGCGCATACGGTCGCCGGATTCCTGATCAACCGCCTGCGGCATATCCCGGAGGTCGGTGATACGGTGGTGGAGCAGGGGTATCGCTACACCGTGATCGAAGCGGACGCGCGCACCGTGACCAAGGTGCGTGTCGAACGTCTGTAGGGGGGGGCGGGTCAGTACGCCCCGTGCGCTGCACAAGCCAGGTCTGCGCTGGTGCAGGCTGTCAATGCGAAGGACGTGCTCGCTGTATCAGGGCCATCCGCAAGGTGATGCTCCACCGATGATCCCGGCAGCTGAGGGGGCGTCGGCGGCATCCCGCAACACCGCAAAGGTGCGCTGCGAAGGGTGACCCGCGTTGCTCTGCGGCGCAAGAATTCCGGCATATCGCAACTGACTGACCATGCGTGAGACCGTCTCCAGGGTCAGTGCCGTGATGTCGGCCATGTCCTGGCGTGACGGCAGGACCACCAGCAGTTCGCCAGCCACCTGCCGCGCCGGACTTTCTTCGCCGGGATGTGCAAGCATCATCACCAGGCGGCGGACACGGTCGGCGGCCTGCCCACAGCGCAAGCCGATGACCTCGGCGGCGCGGCGCTGGGTCCTGGCCAGCGTATGCAGCAGCGAGTCGCCGGCGGGAACGGTCTGCCCTTCCGGCCAGGGTTCGAGAACGCAGGTGGAGAGGGCAGTGGCGGTAAAGGTGTACTTCCCGAACAGCAGTGTCTCGGCACCGATGATGTCGTTCTGCACGGCCAGAGTGGCAAAACTTTGTTCGCCGTTGGGTTCCTCGCGGTCGAGGCGGACCGAGCCGCTCAGCACGCGCCAGGCACCGCCGTGGGCCTCGCCGGCGTAGATGCGCTGCCCGCGCCTGAAGTGGGGTCGCCACTGTTTCGCGCGCAGCGCCTGTGGGACGGTGCTGCGTGAAATCTTTTCGGCATTCAACATTTCTGCTTCCTCTCGCTCCTAGAATCGTAGATTCATGCCGGCATAGATCGAGCGTCCCATGCCGGGAACCGCGGTTCCCCATGCGGGGTTGCCGCTCCCAGGGTTAAGCGCCATGGTGGTTCCTTGACCGACGTAGGCGCCGCCAAGCGGCAGCGAATAGAACTTGTTGAACAGGTTGTCGACTCCAAGGTCGAGTCGCACCTGCTTCCAGGTGTAGCTGCCGCGCAGATTGGTCAGCCCGTAGCCCGCCGTCCTGGTTTCGTTGCGCACGTCGGAGAGATCGTCTTTCGCCGCAACCGCGACAATCTCGACCACACCTTTCCAGCCACCCAGCGCGTGCGTCAGCGCCAGCTTGCCGTTGAGCGGCATGATGTTGTAGAGGCCGTCGCCGGTGTCAAGATTCTTGCCGTGGGTGTAGGTGAGCGAGCCGGTGAGGCCAAAATCACCCATCCCGGTCGAGGCGAGCGGCATGTGCCCGGAAACATCGAGGCCGTAAAGCTCGGCCGACTGGTTGGCATACTGGAGGACAACGAACTGATTGGTCGTCGTGCGGTTGGCTGGCGTGCAGGATGCGCCTGCCGGGCAGCGAATGGCATCGATGTAGTCGGTGACCCGTGTGTAGTAGGGCGTGGCGCGAAATTCCCAGCGACGGTCCGCCGCATGCAGGTCGAAGGAGGCGGAAACGGTGTGCGCCTGTTCCGGCTTGAGATGGATATTGCCGAAGTAGCCGTTACCGTCGCCGACGAAGTTGTTCATCACGGCAGCCATCGACCAGGTCGACCAGGTGTAGCGCTCATACAGGTTGGGCGAACGTACCTTGCGCGCGACGCCGAATTCGATGTCGCTGTTGGCATCCGGCGTATAGCGGGCCAGCGCTGTCAGGTCCCAGTTGTTGTCGGCGCGCTCGTGATTTTGCGAATTGAACGCGGCGGCGTCCTTCTTCTGATCGTTCACCATCATGCCCATGCCGTTGGTGGTCGGGTCATAGCCCCGAACATTGCCGGCATCCGTCGTGACCCGTTCGTAACGCACACCGAGCAGGGTCAGCCATTGCCTGTCGAGGTGCGACTCCCACTCGCCGAACAAGCCTGCCCGGTCGCGCGAGCCGTCGTTGATGTTGTCGAACGTGCCGGGCCACATCATCGCGCCGGATGGTGGCCACCAGTCGTTGAGGGTGTAGTGCTGATAGAGGCCACCGACGCGGAGCAGATTCCGCGTATCGACATTCATCTCCGCCTTGACGTTCACCCCGGTGTTGCTGCTCTTGGTATACATCGGCATGCCGGCCGCGCATCCGGCCATCGCGCCGTTCACCATGCGGGTTCCGGAAATCGGGGAACATGGCGAACCGTTGACCGCGTTGTCACCTCCAGAACCTGCCGGTGGCGCGCCAGGGCCGTACCAGTACCGCTTGTCGGGTCCGAAGTCCATGAAATGCGGGTCGACTTTCTCGTAATAGGCCCTCGCCTCGAACTGCCCCCAGTCGTATTGACCGAGATAGCGCAGGTTGAATGTCTTCTGCTCGTTGTCGAGCATGTCCATGCGCTGGTTCGGATAAAGTTGTTCGGGGATGTGCTGGAATCCGAACTTGGCCTCGACGAGATGGTTGCCGCCTTTCAGTGCGAAGCTCAGCATCTGGTTCAGGCTCTCGTAGGCCGTCGAGCCGACTTCGTCGAGCGGCAGCGTGTGCCCGATGCGGCCGGTGGCCGTGGTCGTCTTGAAGTTGCCGCCGGCCTTGTAGTTGTCGGCCCGGGCACTCGAACCGGTATAGGTCAGGCTGATGTTTTCGGTGGCGGCAGTAGCCGCGATGTTGGCGCCCCAGGCGTTGCCGTTGCTGCGGTAGAAGCCGCCGAGCTGGCCCGTAGTCAGGACATTCTGGCCCGGCGCAGCGAACACCGGCGCCGGCGTCTCGGCGATGATCGTGCCGGCGATGCTGTCGCCACCGACGCTGACCGGCGTGATTCCGGCATAGACCTTGAGTGTGCCGACATTGGTCGGATCGAGGTAGGATAGCGGCGGGTTCATGTGGTTGGGGCAGGAAGCGATCAGGTCCATGCCATCGACCTTGATCCGGATGCGGTCATCAGCCAGGCCGTGAATTGCCGGCAGGCTGGATACCCCTCCGGCACCGTAGAGGCTGACTCCCGGCAGGCGTTCGAGCAGGCGGGCGGTGTCGCTGCTGGCCGCACGGTAGGGCACGATGCCTGCCGCATCGATAAGGCTTGCAACAAACGGCTCCTTGTCGTCAATGCGTGCCGCCTTGACGACGACTTCGCCCATTACCGGTACATTTGCCGCGTCCTGCGCAACCGCCGCATGCCACAGGCCCGGCCAGCCCAGCGCAGCGGCTACCGCCAGCGCACTTGGTTTTTTGACGAATTTCATTCCCCACTCCCCCATGTTTTTGGTATGCGGCATTCTAGGGAGTGCTGCCGGGTTGTGGAATGTGACATTTCGCCGCACGCGCGTGCACGCGCAGGCTGCTCAGTGAAGGCGAAAACGCTTGTCAGACGGCGGCCGTCTGCTGCTCGGCAGGCTCCGGTGTGCCGCCGCTCTCGGTCACGGGCGCTTGTTCAGCCGCCAGCGCTTCGTACAGCATGGCCATGCTCCGGGTCGAGTGTTCGATGGTTTTTGCGTCATCGGCGCTGAGCCTGCCGGAGCTGGCGATAGCGCGTCGAGAGACATCGACAATAAGTTGCGAATGTTGCAGCAGGCGGCCACGGATCGCGTTGAGTTGCTGTAACTTGGCGATCTCGGCCACATGCAGGTCTCGGTTTGCTTCGTCGCGCGCCGCCTCTGTACGCGCGCTGTCCAGGTCACGCAGGGCCATCACTTCGTTCATCGACGCCTTCCACCACCCCAGGAAGTTTGCCCGGTGATCGATCAGTGCATTCAGCGACTCACCCATGGCGTTGATCTCGTCACGTCCGCCGGGCACTGTCGGGACGCGCCCGGTCGGTGTTCCGTAGGCCAGGTCGTCGAGCAGGCCGGCCATTTGCCGAACGGGACGAACGATGCGCGCCGTGATCAGCACCGCGAAGACGATGGCCAGGGCGATCGCGCAGGCCATCACGATGAGGCTCAGACGAACGCTGGCCTGCGAAGATTCGGTGATTTCGCCGGTGCGGGCAGCCATCATCTGATTCGCTTGATCGACATTTTGCCGGATCAACGGAACGACGTGGTTGGCGGCCGCATCCATCTCCCGAGTCCGTTCCGCGATGATGGCGCGCCGCGATACCAGCACCAGAAAACTGCGTTGATAATCGCGCAGCAGGCCGCTGAGGAGTTCCTTGTCCGCAGCGGCAATATTCGACTCGGCAATCTGGGCGCGAATGCTTCTGGCGATTTCAACGACCATCTGCGGGTAGGAGTCGTCGCCGCGCAACAGGTAGTCCTTCTCTCGCCGCCGGAGCTGGAGGACGTTGGTTTCGAGGTTGCTGACCTGGTAGGCGTCGAGAATCGCTTCCATGCGCTGCGCCGCATCGCGGAAAGGCCCCTTGCCACCGTCGACGACACCGGCCTTGAGTGCGCTGTCGGAATATTCCGCGAAGGTTCTCGCGTAAACCGCCAGTTCGGCGAGTAATTTCTGCTTCACCGCTTCCTGCAGATCGGAAGTCTCGACCAGTAGGCGGAACTCGGTGATCAACTGGCGGACGCGCTCGCGGTACCTCGGATCCTTTCGCAAGGCGAAGTCTTTCTCGTTGCGGCGAATCTGCAGCAGGCTGGTGTAAAGACGGTCGACGTTGTAGTTGGCCGACAGTTCGTGAAGACGATGGATGCGGTTGCGGAAGGAGCCCTGAATCCCGGAGTTCTCGTCCAGGCCCATGCTCCGCCAGGCATCGGCGACGGCATGAAAACTCGCCTGATAGGTCGCTATCAGTGCCTGGAGTTCCTCGGCGGTCTGCCGCGACTGCTGATCGACCGTAGCCAGTGCCTTGACCTTTTCGAGCAAGGCCTGCAGATGCTGTTCGACTTTCCCGACGAAGCGTTCCTGGTGCTCGATCAGGAAGTCCTTTTCTGCTTCTCGCGCCGCGGCCATCTCGATCTCGATTTCGAGCGCCAGCGACTTGCGGACTTCGAAAACGGCATGGAGTTGCCGATAGTCGTCGAGTACCGAGCGCAGCGTGTGGTGGTAGTGCCAGACGACACCGATGAAGAGCACGCCGACCAGTCCAAAGCCGAGGCCGAGCCGTTCACCAATCCGCAATTTACTGGAAAATTTGATCATATCTCGCTCCAGTCTGGTGAAACGGGCATTCGCCGGGCTTGCCGCACTCCGGTCGGCAAGCGCCAGCAACGACTTTCGGGTTGCGTCTACAAGCAGGCAAGGCGCTTGACTGACAGTATATCTGGCGCATCGAGTTGCTGTCGAACGGCATCTGTGGGGACTCGGCGGCCCTCCTGCGTCGACGAAAGCCAGAGGTCATTGCGGGTGTGCCGCTGTTCGGGGGGCAACCCTGCAGTCAGAGTCAGCCGGCGAACAGCCGGGCATTGATGTATATGTGGACGCCGATGCTCGCCGCATAGCCGAGGGCGATCGCCCAGGTCCACTTCAGGTGTGAGCCAAAGGTATAGACACCGCGGGCGATGCCCATCAGGGCGACACCGGCGGCCGAGCCGATGGACAACATGCTGCCGCCGACACCAGCGGTCAGCGTCACGAGCAGCCATTGGCCGACGGACATCTGCGGATCCATGCTCAGGACAGCAAACATTACCGGGATGTTGTCAATGAAGGCCGAAAGAACGCCGACGAGAATGTTGGCGACGGTTTGCCCCAGTCCGTCGTACAAAAGGGCGGATGTTCTTGCCAGATAGCCAAACTGACCGAGCCCGCCGACACAGAGGATCACGCCGTAGAAGAAGAGCAGGGTGTCCCACTCGGCCTTCGCCACCTTGCTGAAGAGATCGAAAGTCTCATGTTTGTGTCCGGTGACGTCGAGGGGGTTGTCACCGCTCAGCATGCGCCCTTCGACTTTGCTCAGGTAATAGGCGAACAGCGACAGATAGCCCATGCCCAGCATCATCCCGACGGCCGGCGGCAGATGCAGGAAGTTGTGGAATGACACAGCGGTGACAATGGTGAGCAGGAACAGCACCATGATCCGCTTCGCTCCCATTTTCATGCTTATCTTGGTGTCAATGACCTGCGGCTTGCCTTTCGGCACCGTCAGGCTCATGCAGACCGCTGGCACCAGCCAGTTGATCAGCGAGGGCACGAAGAGGGCGAAAAAGCTGAAAAAATCGACCTTGCCCTTCTGCCAGATCATCAGCGTGGTGATGTCGCCGAAGGGGGAGAAAGCGCCGCCAGCATTGGCTGCGACCACGATGTTGATGCACGAAACGACCATGAAGGCCGGATTGTTGGCGCCCACGGCCATCACCACCGCGCCCATCAGCAGGGCGGTGGTGAGGTTGTCGGCCACAGGAGAGATGAAAAAGGCAAGCAGGCCGGTCATCCAGAAGATCTGGCGCAGGGTGAATCCCTTGGTGACCATCCACGAGCGCAGCGCCAGGAAGGTATTGCGTTCTTCCATCGCGTTGATGTAGGTCATCGCCGCGAGCAGGAAGAGAAACAACTCGACGTATTCGCTCAAATTGTGCATCACCGCGGCGTGGGCATGGTCGGGCTTGCCGAGGGCCTGGTAGGAGAGGGCGACCAAGATCCAGATGATGCCGGCCGCCACCATCACCGGCTTGCTTTTGCGCAGATGCAACTGCTCTTCAAACATCACCAGTACGTAGCACACGACAAACAGCACCAAGGAGATGATTCCCATGACACTGCCGGTGAGATTCGCGATCTCGCTGCTGCCGCTTGCTGCCCAGGTCAGCGCAGGTATAACCAGCAGGGTAAAAAGGGCGACCAGATGTGGGTACATCGATGCAACTCCTTTAGTACGAGGTGGATGAGGCTTTGGAAGGCAAAGGGGGACGCCGCGTACGGGTTGGCGAGCAGATCCTCTCCGGCGCAATGATGGAGATAGGGCGAAGGGCATCATCGGGTGCCACGGCTGACCACCTTCATGAAGAGGGGGCATGATGTGACTGGCCGAGTTTCTCCCCTCGATTTGCAGGTCAAAGGTCTCTTCAATCAAGGGGCTACGACCAGCACTGCCTCGTTCTCGCTCCACAGGAACTGTCCGGTTTGCCTGCGCCAATGAGCTGTGCTGCGGGCAAGCGGTTGCCCCAGACGGGCCAAAAAGCATGGCAAGAAGGCCAAGCCTCTCGACAAGGTCAATCAATCAAAGAATTGAAAGTTGGTCGATCGGGATGCCAGGAAACGCCTTGAACCGGACAGCCTTGGCGAGGGCCGTCGTTGGACGTCTCAACGAATCCGCCTGACGTGCGCTCCGAGTTGCCCCAGCTTGTCCTCGATTCCCTCGTAACCCCGGTCGAGATGATAGATCCGCTCGATCAACGTTTCACCCTGCGCCACCAGTCCGGCGATGACCAGGCTGGCCGAGGCGCGCAAGTCGGTGGCCATCACCGTCGCTCCTTGGAGATGTTCGACGCCGGTGACCATCGCGTTGTTGGCGTCGATCCTGATGTCCGCTCCCAGGCGAATCAATTCAACGGCATGCATGAAGCGATTCTCGAAGATCGTTTCGCGAATCACCGCCGATCCCTCGGCAACACAGTTGATGGCCATGAACTGTGCCTGCATGTCGGTCGGAAAGGCCGGGTAGGGCGCGGTGCGCACGCTGACCGCCTTCAGTCGCGCCGGTGCCTGGAGGGTAATCGCATCGCGCTCGATGACGATGTCGCAACCGGCGTCGAGCAACTTGTCGACCACTGCATCCAGATAGGCCGCTGACGTCCGGGTCAGGCGAACTTGGCCGCCGGTTGCTGCCGCGGCGCAAAGATAGGTGCCGGTCTCGATGCGGTCGGCCATGATCGGGTGTGTCGCCCCGTGCAGACGTTCCACTCCCCGGATGCGAATCCTGTCGGTGCCGGCGCCGGATATCTGCGCGCCCATGGCGACCAGGCAATTGGCCAGATCGACTACCTCAGGCTCGCGCGCGGCGTTCTCGATGACCGTTTCTCCGGCCGCGAGCACGGCGGCCATCATCAGATTCTCGGTGCCGGTGACGGTGACCATGTCGGTGACGATGCGTGCCCCCTTGAGGCCGCCGGCGCCCGCCTTGGCATGGATGTAGCCGTGCTCGACATGGATTTCGGCGCCCATCGCCTGCAGCCCCCGAATATGCTGCTCCACCGGGCGCGCGCCGATCGCGCAGCCCCCCGGCAGGGACACCCGCGCTTCACCATGACGCGCCAGCAGGGGACCAAGCACGAGGATCGAGGCGCGCATGGTCTTGACCATGTCGTATGGGGCGAGCGGGTTGTCAAGGCCGCGGCTGTCCAGTGATACGCCATGGGTACCCTCGTCGGTGACCCGTACGCCCATCTGTTCGATCAGGCGCAGCATCGTCGAGATATCCCGGAGTCGCGGCACGTTGCTCAGATGCAGTGGCTCCGACGAAAGCAGGCCGGCGCAGAGGATCGGCAGCGCCGCATTCTTGGCGCCGGAAATGGCGATTTCTCCCGCCAGCGGCGTGCCGCCCTGGATCAGCAACTTATCCACGCGCAGCGCTCCATTCGTCGGGGGTCTGGGTTTTCATCGACAGGGCGTGCAGTTCGCCGCTGTCGAAATGCCGGCGAAGCACCTCGTTCACCCGTTGCTGGCGTTGCACACGCGTCTTGCCGACGAACTCGGCGCTGACGATCAGCGCCTCGAAATGGTGCCCATCGCCGGCGACCTGCAGGTGTTCGCAGGGTAGACCGTCGGCGATGATCTGTTGGACTTGTTCAGGCTGCATCATGATTCAGGACCTCAGTTTGTAGCCGCTCCTGAGCAGCGCCAGCGTTGCCGCCGACACCAGCAGGAAACTCGTGGCGATGACGGCCAGGCTGACTTCCGGCGGTACGTCGGAGACGCCGAAAAAGCCGAAGCGAAAGCCGTCGATCATATAGAAGACGGGATTGAAACGCGACACCTGCTGCCAGAACTCGGGCAACGAATGAATCGAGTAAAAGACGCCGGAAAGCATGGTCAGCGGCATGATCAGGAAGTTCTGAAAACCCGCCAGTTGGTCGAACTTGTCGGCCCAGATGCCGGCGACCATTCCCAGCGCACCCATGATCGCCCCACCCAGGACGATGAACGCCATCGCCCACAGCGGCGCCACCAGCGCAGGCACGGCGAAGACCATCGTCAGCAGCAGGACGCCGGTCCCGACCAGCAGACCCCGGAGAATCGCTGCCGACACGTAGGCGAGGAAGAACTCGACGTAGGAAATCGGTGGCAGGAGAACAAAAACCACACTGCCGGTCACCTTCGACTGGATCAGACTCGATGAACTGTTGGCAAAGGCGTTCTGCAGGGCCGACATCATGACCAGGCCGGGAATCAGGAAGGCGGTGTAAGGGACGCCATGAACCTGCACATGCGCTTCGAGCACATGCGAGAAGATCATCAGATAGAGCAATGCCGTCAGCACCGGCGCTCCGACGGTCTGAAAGCTGACCTTCCAGAAGCGCAGCACTTCCTTGTAGAGCAGGGTTCGGAAGCCGGTCATGGCCGCTGCCCTTCCTGCCGGTTGCCGTTGTCCTGCATGACACCGAGGAAGACGTCTTCGAGGTCGGTCTGCGTCAGACGCAGATCGTCGATCGCGCAGCCGGCCTCACGCAGCGTGGCCAGCAATGGTTCGATCTCGGCGAGACTGCCGAGGTGGAAGGTCCACGTCCCTTCACTTTCCGTGGCGCCGGCGCGCAGCGTCTGGGGGATTGGTGCAAGGCCGGCCAGGCGCAGGCTCAAGGTCTGGCCCGAGAAGCGGGCCAGCAGGTTGCGAGTCGTATCCAGGGCCACCACCCGTCCCTGTTTGAGCATTGCGATGCGCCCGCACAGGGCTTCCGCCTCCTCAAGGTAATGCGTGGTCAGGATCACCGTATGTCCGTCGCGATTGAGGCGCTGGACGAACTGCCACAAACCCTGCCGCAACTCCACGTCGACCCCGGCCGTCGGCTCGTCGAGGACGATCACCGGTGGTTTGTGCACCAGCGCCTGGGCGACCAGCACGCGTCGCTTCATGCCGCCGGAGAGACTGCGCATATTGGCGTTGGCTTTGGCGGTCAAATCGAGGTTGGCGAGAATCTCGTCGATCCAGTCGTCGTTGTGGCGCATTCCGAAGTACCCGGACTGGATGCGCAGCGTCTCGCGAACGGAAAAGAACGGATCGAAAACCAGCTCCTGCGGTACCACCCCAAGCAGGCGACGCGCGGCACGGTACTCGGAGCGCACATCGTGCCCCATGATCGTCAACTTGCCGGCGTTCGGGCGAGAGAGGCCGGCCAGACAGGAGATCAAGGTCGTCTTGCCGGCGCCATTGGGGCCGAGCAGCCCGAAAAACTCACCCTCGGCAATCTGCAGGGAAACGCCGGCCAGCGCCAGCAGGGAGCCGAAACGCTTTTCGACGCGATCGATGGCAACGGCGATGCGCATGGGATCCAGCCTGGTGACGGGGGGGTGTCCCCGTCAGGCGCGAGGGAGCAGTTCGGACACGCCGTAAAGCGTTGCCAGGCTGATCAGGTTTGCCGGCGGATTGGCAATGCGCAGGGCGATGCCCCCAGTGCCGGCCGTGCGTAACCAGGCAAAGACGACGCTCAAGGCTGAGGAGTCGACTTCGGAGACCGCCGCGAGATCAAGCAGCGTCAGGCCCGTATTCTTGCCGGACAGCAACAGGCCGCGCCCAGCCTCAAGCAGGGCGCGTGCATTGGCAATGATCATCGGTACCGTAACGCGCAGACTGCCGTCCGCCTGCTCGATCATTTCTTGCCGGCTTCGAGTTGCTTGTTGCGATTGCTGAGCATCGTGATCAGGCCGTCGAGACCAGTGTTGCTTACTTCCTGCTTGAAGGTGTCGCGATAGTTGGTGACCAGGCTGACGCCGGCGACGACGACATCGTAGACCTTCCAGGCGTCCCCCTGCTTTTCAAGCGAGTAATCCAGTTGCACCGGCTTGCTGCCGGGTTGCACGACTTCGGTCCTGACCACCACGCTGGTATCGCCGGCCTGCATCTTGCTGGGTTTGTAGACGACCGTCTGGTTCTTGTAGGAAGTCAACGCGTTCGAGTAGGTGCGCACCAGCAGCGTCTTGAACTCCTCGGAGAGGCGTTTCTTCTGCTCCGGCGTCGCCTTGCTCCAGTCGCGTCCCACAGCGAGCGCGGTCATGCGCTGGAAATTGAAATACGGGAGCACCTTGGTCTCGACCAGATCGATGGCCTTGCGGGTGTTGCCGCTCTGGATGTCCTTGTCCTGGCGAACGACGGTCAGCACATCCTCGGTGACCTGCCGGACCATGGCGTCGGGTGCGAGCTCCTGCGCGACGGCAGGGGCAACCATGGTCAACAGGGCAAACAGCAGGGAAAATAAAGCTTTCATGGGCGCTTCCTGGCAAAGTGGGGTCGTGAACCCGGCGGGAGGTGCATCCGCCTACTGTGAGGATTCTTCGTCAACGGCTTCGTGCGGCAGCTCGCCATCAAAAATCTCGCTGCGGCGATGCTGCAGGTAGGCGTTCCTGATGTAGTCGTATTTGTCGAAAGCGGCCTCTTCAACCACCTTGTCGGCGGGCAGGAGGCTCGCGCGCACGCTGATATAGCGGGTAGCGACCAGGCTGTTGCGCAGCCCGATATCGTCGATCCGCCAAACCGGGTCGAAATACGTGTCTAACATCCAGCCGAACGTATCGCGTGTCGTACGTGGCCCGATAATCGGCCAGTAGAAATAGGGACCGTCGCCGACCCCCCATTTGCCCATGGTCTGCCCAAAGTCCTCGGAATGCTTGGTCAGGCCCATTTCCCCGGCGACGTCGAAGGCGCCGCCAATGCCTGCGGTGGTGTTGATCAACACCCGGCCGACATCGGAAACGGCCTGCTGGCCCTTGCCCTGCAGCAGATTGTTCACCGCTGTCCAGACGTCCCAGATGTTGCCGAAGAAGTTGCCGACGACCACTTTCACCGGCAGCGGTGCGGCCGCGTCATAGCCCTGGGCGACCGGTTTGACGACCAGATCAAGGCCTTCGTTGACCGCAAACATGGCCCGGTTGAAACCCTCGAAGGGGTCTTTGGGGTTGTTCGCGGTGGTCGCACAGCCACTGGCGGCGAAAATCGCCGCTGCACAGGCCATGCAGGACACGCGCTTCGAATGGTATGGTTTCACACATTTCCTTTCATTCTATTTGTCGCTCTGTCCTTCGGACGCCTTGTTGAACATGAACTGACTGATCAGCTTTTCCAACACCACCGCCGACTGTGTCTTGGCGATCACTTCGCCAGCCTTGAGCATCGACTCATCACCCCCCGGATCGAGGCCGATGTACTGCTCGCCGAGCAGGCCGGCGGTCAGGATCAGGGCGAAGGTATCCTTCGGGAAGCGATAGCGGCCGTCGACATTGAAGACCACTACTGCCTCATACGTTTCCGGGTCGAAACGGATATCGGCGACCCGTCCGACGACGACGCCGGCGCTTTTCACCGGCGCGCGCACCTTCAAGCCACCGATGTTAACAAACTTGGCCGTCAGCGGGTACGTCTCGGAAAAATTGGCTGCCGCCAGATTGCCGACCTTCAGCGCCAGGAACAGCAATGAAGCCAATCCCAGGGCAACAAAAACACCGACCCACAGGTCGAGCAACTTGCGACTCATCAAGCCTCCCGGAACATGAACGAGGTCAACACAAAGTCGAGCGACAGGATCGCCAGGGCCGACTTGACGACCGTGCCCTTGATCGAACTCGACACGCCTTCAGCGGTTGGCACGGCGTCGTAGCCCTCGAAGACTGCAATCAGGGAGACGGCGATACCGAAGACAAAGCTCTTGACGATGCCACTCCAGACATCGTAGCGAAAATCAACCGAAGCCTGCATCTGCGACCAGAAGGCACCTTCGTCGACGCCGATGAAGACGACGCCGATCAGGTATCCGCCGAAAACGCCGGTGGCCGAGAACAGCGCTGCCAGCAGGGGCATCGAGATTACTCCGCCCCAGAAGCGCGGGGCCACGACGCGTGCAATCGGATTGACCGCCATCATGTCCATTGCAGTAAGCTGCTCGGTGGCCTTCATCAGGCCAATTTCTGCGGTGATCGATGAACCCGCGCGCGAGGCGAAAAGCAGGGCGGCGACCACCGGGCCAAGCTCGCGCACCAGCGACAGGGCGACCAGAACGCCGAGTGCGTCGGCGGAGCCATAGCGCTGCAGCGTCTCGTAGCCCTGCATCCCGAGCACCATGCCGATGAACAGGCCGGAAACCATGATGATCAACAGCGACTGGAAACCCGAGAAATAGATCTCGCGAATGGTCAGCGACAGACGCCGGAACGACTGCCCGGACCAGTACAGCAGCATGAAAAAGAAGCGCGTCGCAAATCCCAGTCGTTGCAGGGCGTCGTTGACGCGCCGTCCGAGGCCACTGATCGCCGACAGCATCGCTCCCTGTTCCGGGTCAGGCCTGGGCATACACGCCTCTTCCGAGCAGTTCCTGAGCGAGCGGGGCCGCTGGATAGTGGAAGGGGACCGGTCCGTCCGCTTCGGCGAAAACGAACTGATGCACGAAGGGATGTTTCGACGCCCGGATTTCATCGGGCGTTCCGAGCGCGACAACTTTTCCGTCGGACATGAAGTAGATGAAATCGACGATCAGCAGGGATTCCTGGATGTCGTGGGTGACCATGATCGTCGTCGCGCCCAGCGCATCATTGAGCTTGCGGATCAGCTGGCCGATGACGCCGAGAGAAATCGGATCGAGGCCGGCAAACGGCTCGTCATACATGATCAACATCGGATCCAGGGCAATCGCCCGTGCCAGCGCCACCCGTCTGGCCATGCCGCCCGAAAGCTCGGCCGGCATCAGGTCATGCGCACCGCGCAGGCCGACGGCATTGAGCTTCATGAGCACCATGTCGCGAATCAGTTCCTCCGGCAGATCAGTGTGCTCCCGCATCTGGTAGGCAACGTTGTCAAATACCGAAATGTCGGTGAACAGCGCGCCGAACTGAAAGAGCATGCCCATGCGCCGGCGCAGGGCGTACAACTCGTCGGCGCCCAAGGCGGGTACCGCCAGTCCGTCCACCAGAACCTCGCCGCGGCTCGGTTTGAGTTGTCCGCCGATCAGGCGCAACAGGGTGGTTTTCCCGCAGCCCGAGCCGCCCATGATGGCCACCACTTTTCCGCGCGGGATCTCCAGCGTGATGCCCTTGAGGATCGGGCGATCCTCGTAGGCAAAATCAAGATCCCTGATCTCGACCAGATTTTCGGCAGGCACAGCAGCATCCCGGGGCAAGAAAATGAGCGCGAATTATACCTGAGCACCTTGGGGTCGGCTGTGAATTACTTGACGTTAATACAATTGTGGAATAATGCCGAACACGCTCATTCCTTAGGCGGCGCCAGCGCTTGATGCCCACTCGTCCGGAAACCTCCTTGCCAGAAAGACCGCTGCTGCTCATCGTCGATGATGACGCACTGATCTGTGACACCTTGAGTTTTTCGATGCGTCCGCTCTTTGAAGTGGTTACCAGTCACTCGCGTCCGCACTGCATGCAACTGCTGCGAGAGTTGCGAAGAGCGCCATCACTGGCGTTGGTCGACCTCGGCCTGCCGCCGGTCCCGCATCGTCCCGACGAGGGGCTGGCGCTGATTTCCGACCTGCTCAAGGCCGCCCCGGAGATCCGCATCGTCGTCCTCTCCGGGCAAAGCGACGAGGGCAACGCGCGTCATGCGCGCGCCCTCGGTGCCGCAGATTTCGTCGCCAAGCCGTGCAATCCGGCCGATCTGCAGCAGGTCCTCAAGAGAGCGCTGGCGTTTCGCGCGCTCGACGAAAGGCACCACCAGACGGACGGCACATCGCCGCTGATCGGCAGCAGTCCGGCCATTGAAAAACTGCGGGTGCAGCTTCGACAGTATGCCGATTTGCCTTTCCCGGTGTTGATCGAAGGAGAGTCGGGCAGTGGCAAGGAGATCATCGCCTCCAGTTGCCTGCATTTTGGTACCCAGCGCAGGGAACGGCCGTTCCTGGCGCTCAATTGTGCCGCGATATCGCCGAACCTGGTCGAGGCAACCCTGTTCGGCTACGCCAGAGGTGCGTTTACCGGTGCCGTGACGGTGAAGTCCGGTTATTTCGAGGATGCCGCCGATGGCACCCTGTTCCTCGACGAGATCGGCGAACTGGCACTCGATCTACAGGCCAAGCTGCTGCGCGTGCTGGAAAATGGCGAGTATCAGCGGCTCGGGGAAACGCGGAAGCGGGTCAGTCAGGCGCGCATCATTGCCGCCACCAACCGCGACCTGCG
The DNA here is from genome assembly GCA_016714935.1 of Candidatus Accumulibacter propinquus. GTDB lineage: Bacteria > Pseudomonadota > Gammaproteobacteria > Burkholderiales > Rhodocyclaceae > Accumulibacter > Accumulibacter propinquus. The sequence goes on along the minus strand of JADKBU010000028.1, from coordinate 12,612 downwards.
TCGGGAGGTCAAGGCGGGAAACTTTCGTGCCGACCTTTATCACCGCCTCTCGGTGTGTTCGATCGTTGCCCCGCCGTTGCGCGAGATGGGGGAGGACAAGCTGCTCCTGATGGAGCACTTTCGTCACCACTATGCGGCGCAAACGCGACAGCCGCCGTTCCACCTCGCCGCCGAAGCGGAAGCCCTGTGGCGCAGCTACGCCTTCCCCGGCAATGTTCGCGAACTGCGCAACATCGTCATCCGCCTGACCACCAGGCACGCCGGGCAGGTCGTCGGCGCCGCGGCGCTGGAAGTCGAACTCGACCTGCCCGACGAGCCGCCACCCGCAGCGGCGCCGGCGACAAGCGTGCTCGACCAGGGCGCCGGCGATGCCATCGTCACTGCTGCCATGCATCGCCTGCGTCAGCGGGAGCCTTTCAGCCTCGACCGCCTGCTCGATACCACCGAACGCGGCTACATCGAGGCCGCGCTGAAGCTGGCGCACGGCAATGTCAGCCAGGCGGCGCGACTGCTGGGCATCCATCGGACGACGCTCTACAACCGCATGGAAGCGGCGGCGCGGGAGCCATGATGTATCTGGATCATTTCGGTTTGCAGCAGGCGCCCTTCCGCATCACGCCGCACACCGAGTTCTTCTTTGCCGGGGCCAACAGGGGCGCCACGCTCGAGGCACTGTGCTACGCAATCACCCACGACGAGGGGATCGTCAAGGTCAGTGGTGAAGTGGGCAGCGGCAAGACCATGCTCTGTCGGATGCTGCTGGAGAAACTGCCGGACAACGTCGAGACGGTTTATCTGGCCAACCCCACCTTGTCGCGTGACGAGATCCTGCTGGCCATTGCCGCCGAACTGCGGATTCCGCTTCCCGAAGAGCGCAGCCATCTGCTGCTGCGCGCGCTACAGGAGCGCCTGCTGGAGATCTATGCCGCCGGACGCCAGGTCGTCGCCCTGATCGACGAAGCGCATGCCATGCCAGCGGAAGCTCTGGAGGAGATCCGCCTGCTTTCCAATCTGGAATCGAGTCGGCACAAGTTGTTGCAGATTGTGCTCTTCGGCCAGCCCGAACTGGATCAGCGCCTGGGTGAAAGCGCCATGCGCCAGCTCAACGACCGCATTACGCACAATTTCCGACTCGAACCACTGCATCGTCGCGACGTCGCCGGGTACCTGATGTTCCGTCTGCGCGCTGCCGGCTACCGCGGTCCGGACCTGTTCACCAAAGGCGCCATCCAGTTGATCAGCAAGGCCTCCGAGGGGCTCACCCGGCGCATCAACATCCTCGCCGACAAGGCCCTTCTGGCCGCCTTCGCCGAAGGAGTCCACCAGATTGATTGCCGGCAGGTGCGGGCGGCGGTCCGCGACGCGCAGTTCAAACCCATCGCAGGTCGTGTCGGCGTCCGCTGGGCATGGGCCGCCGCGGCCGCGACCGGTTTGTGTACGATAGTCGCTCTGGCGTACCTGGCTGGCCGCCATGACGCCGGCAGCACGGCAGCAGCGCCGCTGCCGATCAGCACCTTGCCGGACGGTGCCGCGCCCCTGTCGTCGCCAGCGGAAGTCGTTTCGTCAGTGGCCGCGGTGCCTGCTGCTGTACATCGCGAGTCTGGCTCGCCGGTGGCAGAGACCACCGGCGCAGCACTGTCGCTGACGCTTGCCGAGAGAATTGCCGCCAGCCAGAATTGGCTGAAAAGGACACCTGACAGCCATTATTTCATCCAGTTGCTGGTGACTGACGCCGGCAGCCAGCGCGAAGTGGCCGATTTCATTGCCAACAACAGCAGATCTCTCGATTTGCGGCAGCTTCGGGTTTATCGTTCGAGTTTCGGAGGCAAAGAGCGACTCGGGGTCATTTATGGCGACTATGCTTCCCGTGAGCAGGCCAACGCCGCGCTGGCAACGCTTGGCGAGATCAGTCCGTCGAGCAGGCCGTACGTGCGGCCGGTGGCCAGGTTGCGCTCTGCGCGTCTCCCGGAAGGATCAGAAAGCAAGGCCTTAAGACAATAAAAATCATGTACTTGTAAGAAAGTTCCGGCGTGGTATCATGAACTCACCCGTTGAATGGATCAAGCTTGAGCGTGTCCCTGCGAATCCTGCGCCTTACTGGCGCCCTCCTTCTCCCGCTCCTGTTCGGAGCATGTACGCCGACCACGCTCAGCAACGGGCCGTCGGCGGGGCATCTGCAGGCGGATAGTGTCGCCAAGCCGCAGGGCGCGATTCCGCAGCCCGTACAGCAGAGCGTCTATTTGCCCAAGCCCCGCGCCATCGGCAAGACGGAAACCTACAGCGTGGTGGTCAACAATGTGCAGGTGCACGACCTGCTTTTTGCCCTTGCCCGTGACGCCAGACTGAACGTGGACGTCCATCCTGGGCTCACCGGCCTGGTGACCCTCAATGCCATCGACCAGACGCTGCCGCAGTTGCTCAGCCGCATCGCCAAGCAGGTGGACATGCGCTTCGAACTCGACGGCCCCAACCTGGCGGTGATGCCCGACGCGCCCTACCTCAAGAACTACAAGGTCGACTACGTCAATATCGCTCGCGACGTCACGGCCACCGTGTCGACCAATACGCAGATTTCGACCAGTTCGCTGGCGACCGGTAGTGGTGGCGTCGCGGGCTCCGGAAATACCTCACGCATCCAGATCGAGAACAAGTCGAGGAACCGCTTCTGGGAGTCGCTCGAAAAAAATCTCAAGGATCTGCTGCACGAAACCGACAAGGTTTTCCCGGAGGGCTCGACCGAAACGGTGACCGAGCAGACGGCCTCGCAGAGCACGACCGGCACCGGTGCCGCCAGTCCGCCCAACGCCGCGGCACGTGTGGCGCAGGCCGTGCAGACGCTGGCCGGCAGTCCGAATCCGGCGACGCTGCAGAACAGCGGCGCCACGGTAGTCAAGCGCATGACCTTCCGGGAAGCGGCATCGGTAATTGCCAATCCGGAAGGCGGGGTGATCACCGTTCGGGCGACCTCGCGACAGCACGAGAAGGTGCAGGAGTTCCTCGATCGGGTGATGAGCAGCGCTCGCCGGCAGGTGCTGATCGAAGCCACGATCGTCGAGGTGACGCTTTCTGATGGTTACCAGCAAGGCATCGAATGGAGCCGGTTGACCCAGGCGACCGACATCAGCATCACGAAACCATCGCTGACCACGAACGTGCAGAATATTGTCACACCGTACGTTCTCAAGTACGACAGCAAGAACCCCTTGGGGGTGTTGGCAACCGTGGATTTGCTGCGCGCTTTTGGCACCGTCAAGGTGCTCTCCAGCCCAAAGCTTTCGGTGCTCAATAATCAGACGGCAACACTGAAGGTTTCCGAGGATTTTGTGTACTTCAGTGTCAAACAGGACACGTCTACGCTCGGCGGGACGCAAGGCGGCACGCTGACCGCCACCACCACGACACCACAGTCGGTGTCGATTGGCTTCTTCATGAGCCTGACGGCGCAGATCAGCGATAGCGGCACGGTCACTTTGAACGTTCGGCCGTCGATTTCAAGCATCGTAGAACTGAAGCAGGATCCCAATCCGGCCCTGGCCGCAAACAATATCAAAAACCTGGTACCGCAGATTCGCATGCGCGAGATCGAGTCGATGATGCGTGTCGAAAGCGGGGACATTGCGGTACTTGGAGGCTTGATGGAGGATCGCCTGGACAACCGGACCGGGCGCCTGCCGGGCCTCGGCGATATTCCGTTTCTCGGCGAGGTTTTCAACAACCGCAACAACTCGTCAGTGAAGACGGAACTTGTCGTTCTCCTGCGTCCGACGGTGATCAATGATGCATCGATCGACGGCGATTACCGGAGCTTCAGAGAAACCCTGCCCAACAGGGAGTTCTTCAAGAGCGACCAGGTCTACCGACCGTTCTCGCTTCCTGAGCGACATCCGGTACCGCTGCAATGAGCCTGCTCATGGATGCCCTTCGCCGGGCCGAAGAGGCCAAACGGCTTGCTGGTCCGGCAGGGAAGCCAGACGCGCCTTCTCCGCTCGAACTCACCCTCGACCCACTCGAGCCGACGCGTCCCGCAAGTCGGCCACTACCACCGCACGCCCGGCGCCCTGAACCGTTCGACACGGAGACGAGCCTGGAAACAGGCCCGACGCCGACCCGACGAAGCTTCCCGTTGCCGGGAGAGATGCCGGCAGATTCCAGCAGCGGCGATGCCGGCCAACGTAGCGCGGCGAAAAACCTCTTTGCCGCCAAACAGGCTTCCCGTTCGTCGCGCCGATCGCTGTGGATCTTTCTGGGTCTGGGAGGCCTCGCGACACTGGCGATTGGCGGTTATTTCTGGTGGCAGTTGCAAACCCTTTCCGGTGGCGCGCTCGCCAGACCGCCAGTCGCGGCATTGCCGGCAAGCCAGACACCTGCACCCCTGGTGCCGGCCGTTCAGCGCCCGGCTCCCCCTTTGCCGGCGCCGCTGGTCGCGGCTCCGGTGGAGTCGCCGCAACCGGCGACCGCCGTCAGGACACCTGCCGCAGCGCCGCGTGCGGGGCTACCGCAAAGAGAGTTCGCCGGCGTTCCGGGCGGCAGCGCGTCGGGAGTTTTCCGTCCGGGTGGCGGCCGGGAAAAGCAGCAGCAGGCGCTCGACCTTGCCTACCAGGCGTGGCAGGCGGATCGGCTGGACGACGCGCGCCACGGTTATGAGCAGGTCCTGCGCAGCGACGCCAGAAATGCCGACGCGTTACTCGGTCTGGCGGCGATTGCTGTCCGCCAGGGGCAGCCAGAGCGTGCGCATGACCTGTATCAGCAGGTGCTCGAATCCGACCCCAACGACGTCACCGCGCAGGCAGCCTTGATCAACCTGCGCGGGCAGGGCGATGCGGGCCAGTCCGAGAGCCGTTTGAAGACCCTGCTGGCCAGCCAGGCCGATTCGTCCGCCGTCCCGTTTGCGCTGGGCAACGTCTATGCCCGGCAGGGCCGCTGGAGCGAGGCGCAGCAGGCTTATTTTCAGGCCTATGCGCTGGAACCCGACAACGCCGATCTCCTCTTCAACCTGGCCGTCAGCCTTGATCACCTCCGTCAGCACAAACTGGCAGTGCAGTACTACCGGATGGCGCTGAGTGCCGCCGAAACGCGGCGTGGCGCCTTCGACAGGAACGCTGCCGGGAAGCGCATTCTTGAACTGCAACCGTAATTCCGGCACCTTGCAGGGATTTCTGCATCCGGATTGCCGGGCTCTCCGCCCATGAACGCTCCCAGCCTCCATCCGCATTCGCGACCCCTGGGTCAGATCCTGATCAGCAAGGGCATCCTCAGCGAGGATCAACTGCGAATTGCCTTGCTGGAGCAGATGAAGTCGAATCAGGCGATCGGGAAGTTGCTGGTCGCGCTCGGCTTTGTCTCGGAAGCGACGCTGCGCGACGCGCTCTCGGAAAGCCTCGGCAAACAGAGCGTCGATCTGTCGAATGCGATTATCGATCCGTCGGCGCTGAAACTCGTCCCGCGCGACCTCGCCAAGCGCCACCATGTGCTGCCGCTCGACTACGACGCGGAAAACCTGCGCCTGACGGTGGCCATCGCCGATATCAATGACATCGTCGCGCTGGACAGGATTCGTGGGCTGGCCGGCGACGAAATCGAGATCGACACCCTGCTCGCCGGCGAGACCGAGATCGATCGCGCGATCGACCAGTACTACGGCCATGAACTGTCGATCGACGGCATCCTGCACGAAATCGAAACCGGCGAGATCGATTTTCGCGGCCTGCAATCGTCCGCCGACGAGTACAGCCAGCCGGTTGTTCGCCTGATCGACTCGATCCTGACCGACGCCGTCAAGCACGATTCTTCCGATATCCACTTCGAGCCGGAGGCGAGTTTCCTGCGCATCCGCTACCGCATCGACGGCATGCTGCGGCAGATTCGCTCGCTGCACAAGACCTACTGGCCGGCGATGGCGGTGCGCATCAAGGTGCTTTCCGGGATGAACATCGCCGAAACGCGAGCTCCCCAGGACGGCCGCATCTCGCTCAACATGCGTGGTCGCCAGGTGGATTTTCGTGCCTCGGTGCAACCGACGATCCACGGCGAAAACATCGTGCTGCGCATCCTCGACCGGCAGAAGGGCATCGTGCCGCTGGAAGGTCTGGGTCTTGCCGAGAAGCAGCTCGATCAGCTCAAGCTGATGATCGCCCGTCCCGAAGGGATCGTCTTCGTGACCGGACCGACCGGCAGCGGCAAGACGACCACGCTCTACTCGGTGCTCAACCATATCAATTCCGAGGGGGTCAACATCATGACCCTCGAAGACCCGGTCGAATATCCGATGACTCTGGTCCGGCAGACCTCGGCGGCCGAGTCGGTGAAGCTCGATTTTGCCAATGGCATTCGCTCGATGATGCGCCAGGACCCGGACATCATCCTCGTCGGCGAAGTCCGCGACGCTGAAACCGCCGAAATGGCCCTGCGTGCGGCGATGACCGGTCATCAGGTGTATTCGACCCTGCACACCAATTCAGCGATCGGCGCCATTCCGCGCCTGCTCGACATCGGCATTCTGCCGGACATCATGGCCGGGAACATCATCGGCATCATTGCGCAACGCCTGGTGCGACGCCTGTGTGTGCACTGCAAGATCGCGTACCAGGCCGAGGCCCACGAAGCCCGTCTGCTGAGCAACCTGGTCGAAGGGCCACGCCCGGTCATCTACCGCCCCGGCGGCTGCGAGCGTTGCGATTTCCAGGGTTATCGTGGGCGTCTGGCGATCATGGAGCTGCTGCGCATCAACGGCGACATGGACGAACTGATCGCGCGTCGCAGTACCGTTCGTGAAATGCGGCAACTGGCGACTCGTCAGGGTTTCGCCACCCTCGCCGATGACGGTCTGCGACGGGTACTCGACGGCTCCACCTCGCTCGAGGAAATCGGCCGCGTCGTCGACCTCACCGACCGGATGTAGCACCGGTGCCGCTCTATACCTACAAGGCGGTCAACCCCGATGGGCGCCTGGTCTTCGGCAGGATCGACGCCATCAACCTGGTGGACCTCGAACTGCGACTGCGGCGCATGGAGCTCGACCTGGTCAGCGGCGAACCGCTCAGCAACCGCAGCCTGCTGGGCGGTGGTGGCGTGCCGCGTCGGGAGATCATTCACTTCTGCTTTCACCTGCAGCAACTGGTGCGCGCGGGCGTGCCCGTCCTCGAAGGACTCACCGACCTGCGCGACAGTCTGGAACATCCGCGTTTCCGCGAGGTGGTGGCGAGCCTGATCGAGTCGATCGAGGGTGGCCAGACCCTGTCGCAGGCCATGGACAATCATCGGCGCGTCTTCAACCGGGTCTTTGTCAGCCTGATCCGGGCCGGCGAGACGACCGGTCGCTTGCCGGAAGTACTGCAGAGCCTGAACGAATCGCTCAAGTGGGAGGACGAACTCGCGTCGCAGACGAAGAAAATGGTGGCTTACCCGGCCTTCGTCGGCTCGATCGTTCTCGCTGCCACCTTCTTTCTGATGGTCTACCTGGTGCCGCAACTCAAGCTGTTCGTCAAGAACATGGGGCAGGTGCTGCCGATGCAGACCAAGATCCTGTTCTTCGTCTCGGACCTGATGGTCGCCTACTGGTACCTGCTGCTGCTGCTGCCGGCTGTCGCCGCACTGGCCGTGAAATTCCTGCTGCACAGCAACCCGCTGGCGCGCCTGCGCTTCGACGGCATCAAGCTACGGGTGCCGGTGCTCGGGAACATCCTGCGCAAGATCGTCCTCTCCCGTTTCGCCAACACTTTCGCACTGCTCTATTCGTCGGGAATACCGATTCTCGAATCGATCCGGACGACGCAGGATGTCGTCGGCAATCTGGTGATTCGGCAAGGCCTGGAGCGGGTGGAACAACTGATCGGCGAGGGGCAGAACGTGACGGCGGCGTTTCACAGTACCGGCTTCTTCCCGCCGCTGGTGATCCGCATGTTGCGCGTCGGCGAAAACACCGGCGCGCTCGATGATGCGCTCCTGAATGTCAGTTACTTCTATAACCGTGATGTCAGGGAATCCGTCCAGAAGATGCAACAGTTGATCGAGCCGCTGCTGACCGTGGTGATGGGCGGACTGCTCGGGTGGATCATGCTGTCGGTGCTCGGACCGGTGTACGACGTGATCAGCAAGATCAAGGCCTAGCGCCATGCATGTCCGTCGCCTCCTCTACCTCAGCGCGCATCAGCTCACGGCCTTCAAGTGGCAATCGGGAGTGCTGTCCGAGGAGGGTTCCTTCGACGCCACGGAAGCCGGGAAGCTTGGCTTTGCCAACTACCTCGCAGGAAACCGGAAGAGCATTTTCTCGATTCTCGCCAATGTCTCCGACGAAGGCTTCCATATCGAGACCATCCCCTTCCTGCGCGGCGCGGATCGAACGGCGATCGTCAGACGCAAGCTCGGGCAGCTGTTCTTCAGCGCCGCGCTGACCACGTCGATGTCTCTCGGACATCAGAAGTCACGCCGCAAGGACGAGCGCATCATGCTCGCCGCGCTGACCAACAACGAGGTCTTTGCACCCTGGCTGAGCGCCCTGGCCAGTGCCGAGTCGCCTCTCGCCGGTGTCTATTCGCTCCCCTTGCTGGGTCCTGTGTTGCTGCGCAAGCTCGGTATCACTGACGAGCGTTGCCTGTTGCTCACCATTCAGGACCAGAGCATCCGGCAGAGCTACCTGGAAAAGGGGGAGCTGTTTTTCAGCCGCCTCACCCCGCTGCACAACAGCAGCATTGGCGGCATCGCGCAGACCTTCGCCACCGAGGCGCGCAAACTGCAGCAGTATCTCGTCAGTCAGCGTCTCATCGGTCGTCAGCAGCCGATCAACGCCTACCTGCTGGCGCATGCGAATACCAGCAAGGCACTGGAAAGCAGTTGTGTCGACAGCGACAACCTGTCCTTCACCATTCTCGACATCGAGGCCTGTGCGCAACAATGCAGCTTCAAGACGCTCCCTGCGGATACCCGCTGCGAGCCGCTGTTTCTGCAGTTGCTGGCTGCTGATCCGCCGCGTACCCAGTTTGCCAGCGACGCGCAACGCCACGATTACCATTTGTGGCTGGTCCGTTCGGTGCTGCAGGGAACGGGTGCCATCGCGCTGTTCGGCTGCCTGCTGTGGTCGGGCAGACAACTCTACGAGGCCTATCAACTCAACCAGGAGGTCGAAGTGATCACGGCGGAAACCAGCCTGGCGCGACGGCGCTACGAGGACATCCTCAAGACCTTCCCGCCCATTCCGACCAGCAACGAGAGTCTCCGACGAGTCATCAACCGCTACGTCGAACTGGAAAATGCCAGCACCTCGCCTGCGTACCTTTGGCGGGAAATCAGCCGTGCGTTGCACGACGCGCCGTCGATCGAACTCGACGGTATCGAGTGGAAAGCGGGTGGAACACAGCCGCCGCGCGCACCCCTTGGGGTCGAGGCGCAGCGCAATGAGCCGCCAGGTGTCGAACGCGAGATTGCCGTGGTGCACGGTACCCTGCGGCTCGGCGCAGAGAGTAATCCGCGCCAGGTCCTGGCGGCATTCAAGGGACTGGTTGACGCTTTGGAGTTGAACCCGCAACTGGAGGTGGAGGTATTGCAGCAGCCATTTGACGTCGAGTCGGGAAAACCGCTCAAAGGTGGCGACGCGACGGTCGCCGACAGCCAGCCGCGCGCTTTCAAGGTGCAGATCCGCAGGACGCGTGGCTCATGAACTTCGGCCGCTCCGACTTGCGCAAGGTTCAGGTGAGCGTGTTGGGAGCCGTGCTGATGCTGCTCGTCGCGGCGATCGTTCTGTATGTCGCGTATCAGCTCAGGGACAAGGCGCAACTGGCCAGAGTGGCCATTACCGCACAGCGTAGCGACGCCGATGGCAAGCTCAAACGGGTTCGCGACGAGGAATACGAGATTCGGCAAAAATCAATTCTCTTCAACCAGCTCAAGGAGCGTGGCATCATTGGCGACGAACAGCGCCTGGAGTGGGTGGAACTGCTGAAGGACATCCGTGACAAGCGTCGTTTGATCGATTTGCAGTACGAGATCGCGCCGCAGCGTTTGCTCGACGGCAAGTCGGCCGGGGAGTTTGCCTTTTCCGCCAGCGCCATGAAACTACGGGTGAAGTTGCTCCACGAAGAGGATCTGAGCCGGCTTCTCGCCGACCTGCGAAGCCAGGCGAAGGCGCTGATCCAGGTCAAGGGCTGCAACGTCGAGCGTCTGCCGTCAACCGCCGACGAGCGGACGAGCGGTCGGGCAAGCTTGCTGGCCGATTGCGAAATCGACTGGCTGACGGTGCGCGAAGTCAACAGAAAGTAGCAACCAGCAGGGGGAGGGCAGTGATGACCAGGTTCTCGCGGGTGGCGGAGAAGATCATCACTGCGGTCGTGGGGGCTTGCGTGCTGCTGTCGACATGCCCCGCGGTACGCGCCGGGGATGATCTCGGTCGTTTGTTTTTCACCCCCGAGCGCCGCCAGCAACTCGACCGCCAGCGCGAGATGAATCTCCTGGACAAGCAGCAGGCCCCAGCCGATCCGACGCTCACCGTAGACGGCGTCGTCACTCGCAGCAGTGGCAAGCGGACAGCGTGGGTGAATGGCAACCCGCAGCATGAGAATGATGCCTGGAGCGGCCTGACCGTCAGCACGCGGGCCGGGAATCCTGCGCAAGTGCTGATCGAATCGGGCGACGCGCCGGCGGCCAGGGCGCGTGTCGGCGAGACGGTCAACCGCAATACCGGCGAGTCGCACGATCTGCTGAATGGCGGCCGGATCCGTCTGCGTCCCGCGTCGCCGGCGATGTCACCAGGCGCTGTGGCGAGGTTTCGTGCGGTGACCACCTTGCCGTTGCCCACGCTGGCGGAACCTCCGCGTAGAAGTAACGCGCTGTCCGGTGGTCGGCGACGCCAGGGCGGCGTCGCGCTGCTGGCCATGCTGACCCTGCTCACGCTTTTCGGGCTGTATCTGTTTGTCGGGCAACTCAGTGCGATGCAGCCTCGAATTGCACGCGAGCAGGAGTCTGCGGCGGCTTTGCGGCCACTGGCCACTGATCGGTGACGCCATCGCCAGGCCATCAATTTACGGTGCCGGCTACCTGCGCCTGCCTGACCTGGGATCTCGCTTCCGGGTGATATCCACGGAGGGTGAAGCGTCGACGACTTTCCTGGAGACGGGACAGATCTATCCGTCGTCGGGAAATTTCCGTGGAAGACGCTGGACATCGCGCCACGTCTTGATGACCAGGGTGGCTGCCTGTGGTACGTTGTTTCAGGCCGTTTCAAGAAGACGCTTTAAAACCGACGGGCTTAATTGGGATACCCTGGCCAGATCGATGTTGTTGATGGCAGCGGCCAGATTCATTGCCAAATCTGGCCGCGGTGCTAGTCGCTCCGGACGCGCCTTGACGGCCAGAGCCGTGTACTGGCAGATGCCGTCTACAGCGAATGCGGTGGCAACTATGACGCCCGAAACTACCTGGACTCGTTTGCTAGTGCCGATGCAATCGGCGGCCAGGTCAACTACTTCGCTGGCAGTACCAACAACAGAGTTGCACCAAATACCAGTAATAAGCGCTTTGTGATGGCCAATACCAATCACTACAATGACCGCTTTGCGTTCATCTCGGGCGATGACCTCTTCAATCCAGTAATGCGGCGTAGCGATTTCGCGCAAGCGAGGTCCAACCTGCTGGATACCCCGACAGTATTCCAGACTTGCCGAGCATCGATGTTGCCGGCAACAAGGGAACCGACAACATCGAGTGCAGTGCGGCTGCGGTGCCCAACCGCGATTTCTGCGACAACTGGAAGGAGATGCTGTTCCTTACGCAGATCTCGCCGCCTTCAGCGATCACCATCAACGGCGTAACGTCGCCGTTCCCTTGCGGTCGAGTTCTGATTTTCGCCGGTCGGAAGAGTGTGGGTCAGAGCCGCAGCGATGCGCTCGAAAAAGCGGACAAAAGGAACTATCTCGAAGGTCTCAATGTGTCGTCCTTCGCTGTGCCGAACGCCACTGCGACGGCTTTCAGCGGCAGTGCGGTGGGGTTCAGTGCTGCCAGTCCGGCTACCGATCTGGTCAGGTGCCTGCCGTGAAAAAACGGCGCGACCAGTACCCGATGGCAGGAGGATTTACCCTCGCCGAACTGGCGGTCGTGCTGGTGATTGTCTCACTCTTGATCGGCGGGCTGCTTGTGCCCTTGTCGGCGCAGATCGACCAGCGGAACTACAATGAGACACAACAGCAGATCAGTGAGATCCGCGAGGCACTGATCGGTTTTGCCGTCGTCAACGGCAGACTCCCCAGACCGGCAACCTCGGCAACCAACGGAGCGGAAAATCCGGCGATCTGCGGCAGCGAAGCGTTATGCACCGGCTTCATTCCCTGGTCAACCCTCGGGGTCAAGAAAACGGACGCGTGGAACAAGATCATCCAGTACAGCGTCAGTCCGGCGTATGCCGATTCTCTATTTGCCTTGAATACTCTCGGCAGCAAGAAAGTGCAGACTCGCGATGGCGCCGGCAACGCCACGTATCTCATTGGTGCCAATGCCTGCAGCGTCGCTTCTCCGTGCGCACCGGCGGTCATCTATTCCGCCGGCAAGAATAACTTCGGCTTCGCCGATGACGGTACCCCTCTGCCGAACGAATCGGCAAACAACGCTGACGAAGTTGCCAATGCAGGG
>JADKBU010000027.1 GCA_016714935.1 Candidatus Accumulibacter propinquus | reverse complement strand
ATTCTGGCTGCTCGCTGGGCGATGAGTTTTTCGCGAGCGAGATGCCTTGGCTCAGTCAATAGCGGAAGTGGTTTAGGTCGTCGTTTTTTGGCGCGCGGCTCAACGCGGTCGGGACGGTCGGGAAGCTGCATATAGGAAATGACACCGAGGACGGTGGTGAACATGAACGTCAGACGCTGTTTTGAGGAATGGCGCAGTTGTTCGGCGAAGGCGAGCAAGGCACGTTTGGCCCCGGTGAAACTGAGAGCGCGAGGAAGTACGTCGGAGAGTTTGGCGGCTGTGGCGACGGTCCAGCGCACCAGGTTGTAAGCGAGCAGGTACACGGCAATCTCCTTTCGGATCATGTCGGGAGAGAGGCAACGGAGCACGTCCATGTCCATTGTGACCTTGATCGTCCGCCAGTCCACCTCGATGTTCCAGCGCAAGGCATACCCCCCCCCCCCCCCCGCCCCCCAGGCCCGGGGGGTGCGCCGCGGCCCCCACGGGGGGGCGCGCCGGGGGCCAGCCCGCGCCGCCGGCCCTGCCCCCCCCCGAGGGGGCGGTCGGTGGGGGGGTGGCCTTCCCCGGGCCCCAGGGTCCCATCCAGTTCGGCCCCCCCGGGGGCGCCCCCCCCCCCGGCCCCCCCCCGGGCCCCCCCCCCCCCCGCGGGGGGAGCCGCGGGTGGGGGCGCCGAGAAGAAAAGGGGCACGTTTTCCCCTCTGCCAGCCTCCATGCAATCCTGGGCAACAGCACCGGCCTGACACACTCTCCCGCCGACGGTCCGGCGATCGATAGATACTTTCCACCCTCCGGATTGCGGCAAACAAGCAATTCATTGCCCGTCAGATCGAGTAGCCAGACTTCCGGGATGCCGTGGCGCGCGTACAGATCAAGTTTCACGCCGCGATCGTAGTCGACAGATGAACTGGCAACCTCGACGATCAACAGGACATCCGCTGGGCCGGGGAGGCGCGCCATATAGTCTCCGGGCTTGAGCAGGGCAAGATCGGGCTGCGGTTCGCAGCGATCGTTGAGGCGGATCGGGTTTTGCGTGCTGACCAAACCGTCTTCGCCGGCGGCGAGCGTGAACAGGCGTGCCAATTGGTTGACGACGTAGGCGTGTTGGCTACCGATGGGGGCCATGTCGACGATCTCTCCCTCGATAAGTTCCACCCGCTCTTCGTGGCTGAGTACACCCGCGTCGGCCATCTTGTGATATTCGTCGACGCTGATGCGGTGTCGTGCTCGGTCCATCAGTTCGCTCATGGAGCCCATGCCTGGTCTCTCCTGCGAAGTAGTTTGCGCCAGACTGGCGAAAGGATAGCAAGGATAGGGAGGAGGATAGGAGATCCAACGCCACCTCCGCAAGTGATGCGGGCTCTGACGGGCCTGCAAAGCCGACGTGTAGCGGGGCGGGACAGACCCTGCGGCCCTTGCACGAATCCACGCGAGGGCGCAACACCCGCTCGCCAGGGTGGACTGCGTCGAGTATTGCTCCAGTCTGAACGTATCAGAACGCGTACTCGAGTCCGATGGTGAATCCCTGCAAGAGGACGCTCGACCCGTTGTTAACACCCGTTGCAGTTACGCTCCCCGGGCTCGACACGGAAGTGGTCAGGTCAATCTGGCCAGGTGCCAGCGCGACCCGGTCGAGCCAGAGCATCTCGTAGCCAACCTTGACTGACATGTTCCTGTTGACGGTGTACTTGGCCCGGATTTCGCCCTGGCCCGCAAAGGCCAACCGGTTAAGCTGTGCGCTGGCGTGGTACATCTGCTTTTTCATGCTCACCGCAGTGTCTTGCCTCGCCCGATTGTCGTAGGCGCCGAGCTTGGCGACCCCGCCGAGGGAAAGGCGTCCGATGGTGAGGAACGTGCCTTCAGCTCCCGCCTGTAGGCCGAAAAGATCATTGGTGGTGCTTGTGGTCCAGAACGGAGGGTAGCCGTCGACGGCTCCGCTCGCAGCGCAGGCCTGCGCCGTTCGCGGCAGGGTCATGCCGTCGACACTGGCAAGAATTGCCGCAGGCGAAGAATCGGTGGCGCAGCTCCCGACTTTCCACGAGGGCTGGTTGGTATCGGTCGGTTTCAGCGAACCCGCCAGGCTGTCCTTCAGTCGCAGCCACCGGAAACCTGCCAGCAACTCGAAATCACTGGAGACCTTCGACCTGGCGTTGACTTCAACGCTTTGGAAATCGGTCTTCGAAGCCCAGGTCATTCCCTGGTAGTAAAAATCCTGGGTCTGCCAAAACCCCGGCGCACGCATCACGTACCAGTCGACCGGATTGTCCGGGCCAGTCGTTCGCGTGGCGTTGAGATTCAGCACTGCGAGATAAGACAGTTCGAATCGATGGTTCGCGTCCGCTTGATAACGCAGGGTTAACCTTGGACCGATCGAATGGCCCTGGTCGAACTGGTTGCTGTTGAACGCCTCGGTGCCTGCCATGGCCTGGGTCTGACCAAAGGTTGTCGTCGCGCCGGGCAAGCGGCTGACCAGGACCTGGCTTACGCTGTTGGACCGCGAAAATGCAACCGCTTCAAGCGACACCGTCCAGCGCAAAAGATCTATGGACTGATCAACGGGTGGCCGAGATCCGGAGGCTGGCTGTGCGTCGCTCGTCTCGGCTAATGTCGTTACCGGGCAAGCGAGCGCCAGCATCGGCCCGACGCACAGACAAAGGGTTCGCGCCAGCCCGGAACGGCGGCGCGTTGATGCCTTGTTCAAGGGAGTCGCAATCTTTATTCCGCCGCTTGAAGTTCAGACGCATGACGTGTGTTGCCCCTGGAAAGGAGAAGAATACCAACGGCAACAACGAGAGTATATGAACTCCCGAGAAGCGGCGTCAATCCCGGTTGTCAACCGGCGGCTTTCCGCCAGCGAGCGCTTCCGCTGGCAGCCGGAGAAGGCGCTGCACGGGTCACTCTCGATCATGGTCAGCGCCGCCGACCGGCTGCTGCTGCCGATCTCCTGCAGGGCTATGGGACCGCGGGATCTGGAAACGGCGCAGAAGGTGTGCGCCTTTGTTGATCCTCACTGAATATCCGTTGGTGACACTGCAGCACTCGTCTCAGCGACTGCGTGTCGCGCCTTTATTCTGCCCGGCAGCCAGGGCTTGCGCTTGCGCCTGCGCTTCTTCAACGGCGATGTGCTTGTCCAGCAGCGCCTGCGCGGCGGTGATCTCCGCCGTCTCGGCGGCTTTCTCGGCCGCAACCCGTCGCTGCTCTTCATCTGCGAGTCTGCGTACCACCACGTCATCGCTGCCCTTGTTGCTCCAGCCCCAATAACCTGCGGCGCTGGCCAGCGCGACCAGCAGCGCCACGGCACCGGCCCACAGCACCGGCCTGCGCGCCGGCAGCGCGCCCGACGACATCGCGGCAGGCCCGCTTTTCGTCGCTGCCGGAGGTGCCGCCGGAGACGGAGTGGGTGCCGATGGCTGCGCTGGAGGAACCTGAGCGGCGCCGCAGTGCGGACAGAATTTCACTTCGGCTTCGATGGCCTTACCGCAATTCGTGCAAAACATCTTGATGTTCCTTGTGTCCAGAATGCTTCGTCGGGATTCGTCAACTGCCCCTAGCAACCACCCGAGGCAGCACAGGCGTTGACCCGCTTCAGATTCTCCGCCACTCGCTCGCTGAAGCCGTTGAGCATCTCCTGCAACTCGGTCAGGCGCACCTGTACCACGCTACCCGCCGGACAACTGTTCGAGCCGCTGGCGACGACCTTCATCTCGGCGAAAGCGCTGTCCCCACGCGGCAGCGTCGAGAAACCGATGAGGTCGCCGGTGTTGAGGAAGCACTCGGCGCCTGTAGACACTTCGGCAACATTGAGGGGTTGCGCAGTCTGGAACAGATAGATTTTCGCATAGCCGGAAGCCAGCACATCGGTCAGCACCAGGGGATGACCGTTCTGCTGCATGGCCACACTGAGGCGGACCTGTTTGCGCACCTGCTGACGAATATCCTCGGCAATCTGTACCGGTACGGCACGGTCCACCGCTTGCTGCACCTGCGACGAAGCGGCTTGAACATCAACAGTCGCCAATTGATTCTTGAGTGCCGGGTTGCTCTGGACACTGGCTTTGACCTGTTGCTGCACCGTTGCCATCTGCCTGCGAAGCCCCTCAGCTTCGGGCGATGCATCCACCGGCGAGGCATCGTAGGGGCCTGAATAGGCGTAACCCTCTTCAAAGCCGGACGAGATCTGCATATCCCCCATCAGGGCCACCGGATCGCTGTAGGTCGTCGCCGGTGCAGCAAAGGCGACCCAGGCGGCTGCTCCAACCACCAGCGGCACCGCGAAGCGCGTGTAATAGCCGCGGTAGTCATCCGGAGCAAAACGAGAGGGGCGGTACTGGGCCACCGGCGCACCGTGGATGTGCACCACATCGTAGCGACGGATTACCGGCTGTGGTTCGTATTCCGGTCGGCCGTGCGACCAGCGCGCGTAGCGCGTTCTCTCGATCACCTGGCGCCCACCCCCATCGGTGAAGCGATCCTGAAAAACCGGCCGGCCATCGGCCAGTACCGCCTCGCGGAGGCCATTGTGGCGGCTGACAAAATTCAGCCCGCCCCCCACGGAGCGATGTTCAAAGTCGCGCCCCTCGGTGACGCGCCGGCCATCGGCATAAACTCGTGTCTTTGTCCCGTCGCGCGCATCCACGGTCTGCTTGAAACCGGTGACCTTCTTTGTCCCGTCGGCCAGCGTCGTCTGCGAGAGAACGATCTGGGAGCCGTCCGGGTTCTGGCGGCGAATGTCGAAACTGTTCCGATTCCCACGTGGCACCACGCTGGTGGTCGCATCGACTGCGACTGCTTGCGCCGGTGTCGACCGGTGCCTATCCGGGCTCGGTCGGCGCCCGTCGGCAGCCTGTCGAGTCTGCGCCGGGCCGGAGACGGGTGCCGGTTCGCCTCCGGCCGCCGGGGTCTGTGGCTGGACCGGCGGCGCAGTGGCAATCCCCTGGCCTGCGGCGGGAACAGATCGGCGACCGTCGGGTTGGATTTGCACTGTTGCGGGCGGCGGTGTCGTCTGACCCGCTGGCCGGGCTACGGCGGGTGTCTGTGCTTGGGTCGGCGCAATCGCTGGCGCCTGACCCACCGGGCCGGGCTGGGCTGGCCGGCGGCCATCGGGAGGGGGTTGTACCTGTGCCGTTGTGGGCGGCAACGCCGGCGGGCCGGCTGGCCGGGCTACTGCAGGTGTCTGTGCTTGGGTCGGCGCAATCGCTGGCGCCTGACCCACCGGGCCGGGTTGGGGTGGCCGGCGGCCATCGGGAGGGGGTTGTACCTGTGCCGTTGCGGGAGACGGCGCCGGCTGGCCGGCTGGCCGGGCTACTGCGGGTGTCTGTGCTTGGGTCGGCGCAATCGCTGGCGCCTGACCCACCGGGCCGGGTTGGGGTGGCCGGCGGCCATCGGGAGGGGGTTGTACCTGTGCCGTTGCGGGAGACGGCGCCGGCTGGCCGGCTGGCCGGGCTACTGCGGGTGTCTGTGCTTGGGTCGGCGCGATCGCTGGTGTCTGACCCACCGGGCCGGGCTGGGGTGGCCGGCGGCCATCGGGAGGGGGTTGTACCTGTGCCGTTGCGGGAGACGGCGCCGGCTGGCCGGCTGGCCGGGCTACTGCGGGTGTCTGTGCTGCTTGGGTCGGCGCGATCGCTGGTGTCTGACCCACCGGGCCGGGCTGGTGTGGCCGGCGGCCATCGGGTGGGGGTTGAACCTGTGCCGTTGTGGGCGGTGGTGTCGGCGGACTCGCTGGCCGGGTTACGGCGGGGGTCTGTGGTTGAATCGGTGCCTGGCCCACTGGGCTGGGCTGGGCTGGCCGACGACTGTCAGGCGGCGGCTGTACTTGGGCGCTTGCGGGCGATTGATCTGACCGGCCAGGCTGGCGAGCGCCACCAGGTGACCCTCCCGCCTGAGCTTGCGCGGCAGCTTGGACGGAACGTTGCTGCTCCTGCTGCTGGGCCTGTTGTCTGGCACGCAGTTGTTCCTGTTGCTGTGCCTGCTGCTGCGCGCGTTGCTGCTCCTGCTGCTGGGCCTGTTGTCTGGCACGCAGTTGTTCCTGTTGCTGTGCCTGCTGTTGCGCGCGTTGCTGCTCCTGCTGCTGGGCCTGTTGTTTGGCACGCAGTTGTTCCTGTTGCTGTGCCTGCTGTTGCGCGCGTTGCTGCTCCTGCTGCTGGGCCTGTTGTTTGGCACGCAGTTGTTCCTGTTGCTGTGCCTGCTGTTGCGCGCGTTGCTGCTCCTGCTGCTGGGCCTGTTGTTTGGCACGCAGTTGTTCCTGTTGCTGTGCCTGCTGTTGCGCGCGTTGCTGCTCCTGCTGCTGGGCCTGTTGTTTGGCACGCAGTTGTTCCTGTTGCTGTGCCTGCTGTTGCGCGCGTTGCTGCTCCTGCTGCTGTGCCTGCTGTTGTGCCTGCTGTTGTGCGCGTTGCTGCTCCTGCTGCTGGGCCTGCTGTTTGGCGCGTTGTTGTTCCAGTTGCTGCTCCTGTTCCCTGGCGGATGGCGAAGCACGCTTTCCACCCGCAGCCAGATTATTTGGGCACTGGGGGTCGCTGTTGCCGTCCGGACAGTTCAGCGCCAGGATGATGGCGCCAGGCGTTGGGGCAGGAGCGGCAGCCGCCCATGGACAGGTCAGAATCAGGCATAGTGCCAGCATCTTTGATTCAATACGTTTCATTCTGTCTTTCCCGGATCGATACAAAACCCACGCGCTCGCGGGTCGGGCGGCACCGTACATCACTCTACCAGCTTGTCCCCATAGCAACGCAGGGGCGTCTTGCTGCGCTGACCGCCATGGACCCTTTAGTTTGCATGCTCTGGGCGATCTTGGCGCGTGCCTGGTCGGGTTTGGACTGAGCGGGGGCGTGCTTCGTTCGGACCGGCGGGCTGCCACAAAGGTACGGCGCGAACCGTGGCCACCTCCCTGACGCCATTGGCCACTCACGGTGCCCGACGACAATCACCACTGCATGTTGGTGCGATCGCCTTGTTTGGCAAGGGCTGGCACACCACTTCGGAGCTGTGCTTGTGCTACAGTCGCACGTTGATCGTCAAAGCGGGTGACTGGGCTGCTCGGTGCTTGCCAGGGGCTTCAGGCGTAGGGGACCGACAAAGATGGCATCTCGGTGGGCCGGCATGCTCGGATGAACGCCCTTCGTTCAGATCATGCGTGCAGCCGCGAACCTTGCACCGCAAAGCACCACATGAACCGGGATATCCAGGATGAGCATCGTTTCTGACCTGTCGCGCTGGCTGGCCGGCGGGCCGGTTGCTTTCGCCGAGCGCCGTGTACGCTGCGCTTCGCCTTCGGGTCTGCATCGCGTGGCGTATACGGAGTGGGGCGAGCCGGAGAATCCCAACGTCCTTGTTTGCGTACATGGTTTGACACGCAATGGACGCGATTTCGACGAACTGGCGCGAACGCTGGCCGCGGATTATCGCGTCATCTGTCCGGATGTCGTGGGACGTGGCCGCAGTGACTGGCTGCGCGATCCGTCCGGCTACACCTTCCCGCAGTATGCTTCCGATATGATGGTGTTGCTGGCCCGCCTGAATGTCGCCTCGGTGCATTGGCTGGGTACTTCGATGGGCGGTTTGATCGGGATGTGGATCGCCAGCCAGGAAGACTCGCCGATTACGCGTCTCGTGCTCAATGACGTCGGTCCGTTGATCAGTGTGGCGTCCTTGCTGCGCATCGGCGAGTACGTTGGGCAAGCGCCAAAGTTCGATACCTACGAAGACGCGGAAAAGTACGTGCGTCTGGTCAGTCAACCCTTTGGGCCCCTGAGCGACGCACAGTGGCGCCACCTGACCGAGTTCAGCCTGCAGCGTCTTCCGGATGGGCGGCTGGCGATGCGTTACGATCCCGCGATCGGCGAAGCCTTTCGGCAGGCACTGAGTGCTGGAGACATCGATCTGTGGCCGATCTACGACCGTATCCGCTGCCCGACGCTGGTGGTGCGCGGCGCAGAGTCGGACCTGCTGACGCGCGAAACGATGCAGGCCATGGCCATGCGCGGGCCGCGCCCGCAAACCGCTGAAATTGCCGGTGTCGGGCATGCTCCGATGTTCCTCGACCAGCAGCAGATCGGCATCGTGCGCGACTTTCTGCTCGTCGTTTGACGATGGCTTTCGTTGACGTTGGGGGGCAGTCGCTCGAGTACTGTCTGATTGCGGCCCAGTGCGAGAATCGGCCGACTCTGGTATTTCTCCATGAGGGCCTCGGCAGTGTCGCCCTGTGGCGTGATTTCCCGATGCTGGTTGCGCAGGCGACGGGCTGTCGTACGCTGATCTGGTCGCGCCTCGGGCACGGCCACTCGGCTCCGCTGCCGGCGCCGCGGACGGCGGCATACCTGCACGACGAGGCGCTGCAGCGCTTGCCAGCCTTGCTCGCCGCGCTGGCGATCGAACGACCGGTGCTGATCGGCCACAGCGACGGAGGTTCGATCGCCTTGATCCACGCCGCGGCCTGGCCGGATCGGGTCGCCGGCGTGATCGTCATGGCCCCGCACGAGTTTGTCGAGGAGAAGGCTCTCGATGGCATCCGCCGCGCAGGCGAAGCCTATGCGCGCAGCGATTGGCGAGTGAAGCTCGCACGTTACCACCGGGACCCGGATGTCGTTTTTCGAGCCTGGCACGACACCTGGCTGGCCCCCGAATTCGCTGGCTGGCAGATTACCGATTGCCTGCCGGCGATCCGTTGTCCGCTGTTGGCGATGCAGGGTGAAGACGATGAATACGCGACGATGCGACAGATCGAGTGCATCGCCGAAGCGGCCCCCGACGTCGAATTGCTCAGAATGGCGGATTGTCGGCATGCGCCACACGTCGATCAACCGCAGGCCGTCATCGCGGCCATGGTGCGGTTTATCGCGCGACTGGCCGTTGGACGCCGCGCCTGAGCCCGGTGCCAATCCCCTGCGTGCGGCACGCCTGCATAACTGTGGCCTCAGGGGCTGGTTTATCGGGCTGGTTCAGCGTCGTTGCGGGCATGGTCGGGAAGCCGGGTCCTGGCGGTAGAAGACGGTGAGTTGCGCGTAGAACGCAGGATATTCGTCGCGCAGCAGGGCCGGTGTCTCGAAAAAGGCCTCGCTCATCACCGCAAAGAACTCGCCCGGATTCTCCGATGCGTATGGGTCGAACACGGTGTCCCGGCCGGCAGCATCCGCCTCGTCGACCAGGCTGCAGAAATCGTCGTAACTGGCCAGCAGAACCTGCTGCCAGTCGTTGCGCGCGATCTCCGGCGGTAGCGGTGGAATGCCGTTTGCCTCACCATTGAGCATGTCCAGCTTGTGCGCGAACTCGTGGATGACGACGTTGTAGCCGCTGCCGGCCATCTGGGCATCGCGCCAGGAGATCAGCAATGGTCCGCCATCCCAGGCTTCGCCTGACGCCAGTTCCTGATACTCGTGGACTACCCCGAACTCGTCCTCGACGCTGCGCGGGATGATGAATTCGTCGGCGTACACGATCACCCCGACCCAGCCACGGTAGTAATCCAGGCCGAGATTGAGGATCGGCAGGCAACCCTGTGCGGCGATCGAAACACAGATCGCATCGCTGAGTGCGAGTCCGCCCGCGGCGGTGAACTCCTTGCTGGCGAGGAAATCCTCGGCCAGCCGGCGCAGGCGGAGCTGTTCTTCGGCACTGAGCGAGACCAGGAAGGGCAGCGCCGAAACCACGGTCTGCCATAGCGCATCGGGCACGTGTGCCGGCTCCTGCCGATGCCGCAACCAGCCGAACAGCTTGCCGATCATGGTGCTTTTGCCTGCGGCAGCGCCGCGGTGGTCAGGTAGATGCCGGCGAAGATCAGGGTCATCCCGACGTAGTGGTACATCTGCGGGATCTCGTCGAGGAACAGGGCCGACAGAATGGTTCCGAAGACCGGCATCAGGTGGATGAACAAACTGGCCTTGCTGGCGCCGACTTCAGCAACCGCGCGGTTATAAAAGACATAGCCGAGAAACCCCGGAAAGATTCCGGTGTAGGCAATGCCGGCGAGCGATCCGGCCGAAACGACGATGCGCTTGCCCTGCGCGATCTCCCAGGCGTATGCCGGGGCGAGTGCGGCGAGGCCGACCAGCGTGAAGGCGGCGAGCAGCAGCATCGGGTTGAGTCCAACGGGTCGCCACTGCAAGCCGATGGTGTACAGGGCCCAGGTGAATACCGCTGCCAGCATCCACAGGTCGCCGATATTCGGGCTCAGCATGGCCAGTGTGGCGATGTCGCCGCGGCAGACAATGGCCGTGACCCCGGCGAACGAGAGCAACACGCCGAGCCATTCGAGCGCGCGCAGATGTTTGCTCAGGAAGAGCCACGACAGGGTGATGGTGGCGATCGGGATGAACGAATTGAGAAGTACGGCGTTGGTTGCCGGGGTGTATTGCAGGCCAACGTACGCCAGCGTGTTGTAACCGCCGACGCCGAGCAGGCCCAGAACGACCACCGCCTGCCAGCCCGCGCGCAGCAGCGGCCACTGCGCGCGCAGGTGCGGCAGCGCGAGCGGCAATACCAGTGCCAGAGCGATCGCCCAGCGCCAGAAAGCCAGAGAGAGCGGGGGTACCTGGTCGCGTATGGCGCGCCCGAGGACCATGTTGCCGGACCAGAACAGGGTGGTCAGCACGAGCAGCAGGTAGGGGTGGCGCAGGCGGGAGAGCATCGGCGGCAGGTAGCAAGCAATCGCGCATTATGCCTGATGCTCTGGCGAGCCCTTATAATGCGTCCATGGTTTCGGTCATTCACTCGGTCGCCGCGCAGAGCGACTTCGAACAATACCAGCACATGCTGGCCGAGGGGCTGCATGGCACCGAGGTCGCGCGGGTACCGCTGGCCGTCGATTTTGCCCGCTCGATCTATGGCGATCGTCGACTCGGCAGCGGCGAGCACGTCTGGGGTCATGCGCTGGGAATGGCGCTGATCGTGGCCGGGCTCAAGCTCGATATCGATTCGCGGCTGGCGGCACTGCTTTTTGCCGTGCCGGCATTGCAGGAAAACGGTCTGGCCCACATTCAGAAGGATTTTGGGGTCGGCGTCACGCAACTGGTCGACGGGATTTCGCGCCTGAACCGCCTGCGACCGATCACGCGCGGTTTTGCCGCTGCGTCCGCCGAGAGCAGCGAGAAGAATCCGCAACAGCATCTTGCGCAGATCGAGGTTCTGCGCAAGATGCTGCTGGCGATGGTCGAGGATATCCGCGTCGTCCTCCTGCGTCTGGCCTCGCGCACACAGACCCTGCGTTATTACGCCGAAGAGCCCGACGAGTTGCGGGTCCCGGTGGCGCGCGAAACGCTGGCGCTGTATTCACCGCTGGCCAACCGGCTTGGCGTCTGGGAATTGAAGTGGGAACTCGAGGACCTCTCTTTCCGCTTCCTGCATCCGGCGATCTACAAGGAGATTGCGCAACATCTCGACGAGAAGCGAACCGAGCGCGAGCAGTTCATCACCGAAGCCAGCGAACGGCTGCGGGCCGAACTGTTGAGCGCCGGCGTGGCCAACGCCGAGATCTACGGCCGGCCAAAACACATCTACAGCATCTGGAACAAGATGCGCAAGAAGGACGTGGCGTTTTCCGAAGTCTACGATGTTCGTGCCGTACGGGTCATCGTCGACGATGTGCAGGCCTGCTATACCGCTCTGGGCATCGTGCACCACATCTGGTCGCCGATTGCCAAGGAGTTCGACGATTACATTTCGCACCCGAAAGGCAATGACTACCGCTCGCTGCATACGGCCGTGCACTGCCCCGATGGGCGCTCGCTCGAAGTGCAGATCCGTACTCGCGAGATGCATAGCCACGCGGAACTGGGTGTTGCTGCGCACTGGCGCTACAAGGAGGGCAGCAAGGCCAGGCCCGAAGACAGCTACGACGAAAAGATCGCCTGGCTGCGCCAGTTGCTGACCTGGCGTGATGAAGTGGCCGACTCCTCGGACTGGGTCCGGCAATACAAGCAGGCGGCCTTTGACGAGACGGTCATCCTGACCCCGCAAGGCCGGGTCGTCGATCTGCCGCGCGGCGCGACGCCGGTCGATTTCGCGTACCGTGTGCACACCGATCTCGGCCACCGCTGCCGCGGTGCCAAGGTTGATGGCGCGCTGGTGCCGCTGAACACGCCATTGGCCACCGGACAGCGTGTCGAGATCATTCTTGCCAAGCACGGGGGGCCGTCGCGCGACTGGCTGAACCCCTCGCTGACGTATCTGTTTACGCATCGCGCACGCCTCAAGGTCAGGCAATGGTTTGCCAGCCTGGCTCTCGAAGACACCCTGGCCGAGGGACGTGCGGTCGTGATTCGCGAATTGCAGCGAATGGGGCAGGCCGGGGTCAACCTGGACGATCTTGCGGCCAAGCTGGGTTTTGCCAGAAGCGACGACTTGTTCATTGCCGTGGCCCGCGCCAAGCTGAACATGCGCCAGTTGCAGGTGGCGGTGCGTGGCAGCGAGACGCTGGTCGAGGACCGCGTGCCGGACGAACTGACGGTGCGCCGGCAGCGGGACAGCGATGCCTCAGAGAAGGGTATCCTGATCGTCGGCATCGACCGCTTGTTGACCCAGCTCGCAGGCTGCTGCAAACCCGCTCCGCCCGATCCCGTGGTGGGTTTCGTCACGCGCGGCAAGGGGGTTTCGGTGCATCGCGCCGATTGCAGCAACTTCTCCAACATGCGCACGATGCATCCCGAACGGGTCATCGAAACGACCTGGGGCGGACGAACCGACGGCGTCTTCGCGGTCGATATCGTGATCGATGCGCACGACCGGCAGGGCCTGCTACGCGATGTGTCGGACGTTCTGGCACGCGAGAAGATCAACGTGATCGCCGTCAATACGCAGTCCAGGGAAGGCCACGCGCATATGAGCTTCACCGCCGAAGTCGGCAACATCCCACAGCTCAATCGTACCCTGGCGTTGTTGCATCAGGTCGAGGGCGTGGTCGGCGCGCGCCGGGCCTGACGGGCGGCCTGCCAGGCCGACAGCAACACGGCGCTATAGAGCACGGCGCTATAAGGAAAGGGGGGCGGCGGCGCGCCCCCCTGCTGCCGATCAGGAAGCCTGCAGCAACTCGATCAACTCGGCTTGCGACGAGTGTGGGCTGGTGCGTGAGCCGCGCCGCTGGTGGTAAGTGCCATCGGGTCCGAGTTCCCAGGCGAGGGTGTTGTCGGTGAGATAGATCTGCAGGCCTTCGGCGATTACCCGGCGCTTCAGTTTGCGGTCGAGGACCGGAAATGCCAACTCGATGCGCCGGAAGAAGTTACGTTCCATCCAGTCGGCACTCGACAGGTAGACTTTTTCCTCGCCACCGGCGTAGAAATAGAAGATCCGATGGTGCTCCAGTTGCCGACCGATGATCGATCGCACGCTGATGTTCTCGGACAGGTCCTTGACGCCCGCGCGCAAGCCACAGACGCCGCGGACGATCAGATCGATCTTGACACCGGCCTGCGAGGCTTCGTACAGCGTGGCGATGGTTTCCGGTTCGAGCAGCGAATTCATCTTGGCGATGATGCGCGCGCGCTTGCCGGCACGGGCAGCCTCGGCTTCGGCGCGAATCGCGGCGACGACATTCGGTTGCAGAGAGAAGGGCGCCTGCCAGAGGTGCGTCAGCGTCTGTGCGCGTCCCAGGCCGGTGAGCTGCTTGAAGACCTCGTTGGTATCGGCGCCGATCTCCTCGTTGCAGGTCAGCAGGCCGAAATCGGAGTAGAGGCGTGCGGTTTTCGGGTGGTAGTTGCCGGTACCCAGGTGCACGTAGCGGCGCAGGATGCTGCTGCCGGCCTTGCCTTCCTCACGACGGACGATCATCAGCATCTTGGCGTGGGTCTTGTAGCCGACGACGCCGTAGACGACGTGTGCGCCCACTTCTTCCAGCTTGGTCGCCCAGCCGATGTTGGCTTCCTCGTCGAAGCGGGCCATCAATTCCACGACCACCGTGACTTCCTTGCCGTTTTGAGCCGCGCGCAGCAGCGATTGCATCAATACCGAGTCGGTACCGGTGCGGTATACGGTCATCCGGATTGCCACCACCTGCGGGTCGGTCGCCGCCTGGTCGAGCAGTTCGATCACCGGGTTGAAGCTCTGATACGGATGGTGCAGCAGGATGTCGCCGCCGCGGATGCTGTCGAAGACACTATGGCATTTCTGCAGCGCCTTCGGCGTTCCGGGAGTGAACGGCACGAACTTCAGATCGTTGCGCAGCACCCAGTCCGGAACCTGCATCAGGCGAACCAGATTGACCGGGCCGGTGACGCGATAGAGGTCACTTTCGGTGAGGTTGAACTGCCCGAGCAGGAACTGGGTCATCGCTTCCGAACAGTTGTTGGCGATTTCCAGTCGTACGGCGTCTCCGAAATGCCGTTGCGGCAATTCGCCCTGGATCTTGGCGCGCAGATTCTTCACTTCCTCCTCATCGACGAACAGGTCGCTGTTGCGCGTGACACGGAACTGGTAGCACCCGAGGACCTTCATTCCGGAGAACAACTCGTGCACAAACTCGTGCAGGATCGAGGACAGGAAGACGAAGGCGTACTCGACATCGCCAAGTTCGCGGGGTAGCCGGATCACGCGGGGCAGGACTCGCGGTGCCTGCACGATCGCGGCTCCGGAGCTGCGACCGAAGGCATCGCGACCCTCGAGTTCGACGGCGAAATTGAGACTCTTGTTGAGTACGCGCGGAAAAGGATGCGAGGGATCGAGGCCGATCGGAGTAATCACCGGCATCACTTCGCGGAAGAAGAAACCCTTGATCCACTCGCGCTGAGCGTCGTTCCATTCGGAGCGCTTGACGAAGCGGATGCCTTCGGTGGCGAGCTGCGGCAGGATCTCTTCATTGAGCAACTGGTACTGCTCCTTGACGAGGGCATGCGTCTCCTCGCTGACCAGACGATACACCTCCCGGGCGGTCTTGCCGTCGGTGGTGATCGCCACCGAGTTGAGCTTGAGCTGTTCCTTGACTCCGGCCACCCGAATCTCGAAGAACTCGTCGAGGTTGCTGCTGACGATGCACAGAAAACGCAGGCGCTCAAGCAACGGCGTGCGCGGATTTCTGGCCTGCCAGAGTACGCGTCGGTTGAAGGCGAGCAGACCAATCTCGCGATTGAGGAAATATTCCGGCGGGAAGCCGGAGGTGGCCTGGATGGGCGGTGTTTCGGTGGTCGTGGCGACGATGTTCATGGGTTCATTCCGTCGGAAGGGATGGATCGGACAGGTGGATTTGAAAACGAGCATATTACAACCATCGGCGCGTTACTGGTCGATTGCCGGGCGGTTTTGTGGATGCACCGGCACGCCGGCCCTCGCACGGCGCCATGGTGGTCCGGGCGGCGGTGGTAAAATGTCCGATCCGCAAACAGGCTTGACCATACGCCCGAAAAAGAATAATCATGAGCTACGAATTAATCGCCGGTGTTGACCTGGGTTCCAATAGCTTTCGCTTGCAGATCGGGCGAATTGTTGGCGATCAGATCCACCCACTCGAGACCCTCAAGGAAACGGTCCGGCTCGGTTCCGGACTGACCCGTGAGAAGCTGCTCGACCATGCCTCGCAGCAGCGTGCGTTCGAGGCATTGCGTCGTTTCGGCGAACGCCTGCGCGGCTTTGATCTGGAAACCGTGCGTGCCGTGACCACCGACGCCATGCGGGTGGCCAGGAATGCGCGCATGGTCCTGCCCCAGGCCGAGGCGGCGCTGGGCTTCCCGATCGAGATCATCGGTGGCCGCGAGGAGGCGCGCCTGATCTTCATCGGCGCCTCGAACGCCCTGCCAGCGGCCAATTTCCGGCGTCTGGTGGTCGATATCGGCGGCGGTTCGACCGAGTTCATCATCGGAGAGCGTACCGAACCGTTGTTGATGGAGTCGCTGTTCATGGGTGGCATCAGCTATCGGCAGCGCTTTTTTCCGGAAGGCAAGGTGGACAAGAAGCGCTTTTATGCGGCGGAAGTGTCGGCCGCGCGCGAAATAGAAGCCATCGCCGTCGACTACCAGCGTTTCGGTTGGCAGGAGGCCGTGGGTTCCTCAGGCGCGGCGCAGGAAATCGCCAACATTCTCGAAATGAACGACCTGAATCCCGATGGCGGCAGCGGCATCAGTCGGGAAGGCCTGGCCAGGCTACGCCAGTTGATTATCCGTGCCGGGTCAGCGGAGGCGCTGGATCTCAAAGGCATGCGCGGCGACCGCCTGGTGATCCTTCCCGGTGCCATTGCCATCATGTCGGCGGTGTTCTCCGAATTGGGGATGGCGCATATGACGTATTCCGACGGTGCGCTGCCCCTGGGGGTCCTCTACGATCTGCTTGGGCGCTTCGAACACCACGACACGCGCGACGAAACGGTGGCCCAGTTCATGCGTCGCTATCAGGTCGATGAGACGCAGGTGCGGCGCGTCGAGCGTACCGCGCTGTTGCTGCTCGGCCAGATGATCAAGCTCGATTCGCCCGAGCACGAGAACCACGTCCACTTCCTGCGCTGGGCGGTCTCCCTGCATGAAATCGGTGTTTCAGTGGCGCACAGTGAATTCCACAAACACGGCGCCTATATTCTGGCGCATGCCGACATGCCCGGCTTTTCGAAGCGCGATCAGGCACGTCTGGCGTTGCTGGTGCTCGGCCAGCACGGCAAGCTCCAGAAGCTGGCTTCAATGCCGGCAGGCGATCCGAACTGGCGCCTGGTGTTCTGTCTTCGCCTGGCAGCCCTTCTGCATCGCTCGCGCGAGGACCAGCCGGTGTCGCAAGTGTCGGTCAAGGAATCGCCCGTCGGTTTCCAGTTGGAGGTGCCGGCCGTCTGGCTGGACGATAACCCGATGACTGCCGCGGCGTTGACCGATGAGGCGCTGCTCTGGCGTCGGATTGGCCTCAAGGTGCGGGTCAGGCCGATGCCCAGTGAAGCGGCGGTGCCGATTGAGGGGTGACCATCGTGTCACAGGCTGGCGGCGAGCGTCGCCCAGTCGCTCGCCAGCCGGTATCGCGTTGCGCACGCAGCCTGAGCGGGCCGACGGCGGCGAGCCACCCGGCGTACCGACACCGGCCAGGAGTCAGCGAATGAGCAGCAAGGCAGGGCAGTCGTGCGGCGGTGCTCTGCACGGATCCTGCGAGCTGCGATGACGGTGGCGACCATAGAAGCAGTGAGTCAGGCGGACGGGGTGCAGGTCCGGCTTTCCGGCGACTGGACTCTGGTCACCCTGCCGCCACCGATTTCCGGGCTTGAGCTTCGTCTGTGCGATCTGGCGGCCGGCAATGCGTACTGGGATCTGCAGGCGATCGAGCGCATGGACAGCGCCGGTGCGATTCTGCTCTGGCGTTCCTGGGGTAGGCAATGGCCGGCCTCGCTGGCGGTTTCCCGTGCGCACCGCTCGCTGCTCGAACGTGTCGAGGCCATCCGCGCCGACGTCGAACCGGAGCGGCCGAGCGCATCCTGGGCCTGGATTCGCCTGCTTGGCGGCGGAACTTTGGCGGCCATCGACCATCTTGCCGCGATGCTCGCCCTGATTGGCCAAATGCTTCTGGATGTCGCGCATCTTTGCGCGCACCCTGGCGACATTCCCTGGCGCGAGTTCTCGGCAAATCTTTACAAGAGCGGTGCGCAGGCCTTGCCGGTGACGGCATTGATCGGTTTTCTGATCGGCATCGTTCTCTCCTACCTGTCCGCTCTGCAACTGGCGACCTTTGGCGCCGACGTCTTCATCGTCAACCTGCTGGGCATCAGCATTGTCCGCGAACTCGGCCCGGTGCTGGTCGCGGTGCTGGTCGCAGGACGTTCGGGGTCGGCGATGACCGCCCAGATCGGCGTCATGCGGGTGACCGAAGAAATCGACGCGCTGGCCACGATGGGCGTTTCCCGTAGCCTGCGCCTGGTGTTGCCGAAGGTTCTGGCGCTGGCATTGGCCATGCCGTTGCTGGTCATCTGGTGTTCGGCAGCCGGGATCGTCGGCGGCATGGTCGCGGCCAAACTGCAGATGGATCTGTCTTTTGGCTTCTTCATCGACACGTTGCCCAAGGTGGTCCCGGTCGCCAATGTCTGGATCGGCCTGGGCAAGGGCGCTGTCTTCGGCGTGCTGATCGCGCTCATCGCCTGCCACTTTGGCCTCAGGGTCAAGCCGAATACCGAAAGTCTGTCGTCGCGGACGACCACGTCGGTGGTGACTTCGATCACGGTGGCAATTCTGGTCGATGCCGTCTTCGCGGTGCTGACCCGTGGCGTGGGGTTGCCCTGATGAGCGCACGCTCGGACTGTGGCCGGCGAACACCGCCGGCGATCGAAATCCGCGGCCTGTGCACGCAGTTTGGCGATGTCGTCATCCACCGCGACATCGATCTCGATGTCGAGGCCGGGCAGATGCTTGGTCTGGTCGGCGGTTCGGGCAGCGGCAAGACGACCCTGCTGCGCGAGATTGTCGGCCTGCTGGCGCCGAGCAAGGGGTCTGTCAAACTCTTCGGGCAGGCCGTGCTCGATCCGGATCCGGAACTGCGTCGCCAGCTTCGCCGCCGCTTCGGCATGCTCTTTCAGCAGGGGGCGCTTTTTTCGGCGCTCTCGGTTTTTGACAATATCGCCTTCCCGTTGCGCGAGCTGCGCCTGCTCGACGAGGGCATGATCGCTGATCTGGTGCTGCTCAAGCTGGGGATGGTCGAACTGGAGGCGCGTCACGGCCGTCTGATGCCCGCCGAGTTGTCCGGCGGGATGGTCAAGCGTGTCGCTCTGGCACGCGCCCTGTCGCTGGAGCCCGAGTTGCTGGTGCTCGACGAGCCCACCGCCGGCCTCGACCCGGATCGCAGCGAAAACTTCGTCAATCTGATCAAGATGCTGCAGAAGGCCCTTGGTTTTACCGTGGTGATGGTGACGCACGACCCCGAGACGCTGGCCGGGCTGGCTACCCGCCTGGCCGTGCTTGCCGATCAGCGCATCGTCGCCTGCGGTACGGCCGCAGAAGTGTGTGCCGTCGAGCACCCGTTCATTCGCAATTTCTTTAGTTCCGGACGCGCTGCAGCGGCCGTCAGGCAAGGGGCCTGTTAAGTATGGAGAACCGTTCGCACGCCCTGCTGGCAGGGCTTTTCACGCTCTTTCTCGGTCTTGCGGTGGTGTGCTCGATCTGGTGGTTTGGCGGCAAGCACGAAGCGACGACGGACTACACGGTGGTGACCCGGCAGAATGTCACCGGACTCAGCCTGCAAGGGCAGGTACGTTATCGGGGGATCCGGGTGGGCAAGGTGCAGGCCATTGAACTGGACCCCAGGGACGTACGCAACATCCTGATACGCATCAGTGTGGGCAGCGCGGTGCCGGTAACCCGCGGTACGACGGCCAAGCTGGGCTATCAGGGCGTCACCGGCATCGCACACATCCTGCTTGAGGACAGCGGTGCTGATCAGGTGCCGCTGCGTAGCGTCGACGGTGAACCAGCGCGCATCGCGATGCACTCGTCGCTGATCGAGGAGTTGTCGGACGCCGGTGGGGCCACCCTGCGCCAGGCGCGGGATTTCCTGGCCAACGCCAACCAGATGATCGACAGCGAGAATCGTCAGCATCTGGCCACGATTCTCGCCAACCTCGAAGCCACCACTGCCAATACCAACGCCGTCGCACGTGAGTTGAAGCGGGTGTTGGCGGCGGACAACCAGCGCTTGCTGAATGCGACGCTTGTCCATACCGAGCAGGCGGCCGCCGAAGCGGGCCCGCTGCTGGTCGAATCGCGCCAGTTGATGACTCGCCTGCAACTCGTCAGCGACAAGCTCGACCTGCTGCTCGGCGAGCCGTCACCAGGCGGAATTGGCGCCCTGGTCGCACGCTTCAATGAAGTGGGCAGCGGTCTTGCGCGCAACTCGCGCCAGCTTGACAGGGTATTGCAGGTGCTCGAAGAATCGCCGCAGAGCCTCATTTTCGGGCCTGTATCGCCGCTCCCGGGACCTGGCGAGGCCGGCTTTGTTGTTCCGTCAAGTCGCAAGGGGTCACCATGAAGAGCTTGCTGATGTGTCTGGCTGTCTGCTGTCTCGCGGCGTGCGCCGGCAGCGCTCGCAACGCGTCGCTCATCGAAGCCTACGACTTCGGGCTGCCACCCCGACACCTGCCCGACGATGACGGGCGCTGGTCGAGTGTGGCCCTGGAGGTGAGTGTGCCGTCATGGTTCGACTCACCGGGAATCGAGTATCGTCTGCTCTACGAGAACCCGCTCAAGCTGCGCAGCTACGCGGGCAGTCGTTGGGTGGGAGCACCGGGATTGCTGCTGTCGCAGCGCCTGCGGCAACAGCTTGGGTTCGTTGGCGTCAGCGGACATGGCGCGGTGACTTGCCTGTTGCGCCTCGAACTGCAGGAGTTCTCGCAGGTGTTCGATACGCCCGAGCGTAGCCGCGCCTTGCTGCAGGGCAGGGCCAGCCTGCTCGACAGGGGGCGCCGGGTAGTCGTTGACCGGTTGATCGACATCGAGCAGGCGGCCACGACGCCAGACGCTCGTGGCGGCGTCGTGGCGCTGGTTTCCGTCAGCGACGAACTCGGGCGGCAGCTCGCTGCCTGGTTGAACGATCAGGAGAAACGTGGCACGCTAAAAGGCTGCCGGGTAACGGCGGCGCACTACCCATGACAATTGACACACTTTCGAGGGGGAGCTGAATGCAGAATATTTATCAACAGGGTCTCGACAAGAACACGGCCAACTACACGCCACTGACGCCGCTGACCTTCATTGCCCGCACCGCTTACATCTATCCGGATCGCACCGCGGTGATTCACGGGCAGCGCCGGTATACCTGGGGGGAGACCTTCCGGCGCGCCCGTCGCCTCGCTTCGGCACTGGTGGACCACGGCGTTGGCGTCGGCGATACCGTGGCGGCGATGCTCAACAATACCCCCGAGATGGTCGAATGCCATTTTGGCGTGCCGGCTACCGGTGCCGTCCTGAATACACTCAACACGCGTCTGGATGCCGAAACGATTGCCTTCATGCTCGAACATGGCGAAGCCAAGGTGCTGATTACCGACCGCGAATATTCGCCCACCGTCAGGAAGGCGCTGGCCGCTACCCAGCGCCAGATTCTGGTCATCGACGTCGACGACTCCGAATACAGCGGCCCTGGCCAACGCCTGGGCACGCAGGAGTACGAGTCGTTCATCGCCGCTGGCAGCCCGGACTTTCCGTGGGGCGGTCCGAGCGACGAATGGGATGCGATCTCGCTCAATTACACCTCGGGAACTACCGGCAATCCGAAGGGCGTGGTCTATCACCATCGCGGCGCCTACCTCAACTCGATGAGCAACATCGTCAGCTGGGGCATGGCTCCGCATTCGGTATACCTGTGGACGTTGCCCATGTTTCACTGCAACGGCTGGTGCTTCGTGTGGACCATGGCCGCCAACGCGGGAACCAACGTCTGTCTGCGCCGGGTCGATCCGAAGCTGATTTTCGAGGCCATCCGCGAGCACCGGGTCACCCACTACTGCGGCGCGCCGATCGTGCACAGCCTGATGGCCAACGCTCCCGCCGAGTTGCGTGCGGGAATCTCGCAGAAGGTTGCCGGCCTGATCGCCGCCGCTCCTCCGCCGGCGGCGGTCATCGAACAGATGGCGAATATCGGCGTCGATCTCACGCATGTGTATGGACTGACCGAAACCTATGGGCCGGCAGCAGTTTGTGCCAAGCACAGCCACTGGGCCGATCTGCCGCTCGCCGAGCAGGTCGACCTGAACGGCAGGCAGGGCGTGCGTTACCACGCACAGGAAGCGATCACCGTGCTCGATTCGGCGAGCATGGAGCAGGTGCCCTGGGATAAAGAGACGATGGGCGAGATCATGTTCCGCGGCAATCTGGTCATGAAAGGCTATCTCAAGAATCCGAAGGCGACCGAGGAGTCGTTTGCCGGTGGCTGGTACCACACCGGCGATCTTGCGGTCATGCATCCGGATGGCTATGTGAAGATCAAGGATCGCTCGAAGGACGTGATCATCTCGGGTGGGGAGAACATCTCGTCGATCGAAGTGGAGGACGTGCTCTACCGACATCCGGCCGTGATCGCTGTGGCCGTCGTGGCCACGCCCGATGCCACCTGGGGCGAAGTCCCCTGCGCCTTCATCGAGTTGCGCGACGGGGCAACACCGAGCGAGCAGGAAATCATCGACTTCTGTCGACAGCACATGGCGCGCTTCAAGATTCCCAAGCGGGTCATCTTCTGTACGCTGCCGAAGACCTCGACCGGCAAGATCCAGAAGTACGTGTTGCGCGAGCAGGCCAAGTCTTCTGCCGCGATCGAGTGAGCCGCATCGGTCGGTCTCGATCATATTCCCCGGGGTCCACCAGACCTTCGCCGCGCTGTGACCGGGCGAGGGTCTGCAGGACCCGTCGATGACAAGTCTTGAGGAGAAAACGATATGAATACCCGGATGCCCGGCGAGGATGAGCCCTACGTTGTCCGCACGGATCAGGGTGGCGTTGCCACGCTGACCCTGAACCGCGCCAAGCAGTTCAATGCCCTGTCGCAGGCGATGATTGGTGCCTTGCAGGGGCACCTGGACGCCGTCAGTGCGGATGCGGCGGTTCGCGTCGTGGTCATTGCCGGTGCCGGCAAGGCGTTCTGCGCCGGACACGATCTCAAGGAGATGCGCGCCAACCATGACAAGGCTTTCATGCAGGACCTGTTCAGGCGCTGCGGCAGGATGATGATGACCCTGACGCAGATGCCGCAACCGGTCATCGCACGGGTGCACGGCATCGCCACGGCAGCCGGTTGCCAACTGGTGTCGATGTGTGACCTGGCGGTGGCGGTGGACTCCGCGCGTTTTGCCACCTCCGGCATCAACGTCGGACTGTTCTGCGCGACGCCAGGCGTCGGACTGTCGCGCAATCTGGGGCGCAAACAGGCACTGGAGATGCTGCTCACCGGCGATTTCATCGACGCGCAGACGGCCTTGCAGCAAGGCCTGGTCAATCGCGTCGTCGCCAGCGATGCGCTCGACGTCGAAGTCGAGCAGCTGGCCCGCTCGATCATTGCCAAGTCGTCGGTGGCCATTGGCATGGGCAAGCAGATGTTCTACAAGCAGCTCGAAATGGGGTTGGAAGCGGCCTACCAGTACGCCTCCGAAGTGATGGCGTGCAACATGATGACCGCCGACGCCGGCGAGGGCATCGATGCCTTCATCGGCAAACGGGCGCCCGTGTGGTCGGGCCGCTAGTGACGTAGCTTGCTGTACTGAGACACTGTGCGCGCGGCTGGGCCGCCCGTGCGTATCGTGTTGGGGGGGGCTGAGGTGGCTTGGTGGCCCGCCTCAGACCACCGCTACGCGATCGTGTCCTCCCGCCTTGGCGTTGTGCAGGGCGGTCGCGACGCGCTTCAGCAGATCGTCGATCGAGCGGTCCTCCGTCCTGGCCTGGCTCGCGCCGACGCTGGCCGCGAACTCGACGGTGCCGTTGTCGGTCGGGATCGAGATCCGGGCGATTGCCGTGCGCACCCGCTCGGCGACCATGAAGGCTTCCCTGGCCTCGGTGTTGGGTAGCAGAATGGAGAATTCACCGCCTCCGAGCCTGCCGATCAAGTCCCTTGAACGCAGACAGCCCGTCGCGGCCTGCGCGCAGGCGATCAATACCTGATCGCCGATGGCATGACCGTAGCCATCGTTGATCTGCTTGAAGAAGTCGACCGCCAGCAACAGGAGACTCAGGGGAGTTTTCTGGCGCTGTGCCCGGCCCAGTTCGTCTTCCAGGGTCTCGACGAAGTGCCGGCGGTTGCTGCTGCCGGTCAGCGGGTCGGTAGTCACCAGCTGCTGCAATTCGGCATTCCGATTGGCCAGCGCCCGCAGCAGACGCAAGGAACGAAAGGCGACTATGGTGAGCGGCACGGTGACGCCGAGGGCCAGGAGAACGATCCACAGCGTCTGTTTCAGCCACGGCAATAGCGCTTCGTCGTAATCCTCGGAGACGGCGATCAGCAGCGGGAAATCGCCCACTGGAGAATAGCTGACGAATTCCTTTTTCTCGCCGGCATGGGTTTCATCGAGTAACAGCAAGGTCCGCGGCGGTTGCCTCAGGCGCTCGCCGAAAAGCCGCCCTTCGGCGATGGACTGGCCTGGCAGTGGTGCATCCTCCGGCGCCCTGGCGAGCACCACCCCGTCGTTTCGGAGCAGGGTGATCGCGCCGCCGGCTTGTTGACGCTGGCCTTCGTATCTCCCGATCAGTGTCGGCAGGTCGACGATCGCGACGATCATCTGGATGCCATGTATCGGGCTGGGCAACGCAAGTGCGATCGGCAAGCCGTAGCCGCCACTGCGCTGGATACTCTCGGGGCGGCCAATGAACAGCGCCTTGCTGGCCAGTGCACCCTTGAAGTACTCGCTGTCGGCGACTTTCGCCAGTGGTCGCGGGCTCTTGCCCAGAACGTCGAAGACGCTGCCATCCACGGTCAGCAGTTGGATGTCGATCGAGTCGCCAGTTCTGGCGCGAAAGCCCTCCAGCAATTTCCGGAAGGCGGGATCGCTGCGGGGGTCGCGACCTGGATTTGCCTGAAGCCAATGCGCAGCGGTAGCCAGCAGAACGTCGGTCAGACGCAGTTGCTGGAGGGTCTGCTCCTCTACGGCCCGTCCGGTGCGTTGTAGAAGTTCGCCGGTAGAGGCGATGCTGGCCTGCCGCCCCGAGACCGCAGAAGCAATGACTACCGACCAGAGCGCGACCAGCAAGATGAGCGTGAGGGTAGTGACCGTCCGGGGTCTTACCCAGTCTTCAAGATCCCTGATGGTCACCCTCATGGTCCCGTGCGCCTCTTCCAATGTTCTGTGGGGACCATTCTAACAGGCGTTCCGCGCCGGCGACCGATCGCTAATCAGCATAGCGCCGGGCCCCGGCCTGCGTTTGCTGCCTGGTTGTGGTCAATGGTCAATGTGCGGTGCTTCCTCGGCTTGCTCGTCAATAATGCCGGAGAAGAAATCGATTGCCGTTTGGGCGACTCGTGCGGTGTCGTAATAGGCATACGCGCTGGCGCCCAGCGCGCCGAACACCGGGATCCAGCGTGAAAGCCCCTTGCCGATGAGACGTTGCGAGATGTGCAGCCCGATCTTCAGCACGACTGACTGGATCTCAGGACGTGCGGCGCGCTGGACGACAAAGCGATTGCCGATCTGGCTGACAAGATCGCGGACCGCCTGCGGGTCGGTGTGCCGGAACAGGCAGTAGAGCATCTCTTCGCGGCCCAGAACCGCGGTCTTGCCATGGCAACCCGCGATGTCGGCGACCATTTGTGTCTGCAGTTTCCACAATGCCCGCAGTTCGGGGAGGAGGGTCAGCCAGCCGAGCGGACCGGGTGGCAGAGTCAGGCTGCCGGCGGTGACCGCAGCCTGTCCGGCTGCCCGGCGGGCAATCGCACGTGCGCGTGCTGCGGGTTTCCGGTTCCAGTCTTCAGTGGTCGCCGGGGTCTGGCCGACATAGTCGAGAATTGTCTCGGCGATTCGTTGACTGGCCCTGAATCCCGTGCGGCGCTTGGCAAAGCGTTTGTCTGACATGATGGCGAGCGTAATGGTGGCAGTGAAGGAACGAAATGGGGTCGAACACGGTGCTGTCAAGGGTGGATCCGTGCTTCATCCTGTCCGGCTTTGCGCCACACACTGGCGAGCCACGGCTGTTGAGCGCGTGGCAGGCCGGGAGGGCGGTAATAGTGTTCGAGTTCGTCGAAGCCCGCATCGGACATCCGCGAACGCCATGCCGCGAGGGCGTGGTAGGCACCGTAACGCCCGTTGTTCCAGCCCTCCTCATTGTCGCCGCGCGGGTTTGAGCAGAACAGCACGCCGTTCATTTTCAGGGTATCGCGCAGTTGCCGCAGCACGCGTGGCAACTCCTGAACAGGCACATGAAACAGCGAGGCATTGGCGAAGACCCCGTCAAAACGTCCGGGCGGAAGATCGAGCTTGAGAAAGTCCTGATGCCAGACCTCACAGCCGGTATCGGCACACGCCATTTCCACGAAGCTTCGCGCACCATCCAGTCCGATGGCGCAATGGCCGAGACTGGCAAAGGCCTTCAGGTCACGGCCGGGGCCGCAGCCGAAGTCGAGGATCGCAAACGGCGGGTGGCCATGAATATGTCGCAACAGGGCGGCGATGTTCTGACTGACATCGTGGCTGCGCGTGCCTGCGCGGAACTCTTCGGCACGTTGGTCATAGTGGGCCAGCGTGTGGGCGGAAATTTGTTCGAGTTCGTCGGAATGGAGCCGCATCGGTAGTAGCCTGGCCGGTTGGTGTACAGTGGCGATTCTGGCAGGTCCTGCCGGCGATGGTAAAGCAACTTTCGCCGTTGGCAACCCCCTGCCATCGAACTGCCGCCTGGTGTCGGCAAGGGCCGCGGGAATCGTGGACAATCCCCTGGGAATGTGCGAATCTCGCCCGCTCAGCATATGCGGCGCGAGCTGTTTGCTTCCTGCCCGAACCTTTGCTCGCCCTTGTCTTGCCGATGACCTCCAGAGCCCAGATAGAGAATCTTCTTCCGCATGGCCGATAACGCGCTGCTGGCTCGTCGGCGACTTCGCCGCATGCGACGGCTCGGTGAATCCGAAGTCCGGGTGGCCGCGCAGTTGCAGCGCATCATCCTGCGCATCGTTTGGGCCGGGATGACGGTGCTGGTGCTGATCGGCGTCGGAACGCTGGGCTTTTATCATATTGCCGGCGATAACGGGAACTGGTCCGACGCGCTGTACATGACTCTGATCAGCATTTCGACCGTGGGTTACGGCGAGATTGTCCCTCTCCATTCCCTTCAGGATCGCCTCTTTGCCGGATTCATTGCCATTGCCGGTCTGGGCGCGCTGACCTTTTTGTTTACCAGTCTGTCAGTGTTCTTCCTCGAGAAGGACCTTGATTATTCCCTTCGGAGAAGACGGATGGAAAAGCGCATCCAGAAGCTGCGGCAGCATTTCATCATTTGCGGTTTCGGGCGTGTCGGTCGCAGTGTCGGGCGGGAACTGCTGAATACGGGACGCCACTTCGTCGCCATCGATACCGAGGAGGAGCGTTTCGAGGAGAATCTCGAAAAGTTTCCGGCGTTGCTCTATCTGCAGGGCGATGCCTCGGACGACGATCTGATGGAAGCGGCTGATATCGAAGACGCCAGAGGACTGTTCGCCGTCACCGGTGACGATTCGCGGAATCTGATGATCATCATCACCGCCAGGCAACTCAATCCCGGTTTGCGGATCGTGGCGCGCGCGCAGGAGTTGCGGAATGTCGAAAAGATGCGCAAGGCCGGTGCAGACGCGGTGATTTCCCCTGATTTCACCGGCGGCATCCGCCTGGCGTCGGCGATGGTCAGGCCGCATGTCGTCGGCTTTCTCGACGAGATGATCCGGTCGGACAAGAACGTGCGCGTCGAGGAGGTACCGGTACCCGCCAATTTCCCACCAACCCGGGTGGGCGATCTGCGCCTGCGCAGTCCCGATTACATTCTGCTGGCCGTGCGCGAGCAGGATGGCGCATGGGTCTTCAATCCCAAGGTCGATGACATCATCCATGCCGGTAGCACGATCATCGCCTTGGCCAATCCGTCTGGGCGTGCCCAGCTCAAGGCACACCTGATCGAGAAGATGTCCTGACGGCAACCGGCGTCAGGTGAAGCAGGATACTAATCCGGGGTATGCATCGCTTTTCCCTCCAGGAGGGTTTGCCGTGGCTACAGAAACCGAAATCAAGTTGTCGCTGCCAGCGCACGCCGCCAGTCAGGTGGCCAAACAGGCCCTGTTGGCCGGCGTCGAACCGCAGCGGCAATTGCTGATCAACACCTATTACGACACGCCTGACCTGCGCCTCAGGCGCGAGCGAATTGTCGTCCGCTACCGGCAGAAGGGAAGCCAGTGGTTGCTGACCGTCAAGACGGCCCCGCAACTCACGGCTGGTCTGGCCCAGCGCAGCGAATGGGAGGTTCCAGCTCGGCCGGGAGCGTTCGATTTTTCGCATGTCGATAGCGATAGTCTGCGCGACCTGCTGGAATCTCTTCGGGACGAATTGCAGCCGCTGTTCACCACCCACTTCCGACGCCATATCTGGCTGCTGGAGCCACGCCACGGCGTGCGCATCGAATTGGCTCTCGACCGCGGCTGGATCGACGCACGCGGTCAACGCCAGACCATCCGCGAGGTTGAACTGGAACTGCTCTCCGGCGAACTTGGTGACCTGTTCGCGCTGGCCGGGCAGTTGCAGGACAGCCTGCCGCTGCACCCGGAGGTCAGCAGCAAGTCGGAACGGGCCTATCGCCTGTTGGCGGATGCGCCGCTGGCGGCGGTGAAGGCGCCACCCATCGCGACCGAGGCGGGCATGTCGTGCATCGGCGCTTTTCGCATGATTGCGCTGTCGTGTCTATACCACCTGCAAGGCAACGAAAAGAGTGTTGGCCGGAGCGACCTGCCGGAGTTCGTGCATCAGGCGCGGGTTGCAATCCGCCGACTACGGTCGGCCATTCGTCTGTGGGAGCCGCTGCTGCCGGAGCACTTCGTCGCACGCTTCGATCCGCTTTGGCAGGGACTCGCCAGACAACTTGGTGATACTCGTAACTGGGATGTTTTTCTTGCGGAAACCTTGCCGGTGCTGGCCGAGGCGTGTTCAGGTCGCGGCGAGGTCGAGCGGATGTCCAGCTACGCCCGTCGCCGCTCGGCGAGCAGCCGCAGGGCCACCGGGAAAGCTCTCGGTACGGCAGACTACTCGCGGTTGCTGATCGACTTCTCGGCCGCGCTTCTGGCCTTGCCGGAAGCTGGTGGCGGGCCGCTCGGAACGTTCGTCCCGCGCTGCCTGAAGAAATCCGCGAAGCAGGTCAAGAAGCGCGCTGTGGACGCACTGGGCGCTGGCGTTGCCGCCCGTCACCGCTTGCGCGTGGCCTTCAAGCAACTGCGCTACGCGCTTGAGTTTTTTACCCCGATCCTTGAAGGACCCGTGTTGTCCAACTACCATCACTCGGCAAGCTGTCTGCAGGACCTGTTGGGCCGTCTGAACGACCTGGCGGTTGCCGAGCAGCTTATTGCGGAGGCCTTGCCCGGCAGGAAGGGTAAACGGCTAGCAGGCTGGCTGGCAGCACAGACCGAGTCCTTGCTGCCTGAATTCAGCAGGGCGTTGAATGATTTCCAGCAGCAGCGAGAGCCTTGGCAGGTGGCGTAAGATTGCGTGGACGGTATCCGCCGTGGTTACGCTCGTTGGCCGCGGTGTGCGCTGAACGTGTCGCCGCTGGCTGTCCAGGCCCGGCGGCGACACGGTTACAACTTGTAAATCCAACTGGCGATTACAAAGTAGTTCAGGACGCCAAGGATGTCGATGGCGGTAGTCACGAACGGGCCTGTGGCGACCGCCGGGTCTACCTTCATGCGTTGAAAGATCATCGGCAGTAGCACCGCGAGTAATGCGGCGCCAGTCATGTTGCCGAGGATGGTCAGCCCGACAACCTGGCCGAGCTGGAGGCTGTGGTGAACCAGGTAGCCGTAGATGGCCAGGATCACGCCGTAGAAACTGCCCAGAACCAGGCCGACGCGCAACTCCTTGAGTACCAGCGGTACGGTATCCCTGACGTCGATCGCGCCCGTGGCCAAACCCGCGCACGGCGACCGTGGCCGATTGCACGCCGACGTTGCCGGCCATGCCCATGACCACCGGCAGGAAAGCACTGAGCACCAGGACTTCGCCGAGAATTGCTTCGTATTGACCGATCACCGCCGTCGCCGCCAGACCGCCGACGAACGCTGCCAGCAGCCAGGGCAGACGGATTCCGGCGATCTTGAACGCAGAGTGGGTGAGCGTTTCCGACTCGCTGGTGCCCGCCATCTTCAGCATGTCGCGGGTCGTTTCCTCTTCGATGACATCGATGACGTCATCGACCGTGACCATGCCGACCAGCACATTGTCCTCGTCCACCACCGGGATGGCGAGCAGGCGATACTTGTCGACCAGCATGGCGACAGTTGTCTGGTCGGCGTCGGTCGTGACCTTCATCACGCGCCGGTTCATGACCTTGTGCAGCGGCGTGCCGGAGCGGGTCAGCAGCAACTGTCGCAAGGACACGACACCCACCAGGCGCCCGGCCTCGTCGGTGAGGTACAGGTAGAAAACCATCTCCACGTCTTCGCGGTTACGAATGTTCTCAATCGCTTCTTCGATGGTCAGGGTGTGCGACAGCGAGAAGAAGTCGGTGGTCATGATCCCGCCGGCGCTGTTCGGGTCGTACTGCAGCAGACTCTCGACTTCATCCTTGCTCTCGCGGCCGAGCAAGGCCATCAGTTCGGCCCGCTGGTCCTCGGGAAGATCGCCGATGAGGTCGGCGAGGTCATCCGGAGGCAGATGTTCCAGTACGCCCGCCAGCTTCTCGATCGGCGATTCGGTCATTACCTGGGTACGCAGACCGGGTGACAACTGGTTGAAAACATCGGCCGCCATCGCGCTGTCGGCAATCGCGTAAAACACATCCACAATGTGTGCCGGAGGCAAGTCGTCGAGAATTGCCGCCATGTCCGCCGGGTGGATGCGCGAGATCATTTTCTGCAGTGAGCCCTTGGCGTCGCGCAGATACAGCCGGTCAATCGTTTCAACGAGCCGCTTTTTTCTCGTGTCGTAGGCGGCGGATGCAGGTGGCTTGGCTTCCACATTGATTTGCATGACGATCCTTCCCTCAAAAGGCACTGTGCGCGATACTCCAACCGAATAGTTTACCCTGACCGGCTGCGTCGGTCCATCGTTTCAGCACAAAGTGCCCAGTTTCTGCTTTGGCCGCGATTTGGCCGCTTTACACGTTTCCCACCGAGCCTCCACGCGGCCGCATGGCGAAACTTTGTTGGCGCTTTTGCAGAGAATTGTCAGCAGCTGCCCGGTACAACAGGTTTGAAGCCATCAGCATGGCGCTGAATGAGCCTGCTGGCAGGCCGGGATGAATCCGCCCTGCAGGGAGTGATTCACGCGGACGGGGGCGTACGTCGGCGGGAAGGTGTGGCCGGAGAATATGCGATCCTGATGACCAGCGCCGACTACTCGCTGAAAGCCATGGGTCAGCTGTACGGCGATCTGGCCGATGGCGTGAACAGCTCGAAGAACTGAAGAATCAGTGGGGCTGAGGTGGCAACACGACGCACGGTCTGCAGAGCAGCGACACCGCCATGTCGTTTGGTCTGCGCGAAAGTACGCCCGCTCAGCGGCTGCCGACGGGTTCCTTCGCGACCTCTCCCAGCATCCGTGGCGCGTAGTATTGGGTCAGTATCGGCCCGAGGATCGCCGTGACCAGTACCATGATCAGCACGGCGTTGAGCATGCGACTGTCGAGCAGTGCCTGGCCGGCAGCATTGAACGTCTTGTAGGCGACCAGTGTCGCCGCCAGTGTCGCCGCGACCTGCGGCAACGTCAGTGACCATACCGTTCGACGCGCAGCCGCAGGATAGCCAAACGCGCGGCCACAGGACTCGGCGGCGATCCATTTGCCAATGAGGAGCGCCACGATAATTCCCGCCGCCAGGAAAAAATCTTCACTGATGCTGGCGATCAGCGCCATCGGGTCAATCAGG
Organism: Candidatus Accumulibacter propinquus; assembly: GCA_016714935.1. Lineage (GTDB taxonomy): Bacteria > Pseudomonadota > Gammaproteobacteria > Burkholderiales > Rhodocyclaceae > Accumulibacter > Accumulibacter propinquus. The sequence continues at coordinate 23,610 of JADKBU010000027.1, read as the reverse complement.
AAGCCGGTGACGATGAAGAAGATCGGGAGGAACACGGTGTTGCCCATGAACTCCAGCTTGCCCTTGGCTGGTTTGTCCTTGACGGAGGCGTTCACCGCCAGGCCGGCGAGGAAGGTGCCGACGATTCCCGGTAGGTTGATCAGTTGCGCCAGCAGTGCGGTGACCGCGAGGATGCCGAACATCAGGACGAAATAGGTCTCTTCCTCGTTCTCCACGCGCCGCAACAGCCAGGCCCCGGCACGGCCCAAGCCGAGCAATACGAGCGGGATGAAGACGACGATTTCGATCACCTGAATGGCGATCCCGGATACGGAAAAACCGCTCGCGTACAAGGGCACGCAGACGGCGAAGACGAGCAGCGACAGGGTATCGGAAACCATCGTCGCGCCGATCGTCACGACCACGGGTTCGAGACTCGTCGCCCCCAATCTGGCGATGATGGTCGATCCAAGGATGGTGTGCGAGGCGAGCAGCGATCCGACGACGATGGCCGGCAACAGCTCATAGCCGAGCCAGAACGCGACCAGCGTTCCCAGCAGCAAGGGCAGCGAGGTGGTGACCACGCCGAAAGCGAGCGAGCGATAGATCTTCTGCCGAAACAGCGGCAGGTCGATCTCCAGTCCCGCGAAGAACATCAGCATGAACCACATGCTGGTCTTTCAGAGGCGAACTACTTCGGGAACATGAACTGCACCTGGGCGCGAATCTGCCAGTTCGGCCCGTCATCCGGGGTGACGACGTTGTAGTAGGCCGAGAGCTGCGTATTCACCGGCAGCCGACCGAGGTGGAAGATCTTCCCCACGCCGCCGCCCAGCGGCACCGTCCAGCGCTGGCTGCTGTCGGCCTTCCAGTTGACGGTGATGATCGGCGCGCTCGTCACGTAGAAGCCGCCCGGGAAGTTGTAATTGACAAACGGCTGGATCAGGCCATTGTTGTAGGAACCGCCGCTGCCACTGTCGGAGAGCGACCAGATGTTGTTGGCCAGCACGCCGTAGACCCAGGGATCGCCCTTGTCGAGATGCAGCACCACCACCGACGGGCCGAGGCCCCAATTCCGGTTACCCAGATCCGAATTGCTGTTGGTCGGGATCTGCAGCACCGGCCCGGCACCCCAGATCCACTTGCCGGGCTTGGCCGGCGACAGGAAGGCCGTCAGCACCGTATCGCCGATGCCGTTGCTGCGCTCGCCATCCGGGAGCGGCTGCGAGATGACCGGCACGATGGTGCGGGTGATGATGTTCCACTCGTCGCTGACCGAAATCGGGATCACCGGCTGGATGTTGAGGATGTTCTGCGTCCGCTTGTCCGGACCTGAATTCAGATTGCTGTTGTTCTGGAACGGCACGCTGATCAGGTTGCCGACCGGGTTCTGCGCGAGTTTGGCCAACTCCTCGGCGCTCAGTTCGGCATGGGCGGGCGCGGCGGCGAGCAGTGCGGTGGCCGCCACCGCCAGAGCGTGTATTGTTGCTGTGGTACGAATGGTCACTTGCGACTCCTGTGAAAAGTGGTCCTGGCGGCACCTTTGGGGCCAGGAGAACCATGGCGGCACGCCGGGCAGTTCCTCCGGGCCGACAGTCCCCGGCACCCACGCCGGACAGCTGCCCGGTCGATGGTTCAGTGGGAAGCATGAATCGCTATGCGACGGCTACTGGTCCAATCCTGTCGGCTGGCATTCTGCACCGTTCCAGGCTGGACGGCCAGTGGCGGTTCGGGTAGTCCGTTTTGCCCGAAGGGGCAGAAGACTTCCAGTTCCAATGTGCTAGCCTGCGTTCACCAGTTGGAGAGATTGGTGGCAATAGATTGCCTTGCGTTATTTTCGGAACAGGAGAAAAAAGCATGAAACAGAACCGTGTGCGGCTGATCGCGGCATCCATCGCTATCGCGCTGTGTGCCGGCCCGCTCTGGGCAGACAGCCCGCGTCCGCAGGCTTCCCCGGAACAGATCGAAGCCATTGAAAACTGGACCTACTCGCTGGCTCTGCAGGCCGCGACTTACGGTGCGCCGCTCGTCGCGATGTACAACTTGCGCTCCACGGTATCCGTGGGCCCGGACCCGAAGGCGAAACCCAACACCGTCTGGAAGATGGTAGACATTTCCACGCCCAAGCTGGCGGCGGAGTCAGGCTACGTGTCGCCCAACCTCGACGTGATCTACGGCTTCGGGTTTGCCGATCTCAACGCCGAGCCGATCATCCTGACGGCGCCTGATTCCCAAGGCCGCTACTACATGATCGAGATCGTCGATATGTGGACCAACGCCTTTGCCTATCCGGCGGGGGGCGCTTCTGGCTACAAGGGAGGCCGGTTTGCGCTGGTCGGCCCGGGCTGGAAAGGCAAACTGCCGGCTGGCGTGAAGCGCATCGACAGCCCGACGCGCTGGGTCGAATTGCAGCCTCGCGTCAACGTCAAGGGCGACTCTGATCTGCCAGCCGCGCGCAAGGTCATGGAAGCCATCACCCTGCAACCCCTTTCTCAGTACCTCGGCGGCGCTGCGCCAAAGCCGGTCAGCTACAACTACGAAGTCCCGAAAATGAAGGCTGGCGTGGCCACCAGTCACATGCAGTTTGATGATCCGCTGCAGTTCTGGTCGATCTTCTCGGCGGCCCTGAATGAAAACCCCCCGCCGGCAGACGAAATCAAGGCGGTATTGCCACAGTACAAGTATCTGGGTATCGAGCTTGGCAAGCAATGGAAGCCGGCAAGCGTGAATCCACTGATTCTCGAACAAATGAAGAAGGCGTCGGCCCAGATCGGCAAGCTGGCCCTGGGGACCATGCCGCTGGCCGGTGCCCTGAAGGATGGCTGGGTGATTCCGCCGGCGAACACTGGATTTGGCGGGACCGACTACCTGTCGCGCCTCGACGTCGCAGTATTCGGCCTGACGGCCAATACCGTGCCGCAGGCGATCTACTACTCCGGCGTGGTCGATGCCAACAATCAGCCGATGACCGGCGAGAAGAAATACACCCTGACGCTGAAGCCGCCGATGGCCTACGCCCAGCCGGTGCCGCCGGGCTTCTGGTCGGTGACCATGTACGACAAGGCGACGGGTTATACCACGCCGAATCCGATCAACCGTTATCACCTGGCCAGTTACGACAAGCTGAAGAAGGATGCAGACGGCTCCATCACGCTCTATCTGCAGGCCGACAATCCCGGTGCCGACAAGGAGCAGAACTGGCTGCCGTCAGCGAAGGGGCCGTTCTATCTGATCTTCCGCAATTACGCTCCGGCCCCCGCAGTCGCGGAGGCGTTGTCCAGGGACTTCCGTAACTTCCAGGGCCCGCCGGGCGTGGTGCCGGTGCAGTGACTCGCTGATCGGGGCGGGAGGCCAACGCTGCCGCCCGGCAGGCAGCGTTGGCGGGTTGCGTACCGCTTGCCCGCAGGGGCCGCGCCGACGGTGAACGATCTTCACTGGCGGCCGACCACCGGGGCGGAAACCGGCAATCAGCTCAATCCCGTTCCGGCGTGACGTTTCTTTGCATCAGTCGCAAGCAGCCATCGGCTGCCGATCGCTTGAGGCGTTCGGCGATGCGGCCGAGTTCGGCCGTCGAGCTGACCCCCAGCTTGGCCATCACATGCGCGCGATCGGCCTTGACGGTCCGCTCGCTGACGCCGAGGTAGTCGGCGATCTGCTTGTTGAGCAGCCCGTCGACGATCCGATCGAAGACCAGGCGTTCGCGTTCGCTGAGTACGGCAAAGCGCGCGGCAAGCTTCCTGGCTTCGTCGCGGGCAGCGCGCTGAGCAATGTCGCGCTCGACCGCACGCTGCAGCGCGATGAGCAGGGTCTCACGCTCGACCGGCTTGGTGAGAAAGTCGACGGCGCCGCCCTTCATCGCCCGTACACCGGTGTGTACATCGCCATGGCCGGTCAGAAAGACGACCGGCAGGGTGATGCCGAGCGACGGCAGCGCGGCATGCAACTCCATTCCCGACGGTCCCGGCATCTTCAGGTCCAGCAACAGGCAGCCGGGCCGATCCTCCGGCGGGTTGAGCAGGAATTCGCCGGCCGACGCATAGCCGCGTGCGTCGAGACGGGCCGCGGCGAGCAACCGGAGCAGCGCGGCACGCAGCGATTCGTCATCATCGACGACATGAATGAGCGGCTTCGCGTTCATCGCGGATCCGGTGCCTCGCATGCCTCGCCACTGTTCTTGTCGCCCAGCGGCAAACGGACCAGGAACCTGGCCCCTTTGCGGGGATGGCTCTCGGCCGAGATGCACCCGCCATGCGCTTCGACAAGTGTGCGCGCGATCGACAGACCCAGACCCATGCCCTGCGCCTTGGTCGTATAGAAGGAGTCGAAGAGCAGTCCAAGAGCCTCTGGCGAGATGCCGTGGCCGTTGTCGCGCACGACGATCTCCGCTTCTTTCCCGATCCGTCGCGCTTCGAGGATGATGCGTCGCTCACCCGGTGGCAGGTCGGCGACGGCATCCATCGCATTGAGCAGCAGGTTGATGACTACCTGCTGGAGTTGAACCTTGTCGCCGGACAGCACGATATCCGTTTCCGCTGGCCGAAAATCCGCGGCGCGCCGCGCGCCGTGCCCAGGGTGGTTGATCTCCCCGGTCCCCCCGGCCACCGCCCCCCCGCGGGCGGCGCGCTGCTGTCGCCGTCCGGGACGGCCGCGCCACATCACACGCCGCCGACATGCCAGGGTATTCCTCCAGCACGGGCGTCGCACCGGCGTCGTATGGAATGGCTTCGGCAGCGATTCCGAAGCGCCGCAACTGGCGCCAGTCAACATTCAGCCGGGTGGCGGCGATGGCGGGGAAGCTGAGCGTAGCCGGCGCGGCACCGGCCAGTAATTGGCTGATCGCTTTCCCGGCAGTTCCGGTGACAGCCGCAATGTCGGTCATGTAGCCGCCGACGATGCCGTTTCCCAGCCAGGTTTCGTAGGGGCCGTAGACCGGCGCACGGGTCGCGGCCGCCATTCTGCGGGCGGATTCGCGTGGAGAACCGCGCGGCTCGTCTTCGTCGAGATAGAAGCCATTGGTGAATACCACCACGTCGTCGCCGAGTTCGCGCAGGCGTTTCGACAGTTCCGCGTTGGGCAGTCCTTCGAGGATCTCGATGGCCAGGCGTCCGGCAAATCGCTGCGCCGCGGCCTTCAAATCATCATCGTAGCGGCGGTCGGGCGTGCACGTCCCGATGACGATCAGCAGTCGGCGGACCTGCGGGTGCCAGCGCAGCGCCTGATCGATGGTGCGGTCGTAATCGAAGGCGACCCACGAGCCGACAACATCAGCCGGCAGCGGTCGGCTGCCGGCCCGGGTCCGATATACGGCGAGATGCACGACGGGGGCCTGCGGGAAAAGCGCGGCGCGGCGGTCAACCACGAAATCCAGCGCCTTTTCCCCGACGGCAACGATCACCGCCGGCTGTTGTTCGCGGTACTTTTCCCGGATGAAGGCAGCGAGGCTGTCGAGATATTTCTCTCCGGCGAAACGGGGTACGTCGAGGAACTCGTCGAAGACGATGACCGGCTCGGCAGTGGGGCTCTGGATCGCGGCGCGGAGCCCCTGGTCAACGGCGATGTTGACCGGCAGGAAACGGCCGAAGGAATAGATCACCAGGATGTTCTGCGGTTGCGTGGCAGCCGCTGGCGAACAGAACGCCAGGAACAGGGCGAGGTTGGTCGCGGCGACGCGCAACGCACGGGGAGTCCCCGCGAGAAACCCGGTTGCGGCTGGTGCTGGCGATCGCATGGGGCAGTAGGAGGGACTCACGTGGCCGAACTGCAATGCAGGAATCGCCGAGTGTGCATGCAAATCCGCAAGGCTTCAAGCCATCGCCGGAGTGGCTCCGACGATGGCCAGGAGGCCAGCCGACGGCAGAGGCTGGTTCTGCCCGCTTGTTCAGCGCGGCCAGGGCGAACGCGCCACGCTATTCGCCGAGATCGCCGAGCTTGATCGGTTTCGAGCGCGGGCCGAGGTGACGTGGCAGCAGCAGCGACAGCAGGCCGGCCACCAGCACGAACGCCGACGAGGCCCACAGGCAGGCGATCAGGCCGTTGCTCGGCCCGCTCTGCAGTCCCCACTGGTAGAGCGCGCCCGACAGGACCGTGCCGGCCAGGCGACCGGCGGCGTTGGCCATGTAGTAGAACCCGACGTTCATCGCTACCTTGTCGCTATCGGTATAGGCCAGGATCAGGTACGAGTGCACCGCCGAGTTCAGGGCAAACACCGCTCCGAAGACGATCAATCCACTGACGACCACCGTACTCGGCGCCACGCCGGCGCCAAGCCCCAGGGCAATGCCGGCCGGCAACACGGCGAGGACGAAGGCGAGGATCGTCGCCGTCCGCCCGTCCGGTTCGTGCTGCCCCTCGACGCGACTGCGCAACACGCCGGGCGTCGCCGCCTGGACGATTCCGTAACCGATCACCCAGACCGCCAGAAAACCGCCGGACTGCCAGAAGGTCCACCCGAGCACGCTCGACAGGAACACCGGCAGACCGACGACGAACCAGACGTCACGCGCGCCGAAGAGAAAGATGCGCGCCGCAGCGAGCTTGTTGACCGCGCCGTTTCGCGAGAACATCTGCCCGAACTTCGCCTTCCGGTTGGCCTCGCCGAGGCCGCCGCGCATCAGCAGGGCCGCGAGGATCAAAGTGATCCCGACCAGCGCGACGAGCCACTTGAGCGCGGTCTGGAAATCGAGCACGGTCAGCAGCAGTCCCCCCAGGAAGAAGCCGACGCCCTTCAGCGCGTTCTTGGACCCGGTGAGGATCGAGACCCAACGATAAAGCGTCGCCGACGAATCCTCCGGAACGATCAGCTTGACGGCGCTCTTCGAACTCATCTTGGTCATGTCCTTGGCGATCCCGCTCAAGGCCTGCGAAACCATCACCCAGGCGACGACCAGCCACCCCTGCGGCGCGAAGGCGAGCATCGACAGCGCCGCGAGTTGCGTACCGAGCCCGATGAACAGCGTGGTCTTGAGCCCGAAACGGGCGCCGACGTAGCCACCGAAGAGATTGGTCAGAATGCCGAAGACTTCGTAAAAGATGAACAGCGAAGCGACGGCAAAAGGCGTGTAGCCGAGGTTGTAGAAATAGAACAACACCAGCATGCGCGTGGCGCCGTCGGTCACCGTGTCCGACCAGTAGGCGGCGGTGACCAAAATGTAATTGCGCAGGCCCGCGCGCGCGGCGTCGCTCCTGGCCGGGGATGGATCGCTCATGCGGCTTCTCCTGAGGGGTTCCGGTTCACCGGGGCCGGCACGGCAGCGCCGGCCCCGCTGGCGATGTCGGGAAGCGCGCGGCTATAGCGACGCGGCAAGCTTGCGCGCCAGTTCGACGTAGCGGTTGGCGTAGCCCCACTCGTTGTCGTACCAGGCGTAGATCTTGACCAGCGTGCCGTTGATCACCAGCGTGTGCGCGGCGTCGACGATCGACGAACGCGGATCGCCGGCGTAGTCCATCGACACCAGCGGCCGCTCCTCGAACCCCAGGATTCCCTTGAGTGCCCCTTCGGCGGCCGCCTTGAGCAGGCCGTTGACCTCTTCGACGCTGGTCGGACGCTGCATCTCGAAGACGCAGTCGGTGAGCGAGGCGTTGAGCAGCGGCACGCGCACCGCGTGGCCGTCGAGCTTGCCCTTCAGTTCCGGGAAGATCAGCGCGATCGCCGTCGCCGAACCGGTGGTCGTCGGCACCAGCGACAGGCTCGAAGCGCGCGCGCGACGCAGGTCCTTGTGCATCTGGTCATGCACGCTCTGGGTGTTGGTCGAACTGTGGATGGTGGTGATCATGCCGTGCGAAATGCCGATCGCCTCATGCACGACCTTGACTACCGGCGCCAGGCAGTTGGTGGTGCACGACGCGGCGGTGACGATGTGGTCGCGCGCCGGATCGTAAAGCTGGTCGTTCACCCCCATGACGATATTCAGCGTGTCGCCCCCCTTGACCGGCGCGGCAACGATCACCTTCCTGACCCCCGCCGCCAGGTACGGCGACAACTCGTCGACCGTGCGCCACTTGCCGCTGGCTTCGAGAACAATGTCCACCCCGGCGTCGCGCCAAGGCCCGCCGGCCACGTCCCTGGCGGTGCTGTAGCCGATCGACTTGCCGTCCACCAGCATGCGCCCGTTGCTGACCCCGATGGCGTGCGGCCAGCGGCCGTGCACCGAATCGAATTCGAGCAGGTGTGCCGCCGACTCGACCGGACCGTTTGCTTCGTTGATGTGCACGAACTCGAGTTCCGGAGTGTTCCAGGCCGCACGTAGCGCCAGCCTGCCGATGCGACCGAAACCGTTGATGCCAACCTTGACCGTCATTTCCTGTTCCTCCTGGTGAGTGCTGCCCGGCTGGACACCCCGCGAGCCGAAGCATTGAACGCCGCAAGCAACGTCGCTTTGCGAAACGCTTTTATATTGCTAGAATCTTGAAATTCTGTAAACCCCCACTCGTGACATTGATCTGCGTCAGACGGCGACGCACGGCGACAAGCGGGGGCCTGCAACATCGAACCGTCGGAACAGAGGTCCGCCATGAGCGCCGTTACCGGAAAACTGTCTTTTCTTGACAGATATCTGACTGTCTGGATTTTCGCCGCGATGGCTCTGGGTGTGGGCCTGGGTTTCTTCGTTCCGGGCATTGAGGACCTGATCAATTCCTTCCAGGTCGGCACGACCAACCTGCCGATCGCGCTGGGCCTGATCCTGATGATGTACCCGCCCTTCGCCAAGGTCCGTTACGAGGAACTGCCCGACGTCTTCGTCGACAGGAAAGTCCTTGTTCTGTCGCTGCTTCAGAACTGGGTCGTCGGGCCGATCCTGATGTTCGCGCTGGCGATCATCTTCCTGCCGGACAAGCCCGAGTACATGGTCGGCCTGATCATGATCGGCCTCGCCCGCTGCATCGCCATGGTGATCGTCTGGAACGAGATCGCCAAAGGTTCGACCGAGTACGCCGCCGGCCTGGTAGCCTTCAACTCGATCTTCCAGGTGCTGTTCTACAGCGTCTACGCCTGGCTGTTCGTGACCGTCCTGCCGCCACTGTTCGGTCTCTCGGGCTCGGTGGTCGATGTCTCGATCGGGCAGATTGCCGAGAGCGTCTTCATCTACCTGGGAATTCCCTGCGTCGCCGGCGTGCTGACGCGGGTGATCCTGCTGCGCTTTGTCTCGAAGCAGTGGTATCACGAACAGTTCGTGCCCAGGATCGGCCCGATCACCCTCGTCGCCCTGCTGTTCACCATCGTCGTCATGTTCAGCCTCAAGGGCAAGCTGATCGTCACCATCCCGCTGGACGTCGTGCGCATCGCCATCCCGCTGCTGATCTACTTTGTGCTGATGTTCCTGATTTCGTTCTACATGAGCAAGAAGGTGGGCGCCGGCTACGGGAAATGCGCCACCCTGTCGTTCACCGCGGCGAGCAACAACTTCGAGTTGGCGATTGCCGTTGCCGTCGCCGTCTATGGCATCAATTCCGGCGCCGCCTTCGCTGCCGTCATCGGGCCACTGGTCGAGGTACCGGTAATGATCGGCCTGGTGAGTGTGTCGCTGTGGTTCCAGAAGCGCTACTTCGCCTCTGAAAGTGCCAAGGCATGAGCACTCCCTGCTTGCTGGCGGCCTGGTCGATGTGCGAAGCGCAGTTGCGTGGCTATCTTCGTCATCGGATCGGCCAGATCGACGATGCAGACGAAGTACTGCAGGAGGTGTTCATCAAGGCCTTGCGGCAGGGAAGCAACTTTTGCGCGATCGATAACCGACGGGCATGGCTGTTCCAGGTGGCGCGCAATGCGCTGGCCGATCGCCTGCGCGTGTCGCGTGAACACGTCCCCCTGCCGGACGACCTGGTTTCCCCCGAGAACGAACTGGCCCCGGTGGTCGATGACCTGAGCGCCTGCCTGTCCCGGGTGCTCTGCGAACTCTCCGCAGACGATCGACTGGCGATTACCCTGTGCGACCTCGAGGGCCACTCGCAACAGGAACTCGCCGACCGTCTCGGCATCTCGCTCTCCGCAGCCAAGTCGCGGATTCAGCGTGCCCGTCGGCGCCTGAAGGAACGAATGACAAGCGCGTGTCAGGTGCGCTTCGACGAAGACGGAAAGGTCTGTAGCTTTACACCGCGACCACCGTTGTAGCGCCTTCTTCCTGGGGCATCGGTGAGCAAGGCAAGGTCGGCTTGGACAAGCGCTCTCAGTGCCGCCCGCAACTACCTGGTCAGTTGTTTTTTTGCATAGCCATCCATTCCACTCGGTCCATTGGAAATCGGGGACGGTCGGTGCCTTGACGCCTGCCTCCTTTTTGCGGCTGCCTCGTCTTCACAAACAGGGAGCGATGGTCGCCCAGCGCGTTGATCGTTTCACTTCTCAACCCACGCCAGCGGCATGGCCCCAGGTCCGGCGCCAGCCGTTGATCAGATTCTTTCAATAAACCTGAAAGGAAAGACGATGAAACTCTCCCACTTCACGCTGTTTGCCCTTCTTGGCGCCTCGCTGGGCGTACCGTCCTTCGCACAACCCGGCCCCGGCATGGGAGGAGGGCCGGGAGGCATGAGTGGCATGGGACCGGGGGGTGGCCAAGGGCAGGGTCAGGGAATGCGCTTCGCCTTCGATCAGGACAACACCCGCGGCTGGTCGCTGATGACGACCGAGGAGCGTACCGCCTACCACGACAAGATGCTCGCCGCCAAGACCCTAGACGAATGCAAGGCGATCCAGGTTGAGCACCATCAGGCCATGGAGGCACGCGCCAAGGAAAAAGGCACGACCTTGATGGCACCACGGCAAAACGCTTGCGATCGTATGCAGGCACGCGGTTTCTTCAAGTAGGGCTGCAACTATCGCTCCACCCCGCCGCTTCGTAGCGGGGCCGGAAAACGATCATCTGTTTGGAGATCGAATCCGCTACCAGGCACGGAATGGAGTTAGCGATGACCCAACATTTCCTGGATCTGACCAGAGTATTCCGCCTGATCTGCTTCCTCGCGCTCGCCGCCGTTTTGTCCTCTGCCGCCGCGATGGAGCCGCCGGTGTGGATCGACAACAATGCTGCCAGCGAACGGCGGGTTCATCTGTACTTCTTCTGGACCAGCACCTGTCCGCATTGCCAGGCTGCCCGGCCTTTTGTCGAAGCGCTGCCGGCACGCCATCCCTGGCTGGTGCTGCACAGCCGCAACCTCACTGCGGATCAGAACGCCGCCGACGCCTACGTTTCGATGGCCGAATCCCTCGGCCAGGAAGCCAGCAGCGTGCCGGCTTTCCTGTTCTGCGGACAGCTCGAAGTCGGTTTCGATCGGCCGGAAACGACCGGGCAGGCACTGGAAAAAGCCTTGCAGTTCTGCCGCGAATCCGGGGGAAAGGCGCTTGGGGGGCCTGCTGCGGGAACTCGCCCGGCTCCCGGACTCGATCTCCCGCTACTCGGCACAATGGCGCCCGACCAACTCTCGCTACCGGTGTTCACCGCGGTCATCGCCGGGCTGGATGCCTTCAATCCCTGTGCCTTTTTCGTTCTCCTGTTTCTGCTCTCGCTGCTGATCCATGCCCGCAGTCGCGCGCGCATGCTGTTCATCGGCAGCGTCTTCCTGTTTTTCTCGGGCCTTATCTACTTCCTGTTCATGGCCGCTTGGCTCAACGTTTTCCGCTGGCTCGGCGAAATCACTCTGGTCACCACCGCGGCCGGAGGTCTGGCGATCGTCATCGCGCTGATCAACATCAAGGATTACTTCTGGTTCAAAAAAGGGATTTCCCTGAGTATCCCGGATGCCGCCAAGCCCGGTCTCTACCAGCGCGTGCGCGGCCTTCTGCGAGCGGATAGCATGCCGGCCTTGACGCTGGGAACCATCGCCCTGGCGATCGCCGCCAATTCCTACGAACTCCTATGTACGGCCGGATTCCCCATGATCTATACGCGGCTGCTGACCCTTTCAGAGCTGCCGCCGTGGCAACACTACGCCTATCTGGCCTTCTACAACGTTGTCTACGTCATCCCGCTGCTGGTCATCACCGTGGTCTTCACCTACACCCTCGGCTCGCGAAAGCTGTCGGAGACCGAGGGACGTTTGCTCAAACTGGCTTCGGGGGCCATGATGCTGGGACTGGGCATTCTACTGATCGCCGCCCCGGCGGCACTCAACGACCTGCGCGTGGCGCTGGTCCTGCTGGTTGGCTCGATCGGCCTTTCCGGGCTGATCCATTGGCTGAGGAAGCCTGTGCTGAGTGGAAACAATGAATAATAGAGTCTTGATCATCACGCTGCTGCTGTCTGTCGCCGCAACCGCGCAGGCGCGCGGCCCCGTGCGGGCCAGCGAGGCGAATACTCGCGGCTGGCAGTTGATGACACCGGAGGAACGGATCGAACATCAATCGAAAATTCGTGGCTTCAGGACGTACGAGGAGTGCCGCAGCTACCAGGTCGCGCATCACCAACTCATGGAAGAACGCGCCAGAGCGCGCGGCATGGCGATGCCGCAGGGAGGACGTGACATCTGTGAGCACCTGCAGCCGGCAAGCGACTCTCGCCAGCCCTCCGGTTGATCCCTGCGCGAGCCCACCATGTTCCTCCTTCGCTGGCTATCGATTCCGCTACTCGTCCTGGTTTCTACCGCAGGCCCCGTTTTTTGGGCCTTTCCGGAGGGTCTGTCGCCCGCACGCAGTCTGGGCATTGTCCTCGGCTGGGCGGGCTGCGGTCTGCTGCTCGCCAGCCTGCTGCTGATGCTGCGGGAAACCTGGCTGTCCCGCTGGCTGGGGGGACTGGAGAGGATGTACCAATGGCATCACCACGTGGGCATGGCCGCTTACGTCCTGCTGCTGGCACATCCGCTGGCGCTTGCTGCCGATGCCTGGCCGGCGTCTCCCACTCTGGCGTGGCAGACGCTTTCACCGTTTAGCCAGGGCTGGCCGGTCCGGCTGGGCTGGCTGTCGCTGCTGCTGCTGATGCTCGGACTCGCCGCCACTTTCGCCACGCGCCTACCCTATCGAAGCTGGCGCTGGCTGCATGTCTCGCTGGGGGTCGGCGTGCTGGTCGGTCTGTGGCACCTCTTGCAGCTCGGCATCGAAGAGCCGGTATTGCCGATCCTGGCGCTGGCCGCCCTGTTCCTCGGCTGGCGAATCCTGCGGGACGATAGCGGCCTGGCTGCCCGGCCGTACATCGTGCAGTCGGCTGCGCCAGTTGCCGACGCCATGGTCGAGATCACTCTCAAACCGCTGGCAGAGCCGATTGCCGTGACGGCAGGGCAGTTCGTCCTGGTTGCTTTCTTCGCCGGGCCGACGTTCAGGGGTTGCGGCGAGTTTCACCCGTTCACCGTCAGTTCGATGGGTGCCGACCGTGAAATCCGCGTCGGCGTGAAGGCGCTGGGCGATTGCACCCGACGCATCCAGGGCATCGAACCGGGTGTCCTGGCGCGGGTGCATGGCGCATTCGGCACCTTCCTGGCCGAGCGACCCGCAGCGCCGCAACTGTGGCTGGCCGGCGGCATCGGTATCACGCCTTTCCTGGCGCTGCTGCGGACGGGCCCGGTCAGTCAGGAGACGACGCTCGTCTATCTCTATCGCGCCGAAGCCGACGCCGCCTTTCTGCAAGAATTGCGCGCGCTCGCTGCGCAGGATCCGCAACTGTCGCTGCAAGCTCTGGCCACCGGTAACCAGCCGCCGAATGTTGATTCATTCCTTCCCGCTACCCGCGAGCTCGCCGGGCACGAGTGCTATCTGTGCGGGCCGCCGGGCATGCTGGCCGCGGTCAGACAGTCCCTCCACGAGCGTGGCATCAAGCCTCGCCATATCCATTTTGAAAACTTCGGATTCCGATAATGCGCCGACTCTACCTATCCACCACCATCATTTTCTGGCTGCTGGTGTCAGCCTTCTGGGCAAGCAGCCTGTGGTTGCCGCCGGCCGATGAAAGCGTTGCGGTAGCGGCCGAAAAGGTCATTTCCCGGACCGAACTCGCCAAACACGCACTGCCGGACAACTGCTGGATGGCGATTCGCGGTACGGTCTATGATCTGAGCGCCTATCTGCCCCGGCATCCGTCGCCCCCCGAGCTCGTTCTGCCCTGGTGCGGCAAGGAAGCAACCGAGGCCTATGACACGAAGACCAAAGGACGTCCGCATTCCGCCTATGCGGACGAGTTGCTGGCCAAGTATCGGATCGGCATTCTGGCCGCCAACAAGCCATGACGGAAGGGCTGCTGGCTTTGCCTTCTGCCATCGAAACGGCAAGGTCACCCTGTCCCATCCCCGAGCAGGCGCCGCTTGGGGTGATCGAGGAAGTGCACGGACCGGTCATCGACATCCTGTGCAGCCGCCTGCCACCGCTGCATCAGGCGGTGTATGTCTGCCTCGATGGCGAGCGCTACACCTTCGAGGTGCATCGCCATCTCGACGAATCGCGGGCACGAGCGATCGCCCTGCATCGCACGGCCGGTCTGCGCCGGCTGCTGCCGGTCTTCGACAGTGGTGGGCCGCTGCAGATACCGGTGACCCCTGATTGCCTGGGCCGGCTGCTCGACCTATTCGGCCACCCTCTGGATGGCGGCCCGGCGCTCGCGTCGACGGAATTTCGCCCCATCGTCGCTCCCCCGGCACCGCTCTCGGAAGCAATGGGCATGGGAGAAATCCTGCCGACCGGCATCAAGGTGATCGACCTCCTGTGCCCTTTTGTGCGCGGCGGCAAGACCGGCTTGTTCGGTGGCGCAGGCGTTGGCAAAACGGTGCTGATCATGGAATTCATGAACGCCATCGTCCGCCTGCACCAGGGGGTATCGGTCTTCGCCGGGGTCGGTGAGCGAATTCGCGAGGGACATGAGTTGTGGCACGACATGCAGGACGCCGGCGTCATGCCGCGCTCGCTGATGGTGTTCGGCCAGATGGATGAATCGCCGGGAGTCCGCTTCCGCATCGGGCTGTCGGCACTGACCTACGCCGAATACCTGCGCGACCATGTCGCCAAGGAAGTGTTGTTCCTGATGGACAACGCTTTCCGCTTCGTGCAGGCGGGCAGCGAGCTGTCCGGGCTGCTCGGGCGCATGCCGGCGACGGTCGGCTACCAGCCGACACTACTCTCCGAAGTGGCGGAACTGCAGGAGCGCATTTCTTCCACGCGCAGCGGCAATATCACCGCTGTCGAGGCCGTCTATGTACCGGCTGATGACATGACCGACCCGGCAGTCGGGGCGATCCTCGCCCACCTCGACACCACCGTCATCCTCTCGCGCAACCAGGCGGCCAAGGGGATATACCCGGCGGTCGACCCACTGTCGTCGGGCAGTCGCATGATGGATCGCGTCACCCTCGGCGACCGTCACTATCGGGTCGCGCAAACGGTGCGCGAGCATCTCGCGCGCTACCGCGAACTGGAGGACATCATCGCCATGCTGGGCGTCGAGGCCCTGTCGGAAGCCGACCGGCGCACCGTGCTGCGGGCGCGCCTGCTCGAACGCTATCTCACGCAGCCGTTCTTTGTCGTTGCCGACCATACCGGCATCGCCGGGGCCTCGGTCCCTCTGGCTACGACCCTCACCGATTGCGAAGATTTTATCCAGGGAACCTACGACGACCTGCCCGAGGATCGCTGCTACATGCGCGCCGGCATGGAGGGCGTGCGGTGAGCGGCGCGATTACCCTGCATCTGCAGAGCGCGCTGCGCTGCGAGCGCATCGACAAGGTGCAGAGCTTTGTCGGCAGCGATGCGAGCGGCAGCTTCGGCATTCAGCCGGGACGCGCCCGCTTCATGACGGTCCTCGACTATGGGCTGTCGCGTTTTCGCACCACGCAGGGTGCGTGGCAGTATCTCGCCTGCCCCGGCGCCGTATTGCGCTTTGCCGACGATCAACTGACCATCAGCACCCGGCGCTACCTTTGTGACGACGACTACGAACGGATCTCGGAACTGCTGGCGGGGCAACTGGCACAGGAAGAAGAAAAACTCCGGAGCGTCAAGGACAATCTGCAGAAGCTGGAGCAGGAGCTTTTCCGGCGCTTGCGCACCCTGGATCGGTGGCCGTGATGAACGACCATCACCGCAAGTCATTGTGAACGACCATTGTTGCAAGTCGTTATGAACGACGAAAGATGGCGTCGTGAGGTTTCCCGCGACAGCGAAAGACTCAAGGAGGCCGAACGGAGTCGGCGCTCGCTGCTCGCACAGGCTGTCTTCCTCGGCAGTCTGTCGGTGCTGTTCCTGGCGCCCTTGCTGGCAGGCGCTTATCTCGGGCGCTGGCTGGATAGCCTGGGTGAGGGGTACACGGTGCGGTGGACGGTGAATCTGATCCTCATCGGCCTCGCGATCGGCGTCTTCAACGTCTATCTCTTCATCCGAAAATACTGGTAATGGAAGCGGCAAGCGTTGTTTTCAGTCTGGGAGGCTTGCGGATCACCTCGACAGTGGTCACCACCTGGGGCATCCTGATGGCCTTCGGAATGTCCTGCTGGTTGGCGACCAGACGACTCTCGGTCGACCACCCCGGTCTTGTGCAAACCGCGCTGGAAGGTGTCGTCCAGTCGATCGAGGCGGCCATCGAAGGCGTGCTACCGGGCCGCGCCGGCCTGCTGCTGCCTTTCGTCGGCACCCTCTGGCTGTTCGTCGCCGTCGCCAATCTGACGGGAATCGTGCCCGGTCTGCATGCGCCTACCGGCAACCTGTCGACCACCGCCGCGCTGGCCTGTCTGGTCTTTGTCTCGGTGCACTGGTTCGGCATCCGCAGCGAAGGCCTGAAGAATTATCTGCGCCACTACCTGGTCCCCAGCCCGATCCTCCTGCCGTTTCATCTGCTCGGCGAGTTTTCCCGCACCATCGCGCTGGCGATGCGCTTGTTCGGCAACATCATGAGCCTCGAAATGGCCGCGCTGCTGGTCCTCCTGGTTGCGGGGCTGCTGGTGCCGGTCCCGGTGCTTATGCTGCACATCGTCGAAGCCCTGGTCCAGGCCTACATCTTCGGCACGCTGGCCCTGATCTACATCGCCGGCGGCATGCAATCCCACGCCGCTGCGGAGCACTGCGAAGCGCCCTCATCGAACGACACGAAAGGAAGCACCCCATGAGCGACATGCACTGGTTTGTCCTGGTCTCCACCGTGGCAGCAGCGCTGGCCATCGCGATCGGCATCATCTTCCCGGCCATTGCCATGGGCCGGGCGATCACGCAGGCGCTGGAAGCGCTGTCGCGGCAACCTGAGGCGGAGAAGTCGATCACCCGCACCCTGTTCATCGGCCTGGCGATGATCGAGTCGCTGGCCATCTACGTCCTGGTGATCGTGCTGATCATCCTCTTCCGCAATCCGCTGCTTGAATACCTCTTGAAGTAGGAGGCGGCGATGGGTCTGGACTGGACCACCTTTGCCCTCGAAATCATCAATTTCCTGGCGCTGATCTGGATCCTCAAGCGCTTTCTCTACCGCCCGGTGCTGGCGACCCTGGCTGAGCGTCGCGCTGGCATCGAGGGCTCCCTCAACGAAGCACGCGCGACGGAAGCACGGGCTTTGGCCCTGCAGCGCCAGTTTGAAAGCCGTCTGGCGGACTGGGAGCGAGAGAAGGCGGCAGCCCGCAGCCAGTTCGATGCCCAGATGGCGGCAGAGCACGCGCGACAGATGGAGGCGCTGGACCGGGATCTGGCTGCCGAGCGGCAACGTAGCGCCGCCCGCGACGCGCACCGTCAGGAGACCCTGCAGCGCGAACTCGCCAGCCAGTCCGGCGCCCTCGCCCGACAGTTCGCCAGTGCACTGCTGGCCCGGCTGGCCGGACCGGAGATCGAAGCACTGCTGGTAGAAATCTTCGTCGAGGAACTCTCGGCTCTACCCGAAGAACGTCTGGAGCCTTTGCGGGCGGGCCAGAATGGTCATGGGCAAGGGGTGTTGAGCAGCGCCCACCCGCTCTCGGAGGAACAACGCCGGCAGATCTCCGGTGCCGTCGATGCCCGGCTGGGAAAGCTCGTCCACCTCGATTTCGTCGAGGACAGCGAGTTGCTGGCCGGCGTCCGGCTATCGCTCGGGGCCTGGCAACTGGATCTCAGTCTGGCCGGCGAACTGGGCGTTTTCGCGGAGGCAGGCGGGCTTGATCACTGAGCCTTCTGCCCCAAACCCTGGTGGCCGGCGCAGCCAGTGGCTGGCCGACTACCAGCCACGATTGCGGATCAGCGAAATCGGCAAGCTGGCAGCGATCGGCGACGGCATCGCCTGGATCGAGGGGCTGCCCTCGGCGGCGATGGACCAGATCCTGCGTTTCGAGAATGGCAGCGAGGCGCTGGTGTTTCACCTCGGCAGCAGGCGCATCGGCGGCATCCTGCTCGGTCAGGAGGATGGCCTCGCCGCCGGCGCGGCGGCCCACCTGACCGGACGGCGACTGGATATCGGCGTCGGTGACGGCTTTCTCGGCCGCGTGGTGGACCCGCTGGGGAATCCCCTCGATGGCGGTGCGCAACCGCAATTCAGCCGCCGACGCCCCCTCGAAGTCTCCTCGCCACCGATCACCGCCCGCGATTTCGTCAGGCGCCCATTGCTGAGTGGCAGCAAGATGGTCGATACCATGATCCCGATTGGTAAAGGCCAGCGGCAACTGATCATCGGCGACGCGGGCACCGGCAAGAGTTCGCTGGCCATGGACACGATCATCGCCCAGAAAGGGAGCGATGTTCTCTGCGTCTATGTGCTGATCAGCCAGAAGCGCTCGGCGGTGGTGAGCACCATCGAGACCCTGCGCCGGGCCCACGTTCTCGACATCAGCTGCGTCGTCGTCGCAGAGGCTACCACCACCCCCGGGCTCAAGTTCCTCGCGCCCTTCGCCGGCTGCGCCCTGGCGGAAGAATGGATGTGGAGCGGCCGCGACGTGCTGGTGGTGTACGACGACCTCACCACCCATGCGCGAGCCTATCGCGAGCTTTCGCTGCTACTGCGTCGCCCGCCGGGGCGAGAGGCCTACCCCGGCGATATCTTCTACCTGCACGCGCGCCTGCTCGAACGCTCGACCTGCCTGGCGGCGCGCTACGGTAGCGGTAGCATGACTGCCCTGCCGATCGTCGAAACCGAACAGGGCGAGATCGCCGCCTATATTCCCACCAACCTGATCTCGATCACCGACGGCCAGATCTACCTCGACCCGGCACTCTACGCGCGTGGCTTTCTGCCCGCCATCGACATCACCCGCTCGGTTTCGCGGATCGGCGGCAAGGCTCAGGTGCCGGCCATCAAGGCCGAGGCCGGGCGCATGAAGCTGGATTTCCTGCAGTTTCTCGAACTGGAGGTATTCACCCGTTTCGGCTCGCGGCTGGAAGCCGGCGTCGACGCCAAGATCCGGCGCGGCCGCTTGCTGCGGGAACTACTCAAGCAGGAACGCCTCGCACCCCTGTCGCCGGAACAGCAGCTAGCCTGGTTGGTGGCCTACAACGAGGGCGCATTCGACGCACTGGCGGGTGTGGCGATCCAGACACGGCTGGCGAGTCTGCTGCACAAGGCGTCGGCAGGGTGTCCCGGGCTGGCTGCAGGCCGGGACATATGGCGGGAGGCCGTCGCCGGCTGGTTGCAGGAGGCGGGCGATGAGCCGCCGGCGTGACGTGGAATGCGCCCTGTCACGGCGGATCCTTGGTCGGCCGTGACATTTTTCGTGCTACCTTCCGTCGGCGAATCAAAGTAGGAATTTCCCGTCCATGCCTCGCATCTTCGACAACATCCAACAAGAACTGCTCGAAGCCTTACGAGCCACGCTGCAAGTCTCGAACCGGGCCGATTTTTGTGTGGGCTACCTCAATCTGCGCGGCTGGCAGGCCATCGATGACCTGATACAGCCCTGGCAACCGGCTAACGGCCAGGTTTGCCGTGTATTGGTGGGCATGCAACGCCCGCCTCACGAGGAGGTTCGGGATCTCTACCGCGCAGTCGCAGCGGACAACCTGATTGACCAAGGCACGGCTGCCCGGCTCAAGACCCAGTTCGGGGCCCACTTGCGCGAACAGATCACCTTGGGCATTCCCTCTGGCAAGGATGAGGCCGGCCTGCGTCGACTCGCCCGGCAATTGCGAGCGGGCCAGGCCATCGTCAAACTATTTCTGCCGTATCCACTGCACGCCAAGCTCTATCTGCTATTTCGCGACGACGTGAACAACCCTATCACCGGCTTCGTCGGCAGCAGCAATCTCACGCTGCAAGGGCTCTCCAAGCAGGGCGAACTGAACGTCGATGTGCTGGAACACCATGCAGCCCAGCGTTTGTCGGAATGGTTCGAAGAGCGCTGGAAAGACCGCTGGGCCATCGACGTCTCGCAAGACCTCGCAGCCATCATCGAATCGAGTTGGGCGCGCGAAGCGAGCATTCCCCCGTACCAAATCTACCTCAATATCGCCTATCACCTCAGCACCGAGGCACGCGCCGGTCTCAGCCAATTCCGTCTGCCGGCACGCTTCGAGCAGGAACTATTCGATTTTCAGAAAAGCGCGGTGAAGATTGCCGCGCGCCATCTGCATCGGCGCGGCGGGGTGATGATCGGTGACGTCGTCGGTCTGGGCAAGACCATGATGGCAACCGCGTTGGCGCGTATGTTTGAAGACGATCTCGGCTACGAGACCCTAATCATTTGCCCGAAAAACCTGGAACCGATGTGGGAGCGCTACCGCACTGAATACGGCCTGCGCGGCATGGTCGTGCCGATCAGCCAAGTGTCCAAACGACTGCCCAGCCTCAAGCGCTATCGTCTGGTGCTCATCGACGAAAGCCATAATCTGCGCAACCGAGAGGGGCGACGCTACAAAGCGATTGCCGATTACATCCGCAGTTGCGATGCGAAAGCAATTCTGCTCACCGCCACTCCCTACAACAAGACCAAGACCGACCTGTCGAGCCAGCTACGGCTGTTTATCGACGAAAAGGCCAACATCGGCATTCGACCCGAGCGGCACATGCGCAAACATGGCATCAGCGAACCCGAGTTCGAGCGCCGGCACCAGTGCAAAGCCAATTCGATTCTCGCCATTGAAAAGAGCGAAGAGTTTGACGACTGGCGCGAGCTGATCCGCCTGTACATGGTTCGACGCACGCGCAGCTTCATTATCGAGCACTACACGGCGGAAGATGACAACGGCCGCCGTTACATCGCCGACAACGATGGCGAGAAACGTTACTTCCCGAAACGCATGCCCATTTCGCTGAAATTCGCCGTCGACGAGGCAGACCCGGATGACCGCTATGCGAGGCTCTACTCGGCCGAAATGGTCGATCAGATCAATGCCCTGCATGTGCCCCGCTACGGCATGGGTTTGTATGTCGACCCGCTGGCGGAAAAGACCGCCACGGCCGCGGAGCGCAAGCTGATCGACAACCTGGGCCGCGCTGGCAAGCGGCTGATGGGGTTCTGCCGCACCAACCTCTTCAAGCGCCTGGAATCCAACGGCTTTTCATTCCTGCAATCGATCGACCGGCACATTCTGCGCAACCAGATTTACCTTTATGCCATCGAAAACGCGCTGGACCTGCCGGTAGGTGTGCTCGACGCCGGCTTGCTCGACCTGGGTCGGGTGGACGAAGACGCTGAAGGCCTGGAAGGCGACCCCGAAGATCTGCTCGACGGCTTGGTTGAACCCGTGGCCGAGGCGGACGCCGCACCCGACGGTCTGGCGCGCGCCAGGATCGTCTATCAGCAATATGCTTGTGAATACAAGAAGCGCTTCAAGTGGATACGCCCCACACTGTTCAAACGGTCGCTTTCCGAACATCTGGCTGCGGACACGCAAGCCCTCCTTGATCTGCTGCGCGCGCACGGACGATGGGATCCACAACATGACCAGAAGTTGATCGCGCTGCAGCGTCTTGTCGAACGTACGCACGCCAAGGACAAGGTGCTGATCTTTACCCAGTTTGCCGACACGGCGCGCTACCTGGCACGGGAAGTGCGCCGCGCCGGCATTGCTCAGGTCGAAGTCGCCACCGGGGCCAGCGCCGACCCCTATGCGCTGGCGTGTCGCTTCTCGCCCAAGTCGAATAACAAGAGCGTCAGCAAGTCCGACGAGGTGCGAGTTCTCATCTGTACCGACGTGCTTTCAGAAGGCCAGAACCTGCAAGACAGCAATGTGGTCGTCAACTTCGACCTGCCGTGGGCGATCATCCGGCTGATTCAGCGCGCCGGCCGGGTGGACCGCATCGGCCAGCGCGCAGAGGAAATCCACTGCTACTCTTTCTTGCCCGCCGAAGGCGTCGAACGTCTCATCAACTTGCGTGCCCGCATCCAGCAGCGCCTGCTGGAAAACGCCGAAGTCGTGGGTACCGACGAAGCCTTTTTCGAGGACGACGACGCCAACACCATCCGCGACCTCTACACGGAGAAATCCGGTGTCCTTGACGATAGTGACGACGACGTCGATCTTGCTTCCTACGCCTGGCAGATCTGGAAACAAGCGACGCAAGACAAGCCTGAACTCGCGCACGCCGTCGAATCCATGCCGCCGGTGGTGTACTCGGCGCGCGCCTTCGCGTTCGACGAGACTGCGTTGCCCTCACTCGGTAGCGATGCCGCGCGCGGGGGCACGCTGGTGTATGTGAAGTCACCCGAAGGCAACGACCACCTCGCCTGGATCAGCCCGGATGGCAAGACCGTCACCGAATCCCAGTTCACCATCCTGCGCGTGGCTGAATGTGCGCCAGACACCCCCGCCGTGCCCCGTGCCGAAAACCACCACGAACTGGTCGCCGAGGGGTTGAAACTGGCGGTGCGCCAGGACAGGGCGATCGGCGGTGGCCTGGGTCGGCCCTCCAGCCCACGCCGCCGTGCCTACGAGCGCCTCAAACGCTATGCCGAAGCCCAGAGGCACACCCTGTTTCGCGACGAAGAACTGGAACGTGCGCTCGACGACCTCTACGCCCGCCCCCTGCTGGAAACTGCCGCCGACCTTCTCAATCGACTCATGCGCGGTGGCGTCAACGACGAGGAGCTTGCCGGGGCAGTGAAGACCTTGCGCGAGGAGGGCCGCCTGACCTACACGGAAGAAGATGCACAATTACGCGAGCCGCGCGTGGTGTGCTCGCTGGGGCTCATACCGGGCCAAGAAGCGGATCAATAAGTCATGCCCGATATAAACATTCAACTCCTGCGCCAGTTCAGTTTCCAGGCACTCTTCGTCGACATGGGCTGGGACTATCCCGGCCAGGGCGAGCCCTATCAGGTCGAACTGGACGGGCAACTCCATGCTCTAGCCGTGGTCGCGCACAAGCGCGGCGTCCAAATCCTGCACGCCTTGCCGGACCACGCGGGCCACATCCCGCCCTACGCCACTCGCCAGAAGATCGAACGCAAGATCACTGCCCAGGCACGCGAACACCTCATCGTCTTCACCGATGCGGGGCACAGCACGCAAGTTTGGCAATGGGTTTCGCGTGCGCCAGGGCGACCCAATCAATACCGAGAGGTGCACTGGCGCGTCGGCGAATCCACCGAATTGCTGCGCCAGAAACTGTCCGCCATCACCTTCACGCTGGGCGAGGAGGAAACTCTCTCGGTGCTGGGCATTGCGGCGCGGCTGCAAGCCGGCTTCGACCGCGACAAGGTCACCAAGAAGTTTTACGGGGAGTTCGAGAAACAGCGCAAGTCCTTCGCCGAGTTCATCGCGGGGATCCCGGACACTGGAGAAGACCTGCGCTGGTATACCGCCGTACTCATCGACCGCCTCATGTTCCTCTGGTTCTTGCAGGAAAAGCG
>JADKBU010000026.1 GCA_016714935.1 Candidatus Accumulibacter propinquus | reverse complement strand
CCGCCGATCTGCGGCCCGCCGAGCAGTTCCCGTACTGGCGCGAGGTGGTGTGCGCATCGATCACCCGCCTGAGCGTCGAGCGGCGTGGCTCCGGCCCCTTCCTTGCCGAAATGCGGGCCAGCAGCCTGGGCGGCCTGCACATCGTCACCGCCCGCGCCGATGCGCATCAGCGTCGGCGCAGCCGCGAAGACATCGCCCGCGAGACCGACGATCCCTTTTTCCTGTATCTGCCGCTGGCCGGCTCGCTGCGTCTGGAGTACGCCGACGGCCAGCAACTGGTGGCGGCGCCGGGAACACCGTGCTTTCTCGATCCACTGCGGGTCGCGCGGGCCGATGCCGAAGCCGGCCTCGCGCATCTGACGATCAAGGCGCCGCGCCCGCTGCTGGCGCCGCTGCTGGCGCAACCGGCGATGCGACCACCACGCGAGCCGCTGTTGCCCACCGGGCTGAACGCGCTGCTGGTCTCCTATGCCCGCAGCCTGATGCACGCCGGGCCGATCGACAGCGACTGCCAGGCGGCCGTGGCGGCAAACTTCTGCGGCCTGCTGGCACTGGTGCTCGGGGCCAGCGATGACGGCCGCGACGCCGGGCGCGGCGGCACGGCCCAGGCCCTGCTGACGGCGGCGCAGAACTGGCTGAGCCAGCACCATGCCGACCCTTCGCTCAACCCGGCGGCGCTGGCCAGCCACCTCGGGGTGTCGCTCCGTTATGTGCACAAGCTCTTCGAAAGCAGCGGTCGCAGTTTTTCCCGGACACTGGTGGAACGGCGCCTGCACGCCTGCCATGCGGCGCTGGCCGACCCCTTCCGTGACCGCCAGACGGTTGCCGACATCGCCTTCGCCAACGGCTTCAACGATCTCTCGCACTTCAACCGCCATTTCAAGGCCGCCTACGGGATGACGCCCCGCGACTGGCGGCAAGCCAGCCGCAACTGACGGCCGGGCAAGCGGCGGGCAAGACCGACCCCTGACGCCGGACAGGGGGAAATTTCCGATTGACAGCCGCGGCGCAGATCCGAGACACTGACCGCGGCATCCCTGCGCACATCGGGTTTCCTATCCATCCGCCAGGATGGAAGAGAAATCGACATTTATCAATCGCTTGCTTTCGTCAGCGTGACCGGCGCGCAGCGGGCGACAGGGCTGCCGGGCCGTGGGGTTCCCCGTACGGCCATCCATAACCAAGAGGAGAGTCCGATGCTTTACGCCCCACCCGGCGCCGACGGCGCCAAGCTGCAATTCAAGGCCAGATACGACAACTTCATCGGTGGCGAGTGGGTCGCCCCGGTCAGGGGAGAATACTTCGAAGTCATCACGCCGATCAGCGGTCGCCCGTACACCTCGGTGGCCCGTTCCACCGCCGAGGACATTGAACTGGCGCTCGATGCGGCACACGCCGCCGCCGAGAAGTGGGGCAGGACGGCCGCCGCCGACCGCGCCAACATCCTGTTGAAAATCGCCGATCGCATCGAGGCCAATCTCGAAGTGATTGCCTACGCGGAAACGGTGGACAACGGCAAGCCGATTCGCGAGACGCTCAACGCCGACATCCCGCTCACCGTCGACCATTTCCGCTACTTCGCCGGTTGCCTGCGCGCGCAGGAAGGCGGGATCAGCGAAATCGACGAAAACACCGTCGCCTACCATTTCCACGAACCGCTGGGTGTCGTCGGCCAGATCATCCCCTGGAACTTCCCGATCCTGATGGCCGCCTGGAAACTCGCCCCGGCCATCGGCGCCGGCAACTGCGTCGTCCTCAAACCCGCCGAATCGACGCCGATCAGCATTCTGGTGGTGGCCGAACTGATCGCCGACCTGCTGCCGCCGGGGGTACTGAACATCGTCAATGGCTACGGCCGCGAAGCCGGCATGCCGCTGGCCACCAGCAAGCGCATCGCCAAGATCGCCTTCACCGGCTCCACCTCGACCGGCCGTGTGATCGCCCAGGCCGCCGCCAACAACCTGATCCCGGCGACGCTGGAACTCGGCGGCAAGTCGCCCAACATCTTTTTCGAGGACGTCATGGCCGCCGACGACGGCTTCCTCGACAAGGCCATCGAAGGCCTGGTGCTGTTCGCCTTCAACCAGGGCGAGGTGTGCACCTGCCCGTCGCGCGCCCTGATTCAGGAATCGATCTACGACCGCTTCATGGCGCGCTGCCTGGCCCGCGTCGAGGCCATCAAGCAGGGCAACCCGCTCGACACCGAGGTCATGATCGGCGCCCAGGCGTCGCAGGAGCAGTTGAACAAGATCCTCTCCTACCTCGACCTCGGCAAGCAGGAAGGCGCCACCTGCCTGATCGGCGGCGCGCGCGCCAACCTCGGCGGCGACCTCGCCGGCGGCTACTATATCCAGCCGACGCTGCTCAAGGGCCACAACAAGATGCGCATCTTCCAGGAAGAGATCTTCGGCCCGGTACTCGCGGTCACCACCTTCAAGGACGAAGCCGAGGCTCTGGCGATCGCCAACGATACCCTCTACGGTCTGGGTGCCGGCGTCTGGAGCCGCAACGGCAATGTCGCCTATCGCATGGGCCGCGCGATCAAGGCCGGACGCGTGTGGACCAACTGCTACCACGCCTATCCGGCGCACGCCACCTTCGGCGGCTACAAGGAATCCGGCATCGGCCGTGAAACCCACAAGGTGATGCTCGACCACTACCAGCAAACCAAGAATCTGCTGGTCAGCTACAGCGAACAGAAACTGGGCTTTTTCTGAGCGCGGCGCGCCGTGGCTGACCCGCACGGCGGGCAGCCCGGCAGGGGCGGGCAACCGCCCCGCGCTTTTCCGGAGGTTCCCGACACGAGGAGAGCAGCATGGTCGCACGCGTCATCGCCACACCCGCAGCGCTGGAACTGATCGAACGTCTGAAGACAAAACACGGGGAACTGATGTTCCATCAGTCGGGTGGCTGCTGCGACAACAGCGCGGCCAACTGCTATCTGCCGACCGACCTGACCATCGGTGCCGGCGATAAACACCTCGGCGACATCGGCGGCGTGCCTTTCTACATCAGCAAATCGCAATTTGAATACTGGAAGCACACGCAACTGATCATCGACGTCATCGACGGCCACGGCGGGACCTTCTCGCTCGAAGGTCCGGAAGGCAAGGCCTTCCACACCCGCTCGCGGGTATTCAACGACGCCGAGCGGGCTGAGCTTCAGGCGACCGACGATTGAGATAGGAAACCCATGCCCTCGGCCACGACGGCAATGCTGATGGAAACTCCCGGAGATCCCGCCAGGCGGTGGCGATGCCGCCGGTCAACAGCCCTGCGGCGACACGGCGCTGCCGCCCGATGATGCACTGGTCGCTCGATGTGCGCACGGTCATCCTGCTGCTGTTCTTCGGCAATCTGGTCACCGTCGGCATCCTTTCGGCGTACACCCGTGATCAAGGCGCGGCACGACCGTACCGCCTGTTTCTGATCAGCAAGCTCATCCAGGCCGCGGCCTGGGCCTTGCTCGGCCTGCGTGGCGAAATTTCCGACCTGCTGTCGGCGCCGATCGGCAATACCCTGCTGTTCATCGGTTTTTCTCTCGAAGCGGTGGCCTTCGTGAGCCCGTACAAGCAGGATCAGCGCCTGGAGACGCTCTTCGCCACCTTGGCCGGGGTCGGCAGCTTCGCCTTCTGGGTGTTCGGCAATACGCCCAGCCAGCGTGTGGCGATCGCCTCGCTGACCACCATCGCCCTGTTCGGCACCGCCGGTGTGGCCATACTGCGCAACCATGGGACCTCGCAGGTGCGGCGGGTGATCGCGAGTTCGTATGCCCTGCTTTGCCTGGTGCTGGTGTTCCGAACCGGCAGCGCCTTGTCCGGACCTGCAGAAACAGGCCTGATGTCCGGCAACCCGGCGCAAACGGCGGCCTTCATGACCATGTTTCTGTTCATGCTGCTCGGCAGTACCGGCTTCCTGTTGCTGATGAAGGAACGGACCGACCAGCTGCTGTCCGAAGCGCACCGGGAACTGCAGGCACGCGAGGCGCTGCTGACAAACGTTTTCAACACCTCCAGCGTCGCCATCTTCGTGGTCGACAGCGACGGGCGGATCACTCTGGCCAACCAGCGCATGGCCGAGATGTTCGATCGCCCGCTCGATACCCTGATCGGCAGCCTTTATGTCGACTATATCGATCCCCTGGAGCGGGCCATCGCCCAGCAGCGGATGCTCGCCCTCCTCGACAACAGCAACGCGTTTCTGAAACTGGAACGACAGTACGTCCGCCTGGATGGGACGTCCTTCTGGGGGTTGTTGACCGGCGCCCGCATGTACGACCCCGGCGCCATGGCGTACCGACTGGTTGGCGTCGTCGCCGACATCAGCGACCTCAAGCAGGCCGAGAGCCGTATTCGCGAGATGGCGCAACGCGACCCGCTGACCGGCCTTGCCAACCGTCTCCTGTTTTCCGACCGCCTGCAACAGGCGATCTCCGTCGCGCAGCGCGATCACTCACCGCTGGCGCTGCTGTATCTCGATCTCGACAACTTCAAGCCGGTGAACGACGATTTCGGGCACGCCGTCGGTGATCTGCTGTTGCGCGAGGTGGCGCAACGACTGACGGCGTGCGTTCGCCACTCCGACACCGTCGGCCGGATTGGTGGCGACGAATATGTGCTGCTCCTGCGCACGATGAATGGCGACGGCAGCGCGCAGGCAATCGCCGAGAAGGTTCGCCAGGCGATACAGCAGCCGTTCGTTATCGAGAACCATCGGATCAGCATTTCCTGCAGCATCGGCGTGGCGCTTTACCCGGACCACGGCGGCGATGAACTGACACTGCAGCGCAGCGCCGATGTGGCCATGTACCGGGCAAAGCGGGATGGCCGCAATATGGTGCGGGCAGCAGAAGCCGCCACACCCACGCTTCCTGCAGGGTAGAATACCGCGAACGGTTTTGCCGGCTTCGCTGTTGCATGCCGGCAGGGCATTCGACCGGCAACCGCCGGCCTGGAATCCCCGGTCGGCGGGGCGCTGACCGGAGCGCATGCGGACTTACGGACGGCCTCGTGGAAAAGCTTCCTAGTGCAACGCCGAATCGGTCCTGGCCCGGGGAAACTGACCCTGCTCCCGACGCATGCGCCCTGACGGTCGATGTCCGTTCGTTGACGATTCTCCCTGCTGAGCGACGCGCCGCAACGGCACGCGCCCGGGCGGCCGGCATTTGAGCGCATGAACCCGCGCATCCGCCCGGTCCTGACCGCCACCCTGGCTTTTCTGGCGGCCCTGTTCGCCATCTGGGCGCTCGACCGCTGGATCGTGCGGCCGGCCTTCGTCGAGATCGAACAGGCGCAGGCCTTCGAAGACGCGGCGCGCGCGCGCGCGGCGATCGATGGCGAATTGCGGGGACTCGGCGAAGAGTTGAGTGACTGGGCGCAATGGGACGACGCCTACGCGTTTGCGGCCAGCCGCGACCCCGCTTTCGTCGCCTCCAATCTCGGCGACTGGCGCCTGCTGGAAAAAAACTCGCGGCTGAATCTCTGTTTCATCTTCGCGCGCGACGGCCAGGTCCTCTACGGTGGCGGCTATGACGCTCAACTGGGTGGCTTTCTGACGCCGGCAGCATTTGCCGGCGAGACGCCGCCGATCTGGTCGATGCTGGCGCCACGGCTGGCGAGGGAGGAACCCTACGGCGGTGTTCTGTCCACCGAGAATGGCCTGCTGCTGCTCGCCGCACGTCCGATCGTGACCACACGCGGAACCGGTGTGGCCCGCGGCATGCTGGTCTTCGGCCGCTTTCTCGACGACAAATTGCTGCGCGCGCTGGGCACGCAGACCCAGGTCACCTTCGAACTGCTGTCGGCAAGCGACCCACGCCTGTCGCCCCTGGAACGTGATTATCTGGATACGCTGCGGACTGGAGAAGCCGTGTTGCGACCCGCCACGGACGGGACGCTGTTCGTATACGAAGCGCTGGCCGGGCTCGATGGCCAGGCGTTGGCGCTGCTGCGCACACCGATCCGACAGGAAATCTCCGCGACTGCCGCGCGCACCAGCCAGACCCTGATCGGTTCCCTCGGGTTGGTGATGCTGGCGCTGTTGCTGGTGCATGCCTGGTTGCGATCGCGCGCCGAAAGTACCGTCACGGATCGCCACGCCGCCGCCGCGGGTGTGGCCGCGCTGGTGCTGCTGATCGGGCTGACCCTGACCTATGGCCTGTTCACCGAATGGCGCGAGCGCAGCCGGCAGGCGCTGACCCGTGATTTTCAGGCCGCAGCCGCGGAAAGGGCCGAACGCGTGCGCGCGTCGATCGAAAACAACCTCGACGAGATCGAAACCGTTCGACGCTTCTTCGCCGGCGTCGCCAGCGTCAGTCGTCAGCAGTTCAGCACGTTTGTGACGCCAACGCTGGAGCGGCACAGGTTTCAGGCGCTGGAGTGGCTCCCGCGCGTGCCGCACGCGCAGCGCGCCGCCTACGAGGCCGCAGCCCGCCGGGACCACCTTGAGGATTTCCAGTTTACCGAAAGCAATGCCGAGGGCCGGCTGGTACGCGCCGGCGACCGCGCCGAGTATTTCCCCGTGTATTACCTGGAGCCGCACGCCGGCAACGCGGCGGCACTGGGTTTCGCCCCCGGCCCGGAGCATCCGGCGCGTGGCGCGCCGCTCGCCAAGGCGCGCGACCAGGGGCAACTGACGGCCACCGCGCGCTACGTCCTGGTGCAGGACCGGGCCAGCAGCGAACGTTATTCGATTCTGGTGTTTGCACCGGTCTACCACGGTCTGCCGATGCCGGCCGAGGTCGATCAGCGCCGTCGTCACCTGCACGGCTTCGTGCTCGGCGTCCTGCGTGTCGGCGACATGGTCAGCGACGCACTGCAGGGCGCCGAACCCGGGCAGTTGTCGTTCCGCCTGCTCGATCTGACGGCCGGCAGCGAGCAAGGCTGGTTGTACGATCATCCGCCAGGCGGCGCTTTCCCGGCAGCGACGACCAGCGACCTGCGGTTCTCCCGTGACTTTCCTCTCGCCGACCGCTTCTGGCGCATCGAAGTGGCACCGAGCGCTGCCTTCGTTGCCCGTCACCACGATCAGAGCTATCGCTGGATTCCGGCCGGCGGCGGCCTGCTCACCCTGCTCGCGGCGATGTATCTGTTCGCTCTGGTGGCGCAACGCCAGCGTGCGGAACAACTGGTCGCCGAACGCACCATCGCGTTGCGCGCCAGCGAGGCGCAGTTCCGCCAGATCATCGAGCATGCCCCGTTCGGCTTCCATCTCTACCGCCTGACTGCGGATGGCCGGCTGCTGCTCTGCGGCGCCAATCCGGCGGCCGAAGCGATGCTCGGCATCAGCCAGGCGGCTTGCATGGACAGACCGGTCGAGGAGATTCTCCCGGGCCTGCTGGCCAGCGAAATTCCCACCGCTTGCCGCCAACTGGCACGCACCGGCGGAGCGCGACGCTGGGAGAAGGTGGCGTATGGCCAGCCCGACAAGGATGACAGCTTCGAGATGGTGGCCTTCCAGACCGCGCCGGGTCTGGTCGCCGTGGCCTTCGCCGACATCACCGAACGACGGCGTGCGGAAGCGGCGCTGCACGACAGCGAGCAACGTTTTCGGGCGATGATCGAGCACGCCCCCGACGGCATTGCCCTGTTCAACGGCAGCATCCGCTATGCCAGCCCGGCAGTATCCCACCTCCTCGGCTACACCCCGGAAGAAGCCCTGGCTCTGGATCCCGAGCAAGCGACGCATCCCGACGACCTGCCGTTCATGCTGCCGCTGCTGAACGAGCTGACGCAGAGGCCGGGAGATGTGGTCTCGGCACGCTATCGCTTTCGCCACAAGGACGGCTCCTGGCGCTGGCTGGAGAGCACGATCAGCAACCTGCTCGACAAACCGGCAGTGAACGCGCTGGTCTTCAATTTCCGCGACGTGACCGAACGTCAGCAGGCCGAAGCTCACCTGCGGCTGGCGGCGGCAGTGTTCGAAGCGGCGCGCGATGCGATCATGGTCACCGACTCGAAGTGGAACATCGTCGCCGTCAACCCCGCCTTCAGCACCCTCACCGGCTATGCCGAAAGCGAGGTACACGGACGCAAGCCACACCTGTTGTGGGCCGAGCGGCAACCGCCAGCGTATTTCGAGAGCATGGCGCGGACCCTGGCCGTCGCGGGCGTATGGCAGGGTGAGTTCTGGGCCCGGCGCAAGGACGGCGAGCGTCGCGCCGCGCTCGCCAGCCTGGGGACGGTGCGCAATGCCAACGGCACGATCAGCCATCACGTCGGCGTGGCCACCGACATCACCGCCCTCAAGATTGCCGAACAGCGCATCGAGCACCAGGCCTACTACGACGCATTGACCGACCTGCCGAACCGCTCACTGCTGGCACAGCACGCGGAACTGGCGCTGGCCCGGGCAACACGCCAGCGCAGCGCGCTGGCGCTGCTGTTTCTCGACCTGGACCAGTTCAAGGAAGTCAACGACTCGCTCGGACACGCCGAGGGCGATGCCCTGCTGGTGCAGGCGGCGGCTCGCCTGCAGGAGATTACCCGCGGCGAGGATACGGTCTGTCGACTGGGCGGCGACGAGTTCGTGCTGTTGCTGCCGGGTACTGCTCAGGACGGTGCGTTGCGGGTGGCCGACAAGTTGCTGACGGCGTTCCGCGAACCGTTCATGGTTGCCGGCCATCCCCTGCGGACCACGGTATCGATCGGCATCGCCCTTTTCCCGAACGACGGCACCAGCTTCGCCGAACTGCTGAAAAACGCCGACACCGCGCTCTACCAGGCCAAGCAGGAGGGTCGCAACACGCGCATGTTCTACGAC
The DNA here is from genome assembly GCA_016714935.1 of Candidatus Accumulibacter propinquus. Lineage (GTDB taxonomy): Bacteria > Pseudomonadota > Gammaproteobacteria > Burkholderiales > Rhodocyclaceae > Accumulibacter > Accumulibacter propinquus. The sequence continues at coordinate 69,493 of JADKBU010000026.1, read as the reverse complement.
CGGCAGATGAACGCCGCCATCCTGCAGCGCCTGGTGCTCGAAAGCGAGTTGCGCCAGGCGCTCGCCAGCGGCCAGTTGCGCGCTTACTACCAGCCCAAGATACGGCTGAGCGACGGCCAGACGGTCGGCGCCGAAGCGCTGCTGCGCTGGCCACACCCCGAGCACGGCATGATTCCACCGGGGCGCTTCATTCCGGTCGCTGAAACCAGCGACCTGATCGTCGAACTGGGGGTCTGGATGCTCGGCGAAGTCTGCCGGCAACTGGCGCGCTGGCGCGCCGCCGGTCTGCCGATCCTGCCGGTGGCAGTCAACCTCGCCGCCCGCCACTTCCGCCAGCCGGGTCTCGCCGACTGCATCCGCGGGCTGCTCGAAGCCAGCGCCCTGCCTGCGCAGGCACTGGAGCTGGAACTCACCGAGTCGAGCCTGCTGGAAGCCGGACCGCAGACGGCGGAAACCCTGCAGGCCCTGGAAGAACTCGGCGTCGGCCTGGCCATCGACGACTTCGGCACCGGCTACTCCAGCCTCAGCTATCTCAAACGTCTCCCCCTCAGCGCCTTGAAAATCGACCAGAGCTTCGTCCGCGATCTGGTCAGCGATCCCGATGACCGCACCATCGCCGCGGCCATTGTCGCCCTTGGTCACGGCCTGGGTTTGAAGGTGATCGCGGAAGGCGTGGAGACCGCCGAACAGCAGCGCATCCTGCTCGACCAGGGCTGCGACCTGGCGCAGGGCTACTGGTTTGGCCACCCCGTGCCGCCGGAAGCCTTCGTCGCCGCGTGGCAGGCAAACTCCGCCATCCCGGCTCAGGTTTGCTGACTTGATCGCCAACGAGCTGCAGCGGGCGAAGGATCTGTTCTCGGCGCGCCGGCAACGCGATCCCTGGTATGTCGCCCGGCTGTGGCTCCGCTTTCGCTTTCGCCTGACGCGCGACCAGTCGCGATTCACCCCTCTGGCAGGCAAAGCCCGCAGGGCGTGGCAGGGGAATTCCCGAACTCCCTCACCTTCACGCATTCGGCGCCTTTGCGCCGAATGCGTGTCACTGCGGTCGGCATTGCCGAATCATACATGCGCATCAGATCCCTGTTGACGGTCGCGGTTTCCCTGGCCATGCTGGTCACGGTCGGGCTCGGAGCGGCCCTGTGGTTGGTTGCCGAGCAGCTTGCGCAAGTCTCTGCGGAGCAGGCACGCGCCCAGGCGGTTGCCCGTGACGCCTCGGCCCTGCTGGTACTGACGCATGAATATGCGCTGCACGCCGAGGAACGCATACGCCAACAATGGCGGGCACACCACGCACACCTTCTCGGCACCCTGGCGGCGCCCCCCGCTGACGCTCGCTCGACGCCGCAGGAAGCGACCGCCCAGGCCAGCGCCCTGGCCACTTTCTTCGATCAATTGGCGGCCACCACAGGCACCAGCGAGGACCAGGTTCAACAGCGCCGGACCCTGCTGCTCGATCAACTGCTGACTCATACGCAGGCCCTTTTCGACACCGCCAATCGCTGGGGCGACACGGCCGGCGCCAGCCGGCAAGCCGTCGAGCGGGGCTTGCAATGGCTGCTGATTGCTGTTCCGGGGGGGATGCTGGTCATTCTCGTCGCCCTCGCGGCCCTGCTCGCCCGGCACGTGCTGGATCCACTCGCCAGGCTTCATGCGGCGGTCCTGGCGGTGGCGCGCGGTGATCTTTCGGTGCGCTGTGCCAGTACCGCTGCGGATGAATTCGGGGTACTGGCGCGGACCTTCGATGCCATGGCCGTCGATCTGGTCAGCCAACTGCGCAGGGAGGTCGCCGAACGCCAGCAGGCCGAACAGTCGCTCGCCGAGTTCAGCCGGGAATTCGAGACGTTTCTGGACCAGACCCCCGAGTTCGTCTATTTCAAGGACCGTGACAGCCGTTTTCGTTTCTGCAGTCAGACGCTGGCCCGCATCACCGGTCACGCCAATTGGCGGGAAATGATCGGCAAGCACGACCTCGAAGTCTTTCCCGCCGATACCGCCCGGATCTACTTTGAGGAAGAGCGACCGATCTTCAACGAGGGCCGGTCGCTTCTCGACAAGGTCGACCCCTATTATGACGCCGATGGCCGACCAGGCTACGTACAGACCTGCAAGTGGCCCCTCTTCGACGACCACGGCCAGGTGGTCGGACTGATCGGCACCAGCCGCGACATCACCGAGCAGAAACGCAACGAGGGTCGCCTGCAACTGGCTGCCAGCGTGTTCACGCACGCCCGCGAGGGGATCATCATCACCGACGCCGACGCGCGCATCGTCGAGGTCAACGACGCATTCACCCGCATCACCGGCTGCAGCCGGGCCGAAGCCCTGGGCCAGAACCCGCGCATTCTCAAGTCCGGTCGCCAGGCGCCGGAGTTCTACACCGCGATGTGGCAGGCGCTCACCGAGCAGGGACACTGGTCCGGCGAAGTCTGGAACCGGCGCCGCAACGGCGAGGTGTACGCGGAACTGCTGACCATCAGCGCGGTACGCGACGCGGCCGGGACGACGCAGAACTATGTCGGCCTGTTCACCGATATCACCCTGATCAAGGACCATCAACGCGAACTCGAGCACATCGTCCATTACGATGCCTTGACCCGCCTGCCCAATCGCGTGTTGCTCGCCGACCGCCTGCACCAGGCCATGGCGCAGAGCCAGCGCCGCGGCCAGTCGCTGGCGGTGGTCTACCTCGACCTCGACGGTTTCAAGGCGGTCAATGACCAGCACGGCCATGAAGCTGGCGACGAATTGCTGATCTGCGTCGCGCGCCACATGCACGACGCCCTGCGTCAGGGGGATACCCTGGCACGCATCGGCGGCGACGAGTTCGTCGCGGTACTGGTCGATCTGGCGGATCCATGTGACTGCGAACCGGTGCTCCTCCGCCTGTTGCAGGCGGCTGCCAGATCGGTGACCGCCGCCGAGACGCTGCTCAATGTTTCCGCAAGTATTGGCGTAACCCTGTACCCGCAGGACGAGGCAGATGCCGACCTGCTGTTGCGCCACGCCGACCAGGCCATGTATCTCGCGAAGCAGGCGGGCAGGAACCGCTACCATCTGTTCGATGTCGATCAGCTCGCAGCCGTGAAAAGCCCGCGCGAGACTCACTGACACCTGCGCCAGGCCCTCGACCAGCGGGAACGATGGAGTAGAATCACACGCCGTGACCACCCTGCTCGTCCTGACCAACCTGCCCGACCGCCCTGCCGCCGAAGATCTGGCGCGGGAACTCGTCGAGGCGCGGCTGGCGGCGTGCGTGAATATCCTGCCGGCGTGCCACTCGATCTACCGCTGGCAGGGTGTTCTCGAAACGGCCGACGAGGTACCGCTGTTGATCAAGACGACCAGTGAGCGTTACCCGGCGCTGCAGGCAGCGATTCGCAACCGTCACCCCTACGAGCTTCCGGAGGTGATCGCGCTACCCGTGATCCAGGGGCTGCCCGACTATCTCGCCTGGGTCGCCCGCGAAACGCGCCCCCCCGACTGACTTCTCCATGATTCCCGCCATGATCCGCTGGTTGCTCGCTTTCACCATGCTGCTAGGCACCCTGGTGTGCGCCGATGAATTTCTCGACCCGGCACTCGCCTTCAAGCCGACGGCGCACGCCCTCGACGGACAAACCCTGGAAATCCGCTTCGAGATCGCCAAGGGCTACTATCTCTACCGTGACAGGTTTCGTTTCACGGTCGAGCCGGCGACGGTGGAACTCGGCGCACCGCTCCTGCCGCCGGGCAAGGAGAAGCGCGACGACACTTTCGGCGACGTCGAGGTGTACTACCACGAAGCGATCATCCGTCTGCCGGTCGTGCGCAACACCTCGGGACCGCTGCCGCTGACGCTCATCCTGACCTCACAGGGCTGTGCTGACGCTGGCATCTGCTATCCGCCACAGCAGCAGAAGCTCGCGGTGCAGTTGCCGGACCCGGCGACGGCACCGCTCGTCGCGACAGCCGCGCGCGCGGGCCCCGCAGGCGACGAGTCGGGACACATCGCACAGCTGTTCCGACACGCCGATTTCTGGCTGCTGATCGGCAGCTTCTTTGGTTTCGGGCTGCTGCTGGCGCTGACCCCCTGCGTCTTCCCGATGATTCCGATTCTGTCGAGCATCATCATCGGTGCCGGGCGCCATGGTCGCTCGGTGTCGCACGCCCGCGGCTTCTCGCTGTCGCTGGCGTACGTTCTCGGCATGGCCGTCACCTATGCGGCGGCCGGCGTCGCGGCCGGGCTGACCGGCACCCTGCTGGCGGCGGCGCTGCAGAACCCCTGGGTGCTGGGAGGCTTCGCCGCGGTGTTCGTGGTCCTCGCGCTGTCGATGTTCGGCTTCTACGAAGTGCAACTGCCGACCTTCCTGCAAAGCAAGGTGTCCGAGGAGGCACGCCATATCCGCGGTGGCTCGCTGCCCGGCGTCGCTGCCATGGGCGCATTGTCGGCGGTCATCGTCGGACCTTGTGTCGCCGCGCCGCTCGCCGGAGCCTTGCTCTACATCGGCCAGACCGGCGATGCGGTACTCGGCGGCGCGGCGCTGTTCGCGATGGGCCTGGGCATGGGCGTACCGCTGCTCGCCGTTGGCGTCTCGACCGGCAGCTTGTTGCCCCGATCCGGACCGTGGATGGAGGCCATCAAGAAGGCGTTCGGCGTGGTCCTGCTGGCGACCGCCGTCTGGATCGTCTCACCGGTGATTCCGGTGGTCGCCCAGATGCTGGCATGGTCGCTGCTGCTGATCGTTCCGGCGATCTATCTGCATGCGCTCGATCCCTTGCCGCCGCACGCCAGGGGCTGGCAACGCTTCTGGAAAGGCATCGGCATCGTCCTGCTGCTGCTCGGCGCGGCGATGCTGCTGGGAACGCTTGCCGGCTCGCGCGATCCGCTGCAGCCGCTGTCGGTCCTGCGCGGCGGCACGGCGAGCGCCGACACCCGGCCCCTGGCGTTTACCCGCGTGCGCTCGCTGGCCGAACTCGACAGCCGCATCGCGGCTGCTGCGGGGCAGCCGGTATTGCTTGATTTCTATGCCGACTGGTGTGTGTCGTGCAAGGAAATGGAACGTTTCACCTTCGCCGATGCGCGCGTGCAAGACAGGCTGGCCGGCTGGACCTTGCTGCAGGTCGACGTCACTGCCAGTTCGGATGACGACCGGGCTTTGCTGCAGCGCTTCAGGCTCTACGGGCCGCCGGGAATCATCTTCTTCGACCGCAGCGGCAAGGAGATCGAGGGCCTGCGCGTGATCGGATTCCAGAACGCCGAGGCGTTTCTGGCCCTGCTGTCGCGCGTGTAATAGTTTGCCTGGCTACTGTAGTGCGCCTGGCGACAGCGGCTTGCCGACGGCAAGTTGGCGTGTGCCGACAGGAAAGCGGAATTCCGCCGTCGGGACCAGACTCTGCTCACGGACGAACCCGGCGGGGCTGGCCTGGCCGCGCAACGGCGAGTTGCTCGGCAGGGCCAGCGCCTGCCCCCCGTTGTCGATCAGCATGGCCTTGTCGGCAAACTGGTTGCCTGCATGGCGCCCTGGGGCTTGCGGCGTGAAAGCGCCGCGGCCGACGAGCAGGTTGTTGATCGCCCAGACTTCGGTTCCCGCCGGCATCCGCTCCGTCCAGACGCGCAGAAAGCGGCCATCGGGCCGGTCATCGATCAGCGTGTTGTGCGCCAGGTACAGCGCATTGTCGGGCCAGCGTTGCCCCTCGGCGGCGTAGGAAATCAGATCCGGATTGTCGCTCGTCGGACTCTGCCCGATGACATTGCCGATCACCCAGGCCAGCCCACCGTTCGGGAACTCGAGCTCGTACGAGGCGCTGCCGCCGACACCGTCAACGATCAGGTTGTAGAGGATCGCACTTTCGCGCGCCCGCGACTTGATCAGATGTCCGCGAAAGCCTTGCTGGAAGCGGCTGCCGCGGACACTCAGGCGGCCAATCCCTCCGGCATAGAGCAGGTGATGCAGCGCGCCACTGGCGTGCTGGGGTGCCTCACCGAACTCGCTATCCTCAACTTCGAGCACCGTGTCGGCAAAGTTGCCCGTCAGAATGCCCATCTCGTTGTCGAAGAACGCGCAGCGCAAGACCTTCAGATGCCCACGCTCGAAACGAATGCCGGCGCCGTTGCCGTTCGGGACGCGCGCGCCCCTGAATTCGATGTTCTCGATCAGCATCTCGGCGTTGCGCACCACCCACAGCGCCTTGCCTTCGGCGCTGGCCCCATCGGCAAGCAACAGCGGGCGCTTGCCGACGCCGCGAATGGTCAGCCGGCCTTGCGTCCAGACCACCGCTTGTTGCCGATACTCGCCGGGCAGGATCTCGATGGTGTCGCCGTCACGCGCCATGCGCGCGGCTTCGCTGATGCTCCTGACCTCTTCCTGCGGGCCGACGACGATGGTCCTGCCGTTTGCCGTGGCGCTCGGCACCTTCTTGTCCAGAACCTGCGACTGACTGCCGTCCCTGCCGACCGCCGGGCCATCGGCAGGCGTCCTGACGACCTCGATCCGACCCTGTTCGTTGCGACGAATCGGGCCCAGCTCAATGGCTGCCGCGGGCAGATTGTCGGCCAGTACCGGCGTGGCGGCAAAAACCACGAGCAGCGTGGCGGCGAGGCGTCCGGCGTGGGTCATGGCTTCCTCCGTTGCGTTGGCGCTGGCCTGACGTCCGGGTAGCCGGTAGAAAGGGCGCGGCCTACGATAGTTCGACCTGCGCGCCCAGTTCGACGACGCGGTTGGGTGGCAGCTTGAAGAACGCGGTCGCGGTATCGGCGTTACGGAACATCCAGGTAAACAGAATCTGGCGCCAGCGGGCCATTCGCGAGCGCCTGGAGATCGGCATGCTGACGACGGTCTCGCGACCGAGGAAAAACGAGGTCTCCATCATCTCGAAGTCCATGCCGTGCGCGGCGCACAACGCCATGGCGTGCGGCAGATCGGGGTCGTCCTTGAAGCCGTAGCGGACGAACACCCGATGAAATCCCGCCGGCAGCGGGTCGACGCGCACCCGCTCGCTTTCGGGAACATGCGGCACGTCTTCGGTAAGCACATTCAGTAGCACCACGCGCTGGTGCAGGACCTTGTTGTGATACAGGTTGTGCAGCAGTGCCCGCGGCACGCTCTCGGGGTCGGCAGTCAGGAACACGCCGGTACCGTCGACCCGATGCGGCCCGCCCATGGCGAGACCGCTGATGAAGGCATGGATGGGTACCGAATCCTGCTTCAGTTTTTCATAGAGCAGTTTGCGACCGAGTTTCCAGGTGGAAAGCAGGGCGAACACCGAAAAGCCCAGCGTCAGCGGGAACCAGCCGCCGTCGAGGATCTTGATGACGTTGGCCGAAAAGAAAGCGAAGTCGACGACCACGAAGAACACCAGAAAAAGCGCCGCGCGCCGCCAACTCCACTTCCACAAGGCGTGCACGACGACAAAAGCGAGAATCGTGTCGATCATCATCGTCAGTGTGACGGCGATGCCGTAGGCCGAAGCGAGATTCGACGACGAGCGGAAGCCGAGCACGACGATGATCACCGTCAACAGCAGCAGCCAGTTGATGTTCGGCACGTAGATCTGGCCCTTTTCGCGCTCCGAGGTAAATCTGACCTGGATGCGCGGACAATAGCCGAGTTGCATGGCCTGGCTGGTCAGCGAAAAGGCACCGGAAATCACCGCTTGCGAAGCGATCACCGTCGCCACGGTGGCCAGGATGACCAACGGGATCAGCAGAATCTCACTCGGCGCCATCAGGAAGAAAGGACTCTCGATCGCCTTCGGGTCGTTGAGGATCAGCGCCCCCTGACCGAGGTAGTTGAGATACAGCAGCGGAAAAACGAAAGCGAACCAGGCCCACTTGATCGAACGGCGACCGAAGTGACCCATGTCGGCGTACAACGCTTCGCCGCCGGTAATCGCCAGCACTACCGACCCCAGAGCCAGGTAGGCCAGGCCTTGGTTGTCGATGAAAAACTTCACTGCATACCAGGGATTGATCGCCGCCAGTACCGATGGATACTGGATCACGTTCCACAGGCCGAGCAGGCCAAGGGTAGCGAACCAGAACATCATCAGCGGTCCGAACAGCGCGCCGACGGCGGCGGTACCGTGCCGCTGGAAGAAGAACAGCAGGACCACGATGCTGATCGTGACCGGCAGGACATAGGGTTTCAGCAAGGGGGTGACGACTTCGAGTCCTTCGACCGCCGAAAGCACCGACATCGCCGGGGTGATCACCGCATCGCCATAAAACAGCGCGGCACCGAAAATACCCAGCGCCGACATCAGCCAGAGTATCCGCGGCGAAGCATTCGCGGTGCGCAGCGCCAACGCGGTCAGGGCCATGATGCCGCCCTCGCCCTTGTTGTCGGCACGGGTGATGAACACGACGTATTTCAGCGACACGGTGATGGTCAGCGCCCAGAAGACCAGCGAGAGAATGCCGAGCACGTTTTCCGGAGTAACTGGCAGTGGATGGTGACCGCCAAAGACCTCCTTCATGGTGTACAAGGGACTCGTGCCGATGTCGCCGAAAACGACGCCCATTGCCGCCAGCGCGGTAGCCGCGAGGCCGGTCTTCTCGCCGTGCGGCGCGTGTGTTGCGGTCATGTCCCCTCCCGGAACATCAGTTACGGAATGCCATCCACCTGCCCGGTTCATTGATAGGGCGCCCCAATTCACCCTGCCAATGTATCCGCCCGGGCAGACATCGCCGCTGCGGCCCAGCCCGCCCGCTGCGGTGCAGCAACAAGGGCAGGATTGTAGGACGATTATGCACCCGCCACAAGGACGGCAACCGCCGCACGGGGGTGTCCGCAAACAACGCAGGGGCTTGTGCGGAAAGGGATTTCAAGTTGTTTCAGGAGCCAAATAAAAGGTCTTCACGGCGGCTCCGGCAACACCGGCGGTGCTACAATCGGCACCCCTTTTCAGCATCCGATCATCAGGGAGTCAAGAGCGTGAGCGAAGAAAACAGACCGCATGTCCCTGAAATGCTGCAAAAACGCCTTGCCGACGTGCACCTCACCGAGGTGCGCTCACTGCTTTCGCTGCAGAAGCTGGTCGAAGATCTGGTACGCGAGCAGGAAACGCCGAATCAGGACGAGGTCGACGTCGAACTCCAGCAGCAATATCGCAAGGAGCTTCGCCAGAAGCTCAAGCTGATGCCACCGAGGGAAGTCGCTTATATCCTTGAATCACTCGAACCCAACGAGCGCCTGGTCGTCTGGGATGAAGTCAAGGAAGGAGCCGACCCGATCCTGGCACTGCTCCCCGACGACGTCCTCGAGGAGTTGATCGACGACAGTCACTACCGCAACGAGAAGACGGCGGTTACTGCTTTCGAGATTCGTGACGGGCGACTGCGCCAGATCACGGTCACCAGCCCCGAGGATCTGAGCAACGTCAAGCCGATCTGGGTCGACCTGGTCGCGCCGACGAAAAAAATCCGCGCCTGGATCGGCGGCTTGTTCGACGTCGATCTGCCGGACCCCGGCAACCTGACCGACCTGGAAGCCAGCGCCCGCTTCTATGTGGACGAGGAGGGGCACACCCATCTGCACTCCGACTTCCTGCTCGACACCCGCGAGGAATCGCGCAATGTTCCGGTCGCTCTGATCCTTCAGAACGATGTGTTATTCACGGTGCGCAGCGAGGAATTGCCGGTGTTTCGCCTGCAGCGCGCGCGCGCGCGCACCCGCCCGGGCTACGTCAGCAATGGCACCGATGTGCTGCTCGACCTCTACGCAGCCGATGTGGAGTACTCTGCGAATGCCCTGGAGGATGTCTACGGCGAGCTGGAGAAAGTCGGCAGGCAGGTGTTGCGCTCGCATACCACCGACCAGGAAGCCTCAAAGATACTGACGGCGATTTCCGAGGCCGAGGATCTCAACGGGCGCACGCGCCGCAGCGTACTCGACACCCGACGCGCCCTGTCCTTCCTGCTGCGCGGCAAGTTCCTCTCCGACACGCAGCATGCCGACGTGCGCGAGATCCTGCGCGACATCGAATCGCTCGATGGTCACACGGCTTTCCTGTTCAACAAGATCAACTTCCTGATGGATGCCACCGACAGTGCAATCAACATCAATCAGAACAAGGACATCAAGCGGCTGACGATCCTTAGCGTCATATTCATGCCGATCAATGTATTGGCCGGCATGGGCGGCATGTCGGAATTCTCGATGATGACCGAAGGGATTCCCTGGCCGATCGCCTACGGCACTTTCGCCTGCGCCATGGTGGGTGTCGGCGCCTTGACCTATTTCGGGCTACGGCATTTCGAGAAGCGCCGGGCAAGCAGCAGCCAAGCGGCAAACCGGCGGACCGACTGATTCTTCGTCCGCAGCGGCCGGATGCCCCTCACCAGGCGCTGAACACTGCTTCCGCAGCAGCGATCGTGCTGGCGATGACGTCCTCGCTGTGCGCGGCCGAGACGAAGCCGGCTTCGAAGGCCGACGGAGCGAAGTAGTGGCCGGCATCGAGCATGGCGTGGAAGAAGCGATTGAAGGCGTCCTTGTCGCAGTCCATCACTTCGGCGTAGCTCTGCGGACACTGCGAACGGAAATACATCCCGAACATGCCGCCGATCGCTTGCGCGCAGAACGGCACGCGATGTTTGTCGGCGGCCGCAACCAGGCCGTCGGTGAGTTGCCTGCTGCGCTGCGCCAGCGATTCGTAGAAACCCGCGCCGCGCAGCAGTTGCAGCGTCGCCAGACCGGCGGCGACGGCTACCGGATTGCCGGACAGGGTACCGGCCTGGTACACCGGGCCGAGCGGGGCGATCATGGCCATGATCTCGCGTCGGCCACCGAAAGCACCGACCGGCATGCCGCCGCCAATCACCTTGCCGAGCGTCGTGAGATCGGGAGTGATGCCATAAAGACCTTGCGCACCCCTGACACCGACACGAAATCCGGTCATCACTTCGTCGAAGATCAGCACTGCCCCGTGAGCCGTGCACAGGTCGCGCATCGCCTGCAGGAAAGCAGGCTGCGGCGCGATCAGGTTCATGTTGCCGGCGACCGGCTCGACGATCACCGCGGCGATCTGCGGGCCGTGCTCGGCAAACGCCGCCGCAAGTCCGACGCAATCGTTATAGTCGAGCACCAGCGTATGCCGGGCGAGATCGGCGGGGACACCGCCTGAACTCGGATTGCCGAAGGTAAGCATCCCCGAGCCGGCCTTCACCAGCAGGCTGTCGGAGTGGCCATGGTAACAACCCTCGAACTTGATCAGCAGGTCGCGCCCGCTAAAACCGCGTGCCAGCCGGATCGCGCTCATCGTCGCTTCAGTGCCGGAACTGACCAGGCGAACCATTTCGAGCGTAGGCAACATTTCGCACAGCAGTTCGGCCATCTCGACCTCGCCGGCGGTCGGGGCACCGAAGGAGAGTCCCTGCAACGCCGCCGCGCGGACCGCGGCGACCACTTCGGGATGCGCGTGCCCAAGGATCAGCGGCCCCCACGAGCCAACGTAATCGACGTAACTCTTGCCGTCTACGTCGACGACGCGCGCACCGGAACCGGAGGCGAAAAAGCGCGGCGTACCGCCAACCGAACGAAAGGCCCGGACCGGCGAGTTGACGCCACCCGGGATGTACCGCTGCGCGCGCTCAAAAAGTTGCTGATTGCGGGAACTCACGAGTCTCGTCCTTGAACAGTTGTTGATAGGCCGCGGCGCGCGCCGCCACATCCGGCGCGTCGAAAAGATCGCTGATCACCGCCAGCAGATCGACGCCGACTGCCAGCAGCGGCGCCGCATTGTCCAGCCGGATGCCACCGATGGCGCAGGCCGGCAACCGCAATTCGGCGCGGCAGCGGCTGAACAGCGTCAGCGGCGCGCGCACCGCCAGGGGTTTGGTCGGCGAGGGGTACACTGCCCCAAAGGCAAGGTAATCGGCACCCGCCGCTGCAGCGGCACGCGCGCACTCGAAATCGGCGTAACACGAGGCGCCGAGCAGACGACCGCGGGCAAGTGCCTGCCGGGCCGTCAGCAGGTCACCATCCGTTGCTCCGAGGTGTACGCCGTCGGCGTCGACCGCCAATGCCAATGCCAGGTCATCATTGATCAGCAGACGCGCGCCGAACTGCCGACATAAGCGCTGCAAGGCGCGTGCCGCCTCCGCACGCCGTGTCGAATCCCGGCTCTTGTCCCGATACTGGACGAGCGCCGCACCACCACGCAGGGCAGCCTCCACATGCGCCAGCAGGCCAGCCGGCGGCAACCCTTCGGGGGTGATCGCGTAGAGACCGCGCAGGCTATTGGCGACCGCTTCAGGCATCGAGGGCTCCGCTACGTAAACGGGTCTGGTAGAAGCGGTCTGGAATGTATTGGCCCATTCCCGGCCGGAAGCCGGCCGCCAGCGTCTGCCAGGTGTATTCCTGGGCGGCCCACACCGCGGCATCGATCGACAGGCCGCGGGCGAGATGCGCGGCAATGGCCGAGGCCAGCGTGCAACCGGAACCGTGATAGCTGCCGTGCAGACGATCCCAGGCGTCGCTGCGCACCAACCCGAGCCTCTGGGCATAGAGATCATTGACCACGCGCGCAGTATTTTCATGCGTGCCGGTCAGCAGCACATACTCGCAACCCAGGTCCAGCAAGGTCTGCGCACATTCGGCCAGAGGAGCCGGGCTGGCCTCGTCATGTTCGCCTTCACCAGCACGTTCTTCGCCGACAGCCAGTCGGCGAGCTTCTAGGGAATTCGGCGTCAATATCGTGGTCAGCGGCAGCAACAGTTCGCGCAAACCCGAAATCATTTCCTCGTCCGCGAGTTCGTCGCCCCGCCCGGAAGCCAGCACGGGGTCGAGCACCACTGGCAAGCCGGGGTAATCGGCGAGAATTTCGGCGATGACCACGATATTCTCGATGCTGCCCAGCAGGCCGATCTTGAAAGCGGCAACCGGCATGTCCTCCAGCAACGTTCGCGCCTGATCCTCGACACAATCGGAATCGATGGCCAGGACGCAACCGACGCCGACAGTGTCCTGCACGGTCAGCGCCGTCGTCACCGACAACGGGTGGCAGCCAAGCGAAGACAGGGTCATCAAGTCCGCCTGCATGCCGGCGCCGCCGGAGGGGTCGCTGGCGGCAAAGGTCAGCACGATGGGCGGCAACTGCTGGGGAGATCGTGGAAGCATGAGGAAAAGTCTGGGCAGCGGAGTGGTCTGGTGCACAAAGTCTTGGCAGCAACCCAAGGGTTTGGCTAGAATCTCGATGATTTTTCGATTCTAACCGAAAACAGACAGCGACCATGAACCCAGCAAGCGCCGAAACCTACCGCACATGGATGTGCCTGACCTGTGGTTTCCTCTACGAGGAGGCTGCGGGACTGCCGGACGAAGGCATCGCGGCGGGGACGCGCTGGCCGGATGTGCCGATCAACTGGACGTGTCCGGAATGCGGCGCACGCAAGGAAGATTTCGAAATGATCGAGATCTGAAGACAATGCGGTATAGTAATGCCGGCAGGAGATGATGTCGGATCCGGGACTTCATTAGAATAATGACTGGGGACACCCTGGAGGAGTGAATTGGCTGAAGCTGCAAGCCCGCGCGGCGTCAAGGTCATGGTCATTGATGACAGCAATACCATACGGCGTAGCGCGGAGATTTTCCTGGTGCAGGCCGGCTGTCAGGTGTTGCTTGCCGAGGACGGCTTCGATGCACTCGCCAAAGTGGCCGATCACCAGCCCGACGTGATCTTTTGCGACATCGTGATGCCGCGCCTCGACGGCTATCAGACCTGTGCCCTGATCAAGAAGAATCAACGTTTCCGCGCCACGCCGGTGATCATGCTGTCGTCAAAGGATGGCCTGTTTGACCGCGCACGCGGGCGCATGGTCGGCTCCGACCACTATCTGACGAAGCCATTCACCAAGGACAGCCTGCTGCAAACGGTCGCCACCTTCGCGCCGCCGACAGCCTGAGAAAACCCGAACTTGCCGAGAGGGAACTGCGAAAGCAGAAAGCCATGACCATCAAGAAAATTCTCGTGGTTGACGATTCACCGACCGAACGTCATGTCTTGAAAGTCCTGCTGGCCAGCAATGGTTACGAGGTGCTGACCGCCGAGAGCGGCGAAGAGGGTATCGCCAAGGCCAAGAGCGAGTTGCCTGACCTGATCCTGATGGACGTCGTCATGCCCGGCCTGAACGGCTACCAGGCAACCCGTACCCTGACCCGTGATCCGACGACACGGAACATCCCGGTCATCGTATGTACGACCAAGGGACAGGAGACCGACAAGATCTGGGGCTTGCGCCAGGGTGCCCAGGACTACCTGGTCAAGCCGGTCAATGGTCAAGAGTTGCTGGCCAAGATTGCAGCGCTCTAGACGGCGGCCGGGGCATGACCAAGAAGATCAGCCTGCATGAATTCCAGTCCTACCTCGCGGCCCGGTTGGCCGGGACCAGCAATCAGAGCTCTGCCGGACTCCTCGGCATTCAGGCGGGATCGGACTTCTGGCTGCTCGATCTCGCGGACTCGGGTGAAATCGTACCGCTGAGTCCGCTGACCAAGGTGCCGCTGACCAAACCCTGGTTCGCGGGGATCGCCAACATTCGCGGCAATCTGTACTCGGTCGTCGACCTGTCCGCTTTTCTGGGCAAGGACGTCACCCCCCAGAATACCAGTTCGCGACTGCTGCTGATTGGCACCCGCCATGGCAGCAACGCGGCCCTGCTGGTCACGCGCATGATCGGCCTGCGCAACGTCGAGGCCTTGAATCCGGAACCGCAAAATGGCGCCGCACCAGCCTGGGCACACGAAGCCTATACGGACAACGAAGGCCGCCGCTGGAACAAGCTCAAGGTGCGCGAGTTGCTGGCAGACGAGGCGTTCATGGACATTGGCGCTTGAGCCGCTGTCGTATCACGGAGCCCCTGACGGCGACGAACGTCGCGGTCAGGGCTGTGTAACCGGAGAAGCAAGATGACCTTCAAACCCAAGCTGCCGGCTTTCTTGTCGCGGACGCCAGACCCGGCCGGTGAAACCATTTTGGTGCGCAGCACGCCGATGGAACCCGACGAGCCGGCGAGTAAAGGGACAGTGCCGTTGTCGCTTGCTTTCCTGCAGCGTTACCCGATAACTCAACAACTGCAGATCCTTGGCGGCTGCCTGGTGCTGGTCATGCTGTTCATTGCCGTCACGGTTTACCGCGACAGCCGGCAGGCGACCTACAACACCGCCTATATCGCCACCGCCGGCGAGATGCGGATGCTTTCGCAACGACTGGCCAAGGCTTCGAGCCTGGCCCTGCTGGGCGAGCCCCTGGCCTTCAAGCAACTGGCAGAATCGCGTGAAAGTTTCGCCAGCAACCTCGACCGCCTGACCAGCGGCGGTGAATTGGCCGGCACCCAGGTACCGCCTTCTCCGGATGGCGTGCAGCCACAGTTGGTGGCGCTGACGCAGTTATGGGACAAGACCGACAAGAACGCGGCTCGACTGCTCGAAATGGAGAAGAACCTGATCTCTCTCGGCAAGGAAGTCGCGATCATCAACGACAAGAATCCGCAACTGCTCGACCTGGCCGAACAGATCGCCGCTCTCAAGCTGCAAAGCAGTTCCGGAGTCCGTGAGATTGCTGCCGCCAATCTACTGGTCATGCTGACGCAACGGATCGCCAAGAACGCCAGCGCACTGCTGGTTGGCGATGCCATCGACCCGGAAATCACCTTTCTCCTGGGCAAGGACACGAATACCTTTCGCGACACGATACACGCCCTGGCCAAAGGCAGCGACACACTGCGTATCGCAGGCACCAATGACCCCGACACCAAGCTCAAGCTCGGCGAACTCGAAGCCAGCTTTGCGGAGTATCGCACCGCCGTTGGCGGCATTCTGGGTAACATGCAGAAGCTGATCATCGCCAAACAGGCGGGCTCGCAAATCTTCCGGGACAGCGAAGAGTTGCTTTCCGCCACCGACGAGTTGGCGCATTCCTACCAGAGCAGCGTCCTGAAAAGGACGGCCTATGGCGTCGTCCTGCTGGTGCTGATTCTGCTGGCCACCGGTCTGGTCGTCCTGCTGGCCGCGACCTACCTGGCAGAAACCCGGCGCCAGACCGAACAGGCAGAACAGGCCCGCCACGAGACGGAGTTGATCAACCGCCAGAATCAGGACGCCATCCTGCGACTGATGAATGAACTGGGCGACCTCGCCGACGGTGACCTGACGGTAACCGCTACCGTGTCCGAAGACATCACTGGCGCCATCGCCGACTCGATCAACTACACGATCGAAGAATTGCGGGTCCTTGTCGGCCGCATCAACGATGCCGCCGGGCGGGTGACGCTGGCGACGGAGCTCGCCCAGCAGACGTCTACCGAGTTGCTCGCTGCGGCCGAACGCCAGGCATCCGAGATCAAGTTTGCCGGCCAGTCGGTTCTGGCCATGGCCAGTTCGATGACCGGCGTGTCCGGCGACGCGAAGCAGTCGGCGACCGTTGCGCGGCAGTCGCTGGCGGCCGCGAGCAAGGGTGCGCAGGCGGTCCAGGACTCGATCAAGGGGATGAACAAGATCCGCGAGCAGATCCAGGAAACCTCGAAGCGCATCAAGCGGCTAGGCGAGTCGTCACAGGAGATCGGTGAAATCGTCGAGCTGATCTCCGACATCACCGAGCAAACCAACGTACTGGCGCTCAATGCCGCCATCCAGGCCGCGTCTGCGGGGGAAGCCGGGCGCGGGTTCACCGTCGTCGCCGAGGAAGTGCAGCGCCTCGCCGAACGTTCCGGGGAAGCGACAAAGCAGATCGGGGCGATCGTCAGAACGATTCAGACCGACACTCAGGACACGGTTTCGGCGATGGAAGAGTCCACCCGCGGTGTGGTGGAAGGCGCCAGGCTCTCCGATGCCGCGGGTCAGGCCCTGGCAGAGATCGGCGAGGTCTCGAAGGCGCTCACCGAACTGATTCAGAACATTTCTGGCGCGACACGCCAGGTTGCCGACTCGGCGACCAATGTAGCCCGCAAAATGCAGGACATCCTGCTGGTCACCGGGCAGACCACGGCCGGTACCCAGAAGACGGCGACGGCAATTGGCGAGTTGGCCAGTCTGGCCACCGAACTGAAGGGCTCGGTGGCCGGCTTCAAGGTCGTCTGAGAACGACCGAACCACGCTAACCATCAGGCCGGGCAGCGCGATGCACGCGTACTGCCCGACCCCGCAGTAGATTGATGCACGGCCGCTGAGCCCTCGTGCCAAGAGACTGGACTGGAGAGACTGCCCCGGATGAGTGCCCCGACGGACTTCGATATCGGCCCGCTGACTTGGGTCAAGAGCGAGATCGACCTCGCCCTGGAGCGTGGCGAAAAGGCGTTGCAGAGCATGACTGCGAGTGCCGAGGATACGCACGGCGACCACACGCAAATCCGCTTCTGTCGCACTCATCTGCACCAGGTGCAAGGCGCCCTGACGATCGTTGGCCTGGACGGGGTTACCCAGTTTGCCGAAGCGCTGGAGTCGATGCTCGAGGCCATCGAGAGGGACGAACGCCCAGCCACTCCAGCGGTCATCGAACTGGCGCAACG
Organism: Candidatus Accumulibacter propinquus; assembly: GCA_016714935.1. GTDB lineage: Bacteria > Pseudomonadota > Gammaproteobacteria > Burkholderiales > Rhodocyclaceae > Accumulibacter > Accumulibacter propinquus. Next base: position 52,011 of record JADKBU010000026.1, on the reverse strand, counting down.
TGCCATGGCGGCGCTTGGGCATTATCTCGCCGATCTGATCGGCGGCCAGCCGAACCAGCCTCTGCGGCTTTTGCCGTTGTACCGTGAAGTGCAGGCCGCACGCGGGCAGGAGAGGGTATTGGCAACGGATCTCTTCTTCCCCGACCTGCGCGTACGACCACCGCAACGAGCCGAGCGGACGGCGAAAATCGGTCGCAGCGAACTGCAGGCCCGCCTGCGTCAGCAAAGAGCCCATTTCCAGCGCGGTCTGCTCGGTTGGTTGCGTGCGCCCCAGTCCGGTGCCGGAGTTCCCGAGATGCTCGACGCCGTCAAGCGCATCGAGTCCCTCCAGGACGCCCCGTCCGCACGCGCCTTCTGGTGGATCGCCACCGCTTTCCTGACCGCGCTGGGTGAGCGCGCGCTACCGGCGGACGCCGATGCCAGGCAACTCTGCAGCCGTATCGACCTGCAGATCCGCCGCCTCCTCGAAGGTTCGAGCAATGTCGCCGAGCGCCTGGTGCGCGATGCCCTGTATCTGGTCAGCAACGCCCAGAGCAGCAGTCGCGCGGTGTGCCAGGTCAAGGACGCCTACCACCTGGCAGACCTGCTGCCCGGACCGGCAAGCGCTACTCCGATCGCCATGGAGTCGGTCCGCCGCCAGGTGCGTGAAGCGATCGCCGCTACAGAAGAAACCTGGAACAAGTTCTGCGCCGGAACAATGCAGGTTCTGCCGGTATTTCGGGCCAACACCACGACGTTGACCACGCTGGTCGACGAACTGGGTCACGCAGATTTCCGTCGCCTCGTGCATGCGATCAGCGAGGTGGCGGGCCTGCTGACGCATTCGCCATCGCGCCACAGCGAAGCTCTGGCCATGGAAACGGCGACGGCGATCCTGCTCGCGCAGCACGCGCAGGAGAACATGCAGTACCTGGGCAGCAGTTTCTCTCACCAGGTGGACGTGATGGTCGCCCGCCTGCACGACTGCATCGCGGGCACTCCGCCGAAGCCGGAATCCGAGCTTCCCTCACTCGACGAGATGTCGCGCCAGGCGCAGGAAAAGATGCTCGTCGGCCAGGTCGCCAGAGAAATCCAGAACAACCTTGCGCAGATCGAGCAGGTCCTTGACGGCTTCTTCCGCGACGCCGAAAAGAGTGCCGATCTGGGCAGCCTGGAAACACCGCTGCGACAGGTCATCGGCGCGCTCGCCATGATGCGCCATGACGGCGCGGTGACGGTTCTCCGCCAGTGCGCAACAGCCATCGAAAGCTTTGCGCAACCGGACTATGTCCCGCACGAGGCCGACTTCGTAGGCGTTGCCGAGCAATTGTCGCTGATCGGATTCTTTGTCGATGCGATGCAACACGGAGCCGCCGACTTCGAGACTTTTGTCAGCCAGATGCAGTCGGATGCGGCCAGAATATCCGTCGACGAAGAACCGGCGGCAACGGTCGAGCAGGAACTCGAGCAGCAGAAGCGCGAAACACACGCTCTGCTGGTGGCGCTCAAGGAACAGCCCGGCGATGCCGGTCTGCGTCAGGAGGTCCAGCAGAATCTGACGGCGCTGCAAAAGGACGCCGACCTGGTCGCCGACAAGGCACTCGGACAACAAACCAAGCATGTACTCACCGCGCTCGCTGCCGGCGGCGACGCCGCCCGGCAGATCGACGCGGCGATGGCAACGCTCAAACCGCAAGCACCCGAGGCACCGCCGCCCTCGGCACAGACCTTGCAGCTCTCGCAGGCCTCCACCGAAGAAGTCGATGCCGAACTTCTCGGAATCTTTCTTGAGGAAGCCGATGAAGTTCTGGCCAGCGTCGATGCCAACCTGCGGGCACTGAAGGACAAACCGCATGATGTCGAACTGCTGACCGCAATCCGTCGTTCGGCGCACACCCTCAAGGGCAGCGGTCGAATGGTCGGGCTCAGGGATCTCGGTGACGCCGCATGGGCAGTCGAGCAGGTTCTCAACCTCTGGTTGCGCCAGGAACAAGCGGTTACCCCGCCGCTCCTCGACCTGCTCGATCAGGCGTATGCCGTCTTTCTCGCCTGGATGACGCACCTCAAGACCGGGCAGGGGCACGCCCCCGATCCCAGCAGCATGATCGCGACCGCAACGTCATTGCGCGACGGCAGCGAATTGCCGATCGGCGTGCCGCCGGGCATGGCCTTGTCTACTGCGGGTGAAGGCGGCGAGGCGCAGGCCGCGCTGCCACCTTCGGCGGAAAGGGTTGTCGCATTGCCGGCGAGCGAGGAAGAAGCCGCTGCGCAGGGAACGCTGCCGCGCCTGTCGATCGCCCCCGCCCTGGCCGAGATCTTCAACGACGAGGCCGGTACGCACCTGTCCACGCTGCAGCGCGAGTTTGCACAGCTTGAGAACAACCTCGCAGCTCCGACAACGCACGAAATGTACCGGGCCGCCCACACCCTTGCCGGCATCGCCGGCACGGTCGGTATCGCGGCGATCAACCGGCTCGGCCACGCCCTTGAGCTGGCTCTGGTACGGCGCAAGCTTACACCCCATCCCGAGAGCCTCGAAGCGCTGGAAACCGTTCGCCAGACGATCGCCGTCCTGTCTCTGATGCTTGCGGATGTCGCCCGCGACCACGAGCCGGAAGCGGCGCCGAGCCTGGTCGAAGCCCTCGATACGCTATACCCCGAGCCGGTGGTCGCGCCGACGTCCGCGCTTGCTGAAACCGACGCGCAAGCAGAGGCGCAACCGCCGCCGCGCAGGTGGCGGTGCCGACGTCTGCGCCGCCGGCAGTTGCGGCGACGGAGGCAGTTGCGTTTGAGCTTCCGGAACTGCACGACGAACTGGACGAGCAACTGCTGCCCCTCTTTATCGAGGAAGCGCTCGACCTCAACCAGAACATCGCGGCGCAGTTGCATGCCTGGCGAAACAATCCCGCCGATAGCGAACCCGTCCGCCGCTTGGCGCGCTTGTTCCATACGCTCAAGGGCAGCGCCAGGATGGCCGGGGCGATGAATCTCGGTGAAATGACGCACGCCATCGAAACGCGCATGAGCGAAGCGCAGGATGCCGGTACCGCGCCACTGGACCTGATTGACGATATCGACAATGCCTTCGACGTGATTGTGCAGATTGTCGAGCACCTGCAGCGCGGGGAATCGTCCGAGGCACCCGTGGACATACCGGACGAAGCGGCGTCGCAACTGCCGACAGCGGCCCAGCCCACCCCCGATCTGGTCGCGGCTGGCGATCAGGGCAGCGTGGCGGTCACGGCCGAGACGCCAGACAGCGAAAGCGATGCCGCCGTCCAGCGCGCGATGCTGCGCGTGCGTGCCGACCTGATCGACCGGTTGGTCAACGAGGCAGGCGAACTGTCGATCGCCCGCTCGCGTATCGAAGGCGAGATGCGAGCGATCAAGGCGTCGCTGCTCGACCTTACCGAGAACGTCATCCGCCTGCGTCGGCAATTGCGCGACATCGAACTGCAGGCGGAACTGCAGATGCAGTCACGTGCGGCACAGACCGGCGAGCACCACGCGGATTTCGATCCGCTCGAGTTCGATCGCTTCACGCGCTTCCAGGAACTGACGCGGATGATGGCCGAATCGGTCAACGATGTGGCCACCGTCCAGCAGAATCTGCTGAAAAACCTGGACGACGCCAACGCGGCGATCGTCGCGCAGGCACGCCTGAACCGAGAGGTTCAGCAGGAACTGATGTCGGTACGCATGGTGCCGTTTGCCAGCATTGCCGACCGCCTTTACCGTATCGTTCGGCAGGCGGGCAAGGAAGTCGGCAAACGCGCCAATCTGGAAATCAGTGGTGCGCAACTGGAACTCGACAGGACGGTGCTCGACAAGATGCTGGCGCCGCTCGAACACATGCTGCGCAACGCCGTCGCACACGGACTTGAAGACGCGCCGCTGCGCCTGGCCAAGGGCAAGCCGGAAATCGGCGAGATCTCGCTGAAACTGGCGCAGGAAGGCAACGAGATCATCCTCACCTTCGCGGATGACGGCGCCGGCCTGGACCTTGACCGCTTGCGCGAGCGCGGTCTGCGCGCCGGCCTGCTGAGCGAAAGCGAAGCCGCCGACACGACACGCGTGGTGGATCTGATTTTTGCCCCGGGAATCTCGACGGCCAGTGAGGTGTCGCGCCTGTCCGGTCGTGGCATCGGGATGGATGTCCTCAAGAGTGAGGTGACCAGCCTGGGTGGCCGCATTGAAGTGCTGTCCGCCCCCGATCAGGGAACGACGTTCCGGCTTTATCTGCCGCTCACGCTGGCGGTGACCAAAGCCTTGCTGGTGCGCTCCGGCAACCGCGAGTACGCGATTCCTGCGGCGATGATCGAGCAGGTGCTCGACCTCAAGGAAAAGGGGCTGACCCGCATTCGCGAAGCGCGTGCCGCATCCTGGACGGGGAATCAGTATCCCTTCAGCTACCTGCCGCATCTCCTCGGCGAAACGCGTGCGCTGCCGGAGAAACATCAGCAGTATTGGGTCCTGCTGCTACGCAGCGGCACCCAGCGGGTCGCGCTGCAAGTCGATGAACTGCTGGGCAACCAGGAAATCGTGGTCAAGAACATCGGACCACAACTGGCCCGGGTCATCGGTGTCGATGGCGCCACCGTTCTCGGCAACGGCCAGGTGGTGCTGATTCTCAACCCGATCGCCCTGGCCAGTCGCGACCGCGCGGGGGCCGCGGTTTCGCCGGTGCCGACGGTACGTCAACCCACGGCTGCCGATCTGGTCACGGCCACACTGCCGACGGTAATGATCGTGGACGACTCGCTGACCGTGCGCAAGATCAGCAGTCGGCTGCTGGCACGCGAGGGCTACCAGGTGATGACCGCCAAGGATGGCGTCGACGCGCTCGAACAACTCGTCGCCGTGGTCCCGGACGTCATGCTGGTCGACATCGAGATGCCACGCATGGACGGATTTGAACTGACCCGAAACGTGCGTGCCGATGCGCGCCTGCAACAGGTGCCGATCATCATCATCACCTCGCGAACCGCTGACAAGCACCGTCAATACGCCCTTGAACTCGGCGTGAACCACTATCTCGGCAAACCGTACCAGGAAGACGAACTGCTGCGCCTGGTAGCGGGGCACGTCAGGGCCCAGCGCCAGTCTTGACCACCGCGTAGCGCTGCAGTGTCCGATGCCTGGCCTGCGCATGGTCGACCAGCGGTGCCGGCGTATCGCGACCGATGTGCACGCCGCAGGCGGCCTGCTGCGGCTCACTCATGCGCCATGGCGCATGCACCCACTGGTCCGGGACACTGGCCAGCTCGGGAAGATAACGACGGATGAACCTGCCGGCGGGATCAAAGCGCTCCGATTGCGTCACCGGGTTGAAGATGCGGAAATAGGGTTGCGCGTCGCAACCACTTGACGCCGCCCATTGCCACCCGCCATTGTTGGCCGACAGATCGAAATCGTTGAGCTGACTGGCAAAGTAGCTTTCGCCGCGCCGCCAGTCAATGCCCAGATCCTTGGTCAGAAAGGAAGCCACGAGCATGCGAAGGCGGTTATGCATGTAGCCGGTGCTGTTGAGTTGCCGCATGGCGGCATCGACCAGCGGATAGCCGGTGCGGCCAGCGCACCAGGCGGCGAAGGCCGCGTCCGCGTGCGGCCCCTGCTCCCAGACAATGGCGTCGTACTGCGGCTTGAACGAGCGCTCGCTGACGTATGGAAAGCGGTCGAGAATCATGAAGTAGAAGTCGCGCCAGACGAGTTCGGAAAGCCAGGTCGCTGCACCCCCGGTCGGCGCATGCAGGGCGCCGGCGGCAATCGCCTGCGCCACCAGCTCGCGGACCGAGAGGGTCCCGAAGCGCAGATGCACCGAGAGATACGACACCCCCTTGACCGCAGGAAAATCACGCTGCTCCCGGTACCGCGCCATGCGCCCCAGGAAGTCGCTCAGGCGCTGCCGGCCACCGGACATTCCCGGCACGATGCCGAGTGCGCGCAGATCGCTGGCGGCGAAACCGAGTTCCGCCAGCGTCGGCACGCCACCGCCCACCGGCGCCACGGCGAGCCCCTGGCCTCGGCCGGCATGCGGCTGCCAGTCGTCCTCCCCGAGGCGCTTGAGCCAGGCGTTCCGGTAGGGCGTAAACACGGTATAAGGGCGCCCGGCCTGCGTCAGCACCTCATCAGCGTCGAACAGCACCTGATCCTTGAACGACTCGAAGGCAATGCCGTCCGCCTGCAAAACCGTGGCGACCGCACTGTCGCGTCGCTTGGCCAGCGGTTCGTAGTCACGATTGGCAAACACCGCGGCCACACCAAGCGACCTCGCCAACTCGGGAATCTCGCGAGTGGCCCAGCCGTGGCGAACGATCAGTGCGCCGCCGCGTGCGCGCAGCGCCGCGTCGAGTTCGACCAGCGACTCGCGGATGAACTCGACGCGACGGTCGCAGCGTCGCTCCAGGGTGTCGAGAATCTCCCGGTCGAAAACGAAAGCGCAATAGACCTGTCGTCCACGCCGCAGCGCTTCGGAAAGCGCGGCGTGATCGTAATCACGCAGATCGCGTCGAAACCAGACAAGAATCGCCTCCAACATGCCTTCCCCCAATGGTAGAACCGGCCCGCGCGGACGTGCCCGTCGCGCCCCGGCCACCCTCTGGACAAGCACCAGGGGCCGCAAAATCAGGCATGATGTTCGTGTTTGCCTGCATCGGACAAGGCGATGAACGTTTGTGTCAGCCGCCAGCGCCGTTTAGAATGAGCCCATGCAAAGAATCAATCTGACGGACCATTTTCTCATTGCCATGCCGGCAATGGTGGACTCCTACTTCTCCAAGTCTCTGGTCTACGTCGCCGAACACAACGAGCGCGGCGCCCTGGGGGTAATCGTCAACCGGCCGATCGACATGAGCCTGGGTACGCTTCTCGAAAAAATCGACGTGCCCCTGGAGGTCGATGGTTTCGCCAATCTGCCCGTTCTCTTCGGCGGCCCGGTGCAGACTGATCGCGGTTTCGTCCTCCATCGACCGGTCGGGCAATGGCAGTCTACGCTGGCGATCAACGACCAGGTCGGACTGACCAGTTCGCGCGACATCCTGCAGGCCGTCGCCCGCAGCGGCCTGCCACGCGATGTGATGGTGACCCTGGGCTACGCCGGCTGGGCTGCCGGGCAGCTCGAACACGAGCTGACGCAGAACGCCTGGTTGACCGTGCTTGCCGAACCGCACATTCTTTTCGAGCTCCCTTACGAGGAACGGCTGGCCTCGGCACTGGAACTGCTTGGCGTCAATCTCGCCAATCTCGCCGATGCCGCCGGCCATGCTTGAGCCAGCCCGCAAGACCAACGGCACGGTCCTCGCTTTCGATTTCGGAGAAAAGCGAATCGGCGTCGCCGTCGGTGAGTGGCAGCTGCTGCAGGCACATCCGCTGACCACCATCCAGGGCACCGGCGACGGTGAACGTTTTTCCGCGATTGCCTCCCTGATCCGTGAATGGCAGCCGACCAACCTGGTCGTCGGGCGACCGGTCGCGCTCGACGGCACGCCACACGCCATGACCGCGCGCTGCACGCGCTTCGCCAACCAGTTGCGCGGCCGCTTCGGACTAGGTGTGGCTTACGCCGAGGAACGGCTTTCGTCATGTGCCGCCGAGGAGCGGTTACGCAGCGCGGGTCACGACAGCCGCAGCGCCAGAAGGCATATCGACGCCGTCGCCGCGCAACTGATCCTGCAGGGCTATTTTGACGCCATGGCCGGGCAGACGCCTGACCTCGCCTTCCCCCCACCCCAATCTTCCATTGACCGCGAAACCGATGCCTGCATTTGATCTCCCCGACGCCGAAGCGCAATGTGCCGAACTGGCTGAACTGATCCGTCCACGATTGCAGCCGGACACGGTGCTGGTCGGCATCCACAGCGGCGGCGCCTGGGTTGCCCGACGCCTGCGCGAGCTGCTTGGATTGCGCAACGAAATCGGCCTGATCGACGTCTCGTTCTACCGCGACGATTACCGTGCCCGGGGCTTGCATGCCCGTGTCAAACCAAGCTCGATTCCCTTTGATGTCGAGGGCCGGCCATTGATCCTGGTGGACGATGTGCTCTACACCGGACGTACGACGCGCGCGGCAATCAACGAACTTTTCGACTACGGCCGCCCGTCCAGCATACAGCTCGCGGTTCTGGCTGATCGCGGACGCCGCCAGCTTCCGATCTGCGCCGATTACTGCGCCTGGCGAGTCGATCTCGATGCATCGCAGGAACTGATCCTTTCGGCGGAAACCGGTGATCGACTGCAGTGGAGCCTCGCCGAGCATGCATAATCCACAACTCAACGCCAACGGTGAGTTGACACACCTGCTGTCGATCGAGGGCCTGCCGCGGGCAGTGATCAATCACATTCTCGACACCGCATCGAGTTTCCTCAAGGTCTCCGACCGGAATGTCAAGAAGGTGCCCTTGTTGCGGGGAAAAAGCGTCTTCAACGTCTTCTTCGAAAATTCCACGCGCACGCGGACGACTTTCGAAATCGCCGCCAAACGGCTGTCTGCGGACGTGATCAACCTTGATGTCACGCGTTCTTCGACCGCCAAGGGCGAAACCCTGCTGGACACGGTAGACAACCTGGTGGCCATGCATGCCGACATGTTCGTCGTCAGGCACGCGGCCAGTGGCGCGCCGCACCTGATCGCCGACCACCTGCGCCGCCTCGGACGCAACGATGTGCATGTGGTCAACGCCGGCGATGGCAGCCACGCGCATCCGACGCAGGGGCTGCTCGACATGTATACGATTCGCCACTACAAGAAGGATTTCACCAACCTGGCGGTGGCGATTGTCGGCGATATTCTGCATTCGCGGGTCGCCCGTTCGGATATCCACGCATTGACCACCCTTGGCGCCGCCGAAGTGCGCGCTGTCGGCCCACAAACGCTGCTCCCGACCGCCATCGAGAGGATGGGCGTGCGTGTCTGCCACGATCTGGGCACCGGACTGCGCGATTGCGATGTGGTGATCATGCTGCGCCTGCAGAACGAGCGCATGAATGGCGCCCTGCTGCCTTCGGCGCGCGAGTACTTTCGCTGTTACGGCCTGACGCCCGCAATGCTGGCGCTGGCCAAACCGGACGCCATCGTGATGCACCCCGGGCCGATGAACCGCGGCGTGGAAATCGACAGCGATGTCGCCGACGGACCACAGGCAGTGATCCTGCCGCAGGTCACCTTCGGGATCGCCGTCCGGATGGCGGTCATGGGAATCCTGGCGGGGAACTGAGCGATGAACAGACAACACCTGCACCTGCGCAATGCTCGCCTGATCGACCCGAAAAACAGTCTTGATGCCCGCCTCGACCTGTTCATTGCCGATGGCCTGGTGGCGGGCATCGGCCTGCCACCGACCGGCTTCGCGGCTGAACGCAGCATCGACGCCAGCGGCCTGATCGCCTGCCCTGGTCTGGTTGACCTCTCCAGCCGGCTCGGTGGCATCGAACCCGAACTCAACGCAGCGGTCGCCGGCGGCGTCACCTCGCTCGCCTGTCCGCCAGACAGCAAACCACCGCTCGACGAACCGGGCCTCGTCGAACGGCTGGTTCGACGCAGCGAGACGCTCGGCCTGGCGCGCGTTTATCCCATCGGCGCCCTGACACAGCAACTGGCCGGCGAGAAACTCGCCGAAATGAACAGTCTGGCGCGCGCCGGTTGCATCGCTTTTTCACAAGCCAAACGGGCGATCGTCGACACCCAGTTGTTGCTGCGGGCGATGCAATACGCCGCCACTTTCGGCTATGCCGTGCGCTTGCGGCCGCAGGATCAGTTTCTCACCGGCGACGGCGTAGCCCACGATGGAGAGGTGGCTTCACGGCTCGGACTGGCCAGCATTCCGGTATCGGCCGAAACCGTCGCCATCGCCACGGCACTGCTGCTGGCATCCCAGACCGGGGTTCGCCTGCATCTTTCACGCCTGTCGTCAGCCGCAGGCATCGCCCTGATTCGCCAGGCCCGACGGTCCAATGTGCAGGTCACTTGTGACGTCGCGGTCCATCACCTGCACCTATCGGAAATGGACATCGGCTACTTCGACAGCAATGCCCGCTTCGACCCGCCACTGCGTTCGGCGAGCGACCGTGACGCGCTTCGCACCGCGGTTGCGGAAGGTCTGGCAGCGATCTGTTCGGACCATACCCCGGTCGATGCAGACGGCAAGCAACTCCCGTTTGCCGAAGCCCTGCCCGGCGCGTCCGGACTCGAACTCCTGCTGCCGCTGACGCTGCAGTGGGCGGCGCAGGAAAAACTGCCGCTGGCTCTGGCGCTCGCCCGCATCACCTGCGATCCGGCCGCCATTCTCGGCATCGAGGCAGGTTTGCTGAGTGTCGGCAGTCCTGCCGACGTCTGCGTCTTCGATCCCGATGAAACCTGGCGCGTCACCCCGGATGCCTTGCGCAGCCAGGGCAAGAACACCCCGTTCATGGGTTACGAAGTCAGCGGTCGAGTGCGCATGACACTGGTCGGCGGACGCATCGTTTTCGAGGCCTGAGCCCTACCGCAGAACCTGGCGTGGCAGCCAACGCCTGCTCGCTCACTGCCCCAGCAGGCAGTGCTCGGCGTCGGGGCGCGCACCCGTAACCCGCAGCGACTTGCGTCGTGAGGTTAGGCCGCTTTTCAGTTCCACCGCCGAGCGTGCGAGGCCCAGCCGCTGGGCGATGAACGCCAGCAATGCGGCGTTGGCCCGGCCGTCTACCGCCGGCGCGGCGAGGCGGATTTTGAGGGCATCACCATACTCACCGGCCACCTCGCTGCGCTTCGCTCCAGGCTGAACATGAATGGTCAGGATGATCGCGCCGTCGACCTCGCGCAGCCAGTCGGGCACCGCGCTACAGAAAGATGAGCAGCAGTTGGGCGAGGACGATGGCAATCAGCGGCGACAGATCGATGGCGCCAATCGGGGGCACCACGCGCTGAATCGGTTGCAGGACGGGTCTCGTCAACTGCGACACCGGGTGGCTGAATGGGGAATAGGGATTGACCCACGACAGCACCGCCTGCGCCAACAGTGCGCCAATCAGCAGGTAGAGGCTGAGACGCAAGGTCGCCACGACGCCGCGCCACAACAGCAGGGGAATCAGACCCTGCGGCGACCAGGTTTCCATGGCGATGCCGCCACTCAGCACGAACACCGCGCAGGCAAACAGGACCTGCAGCACATAAGCCGGCAGCAGGCTTGCCAGATCGAGCCCGAACAATCCCGGTAGCACCTTGCGCAGCGGTCTGACCAGCCAGTTGGTCAATTCGACGACGAAAGTGCCGATCTGGTTGTTGAACGAGACGCGACAGGCCTGCATGTAGAAACGCAGGAGCAGGGCAAAAGTCAGAAAACCAGTCAGCGCTTCAATCAGAAACAGGCTGGCCTGGATGATCATCAGGCGTCCCCGCCAAGCAGCTCGCCCAACTCGCGACCACGCGCATTGGCGGCAAAGACCCCGGCGATGAAACCCTCCTTGACACCGCGCTCGGCCATCGTCCGCAATGCCGCCTCGGTGGTGCCGCCTTTGGAGGTCACTCGCTCCCGCAGCACGCTGGCCGCTTCGTCGGACTGCGAGGCCAGCTTGGCGGCCCCGAGTACGGTATCGATCGAAAGTTGACGCGCCTGTGCCGGCGTCAGTCCCAGTTCCTTTGCTGCCTGCTGCAGGGCCTCGATGAACAGGAAGACATAGGCCGGCCCACTCCCCGAGATGGCGGTCACTGCGTCCATCTGCGCTTCGTCGGCAATCCACAGCGTGCTGCCGACCGCCTGCAGAATGCGCTCGGCACCGAGTCGCTCGGCCATCGACACCGCCGGCAAGGCATACAGGCCGGTCACGCCGGCGCCAATCAAGGCAGGGGTGTTGGGCATCGCGCGCACGATCTTGCCGTAACCACCCAGCCAGCGTGAAACGTCTGCCAGGCGCAGACCGGCAGCGATGCTGATGATCAATTGCTGCTTGAGATGGCGAAGCAGCGGCTCACAAGCGTCCCGCAACTGCTGCGGCTTGACGGACAGCAGCACCGCATCGCAGTCGAGCGCCGCCGCCGTCGGCGCTTCGTAACAGCGCACACCGTACACCAACCGCAACTTGGCTCGCCCCTGCGCACCGAGTTCAATGACGGCGATGTCGGCTGCCGAAAAACCGGTCTTCACCAGGCCACCGATCATCGCGTTGGCCATATTGCCACCGCCAAGGAAAGTGATCTTCATGCTGTGTTTCTCTCACCAAAAATTGCGGTGCCAACACGCACCAGCGTCGCCCCTTCGGCAATGGCTGCTTCCAGGTCGTGTGACATACCCATCGAAAGTGTATCAAGCTGCAGACCATCGGCCTGCAATCGCTCGGAAAGTTCCCGCAAACAGCGGAAAGGTTGGCGCTGCGTCATGAAATCCCCGCTCGGCGCCGGCACGGCCATCAGGCCACGCAGGCGTAGTCGCGGCAGCGCCGCGACTGCCTGCGCCAGGGTCGGTGCTGCTGCGAGGGAAACACCACCTTTCGTTGCCTCGCCGCTGATGTTGACCTGCAGGCAGACCGACAACGGGGGCAGCGAGTCTGGACGTTGTTCGGAGAGGCGCTGCGCAATCCGCAGCCGGTCCACCGAATGCACCCAGTCAAAAGACTCGGCGACGATGCGCGTCTTGTTGCTCTGCAGCGAACCAATGAAATGCCAGTCCAGCCGCAGCGGACGTAACGCGGTGATCTTGTCAACCCCTTCCTGAACATAACTCTCGCCAAATGCCCGCTGGCCGGCGGCGGCCAGTTCAGCCACCGACGCGGCGGGCCACGTCTTGCTTACAGCGAGCAGCAGTACCTTGGCGGGATCACGGCTGTGCTGCTGCGCAGCGCGCGCGATTCGCGCGAGAACGTCTTGCAGCCTGGCACCAAGTGTGGTCATAATCGGATGTTGCGCAAATTTACGAGAGTATAGCACCGCGCCCTGCCCACCGCCCGAGGACGAAAACGGATGGACATCACCGAACTACTTGCGTTCAGTGTCAAGAACAAGGCCTCCGACCTCCATCTGTCTGCGGGCCTGCCACCAATCATCCGGGTCAACGGTGACGTGCGGCGGATCAACCTGCCGGCGATGGAGCACAAGGACGTGCACGGCATGGTCTACGACATCATGAGCGACGTTCAGCGCAAGCAGTACGAGGACACGCGGGAATGCGATTTCTCGTTCGAGATTCCCAATCTGGCGCGTTTCCGGGTCAACGCTTTCGTCCAGAATCGCGGTGCCGGGGCGGTATTCCGGACGATTCCGTCGAAGGTGCTGACGCTCGAAGAACTGAACTGCCCGAAGATCTTCAAGGACATCTCCGATTATCCGCGAGGCATCGTGCTGGTCACCGGGCCTACCGGCTCGGGCAAGTCGACCACCCTGGCGGCGATGATCAATCATGTCAATGAAAATTCGTATAGCCACATCCTCACCGTCGAGGATCCCATCGAGTTTGTGCACCAGTCGAAGAAATGCCTGATCAACCAGCGTGAGGTCGGCCCGCATACACTGTCTTTCCAGAACGCTCTGCGCTCGGCCTTGCGCGAAGATCCGGACGTGATCCTGGTCGGTGAGTTGCGCGACCTCGAGACCATCCGTCTGGCGTTGACCGGTGCGGAAACCGGGCACCTGGTCTTCGCCACCCTGCATACCTCGAGCGCCGCCAAGACGATTGACCGCGTGATCGACGTCTTCCCAGCCGCCGAAAAGGAAATGGTTCGCTCGATGCTTTCCGAATCCCTGCGGGCGGTGATCTCGCAGACCCTGCTCAAGACCAAGGACGGCCAGGGCCGCGTCGCGGCGCATGAGATCCTGATCGGCACACCGGCGATCCGCAACCTGATTCGGGAAAACAAGGTGGCACAAATGTATTCGTCCCTGCAGACCGGGCAACAGCACGGCATGCAGACGCTCGACCAATGCCTGGTCGACATGGTCCGACGCAATGTCGTTTCGGCAGCCGAAGCTCGCAACAAGGCGGCCAATAAAGACACTTTCCCCGGCCTTTAAGCCAGTCTTGCGAGCAGGAGGTAATGCGTGGAAACTGACCAGGCGTTAAAATTCATGCACGAACTGCTGCGACTGATGACGCAGAAAAACGGTTCGGACCTCTTCATCACGGCGAACTTCCCGCCGGCGATCAAGATCGACGGCAAGGTGGTACCGGTTTCCAACCAGCCCCTGCTGCCGCAGCACTCCGCTGAACTCGCGCGTTCGATCATGAACGATCGGCAAGCCTCCGATTTCGAAGCCACAAAGGAATGCAACTTCGCCATCTCGCCGACGGGAATCGGCCGCTTCCGTGTCAGCGCTTTGGTACAACAGGGCAAGGTCGCCATCGTCTGCCGCACCATCAACCTGGTCGTACCGTCCCTCGACGAGCTCGGCCTGCCGCCGGTACTCAAAGACATCGCGATGACCTTGCGCGGCCTGGTCGTTTTTGTCGGGGGCACCGGCACCGGCAAGACCACCTCCCTGGCGGCACTCGTTGATCACCGCAACCGCAATAGTCAGGGTCACATCATCACCATCGAAGACCCGATCGAGTTCGTCCACGAGCACAAGAAATGCATCGTCACCCAACGCGAGATCGGTGTTGATACCGAGAGTTGGGAAATCGCGTTGAAGAACACGCTGCGGCAGGCACCGAACGTGATCATGATGGGCGAAATCCGCGATCGCGCGACCATGGACTACGCCATCGCCTTCGCCGAAACCGGGCATCTCTGCCTCGCGACGCTGCATGCCAACAGTACCAACCAGGCCATCGACCGGATCATCAACTTCTTCCCCGAGGAACGCCGCCACCAGTTGCTGATGGACCTGTCGCTGAACCTGCGGGCCTTGGTTTCGCAGCGGCTGCTACCGAAGAAGGACGGCAAGGGACGTGCCCCGGCAATCGAGATCATGCTCAACTCGCCACTGATTTCAGACCTCATCTTCAAGGGCCAGGTGCAGGAAATCAAGGAGGTCATGAAAAGGTCGCGCGAACTGGGCATGCAGACCTTCGACCAGGCGCTGTTCGATCTGTACGAAGCCGGCCAGATCAGCTACACCGATGCCATGCGCAACGCCGACTCGCTCAACGACCTGCGCCTGCAGATCAAGCTGCATGGCAAGGAATCGAAGGATCGGGACCTGACCGCCGGCATCGGACATCTGGACATCATTTGACTTGCCAGTGGTGGCAGGAAACCCGGTGACCGCCGTGTCCCGGCCGCAACCGGTTCTGCCGTCAGCAGCCAGTACACCGACTGACGGCTACACCGGCGGCGTCGCGGCCGTACCTCGGTTGCTGCCGGCCACCATCCGGAATTCATAGAGGCGGCATTCGAGCGCGCCATTGAACAGGGGCGTCTTCCTGCTTGGTGTCAGGCGCATCAACTTCGGCAAACGCGTGTCGGCGCTCAACAGGTAGCAGTTCCAGCCCGCGAACCGGCGCTTCAGGGCACTGCCGAGCAGGGGGTAGAACTCGGCCAGTTCGTCATGATCGGACACGCGCTCGCCATAAGGGGGATTGCTGACCAGGATGCCATGACTGGCAGGGGCGCTGATTTCGAGCAGATCGCCAGTACTGAGCGTGACCGCGGGCAGAAGGCCGGCGCGATCGAGGTTGGCCAGCGCCGCACGCACGGCGACTGGTGACAGGTCGCTGCCGAAGATTCCGGCGTGGTCAGCGCTTTTCTCCTCCGCCTGTGCGGCATCGAGCAGCCGTTTCCAGGCTGCCGCATCAAACTGGCGCAGCCGTTGGAAAGCGAAACTCCGTCCGGCCCCTGGCGCAATGCCGAGTGCGATCTGCGCCGCTTCGATCAGGAAGGTGCCGCTGCCGCACATCGGGTCGAGCAGCGTGACCCCCGGATGCCAACCGCTGAGGCGGAGAATACCCGCGGCCAGGTTTTCCTTCAGCGGCGCATCCACGGTCTTCTGGCGACAACCACGCTGGTACAGGGGGGCACCCGAGGTATCGAGATAAAGCGTACAGTCCTCGCTGCCAAGGAAACCGTGTACCCGCACGTCCGGTTGACGCGTATCGACGCTCGGGCGCTTCCCCGTATCGCGGCGGAAACGGTCGCAGATCGCATCCTTGATGCGCAGGGTCACGAAATCAATGCTCTTCAGAGCGCTTTTTACGGCAGTCACATCGACCCGAATGGTCTGCTCGGAAACAAAACTGCGTGGCCACGACGTCTCCAGTGCCAGGCGGTAGATGTCGTCCTCGGTGCGGTAAGGCGCATGTGCCACCCGCCACAGGATGCGCGTGGCAATTCGCGAGTGCAGATTGGCCCGGTAGCAAACCGTCCACTCGGCACGAAAATGCACGCCCCCGGAGATCTGTTTGAGGTCCCGCGCTCCGGCCGCCGAAAGATCGTCAACCAGCAGTTGTTCCAGGCCGCGCGGGCAACTGGCAAAGAATGTTTCCACAATTGTCTCCTGGCCAGGTGAACTAAAACGGCTTGAGAACGGCAAGGTAAGTCACCGCCAGCAGGACCAGCACCGGCATTTCGTTGAACCAGCGGAACCAGACGTGGCTACGCACGTTGCGGCTGGCGCGAAAGTCGCGCAACAGCCGACCACAATAGGCGTGGTAGGCCAGCAGCCCCACCACCAGAGTCGTCTTGAGGTGCAGCCAGCCACCTGAAAAGCCGAAGCCAAACCACAGCCAGCACCCGAGAGCGACTGCCAGAACAGCGATCGGGGTCATGAAACGATAGAGCTTGCCAGCCATCAGCAGCAAGCGATCGCGTTCGGCGACGCTGTCCGGTGCAACCATCGCCAGGTTGACGAAAATGCGCGGCAGGTAGAACAGGCCCGCAAACCAGCTGACCACCATCCACAGATGCAGAACCTTGACTATGAGCACCAGTTTTTCCTTTCGATCCGCGCCGCTGCCACGCCATCCTCGACACGCGCATAACGCAATTTCACCCGCAGTTCCTGTTTGATCCGCTGGTTGAGCAAACGCCGTGATTCACTCATGAACGAGAACTGCAGGGGCGAGAGCCGCTCCTCGGCCTCGCGACGCGACAGGCGCGGTGCCCTCGGCAAACCGAAACCATCGGCCACCAGATCAAAATAGTCCCCCATCTTGATCTGCGAATCGTCTGTCGCATTGTACGTGCGGTTGTTGCGTCCATAACGAACTGCGGCGCAAGTCAACATCGCCAGATCGTCGGCATGAATATGGTTGGTATACACGTCGTCCGGCGCGTACAGGGCGGGAATACCCTTGCGCAACCGCTCAATCGGCAGGCGATCGGCGGCATAAATGCCGGGGGCACGCAGAATGCTGACCACCACCCCACGGCGCCCGAAGGCGCGCAACTGGCGTTCGGCGTCAACCCGGCGACAGGCTCGGGCCGTGGCTGGCCGCAAGGCATGCGTCTCGTCAATCAGATCGCCGTCGCAATCGCCGTACACACCGGTGGTGCTGATGTACACGATTCGCTGTGGTAGACTCCAGCCGCGGGCCAGGGCGGCGAGCAGGGCGCTGGTCCGGGTATCGCGCCCGTCACCGGTGACACGGCGGCACTTGTCCGCGGCCGCCGGCGGTGCCAGATACAGGATGATGTCGGCCAGACCGGCGATGCGCTGCAGGCTGTCTGGCTGATCGAGGTCGGCAAGCACGGGACTGGCCCCGTGTTCGCGCCAGAAGGCGCGCTGGGACGGGTCGCGCAACAGCGCGAAAACACGGTAATGGCCGCGCAGGCGGGGCAGGATGCGGCGGGCAATGTCACCGCAGCCGACGATCAAAAGTTTTTGCACTGCGCAATTTTACCGGATTGGGACATCAGCGGAGAGGCAATGGGTTTTCAGGTCAGTGTCGAACCTGGCCGGCACAGTTTTCAAGCCGAGTCCGACGAAACGATTCTCGAAGCAGCACTACGCCAGGGGCTGAGCCTTCCTTACGGCTGCCGCAATGGTTTCTGTGGCAGTTGCCGAGGCAAGGTGCTGACGGGAGGAGTGGAGCACGGCGCGGCACCCGTCGAGGTACTCAGTAACGCCGATCGCGCGGCCGGCTTCGCCCTCTTCTGCTGCGCCATGGCCAGAAGCGATCTGCGCATCGAAAGCCGGGAAGTTCGCTCGTTTGAAGACATCCCGATCCGCACCTTGCCGGCGCGCGTGCAGCGGCTGACGCGCGCAGCTCCCGACGTGATGATCGTCGAACTCAAACTGGCGGCCAACGAGCGGCTGCAGTTTCTCGCGGGACAGTATGTGGACATCCTCCTCAAGGATGGGCGCCGCCGTGCTTTTTCGCTGGCCAACGCCCCGCATGCGGACACCTGCCTGCAGTTGCACATCCGGCACGCACCGGGCGGACAGTTCACCACCCAGGTTTTCGAAACCATGAAGGAACGCGACATCCTCCGCCTGCG
Source organism: Candidatus Accumulibacter propinquus (assembly GCA_016714935.1). Lineage (GTDB taxonomy): Bacteria > Pseudomonadota > Gammaproteobacteria > Burkholderiales > Rhodocyclaceae > Accumulibacter > Accumulibacter propinquus. The sequence continues at coordinate 33,696 of JADKBU010000026.1, read as the reverse complement.
TGGACCACTGGGAACTTTCATTCTGCGCGAGGAATCTCCGAAACCCATGCTGCTGATTGCCGGCGGCACCGGATTTGCGCCGATCAAGGCGATCGTCGAACATGCCGTCGCTGAAACCAACGCCAGACCGATGCACATCTATTGGGGTGGGCGCCAACGTGCCGATCTCTACCTGCTGCAACTTGCCGAGCAGTGGCCAGTGGAACATGCGCACATCCGCTTCACCCCGGTGCTCTCCGACGCCACCACGGCAGACCGCTGGAATGGTCGCCGCGGCCTGGTTCACGAGGTGGCGATGGCCGATCACCCCGACCTTTCCGAACACCAGGCCTACGTCTGTGGTTCCCCGGCAATGGTCGCTGCTGCAAGACGGGATTTCGTGGCTCGATGCCGATTGCCTGCGGAAGAGTTCTTCGCCGACTCCTTCGAGTTTGCTGCCGATACGCTGAATGCCATGGTCACCAGTCCGCATCCGGCAAGCAGCGCTGATGCCTTGTCCTTACCTTCCGGATCATGAATACCATGACCTTCCCCCTCACCTCGCCCCCCGCATTCGCGAAGTGCGGGCTTCGAGAATCGCTGTCAAGTGGATTCGAAACGCATGACTGAAGTCTTCATGTCCCGTCAACCGCTGGTCAATCGCCAGCGCCGGATCATCGCCACGCGCCTGACACTGCATCTGGAAAGCGGGGGCATGCCGGATGCGGTAAACGCCCTCAGCGCGCTGGCAAGCGTCTGGCCACAGGGGGAAAAACCGGTATTCGTCAGCTGCGGCCGGACCCCATGTGACGCCAGCCTGCTCGACTGGTCGGCCCCCGAAAATGCGACCATCGAATTGCCGGCTGCGGCGCTGCTTGATCAGAACGGCCCCGATCTGATCGCCGCACTGCAGACCTGGCAACCGACGGTCTGCCTGCATTTCGATCCGCAGGCGACGCAGGCCTTGTCGGCCGGCGTCGCCTGCCGCTTCATCGGCTTCGACGCGCAGCATTTCGCTCTGGCCCAACTCAAGCTGCTCGCTGCGCGAACGCGAACTTACGGCATGGGCATCGCTTTCAATGTCGAAAATACTGCGGATTTTCGCGCCTGTGTGGATGCCGGAATGACTGCCGCCGCCGGATGGTTTTTTACGGCACCCAGCAGCACGCCTGCGAAAGCCCTCAATCCGGGGCAGGCGAATATCGTGCGGGTACTCAACCTGGTCCGCCACAACGCCGACATCCGGGAAATCGAAGCCGCACTCAAGCAGGATGTCGCGATTTCCTACAAGCTGCTGCGCTACATCAATTCAGCCGGTTTTGGCTTGTCCTGCGAGATCCAGTCCTTCCGCCATGCAGTCAGCATGCTCGGATACGACAAGCTGAACCGCTGGTTGTCATTGCTGCTGGCAACCGCAAGCAAGGACCCGATGGCACCCGCCTTGCTGTACACGGCGCTGCTACGGGCACGCCTGATGGAATTGCTGGCCAACGGCCTGGTCGAACCATCGGAGTACGACAACCTGTTCATCACCGGTGCGTTTTCCTTGCTCGAAACCTTGCTCGGCATCGGCATGGAGCAGGCACTGGAAACCATGCGCCTGCCCGAGCCCATCTGCGATGCCCTGCTGGGCAACGGCGGACGCTACAAACCCTTCCTTGATCTGGCCCTGGCCAGTGAAGGCGATGATGGTCAGAACATCGCCACGCAGGCAGGCATGCTTGGCCTGACGGCCAGCCAGTTCAACCGGGCGCAGTTGCAGGCCCTATCTTTCGCCGACGCGATGGAGTTCTAGGGCTTCCGGGATCCGGAGGTCTATTCCCCCAGATAGGCGGCGCGGACCTTGGGATCGGCAAGCAGCCGCCTTGACTCATCGGTCACAGTGATCTCGCCACTTTCCATGACGTAGCCGCGCTGACTGACTTCCAGCGCAAGTTTGGCATTCTGCTCGACGAGCAGAATGGTCATCCCTTCGCTGGCGACCGTGCGAATCACTTCGAAAATCTTTTGCACCATAATCGGAGCGAGGCCCATCGACGGCTCGTCGAGCAGCATCAGCCGTGGTTTGCTCATCAGCGCGCGTCCGATCGCCAGCATCTGCTGCTCGCCACCCGAGAGCGTTCCTGCCAATTGCTGAGCCCGTTCCTTCAGCCGTGGGAAATGTCCAAGAACATGCTCGAGGTCGCGTTCGACGCCACTCCTGTCGTTGCGAGCGTAGGCACCCATGCGCAGGTTCTCGATACTGCTCATGCGCGGGAAGACACCCCTGCCCTCGGGAACGAGTGCGATTCCTGCGCTGACCAGCGCGTGTGGCGGCAAGGACAAAAGTTCCTTGCCGCGATAGCGGACGCTACCGCCTGCCGGATCGAGCAATCTTGCCAGGGCACGCAAGGTGCTGCTCTTGCCGGCACCATTGGCACCGATCAGAGCCACCATCTCGCCTTCATTGACATGAAAGGTAATGCCGCGAACGGCCTGGATACCACCGTAGGAAACGCGCAGTCCGTTAACTTCGAGCATGATTCATCGCTCCTTCAGGCTACCGAGCCACCGAGGTAGGCCTCGACGACACGCGCATCCTTTTGCACCACAGCCGGCACGTCCTCGCAGATCTTCTCGCCATAGTCGAGCACCGCAACCCTTCCGCACAAACCCATGACCAGTTTGACGTCATGCTCGATCAGCAACACCGTAACCCCGTCGCGACAGATACCCTCGACCAGCACGCGCAAGGCTTCGGTTTCGGTGCCGTTCATCCCGGCTGCCGGCTCGTCGAGCGCCAGCAGCTTCGGTTCGGTCGCCAGTGCGCGAGCAATCTCCAGGCGTCTCTGGTCTCCGTACGAAAGATGTTTTGCATAGTCGTGCGCGCGCGCGTGAATGCCGACATAGTGCAGGAGTTCTTCCGCGCGACGAGCAATCCCCGCCTCTTCGGCACGCGTCGCCGGATTGCGAATGATCGCCCCGACAACGCCGGCGCGCGTGCGCAAGTGGCGGCCGACCATGACATTTTCGAGGGCCGTCATGTTCCCGAACAGGCGGATGTTCTGAAATGTGCGGGCGATCCCGACGGCCGCGGCCTTGTGCGGCGCATCCGCCTGAAGTCTGACCCCGTCAAAGATGAAGTGGCCACCCTCGTTTCGGTAAAGTCCGGTAAGACAATTGAAAAAAGTGGTCTTGCCCGCCCCGTTCGGACCGATCAGCCCATAGATCTCGCCCCGCCGTATGGTCAGGGAAACATCATGCAAAGCCTTGACCCCGCCGAAGTGCTTGGCCACCGCGTGAGCCTCAAGCAACAACTGTTGTTCGCTCATCGTCAACCCGCACTCTCGGCAAGTTCGCGGCGTCGTTGCGACGAGGGCCACAGGCCCGCCGGACGGAAGCGCATGACGAGCACCAGCGCAAGCCCAAAGACCAGCATCCGCAAGCTCTCGGGATCAACGATCATGCGCCCGAAGAGCGCTCGCTGTAGCGGCTCGATGCCGTAACGCAGGGCCTCGGGGAGGCCGGTCAACAGGATGGCGCCGAGGATCACGCCGGGTATATGCCCCATGCCGCCAAGTACGACCATCGCCAGGATGGTAATCGATTCCATCAATGAGAAACTCTCTGGACTGACGAAGCCCTGCATCGCGGAAAAAACGCCCCCGGCGATACCGCCGAAAGAAGCCCCCATGGCAAAAGCCAGCAACTTGATGTTTCGGGTGTTGATCCCGCAGGCCTTGGCAGCAATCTCGTCCTCGCGTATGGCCTGCCAGGCACGACCGATTCGCGAATCCTGCAAGCGGATATTGACCATTATCACCAGCAGGGCGAGGGCAACCAGCAGGAAATAGTACTTCTGCGGTCCGGAAAGGGTCACCCCGAGGAAACTGCTGGTCTGGGCAAAGGAAAAATCGCCAATCCGAATCGGGTCGATCAGGGTGATTCCCTGCGCACCGTTGGTAATGTTCACCGGCGCATTCAGATTGTTCATGAAAATGCGGACTATCTCACCGAAACCCAGCGTCACGATGGCCAGATAGTCGCCGCGCAACTTGAGTGTCGGCGCACCCAGCAAGACGCCGAAGATGCACGCCAATCCGGCGCCGAGGGGCAGGATCACCCAGAACGGCAGGTGAATGCCGAAATGCGGCGACGCCAGGAGTGCGTAGGCATAGGCGCCGACGGCGTAGAAAGCGACGTAACCGAGATCCAGCAGACCCGCATAGCCGACGACGATATTCAGACCAAGTGCGAGGAAGACGTAGAGAATCGCGAAATTCGCAATCCGCACCCACGCCTGCCCCCCCAGCGCGGCAACAAAAGGAACGGCCAGCAGCACGACGCCGAGCAGCAGGAAGCCCAGCCAATGTCTCTGCCGAGAGGAAGACGGTCTGGCTCGGCCGTTCATGCGCGATCTCCTGTACGCTCGCCAAAAAGACCCGAAGGACGAAAAATCAGAACGATGATCAACACGATGAAGGCAAAAATATCCTGATAGTGACTGCCGAGGATGTCACCGGTCAGATCACCGATGTAACCGGCACCCAGCGCCTCGATCACACCGAGCAACAGGCCACCCGCCATGGCTCCCGCGAGATTGCCGATGCCTCCCAGGACAGCCGCCGTGAAAGCCTTCAGGCCAAGCATGAAACCCATCTGGTAATGCGCAATTTCGTAATACGAACCGACCATGCAGCCAGCAACGGCGCCCAGCGCGGAGCCGATGATGAAGGCCATGGCGATGACGCGGTTGATGTCGACACCCATCAGTGACGCCACGTGCGGGTTCTGTGCCGTAGCCCGCATGGCCATGCCGATGCGCGTGCGATGAACCAGGTAAATCAGACCCAACATCACCACCGCTGCCAGTGACACGATGGCGACCTGAACGTTGGTGAAACTGGCGCCGCCGATGTCGTAAATCTGTTTGTGAATCATCGGAGGAAAAGTGATGTAGTTCCGGCCCCAGATGATCATCGCCACATTCTGCAGGACGATCGACATGCCGATCGCCGTGATCAACGGCGTCAGTCTTGGCGCATGCCGAAGGGGGCGATAGGCCACACGTTCGAGTGCCCAGCCGAGCACCATGCAGACCACCACCGAAACCAGCAGGCCGATGCCGAGAACCAGGAGAGGCGGCATGCCGGAGCCGGCAAGGGAGACAATCACCGTAAAGGCAACCATCGTACCGATCATCACCACCTCACCGTGGGCGAAGTTGATCAGGCCGATAATGCCGTAAACCATCGTGTAACCCAGAGCGACGAGCGCGTAGACAGCGCCCAGGGTGAGGCCGTTGATCAGTTGCTGGAGGAGAGTGTCCATAATCAAGCTTTCCGCAACAAGGTGCTGCTGGCGTACCGTATGTTCCGAGGCATGCCGCCAAGGAGGCGGCCGCACAAAAGCTGGGCCCGGTTGGTGCTGAGCGGATGCGGATGCAGGAAAAACGAGGGAATGGCCGGAGCCATTCCCTCGGGATCAAGTTGCTGAGGGGCCCTTACTTCTTGGCTTCCGGAGCCGGGGCGGGTGCAGCAGCAGGTGCTGGAGCCGCCGCAGGTGCAGGCGCCGGGGCCGGAGCAGCCGCAGCAGCGGGCGCGGCCGGGGCCGTACCGCCTTCGGATTTCAGGGTAACCAGCTTGCCATCCTTGATTTCGAAAACGGTAATCGCACCGTTCTTGATGTCACCCTTCTCGTCGAACTCGATCCTGCCGGTAACGCCATCGTAGGAGGTCTTGCCAACCTCCGGCAAATACTTGACCGGGTCGGCAGAGTTGGCACGCTTCATGGCGTCGACCAGGACCATCACTGCGTCATAGCTGTAGGGAGAATAGATCTGAATCTGACCGTACTTCTTGGTGAAGTCTTCGACGAATTTCTGGCCGTTCGGGAGCTTGTCGACCGGCAGGCCGGCCTGCGTACAAACCACGCCCTCGGATGCCGGACCCGCGAGCTTGATCAGTTCGGGTGAGCAGCCACCGTCGCCAGTGGTGAACTTGGCGGTGATGCCGAGTTCCTTCATCTGCTTGAGCATCGGACCACCCACCGCATCCATCCCGCCAAGGAAGATCACGTCAGGCTTCTTGGCCTTGATCTTGGTCAGAATGGCCTTGAAGTCGGTCGCCTTGTCGTTGGTAAACTCGCGCGCGACGATGGTCGCGCCGGCAGCCTTGGCAGCCTTCTCGACCTCATCCGCCAAACCCTGACCATAGGCCGTGCGATCGTCGATGATCGCAATCTTCTTGGCGCCCAGGTCCTTCACCGCGTAGGCACCGACTACCGAGCCCTGCTGGATGTCATTGGCCATCACGCGGAAGGCGGTATTGAAGCCCTGTTGGGTGTACTTCGGATTGGTTGCCGAGGGCGAAATCTGCGGCAGACCGGCGGCGTTGTAAATCGCCGAGGCAGGGATGGTCGTACCCGAGTTGAGGTGCCCGACGACGCCGGCCACTTTGGCATCAACCAGCTTCTGGGCGACGACGGTACCGGTTTTCGGGTCGGCCTGATCATCTTCGCCAAGCAACTCAAACTTGATGACTTTGCCATCGATCTCGATCTTCTTCGCGTTGGCATCGTCGACGGCCAGGCGGGCACCGTTCTCGTTGTCCTTGCCCAGGTGCGCGATCGGGCCGGTCAGTGGCGCGACATGGCCGATCTTGACCACCATTTCGGGTTTCGGCGCCGGCGCGGGCGCTGCCACCGGGGCAGGAGCAGGGGCCGCAGCCTTGGGTTCCTCTTTCTTGCCGCAGCCGATCACGGCCAGCGAGGCTGCCAGAACGAGCAATACACCGGGTGTACGAACACTCTTCATAGGTTTCATCTCCGATATTGTCTGTGTAGAGGGTGGGAAACGGGCGATTGTCCAAGCACATCAGGACCTTGTCAACATGCATATGATCTCTCGACCTGCATATCAGCTTTCGGCACCACATCCCTGAAACGGAAAACCGGCAATTGGCCGGTTTTTTTGTTCATGCAACGATCACTTCAGACTGAGGATCCACTTGACCAGCTTGTTCGCCTCGTCGGGCGTTACCGAAGGATTTGGCGGCATCGGCACTTCACCCCAGGAACCCTTGCCGCCCTTGATGACCTTCGCAGCGAGCATGGCTTCATCCTTGGCCGTGTACTTCTTGGCCACGTCCTTGTAGGACGGCCCAACGACCTTCTTGTCGACGGCGTGACAAGACAGGCAGTTCTTGGCCTTGGCCAGGGCTTCATCAGCCTGGACGGCGCCGGCAGACATTACGCCGGCAGCAGCCAGCAGGCACACGTAGATCGCTTTCATGCTATTACTCCGTTCAGATAAGGGGTTTGAAACGCCTCGATATTATTTCAGTTTGGTCAGCTTGGAAAGCCTCTTGATCCGCAGCGCCGGTACACGCACTCCGCCCCGTCACTAACGCGTTGACCACGCCGCCCGTTGACCTGCGACCGCGTCGCCGGCCGCATCCCGAACGACGCGCGAAACGCCTCGGACACCTCGAACCGGGACCGTCATGCCGGTCGAGCCTTGGCTCAGCGCCGCTGCAACTGCTTCAGATCGCGCACCGCGCCAGTAGCCGCCGAGGTGGTCATCAGCGCATAGGCCTGCAGCGCCTGCGACACGACACGCTGGCGCGCAACCGCCGGCCGCCAGGCCGCCGCGGCTCTCGACTCCATCGCCAGCCGCCGCCGGGCCAGTTCGGACTCGTCGATCGCCAGTTGGATACGACGCCCCGGGATGTCGATCTCGATCAGGTCACCCTCTTGCACCAGGCCGATCGCGCCACCTTCGGCGGCCTCGGGGGAAACATGCCCGATCGACAGCCCGGAGGTACCACCGGAAAAGCGGCCATCGGTGAGCAAAGCACAGACCTTGCCCAGGCCCTTCGACTTCAGGTAGGACGTGGGATAGAGCATTTCCTGCATGCCCGGCCCACCTTTCGGACCCTCGTAGCGAATGACCACCACCTCGCCGGGCAGTACCTGGTCACCGAGGATCGCCTGGACGGCATCGTCCTGGCTCTCGAACACCCGTGCCTTGCCGGCAAAGACCCAGATGCTCTCGTCCACACCGGCAGTTTTCACGATGCAGCCGTCACTGGCGATGTTCCCGTAGAGCACGGCCAGGCCACCTTCCTGTGAGTACGCATGCGCCTTGTCGCGAATGCAACCCTTGGCTCGATCAAGGTCGAGCTCCGGGTAACGCCGGTTCTGCGAGAAGGCCTTCTGGGTCGGAATGCCACCCGGCGCCGCCTTGAAGAACTCGCAGAGTTGTGGCGCCTGCGTACGCATCACATCCCAGTTGTCGATCGCCTCGCCGAGCGTCCTCGCATGCACTGTCGGCACCTCGCGATGGAGCAGACCGGCGCGATCCAGTTCGCCGAGAATGCCGAAGATGCCACCCGCGCGGTGCACGTCCTCGATATGGTAGTCGGGTGTGGCGGGCGCCACCTTGGCGAGACAGGGCACCTGGCGCGAGATGCGGTCGATGTCGTCCATCGTGAAGCTGACGCCACCCTCCTGTGCCGCCGCCAGGATGTGCAGGACCGTATTCGTGGACCCTCCCATCGACACATCCAGCGTCATCGCGTTCTCGAAGGCAGCGAAACTGCCGATAGAGCGCGGCAGCACCGAGGTGTCGTCCAGCTCGTAATAGCGACGACAGAGGTCGACGATCAGGCGTCCGGCCTTCAGGAAAAGTTCGCGGCGATCGGCATGCGTGGCCAGGACGGTGCCATTGCCGGGCAGCGAGAACCCGAGCGCTTCGGTCAGGCAATTCATCGAGTTGGCGGTAAACATTCCCGAACACGAACCGCAGGTGGGACACGCCGAGCGCTCGAAAGAGTCGACCTCATCGTCGGAACAATTGCTGTCGCCGCCCTTGACCATCGCGTCGACCAGGTCGACGGCAATCACCTTGCCGCCCCACTTCACCTTGCCGGCCTCCATCGGGCCGCCGGAGACAAATATGGTCGGGATATTCACGCGCATTGCCGCCATCAACATCCCAGGAGTGATCTTGTCGCAGTTCGAAATGCACACCATCGCGTCGGCGCAGTGTGCGTTGACCATGTATTCGACGGAGTCGGCAATCAGGTCACGCGAAGGCAACGAATAAAGCATGCCGTCGTGCCCCATGGCAATGCCGTCATCAATGGCGATGGTATTGAATTCCTTGGCGACACCGCCGGCGGCCTCGATTTCGCGAGCGACCAACTGTCCTATATCCTTGAGATGCACGTGCCCCGGAACGAACTGGGTGAACGAATTGACGACGGCAATGATCGGCTTGCCGAAATCTCCGTCCTGCATGCCGGTGGCGCGCCAGAGAGCGCGCGCGCCCGCCATGTTGCGGCCATGTGTCGAAGTGCGGGAACGATAGTGGGGCATTGCCGATCTCCAATCCAGAACACGCCCGAGGGTGGCGCGATATAATGCGAATTCTATCCGAAAGGCCCACGGGTGTTCGCAACGTGTTGATCCATCCGCAGTTCAACCCTGTCGCAGTCTCGCTTGGCCCGCTCAGCGTGCACTGGTACGGGTTGATGTACCTGGTGGCCTTTCTCCAGTTCTGGTGGCTCGGCCGGCAGCGGATCCTGACCCATCCGGAGCTGGCCACCACCGGCTGGACGCTGCGACAACTCGATGACCTGCTGTTCTACGGCGTCCTGGGAGTCATCGTCGGCGGCCGCCTAGGCCAGGTCCTGTTCTACGAGCCGGCGTACTACCTGGAGCATCCGCTGCAAGTCCTCGCCGTATGGCGAGGCGGCATGTCGTTTCACGGCGGCTTCCTTGGCGTGCTGATCGCGATGTGGCTATACGCCCGCAAGAGCAAGCGGCGCTGGCTCGAACTCACCGATTTCATTGCCCCGCTGGTGCCGCTGGGCCTCGCTGCCGGGCGCATCGGCAACTTCATCAATGGCGAACTCTGGGGGCGCGCGGCTGATCCGGCGCTGCCGTGGGCAATGCTTTTCCCCTGGGTAGACGATGTGCCGCGCCACCCTTCGCAACTCTACCAGGCCGGTCTCGAGGGCCTCGTTCTGTTTGTTTGCCTGTGGCTCTATTCGAGCCGCAAGCGACCCAGCGGTGCCGTTTCGGGAGTCTTTCTGATCGGTTACGGCGTCCTGCGCTGGGTTGCCGAGTATTTCAGGACGCCGGACGAAGGAATCTTTGGACTTTCGTATTCTGTCAGCATGGGACAGTGGCTGTCGCTGCCGATGGTCCTGTTCGGTATCATTTTTGTCGTCGCGGCGCATCACCGACGCGTCTGAGCAGAACACGCTTCGTGGCCGGCCGCGAGACCGAGGAGAAAGAAATGCCTGCAGGAATTGTAGTCCGGGGCTTGCGCAAGGTGCGCACGCTGCTTGCCGACAGTGGCGGTGCACGTGGCCTTGCGGGCAAGGAACTGGTCCGGACCCGCGAACTCCTTCACGAATGCGCAGCCGGAGTCGGCGGGGAAATCTCGGCCAGGCAGCGTGCCGGGCGTTTGGCGGAAACCTACCTGCGTCTCGAAGACGAGGGTCGCGCGACCTTCCTGCGCATGCTGGCCACCGAATTTGGCCCCGACCCGCAGTTGGTCGCCACGGCGCATGCCAGCTATCAGGCGGCCATTGGCAGTGACGCGCAATGGATGGCCGAATCGGAACTGCGCAAGGCCATGCGCTCGTCGCGCCTGCGTATCCTGGCGCAATTCAATACCCTGCCGCAAGGCGTCAAATTCCTGGTCGACCTGCGCGCCGACCTGCTGCGCTTTGCCGACACCGACGCTGCGCTGCGCTCGCTCGATCGCGAACTCGAGTCCCGGCTAGGCGCCTGGTTCGACGTCGGTTTCCTTGAACTGCAAAGAATCACCTGGAGTTCGCCGGCAGCGCTGCTCGAAAAACTGATCGAATACGAGGCGGTGCATGAGATCCGCTCCTGGAGCGACCTGAAGAACCGTCTCGATTCCGACCGTCGCTGCTATGCCTTTTTCCACCCGCGCATGCCCATGGAACCGCTGATCTTCGTCGAGGTCGCGCTGACCGACCACCTGGCGGACAATGTGCAGATGCTGCTCGACGAGCAGGCGCCGGTTTTCGACGCGCAGCGCGCCAGCACGGCGATCTTCTATTCGATTTCCAACACGCAACCCGGCCTGCGCGGCGTGTCCTTCGGCAATTTCCTGCTCAAGCGCGTCGTTGACGACCTGAAACGCGACTACCCGCGTCTGGTCAGTTTCGCCACCCTGTCGCCGCTGCCCACATTCCGGCGCTGGGCCGAAAAGAATCCGGAAGCCTGGCAGCAGTCTTTCAGCGCCGCCGATCTGGAGCGGATCACACGCCACCTCAAGTCGGACATGGCACCGCCAGCGGACGCCAGCGAACTTGCCAAACTGCTTGCGGATGATCGCTGGGTGAATGAAGCGCGCCTCGCGCGTGCCCTGCAACACGGCCTGATGCGCCTGGCCGCGCGTTACCTGGTAACCGCCAGCAAGGGCGGCCGGCCTTTCGACCCGGTTGCCCGCTTCCACCTGGGCAACGGCGCACGTGTCGAACGTCTGAATTATCTGGCCGACACATCGGCACGCGGACGGCAGCAGTCCTATGGCCTGATGGTGAATTATCTGTACGACCCTGATACCATCGAAGCGAACGTCGAAGCTTTTTCGCGTGGCGGCGAGATTGCTGTCGCGACGGCGATACGTCGTTCTGCACGCGATTGAGATTGCGCAGCCAGAACTTTTTTCGATCCTCCTACGAGAAAGAACAACACATGAAGCAACAACGTCCCTTCAAAGTCCTCGGAATCCAGCAAATCGCCATCGGCGGGCCCGACAAGATGAAACTGCGTCAACTCTGGGTTGACATGCTGGGCCTCGAAATTACCGGCAACTTCGTCAGTGAGCGCGAAAATGTCGATGAAGACATCGTCGCGATGGGCACGGGCCCTTTCAAGGTTGAAGTCGATCTGATGCAACCGGTCGACCCCGAGAAGAAACCCGCAGTACATGCAACCCCGCTCAATCACGTCGGCCTGTGGATCGACGACCTCCCGAAGGCCGTCGAATGGCTGACCGCCAACGGCGTTCGTTTCGCCCCCGGTGGTATCCGCAAAGGAGCAGCAGGCTTCGACATAACCTTCCTGCATCCGAAAGCGAGTGCGGAATTCCCGATCGCCGGAGAAGGAGTGCTGATCGAAATGGTCCAGGCCCCACCCGAAGTGATCGAAGCCTTCGCCAAACTCGGCTGAGGACGCAGCGCCTCCAGAAACCCGAAGGTCATGGACTGGCCGCCCCGGATGGGGCAGCCAGTTTGTCATGGCCGTTCCCTCGCGCACCCGGCAGGACCTGCTCCTGCCGTCCTGAACCACACAGCAAACGGCAATGCGACGGACAGGCATTGCCGCTCAACGATCAGTGCCTGCGCGGCGTCACAATAAAGCATCGCCGGCCGGCATTTCCGGTCGTGTGCGGCGTCTGACAGGCAACGTGACATCGGTCACAACGCCGGCATGGAAAACTGCTACTGTCCGCGCACGTCCCGAGCCCGCATGCGGCACGCCGGCACCACACCAGCAACGCTTTTGGCATATTGCACGTTTCGTGCACGGCAGTGTTCATTTTTGCGAAAAAAAGGACGATAATTGCCGCCCACGGCCTTTCCGGCGCAAAGAGGAAACGAACCATGCCAACAATTCAAGGCAATATCGAATTGTCGAGTCTTAACAGCAGCGAAACCAAGGCATAAGTTCGCCCTGTGCCCGTCCATTCACATTCCTCTTGTGCTGCACTGAAGCAACAGGCGTTAGCCACGCCCAGCGGGCAGCGAGGGCTTGTTCGCTTCGCCATCATCGCTGGCATCATCTGCTGCATGGCATCGGCAGCCGACACAACCGAGCCAGTCATCTCGTCGTCACGGTCGTTCACCGAACCCTGAGTCCGCGGCTTAAACAGCTACCCAGGGCCTGACGGCAGCAGCCGTTGGCGCCCCGGAAGCTTGCCGCGTTTTGTCCGGGGGGGTCGTCGACAAAAGCGGAGCGAAGTCTTCCGGGACAGCATACGTTTTCATTTCCCAGCAGTTTCTAGCCACACCAAGGAGGCATCAATGAGTGAAGTCAAGACCGTGCAAGAAGATGTCGTACCAGAAAGTGATCAAGCCACTCCCGCAGCAGTGACCGTAGAGCAGCCGGTATCGCCACCGGCTGCCGCCGCCGGCAAGGCAGCGCGCGCGACGGCCAAAAAGGAGCCCGTGAAGGCCGCCAAGGCGACGAAACCGGTCAAAGGCAAGCCGGCAGCAACACCGAAGGCGGTAGCAACCCCGGCCAAGGTGAACCTGAACGAGGCTCCGCATCCCGCTCCGAAGCCTCCGCTCAAAACCAAGGATTACGAACGGACGCTCGCCAAGCTGCAGATCGAACTCGTGAAACTTCAGGAGTGGATCAAGTTCAAGAAACTGAAAGTGGTCGTGCTGTTCGAAGGGCGCGATGCGGCTGGCAAAGGCGGCACGATCAAGCGCATCACCGAGAGCCTGAGCCCGCGCGTCACCCGCGTTGCTGCGCTGCCGGCGCCGACCGACCGGGAACAGACACAGTGGTATTTCCAGCGCTACGTCCAGCACCTTCCGGCCGGCGGCGAAATGGTTCTTTTCGACCGCAGCTGGTACAACCGGGCCGGCGTCGAGCGCGTGATGGGATTTTGCACCGAAGAGGAATACCGCGAGTTCCTGCGCACCTGCCCCGAATTCGAACGGATGCTTGTCCGCAGCGGTGTCATCCTGATCAAGTACTGGTTCTCGGTCAGCAACGAAGAGCAGGAGCGCCGTTTCCAGAAGCGCATTTTCCATCCGGAAAAGCACTGGAAACTGAGCCCCATGGATCTGGAATCGCGTGCGCGCTGGGTCGAGTACTCGAAAGCCAAGGACGCGATGTTCGCCCACACCGATATCAAGCAGGCCCCGTGGTACGTGGTCGACGGCGACGACAAGAAGCGCGCCAGACTGAACGTGATCACGCATCTGCTGAACATGATCGACTATGAAGACCTGACGCCACAGCCGATCGTGCTGCCGCCCCGCCAGGACGAGGGCGGTTACGTGCGCCCGCCGATCACCGACCAGACCTTCATTCCAGAAGTGTACTGAACGACAGGCTGCCGTCGCACCAAAGACACAGGCCGGCGCGGAATTCCGTCGCCGGCCTGCGTCGTTAATCGTCCTGCACGTCGCCGGCGCAGCACTCGCGCGCGACACCGGAACAGCAAGATGCCGCTGCACATTGAAACCCCACTCATCGAGTCCCCGTTTCTGAGCCATGCCGGTCATTGCGCGGCGTGGCTGAAGCTCGAAGCGCTGCAGCCACCGGGATCGTTCAAGATTCGCGGGGTCGGCGCGGCCTGCGAGGAATACCTGCGGCGCGGCGCGCGCCGCTTCGTTTCATCCTCCGGCGGCAATGCCGGCCTGGCCGTCGCCTACGCCGGCCGCCGCCTGTCGGTCCCGGTCACCGTCGTGGTGCCCGAAACCGCATCCGCCCGAGCCAGGGAACTGCTGCAACTGGAAGCGGCACAGGTCATCGTGCACGGTGCCTCCTGGGACGAAGCCAACTTGCTGGCGCTGTCGATTGTTGGTCAGTCAGACGCTTTCATCCATCCCTTCGATGACCCGCTGCTCTGGTCCGGCCATGCCACCCTGGTTGACGAAGTCGCCCGCGCCGCCCTGCGCCCGGACGCCGTCGTCCTGTCGGTCGGCGGCGGCGGCCTGCTCTGCGGCGTGATCGAGGGCTTGCGACGCAACGCCCTCGGCCATGTCCCCGTGATCGCCGTCGAGACCACAGGCAGCGCATCCTTCAATCATGCGCTGCGCGCCGGTCACCCACTGGAACTCGAGACGATCAGCAGCGTCGCCACCTCGCTCGGTGCCAAACGCGTTTGCGACCGGGCGTTTCAGTGGTCGACGGAGCATGCGATCGACAGCGTCGTCGTTTCCGACAGAAGCGCTCTCGATGCCTGCGAGCGCTTCCTCGCCGACCACCGCCTGCTGGTCGAACCCGCCTGCGGGGCTACCCTCGCGCTGGCTTACGAGGGCTCAGCGGCGCTCGCGGGTTTTGCCAGGGTCCTGTTCGTCGTCTGCGGCGGCGCAACAGCCAGCATCGATCAGATCCGCGCATGGTCGGCGAAGGCGGCACAGCCCGTGTGAGGGATACTGAGGGTTTTCCTACCCCGGCCAGAACGCAAAACCGACCAGCAGCGCGGCGAACAGTCCGGTCAGCACGTCCAGCGTCCAGTGTGCCCGCAACACGATCACCACCAGCATCTGCAACACCGCCAGCAGGGTCGCGACAACAGTGAGGACGGGAATGCCGAGAGTGGCGATCTGGATGGCGCCATAAACGGCCAGCGCGGTGTGACCCGAAAAAAAGAAGTCGTTGCCGACGGCATAGGTGACGAACAAGGAAGGGAAGCCCGGATCGCGCCAGATGATTCCCGACGGTGCCGGTAGCGCCACCACCGCCTGGCTCGCCTGCCGCAGACCGAACAGGCACAGCAGCCCCCAGAACGGACTGAAGCTCGGACCGACCACGGCGTAGCCGAGAACGAACAGGCTGACCGCATCGACGCCCAGCGAACTGGCGATCAGCGCCGCCCTGGCGGCACCCGGATGGACGTGCAGCCAGGCGTTGCCGGCGGCGGTCAGGCGGTGCAGATGGTCGTAGATGCCGCCGCCTTCGAGATGGCGCTGGCCGATCATGCGCTGCGTCACGAACCAGGCCACCAGCCCGCAGGCGATGCCCAGCAGGCGCAGGCCAATGGTGTCCCAGGCCGGCAGTTCGATCATCACTCAGTGCGGCCGCGTGCCGTCGGTGCTGCCCGCCGCGACCCGCTCAAGATCCACCCGCTGCGCGGGAATTCCGGCCCAGGTCTCGCCGGCCGGTATCCGGGTATTGGGCAGGACGAAGGAGCCGGCCAGGACCTTGGCCTTCTCGCCGACCTCGACACCGCCCATCACGATCGCGCGCAAGCCGATGGTGGCGCCGGCGCCGAGTCGTACCGGCGCAATCACCAGGTAGCCGCCCTGCGCGTAGTGCGCCATGACGCTGGCCGAACCGCCGATGGTCACCCCCGCAGCCATTTCGATCATCGACGGATCGGCGATGGCCGTCGAATTGATGGTCACGTTGCTGCCGATCTTCATGCCCATCAGGCGGTAGTACAGTTGCGCGAAGGGCGACGGCGTCACGAACTCCAGGAACGAGTAGCGAACCACCAGCGTCAGCGTGCAATGGACATACCAGCGCAGTGCGGTCAGGGACACGGCCGAGCCGCGATACGGTTGCAACCGCCCACCGAGAAGAAAGTTCAGGAGCGGCGCCACCAGCAGCAGCGTCAGGCCGTAGGCAAAGTAACTGGCGGCCAGCGCCAGTCCGGTCAGCGGGTAGCGCCAGCCGGCGGCGAGCGGCGACAGTGCCGGCGCGAAAATCCCGGCGTATAGCCAAACGGCAACGCCGAGGGAAAGACCGGCCGCGACGATGGCCAGGGCGATGAACGGCAACGGCCCGACGAGGGCAAGTAGTCTCTGCATGCAGGATGACCAGGCGAGGGGAAGAAACGGCGCTGGGGCGGATATTACGACGAACCGGCACCGTCCGGGGGCAACACCGTGTCCGCAGGCAACGCGGACTACGAGCGGCTGAGGTTCGCTTCGGCCTCGGCCGCCGTTTCGTAACTCTGTGCGGCAATCTGCCGCTTCTCCAGGGCCTCGCCGAGTTTGGCGCGCAGGAAGGTGTTGGAGGTAAAGCGGGTCACATTGTGGTAACAGTTGTCCATCAGGACCTTGACCATGTCGATATAGTCATCGACCAGTTCGGGCAGGATCGAGAAGCGGTCGTAGTTGACAATCGCATACACCTTGTGGCCGATCGGTGCCAGCTTCTCGTGCACCGCCAGCCGAACCCGTTCGATGTCGGCCGCGCTGCGGATGCTCAAGCCCTCGAAGTTGAGAAAGAGAATGTTCTTGTCGGCGTTGTACGCCAGGCGTTCAGCCAGCGGCATCTCGAGCATCTCGGCTCGCAGCCGCATCGGCTCTTCCCGGAAAATCCGGCTGTCCATGAGGACCGGCTCGGCACGCATCAGCGGTACGAAATCCATCCGCTCCAGGATGTCCTTCTGCAGATCGACACCGGGTGCGATTTCCACCAGTTCCAGCCCTTCGGGACACAACCGGAAGACACAGCGTTCGGTCACATAGAGCACACTCATCCCTCGCCGCTGCGCTTCAGCACCGCTGAAGGTCCGATGTTCGACCTCGTCGACAAACTTTCTCGCCTGGCCATCCTCGACGATGCGCAGTTTGCCGTCCTCCAGGGCAACCTCCAGTCTGCCGGCGGTAAACGTGCCGACAAAGACCACCTTCTTGGCATTCTGCGAAATATTGATGAAACCACCGGCGCCCGCCAGGCGCGGGCCGAACTTGGACACATTGAGGTTGCCGTGCCTGTCCGCCTGCGCCAGACCCAGAAAGGCGATATCGAGGCCACCCCCATCGTAGAAATCGAACTGACTGGGCTGATCGATCACCGCCTGCGCATTGGTCGCCGCCCCGAAGCTCAAGCCGCCGGCCGGGATGCCACCAATCACCCCGGGCTCGGCGGTCATGGTAAGCAGATCGGCAATCTTCTCTTCGGCGGCGACGCTGGCGACACCTTCCGGCATGCCGATGCCGAGATTGACCACCGCATTCGGCTTCAACTCCAGCGCCGCGCGACGCACGATGATCTTGCGCTCACTCATCGGCATGGCCGCTATCGCCGACAACGGCACCCTGATCTCGCCCGCAAAGGCAGCGCTGTACTGCTCACCGAAGGTCTGCATGTGGTACTCCGGCTTTTCCGCCACCACCACACAATCGACGAGAACCCCCGGCACCTTCACCTGACGCGAATTCAAGGTACCGCGCTCGGCAATGCGCTCAACCTGGACGATGACGATGCCGCCGGAGTTCCGGGCGGCCATGGCGATGGCCTGCGCCTCCAGGGTCAGCGCCTCCTTCTCCATGGTCACGTTGCCATCCGGATCGGCGGTGGTGCCGCGGATGATGCCGACATTGATCGGAAACGCCTTGTAGAACAGGTACTCCTCGCCGTCGATTGCCATCACCCGCACGATGTCGTCGGTGGTCATCGCGTTCAGTTTGCCGCCGCCGAAACGCGGGTCGACGAAAGTGCCCAGGCCGACGCGCGTGATCGTTCCCGGTTTGCCGGCGGCAATGTCACGAAACAGATGGGTGATCACCCCCTGCGGAAGGTTGTAGGCCTCGATACGATTGGCAACTGCCAGTTGCTGCAACTTGGGCACCAGCCCCCAGTGACCCCCGATGACCCGGCTGACCAGGCCGGCGTGGCCGAGGTGGTTGAGTCCGCGCTCCTTGCCGTCACCCTGTCCGGCCGCGTAGACCAGCGTCAGCCGGCGCGGGTGCCCGAGACCATGGGTATCTTCACTCTCGCTTTCCAGGAAAAGGGCTTCGAGGGCCACGGCAATATTCTCGGCGAAGCCGATACCGACGAAACCACCGGTGGCGACGGTATCGCCGTCGCGAATCAAGCGTACCGCATCGCGCGCGGAGACAATCTTGCCGCTATCGGAAGCGCGCAGCGACGACGCCATGGGATGACTGTTGAGTGGCATGACGGGTTCCCCTTGCATTCCGGGCATCCGGAGGGCACCCGCAGTCTGCGCCCAACTGCCCGCTTTACGCAACCTTGCCACCAGAACGGGCCTCCAACCGGGAGCCCCCCCATGTACGGTGACTCGGCCGCCCTGCTAGAATCGTTGCGCAGTTTTGCCGACGCACCTGCGTCGAGCCCATGGCCAACAAGGAGTGATCATCATGTCCGACAGGAAGAGATTTCTCGCCTCCGGCCCCGAACTGCGGGACGACCAAGAGCCATTCGACGAGCCATTGCAACGACCGACCGCCGATGGCGCAGGCAGCGAATCCGGCAGCCGGCAAGCGACGCCGAGCGCCGTCGCGCCCGCAACCGACAGCTTCGGCCAGCACGCCCAACTCGCTGGCGGCGGGGCCATTGCGCAAGGCCAACATGCCGTCTCGGTCGGCTCTGCGGGGGTCTATGTCGGCGGCGACAACTCCGGCAATATCAGCATCCACGTCGGGGCCCCGGGCCGACCCAGGCAGACGCCCTTCCAGGCACCGCCACCGGCCCCCGACCACGTCCAGCGATCGCAGGAGCTGGCCCTGATCAAGGCGCACCTGCTCGACGGCAACGGGCAACTGCTGGCCAACAGCGTCGGCCTGTGCGGCTTCGGCGGTGCCGGCAAGACCACCCTCGCACGCCTGTTCTGCGCCGACCCGGCCGTTCTGCAGGCCTGCCGCGACGGCATCCTGTGGGTGCCGCTGGGCAAGAATCCGCCCGACCCGCGCGCGCAGATTGCCGATCTGGTCAGCGCCCTCCGCGGCGACTGCGACGGCTGTACGACGCTGCCAGGCGCCCGCGCCCAATTGCTGGCGGCGCTGGCGCAACGCACGTTGCTGCTGGTGCTCGACGACGTTTGGGACGAGTCCCAGATCCGGGACATCGTCGCCGCCAGCGGTGGCTGTGCCCGCCTGATCACCACCCGCAACGCGCTCACCCTCCCCTTCGAAGCCGAACTGCTGGACGTCGGCAACATGCAGGCAGCGGATGCCAGGGAACTGCTCGGCGCCGATCTGCCGACAGGACAGGACGCCCGCCTCCTGAGGCTGATCAGCCGGTTGGGTTACTGGCCAGTCTTGCTGCGGCTGGCCAACCGGACCCTGCGGCAACGTATCGGGCGCCAGAAAATGCCCATCGCCAAAGCGCTCGACGCCGTTGAGCGCGACCTGGCACGCAAGGGCGTGCTGGCTTTCGACCCCGCCCACGACGCCCTGGAGCGCGACCAGGCGGTGGCCGCCACAGTCGAGGCCAGTCTGGAACTGCTGGATGCCGCCGAGCGCCAACGTTACGCCGAGCTGGCGATTTTCCCGCAGGATGTACCGATCCCCCTGGCAAGCGCCGCCGAACTCTGGCAGATCACGGCCGGGCTCGACGCGACCCAGGCCGAGGAACTGGTCTCTTCGCGGCTGGAACCGCTGTCGCTGCTCGACTACGACGCCGGCTCAGGGACTCTGCGCGTGCACGACGTGCTGCGTAGCTACCTGTCGCTGAAGCTGACGGACAAGGCCGCACTGCACCTGCGTCTGGCCGAGCATTGGGGGGAACGGCCGGCCAGAGACCATGCCTACGCCTGGCGCTGGCTGGCCTTCCACCTCGCCCAGGCGGCCCTGGCCAGCGCGCAGCCGCAGCGGCACGGCCTCGTCGAACGTCTGCTGGTACTGGTCGGCAACACCGACTGGCAACAGGCGCATGAGCAGGCACTCGCCGACCTGCCGGCACTGCGCGAGGCCCTGTCGTGCGCGCTCGACGCGGCGGTGTCCGACGACCTGCCCCTCGGCGTGCCGCTGATCGTCGACGCTGCCGACACCCTGACGCGCTTCCGCCGCCGGCACCTGCGGCCGGAACCGATCTTCGAACTGGCGCAGCAGGGAGACCTCGACGGTGCCCGCCGCCGCTGCGCCCTCTTTGCCCTTGACGAACACTGGCGCCAGGTCCTCCTGCTGACCGTCGCCTGGCTGGCGCCGGCGCACAAGCGCGCACAGGCACGCGCCCTGTGTGCCGAAGTCGAAACCGAGTCGATTGCGCAGCCGGCGGTGCGCGCCCTGCTGCTCTGGCTGCGAGCGCAGCTCTGGGAACAGCCGGCGCCAGTCTTCGCCTTCCAGGTGCCGCCGCAGGAAGCCGACACGGCACTGATCGAAGAGTTGCTCAAGCGTGTCGGCGGCGGCGAGTACCAGCGCGAGTTGATCATCAGCCGTGGGCTGGATCCCGACCTGCACAACCCCGACCGGCCGCCGCCGACGCGCGGCATCTACCACGGCGCAGCGGCCGACGGCAGCGCTGACGACGCCGAGCGCGGCACGACGCGATATCTCGCCGAACTCGACGGCCCCTTACCTGGCGGCCTACGCCGCGCAGGACCCGGACCGCGGCATGGATGCCCTGCGGCGCTACCTCAGCGTCTATACCAACTACAACTACTCCGAATATCGCTTCAGCACCCTCTGGCTGCTATTCGGCTTCATCGTCGAACTGCCGCGCCCAGACGGCGGCGAGTGGCTGCGCGAGGCGGTGGTCGGCATTCTCACCGCGGCCCTCAGCGGCGATAGTGTCGAGTTCGAAGAGGGCCTGCCGACGGCGGCCACAGCGCTGCGTGCCCAGGCGCAGGATGCGGCGGCGCGGACCGCGCTGCACGAACAGGCGGCCGGGCTGATCGACGAGGCGATGTGCCTCAAGCCGGGACGCGAAGTGCAGGGCAGCGACATCTGGGCGCAGCACAAGCGACGGATGCTGGCCAGCGCCCAGGCACTGGGCTGGCTGCTCGGAGAAGAGGCCCTCGCCGACCAGGTGCTGCAGGAAGCCATGGCCTTGGCCGATTCCGGCTTCGCCGGCTACCAGGCGCCGGCGTGCATGGCGCTGGCCGAAGCCATCGAGATCTGCCAGCGTGGACAGCCCCAAGCCTCGCCGGCGATCGAGCAAGCCCTGGAGTGGGCGCAACGGGCCGCGCACAACGTCCAGGATCCGACCTTCTGCGCCCGCATGACGGCGCGTGTCAATGCGCTGCGAACGCACTGGTGGCCGGGCTTCGACATCGAGGCGCGCGCCCGGCATCTGTCCGAAGGCGCCTACCTTCCGGAATTCGCCGGCCTGCACCGGGTGGGCCACAGCTACGCCGGCCGCCGTCCGGACGCGCTGCAACTGCCGGCATGGGCCCGCGACGACGGCAGCTTCGACGGTCTGCAAAAGCTCTATCAGCGCCCCAGGGCGGATTTTCTCCGACTCAACGGCAACGACCGCCCGCTCCACCCCGGCGACGCGGTGGCCGTGCCCGACCCGGGCTTGGCGCCGCATCTGGCGGCGCGACTGGCGGCGGCGACGCTGGCCGCGGCCGGCTCGTGGCCGTTGCCGCCGGAACGGCTGCAATTGTTGCGCTCGCTGGTGCCGCACGCGCTCGGCAGCCCGACCGCCCTGGATGCGGTGCTCAGCCGCCTGGTGCTGGCGCAGGCACGGCGTGCGACGCCGCCGGACCTCGCCGAAGCGACCGCGCTCGACGCCGTGCTGGCTCGGCGCGTGACCGCCGAGGCGGCGCCGGCACTCCGCGAACCGCTCGTTGCGCCCGCGCCGGCGCGGCTGCCGACCTGACACGGCGCGGCGAAGGAGTCTGCGGCGTTGGCTTCGTGCCTCCGGAGGAGTGTCAGAGCGGCTGGGCGGTGAACGCGTACACCATGTCGCCGACGAAACGGCGAAACGACTCGTTCTCGACGAACTGCTTGTAGACCTGCGTGTCGTCCTTGAGGAGGATCTGCATCACCTTGCCGAGCGCCTGGTCGTGTGCCATGCGCGCCGTGTGCGGGGTGTTCTCGCGGGCGTTGCGGTAGGCCGCGTCGGCGGCGACCTTGGGCGCGATGTCTTCGCGGATCCGCTTCGCGACCCGGTCGCCGTCGGTAAACAACGTTCCGAACTGTTCATTGAAGGTTGGGTGCCCGGCCCCCCCCCCCCCCCCCCCCCCCCCCCCCCCCGCGGGGGCTGGCCGGCCCGGGCGCCCCCGGGGGGCCCCCCCCCGGGGGCCCCCCCCGGGGGGGCCCCGGGCGCCGGGCCGCCCCCGGGGCGGGGGGGGGCGGCCGCCCCCCCCCCCCGGGTGCGCGTAGGACCCCCGCCAGACACCCCCTTGCCCGAAGTCGACCTGGCCATCCTCGTCGAGCGCGTCCACACGGCGACGCAGCACGAGGATCGGGTCGAGCTGGTCGCGTCGGCGCCACGAGACATCGCCACCACTGCCGGACCTGCTCCGCGCCGCCAGCCGCCTTCGCGCCTGTTCGGTCGGTCTGTCGGCCAGCAGCGTCGCGGTAGTCCTGGAAGGCGAAGGATCGCCTCGCTGTTGTTCTGGAAATCGAGCACGCAGCAGTCGGCTTCTGCGGGTGCCCCGGTTCAGCCGCGACAGCGTCTGCACCGCCTTGATGCCGGCCAGCAGCTTGTCCACGACATCGTGTGCAGCAGGGGCTCGTCGTAGCCGGTCTGGAACTTGTCGGCGCAGATCAGGAAGCGGTAGGGGTCGGTCCGGATCTGCCGCGCGATGTCGCCGCTCGCGAAGCCGTTGAGCGACGCCTCGCTCACCTTCGCTCCGCCGACCTCGTGCTCGCCCGAGAAGGCGACAATCGCCTGGTACGGGCTCTTGCGCTCGCGCAGATACGCCTGGAA
This sequence comes from Candidatus Accumulibacter propinquus, assembly GCA_016714935.1. Classification (GTDB taxonomy): domain Bacteria; phylum Pseudomonadota; class Gammaproteobacteria; order Burkholderiales; family Rhodocyclaceae; genus Accumulibacter; species Accumulibacter propinquus. The sequence continues at coordinate 10,437 of JADKBU010000026.1, read as the reverse complement.
GGCGTGGAAGTACTGGATCGCGCGCTCGATGCCGCTGGTGACCACCATCGCCCGCGCCTGCCCGCCGATCTTCCCGGCCGCCAGCACCTGCGCGTGGAAGTGGTCGACCATGATCTCGGTCTTCAGGCGGATCGCGTGCACGTGGCTCTCGACGTAGCGGCGCAGCTTCGTGTTCGCCTTGCGGGTATCGAACTCCGGGTCGTCCTCGCTCTTCCTGACCAGCCTGTAGTAGCTGTCCACCGGCGTGTAGGCCTTGAGCACGTCGAGGATGAAGCCTTCCTCGACCGCCTGCTTCATGGTGTAGCTGTGGAAGGGCCGATGCCTGACGCGCCCGGCCGCGTCGGGCGGCAGCGGCTCGCCGAACATCTCCAGTGTCTTGTTCTTCGGCGTCGCGGTGAAGGCGAAGTAGCTGGCATTGGCCAGCATCTTGCGCGCCGCCATGCGCTTTTCGAGCGCCGCGTTCACCGTGTCCTCGGGGTCGGGTCCCGCGTCGTCGTCTTCCGCCGGCGCGCCGAGTGCCTGGCTCATCGCCGCCGAGGTCTTGCCGCCCTGGCTCGAATGCGCCTCGTCGATGATGATGGCGAAGGTCCTGCCGCTCTCGATGGCGATCTCGTCGAGGATGAAGGGAAATTTCTGCACCGTCGAGACGATGATCTTCCGGCCCTGTTCGATGAACCGGCGCAGGTCGCCCGCGCGCTCGGCGTGCCCGACGGTCGCGCCGACCTGCATGAACTGCCGGATCGTGGTCTGGATCTGGTCGTCGAGCAGGCGCCGGTCGGTGACCACGATCACCGAGTCGAAAACCTCCCTGTTGGCCTGATCCGCCGGATCGCCGTCGCGCTGCAGGCCGATCAGCTGGTGCGCCAGCCAGGCGATCGAATTCGACTTGCCGCTGCCCGCCGAGTGCTGGATCAGGTAACGCCTGCCCGCCCCATGGGCACGCACATCGGCCAGCGCCTGGCGCACAAGCCTAAGCTGGTGATAGCGCGGCCAGACCTGCCGGCGCTTCTTCCTGCCCGTGCGCGGATCCTTCTCCTCGACGATCTGCGCGTAATTCTCGAGGATGTTGGTCAGACCCGCGGGGGTGAGCACCTCCCGCCAGAGGTAGTCGGTCTTCAGGCCGTGCGGGTTGGGCGGGTTGCCGGCGCCGTCGTGGTGACCCTTGTTGAACGGCAGGAACCACGAACCCCGGCCGCGCAACTCGGTGCACATCCGCACCTCGCTCTCGTCGACCGCGAAGTGCACCACGCAGCGGCCGAACTCGAACAGCCGTTCGCGCGGGTTGCGGTCGCGCCGGTACTGCTCGACGGCATCCTCGACCGTCTGTTTGGTGAGGCTGTTCTTCAGCTCGAAAGTGGCGATCGGCAGGCCGTTGATGAACAGGCACAGGTCGAGCGCGCGGCGCGTCTCGTCGATGCTGTAGGCGAGCTGGCGCGTGATCGAGAAGCGGTTCTGCGCGTGCCGCGCCGCGGCCCTGGCGTTGCCCTTCGAGGCCGTGCCGTAGAACAGGTCGAAGTGCAGCGGCCCGTGCGCCACGCCCTTGCGCAGCACGTCGATGACGCCGCGTTTGCCGATCTCGGCAGAAAGGCGGGCGAGGAACTTGAGGCGGTTGATGTCCCTGGCGTCGTTCGCGTCGGCCAGCGCCAGCTTCCTGAAGGCGTCGGGCTGCGTGGCGCGCAGGAAGGCGAAGAGCTGCGGCACGTCGAGCGCGTGGGCGCGGTCGTAGTCCTGCGCGCTGCCGGCGATGTAGCCGGTGCCGCCGTAGGGCGCGCGCACTTCGGCGGCGGTGTTCGGGGCGACGGCAAGGCCATCCACGCCGGTCATGTGGCGCATGATCAGACTCTCCAGGCCCTTCTCGCTGGTGTCGGTAGTCGTCATGCACAGACCTGTGCATCGACGGGAGGCGTCCACCCCGTCTTCGCCAGCACACCTGCGGCAATGCCGATCTGCCGACGCGTGAACCGCCGCTTGCGCGGGTTCCAGGCATAGACGGCTTCGACCAGGTCATCGAGGGTCGTAACGCTCTCGTGCTTCATCACCCAATGCACCGTGGACAGCAGTTCCAGACCGAAAGACGACTCGAAGCCATCGACCAGCGCCGCCACGCTGTTGAAACGCTCGCGTGTCTCGGGATGTTGCGCGAGAAAGCTCGAGGCGTCCTCGACCGCGCCCGGAACCAGGGTCAGGGGCTTGTCCGGCGCGTCACCGCCGTCGGCGTAGCCAGCGATCAGGTGACCCTCGATCGCGTGCAGCACATGCCGCAGGTTCTCGGCGTAGGGACCGTAAGGCGCCTTGACGTACTTCAATTTCAGCGGTTCACCCGCTTCCTGCATGAAGTACATCAGCTTATGCACCTCCAGCAGGGTGACAAAGGGGTCGAGCAGACCACCGAGATAACGGTACATCAACTCCACCAGCGCCGCTCGCCCGGCAGTCATCCTGGGCACTTCGCGGCTGTGCGCCATGGCGTCGGCAGTGGGCGCGCCGCTGGGCTCCAGGATCAGCACCCGCACATCGGCAAGCCTCGCAAGTGCGGCTTCGATGCGCGGCCTGACCTCGATCCAGTCCAGTCCACCCAGGCCGCTGCCCAGCGGTGGAATGGCGATCGAGCGGATACGCCGGGAACGGATCAACTCCACCAGCGCGGCCAGGCCGGCCTCGATGTCTTCGATGCGGCTCTTGCCACGCCAGTGGCGCTTGGTTGGAAAGTTGATGATGTAGCGCGGCGCGGTGAGTTGCCCCGTCTCGAACACGAACATCCGGCCCGGCTGCACCTCACCGCGCCGGCAAGCCGCGGCATAGGCCCTGAAGTTCTCCGGGTAGGCATGCCTGAACTGCAACGCGATGCCACGCCCCATCACGCCCACACAGTTGACCGTATTGACGAGCGCATCCGTCTCGCACTTCAGGATGTCGCCGCTGGCGTATTCGATCATGGCTGACGCCTCCTCTGTCAATAATACCAATCGCTGACTATTTCGACCGCTGGCCGGTATCCACTGGTTGGCAGCACGTTGGACACCTGCTGGAAGATCGGTCGCGACGGCACGCCGATGCGCTCAACCAGATGCCACGGCAAACTATGCTCCAGCAGAAACTCCGCCTGCTTGCCTTCCTTGCACTGCCGCCAGTCCCCTCACGCCAGTCACTCCCAGTTGCAGTCCAGCGATCCTCAAAAGCGATCCCGCTCACAAGGTGAACGCCCAGCGGCGGCCCTGCCGATCGGCCCAGTCGACCACCGCGCCAAGATCGGCCTCAAAGTGGATGATCGGACCTTGACCCCCACGATAGGCGAGTTCCGGATGATTGCCCTGATGGATCAGGTACAGCATCACCGAACGCGCGCAGAAATAGAACGGCACACAATCGCCGACGTGCAATCCCGGATGGCTGCTCAGCGTGAGCTCGCTCAAGCGCCGCTGCTTGATGCTGCTGATGCCGATCATCGTTCCCGCCGGCGCGCGCCGCGACACCTCGGCGTCACACCACAGGCAGGCGTCCGCCACGATGGACGGCAGGCGGTCCACATGGGCGATGTGGTAGAGCTTGGGCCGTGCCGGCAGGATCATGCCTCAGCCGCCTCGTCGGCGAGTTCCGCGTCGAGGTCCGGGTCGCTGTCGCCGTTGTCGAGCGCGGCGTCCTCGGGCAGCCGGGCCGCCGCCTCGCGCACGTCGAGCTTGCCGGTCACGACGTCGGCGACGAGGCGGGTGCGGTATTCGCGGAGGAGTTCGATCTCGCGTTCGAGGCGAGATGGCGGTCTGTCGTGCCCGGTGTGATTCGAGAAATCTTCGATCGCGTCTCTGCTCCGGTTGGGCGGCGAGGGACATCGCGAATGCGGAAATTCCGGTATTCAAGATGGCGTTGCGCCTGATATCCTTATCGCACAGCTGACGGTCAATGTAGCTGAGCTAGAACAGGCAAGATGGAGCGACGATGAGGTTCATCGGAGAACAACGATCCGCGTCTGGTTCGAACATCAATGACAAAATCGTGCAGCGACACCCAGCCACGCTCCGGTGCAAAGTGACGATCAAGCCTTGCGAATCATGACATCGTTCTTCACCCAGGCTGGCAGATCCGCCAGCGTGGATCGACTGGTAGCGGCTGGTGCCTCACCACCGTGAGTTGATGCAACCACTTCATGGAAGAATCGTTTGCCCAGGGTGGGCCCTGAGTGATGCCGACGCCAACAATGAGCCCGCGAGCAAAAGCTTCCGATCCCAATGCTGCGGAATGTCGCCGAGCCAGGGGATGCCGGAGGGTTTGAGGGGGACGGAGGGGTCGAGGCCGCGGGTGACGGCGCGGTGGATGATGGCCTGCTTCTGCTCGTTGAGCAGCGCGATCACCTTCCGCTTCGCCCGGATCGCCCGCTCCAGCCGCCCGTTCGCCCAGTCCAGAAACCGCACAATCGCCGCCTGCTCGGCGGGTGGTGGGAGCCAGCCACGGCAGCCCCGACTCCTTGTACTCCGCATACGGCTTGAGGTCGGCGATCATGGCTGGTCCTCATCCATCACTCGCCGGGCGGCGCTCTCGCGCGCGTGTTCGATCGCCTGGTGCAGCCGCTCGCGCAGCAGCGGCAGCGGCGGCAACTCCGTGAGGTACTCGCTGACGCGGATGGATTTGGCATCGAGCTGGAGCAGCTCCACCTGCTCGGCATCGGCGGACGCGCAGAGGATGAGTCCGATCGGGGCTTCCTCGCCGGGAGCGCGTTCGTGCTTGTCCAGCCAGCGCAGGTAGAGCTCCATCTGCCCGACATGGCCCGGCTGGAAGGATTCCAGCTTCAGTTCGACGGCGATCAGCCGGCGCAGGTGGCGGTGGAAGAACAGCAGGTCGAGATGAAAATCGTCCTTGCCGACGCTGATGCGCTTTTGCCGGGCGACGAAGGCGAAGCCGGTGCCCAGTTCCAGCAGCACGCCCTCGATCTCGCGCAGGATGGCGCTCTCGAGGTCGCGTTCGCTGTAGGCGCCTTTGAGTCCCAGCAGGTCGAGCAGGTAGGGATCGCGAAAGACGATGTCGGGGCTCATCTGCCCGTCGCGAAGTCTGCCGATCTCCGCTGCGATCACCGCTTCCGGCTTCTTCGACAGCGCGGTGCGCTGGAACAGCATGTTGCCGATCTTCTGGCGCAGCGTGCGCACGTCCCAGCGCTCGATGCGGCACATCTCCGCGTAGAAGTCGCGGGCCAGCGGGTCCTTGAGCGGCAGCAGCTCGATGAAGTGGCTCCAGCTCAATTGTGTCGACAGCGTCGACACAATCTCCTGGTCGGTGAAGCCCTGACAGAACTGAATGGCGCGATAGAGCGAGCGGAGCGTAAAGGCCTGCCCGAACTCGAAGGTCAATTCTCGTGACACGGTCGCAAGAATGCGTTTTCCGTACGGCGCCCGCTCATCCTGAAGGCTGTCGGCGAGGAGTCGGCGCCCGAGATGCCAGTACAGCAGCGTCATAGTCGAATTCGCGACTGTGGCAATCCGCTGGCGGGCGGAGTGGATCAGTTCTCTCAAGTCAGTGAGGAGCGCCGCCTCATCCACGACGACAGGCATCTGCGCCCCGGCGGCATGGCCGGCGTGCTCTTGCCTCCCGGTCTGTAGTGCAGGGGGCTTGAAGTGATGGCTTTCTTCTTCATCGCTGACCGACCTTGAGCAGACCATCCAGCAAGCCCTTCGGCCTCCTTCTCGATCGCCAGGATGTCGGCGCTGATCTCTTCGAGCGTGCGCAGCGGCTGCGGCTTGTAGAAGTGGCGCGTGAAGCTGATCTCGTAGCCGATCCGGGTGGCGTCGTCCCTGATCCACGCGTCGGGCGTGTACGGCAGCACCTCGCGGCGGATGAAGGCCTCGATGCCGCCGTCTTCGAGCAGCGGCACCTGCTCGGTATCGCGCAGGTCGGCGTCGGGTTCGTATTCAACGATCTCGACGATGGCGGGCCGGCCGTCCACCGCCGCCTCGTAGAGCCCGCGCAAGGGGTCGGCCCTGGTCTTGCCGGGCTTGTGCACCCTGGCGATGACCGGCGGTGCGCTCTCGACACGCCAGCTCACGGCCTTGAGGATCTGCTTCAGGTCGGCGGCAGCGAGTTTGATCCCGGCCGCCTTCAGCGCGGCGTCCACGCGGTCGCGGAAGACGTTGTGATCGTCGAATAGCGACTCACCCAGTGCATCGCGCAGCCGGGTGGCCACGTCGACCAGGCGGCCGTCGCGTTCCCAGGTCCTGGCGTCGAGCAGCTTCTTTTTCTGCCGCTCGGGCAGGCCCTTCTTCGTGCCGCCTTCGTCGTCTTCGCCTTCGGGGTCGTCGCTGCTGCCCCAGTCGGCGAGGCGCTTCTCGAGTGCGGCGGAGACCGCGGCGAAACGGGTGAACAGGTCGTCGCCGAACTCTTCATACAGCGTGGCGCGCAGGTCCTCGTCGCCGGAGTTGAAGCGCAGCGTTTCGATGGCCTTGAGCGAAAGCTGGCTGTGCAGGCGCAGCGGGCGCTCGACGGTGACTTTCCAGTAGCCGAAAGCGGCATTCGGGAAGATCTTCGACTCGGGCGTTTCCGCGAAGTCGAGGAAGCTGCGGCTGATGCGCTCGATGTCTTCGGGCGAGAGTTCGCAGTTCTTCTTGCCGAGGTTCTTGCGCAGCGGCTTGAACCACTGGCTGGCGTCGATGAGCTGCACCTGGCCCTGGCGGTGCGCGGGCTTGCGGTTGGACAGCACCCAGACGTAGGTGGCGATGCCGGTGTTGTAGAAGAGGTTGAGCGGCAGCGCGACGATGGCTTCGAGCCAGTCGTTCTCGATCAGCCAGCGGCGGATGTTGCTCTCGCCCTGGCCGGCGTCGCCGGTGAACAGCGAACTGCCGTTGTGCACCTCGGCGATGCGGCTGCCGAGGGCCGACTGGCCGTTCATCTTCGACGCCATGTTGGCGAGGAAGAGCATTTGCCCGTCGCTCGAACGCGTGACCAGCGACAGCTCCTCGCCCTGGTGCATGACCCTGAAGCGCGGGTCGCGCATGCCGTCCTTGCCGCCCATGGCTTCCAGATCCTTCTTCCAGCTCTTGCCGTAGGGCGGGTTGGCGAGCATGAAGTCGAACTCGCGGGCGGGGAAGGCGTCGTGCGCCAGCGTGGACCACTCGGCACCGCCGACGATGTGGTCGGCGCTCTCGCCTTCGCCCTTCAGCAGCATGTCGGCCTTGCAGACGGCGTAGGTCTCGGGGTTGATCTCCTGGCCGTAGAGCAGGCACCTGACCTGCTGGCCGCGCCCGGCGGCGATCGCCGTCAGCGTCTCCTCGGCGACGGTGAGCATGCCGCCGGTGCCGCAGGCGCAGTCGTAGAGCAGGTAGGTGCCGGACCGGATCGCGGACTCGATCGGCCGGAACACCAGGTTCGCCATCAGGCGCACCGCGTCGCGCGGCGTCCAGTGCTCGCCCGCTTCTTCGTTGTTCTCCTCGTTGAACTTGCGCACCAGTTCCTCGAAGACGGTGCCCATCGAGTGGTTGTCGATGCCGGCCGGCGAGAGGTCGATGTCGGGGTCGAGGAACTTGTTGATCAGCGTGCCGATGGCGTCGGCCCTGGACAGCGTCTGCAACTGGTTGCGGAATTTGAAGTTGTCGAGGATGTCCTGGACGTTGGCCGAGAAGCCGTTGAGATAGTCCTCGAAGTCGGCCAGCAGGCGCTGCTGGCTGCCGCGCGACTTGAGGTCGCGCAGGGTGAACCTCGAGGTGTTGTAGAAGGCCTGGCCGGCGGCATCGCAGAGCGCGGCGCGCTGCTCGGTGATGCTCGCCTCGTCGAGCATCTTGCGGGTGTCGAGTACGGCTGCTTGGTCGGCTCGAGGACCGCGTCCATGCGCCGGATGACGCACATCGGCAGGATCACGTCGGGGTACTTGCCGCGCTTGAAGAGGTCGCGCAGCACATCATCGGCGATGCCCCAGATGAAGGAGACAATCTTGTTGTGGGTCGCCTGGTCCATGCTCAGGCGACCCCCGATGCACGCGCGACCGCTGCAGCGAAAGTGCCGTAGCCGGCAGCGTGATGCACGCTGTGCTGCACCCCGGCACGGTTGGCAGTGCGTGGCATGTGGTGTTCCCCCGGTGGAAGTTCTCGATCCCGGCCGTGGCCGACGCAGGTGAGTGGTCCGGTCATTCGCAGCAGCCAAGTATCCGGGCGAGCATAGCGCCCGCTCGCCTCCAAGGTCAATCGCAATGCCCGTATTGCAGCCCTGACGCATACCCTGCCGAATCGGACCCGTTGGCCGGTAACGCCCGCTTTCGCCGCCGAGGCGGTCAGATGGGGGTTGGCTAGCGACAAAGGAGCGCTTGCGGCGCGAGTGGTGTGGGGTTGGTCAGTGGGATGCGAGAGGTCGTCGGCGCTCCGGTGCGATCGTCAGGCGGGCTTGTTTCCCGGCTCGGTGCGCCCGCGTGCGCCAGACGGTGGCGAGCGTGGGTTGGCGGCTTCGCCCTTGCTGAGAATCTCGTCTTGGAGGGCACGGACATGGGCAATACGTTCCAGGTTCGGATTGCACCCGATCGAGGTCAGTGTGACGGTGGCCGGAACATGCATCCAGTTGAGCTTCCCCACCACAAGCATCCTGGTTTCATCGCCGCGGGCGACGGGTGCCTTGCCACCTCAAGGCCCCGTCGCCTTTTCCTTGCAGCGCCTGGGCCAGGCTTGTCGCCTGGCCCGCTTGCTCAAACGAAGCTATCCGCGAAAAGTCCTTCTGCCCAGGTGAACATGTCCTGGTAGTTGTCGCCGTTGGTCCGGGGTGCTTCGCCGAGATCGACGCGGTGCATCCCCTTGCCCTTTACCTTGCCAGCGGCATCGTAGATGTCGCCGTAGTTGAAGTTGGCCGACAGCCAGGAGCCGATTGTGGCGGTAATCGGGCTGAAGCAGGCCGAGTTGGTGGTGATGTTCTTATCGGGTGACTCCCCGTTCAAGGAGCGCAGGATGGCATCGGCGCAGACCTTGGCTTTCGGCGTTGGCCATGTGGCCGGACTTGGGCACTGCCTTGCCCTCACTGGCGGGTACCGCGCAGGCATCGCCGATCACGTGGACATTCGGGTAGCCGCTGATGCCGTAGGTCAGCGGGTCGACCGGCACAAAACCCTGTGCGTTCAAGACCGGCCATCCGCGATTGAGACTGCTGGCCGGGCCAATGGCGGCAGCCCTCTGGTTGGGGATGTAGTTCAGGACGCGGACGTTAGACCAGTCGCCAGCGCTGGTTTGAATGCTGCGCGTCGTCGAATTCACCGCTGTCACCGCGGCATTGGGAACGTACTCTATCATCCCCTTGTAGATGAAGTTGAAGGCTTCGCCAAAGGCCACGGGCTCCGCCTGAATGCTGGGGTTCGCGTCAAGAACGACGACTTTGGCGAAAATGAGTTTTTTTCTTTTCAGATAATCGGCGACCACGCAGGCGCGCTCATAGGGGCCGGGCGGGCAGCGGTAGGGCGATTTGGGTACGGTCATGACAAAGGTGTCGCGATCGCGCATGCTTGCCAGCTGCTGCTTCAGCAAGAGAGTCTGTGGGCCGGCCTGCCAGGCATGCGGGGTGACGTTCGGATCCCAGGGCCCCTCCGGTGGAGGAACGAAGTCAATGCCGGGAGACAGGACCAGATGGTCATAGGCCAAAGCCGTTCCGTCACTAAGGCTGACGGTACCGCTCCCGTAGTTGATCGCGATGACTCGACCCTGCTGCACCTTGACACCACGCTTTTCTTTCAGGGCATTGTAACCCAGCGTGATACGGTCCATGGTCAGGGCGCCGGTGACCACGAGGTTGGAAAGAATGCAGGCGATGTGGCTGGGATTAGGGTCCACCAGGGTAACCGCGACCTTGTCGCCGCCCCACATGCGAAGGTACTTGGCGACCGTAGCGCCACCGAAGCCCCCGCCAACGACGACCACGCGCGCCGGGGACGCAGCGCCAAATGCTCGGGGCAAAACGGAAGCCGCTGAGGCCATGCCGGCCAGCTGCAGGAATCGTCTTCTACTGAAGGTGTGCATCATGTTGACGTCTCCTGTTGGTTAGTTGTCGTGGCCGCTACCGCTGTGTGCAGCGAGGTAGTCGGCGATGAGTTTGATCTGGGCATCGGTGTAGCCACGGGCCTGGCGGTCCATGATGCCCTCGACTGGTCGGCGCTTCATTTCCAGGAGGTCTTTTTGCAGTTCGCTGGCGCTTTTGCCCGCCACTTCGTCAAACCCCGGGCCGTTCCCGTTGGTGCCGTGACATTGGGCGCATTGGGAAGCCAGAACCTGACCTGCCGGTGGTGCTGCCTGCGCGCCCTGGGAGACCGCCAGCGCCAGACCGACAGGTATCAGGAATCGTGGTGAAATCGTCTTCAATGACATCGTTTACTCCCCATAGAAGAAAAAGCGCCTACCTCGTTTGTTCGATCGAGCATGGCGAGCAAGTTCGAACATCAATCAGGTCGGTGAGACTGACGGTCAGGGATACCCCAGACGCCCGCATGACTATCAC
>JADKBU010000025.1 GCA_016714935.1 Candidatus Accumulibacter propinquus | reverse complement strand
TGAGCGGGCAACGCATCGACCGCTTTTTCGGCGTCGCCCGCAGGAAGCGGCAAGCTGGCTGGATGATGGTTTCAGAGCGGCGCGCGATCGCCGCACGTTCCGCGCGCCGCTGCCGGCAGTGACGGCGCCCACCGCCGACGCCGATGAAGTCGTGCGCCGCGTCGTCGCGTTCGCGCCCGGCGCCGACGGCGGCGGCCATCGCCCCGGGCTGTGCGACCCTGATCGTGAAGTGCGAATCACTGTCGCGCATCGGCTCGACGCCGAACAACTTCCTGTCGATGGCCGCTGACCCTGACTACATGGTGCGCGTGGTCGTCGCGCAGCGTCTGTCGCACGGGCAAGTTGCCGCGCCTGGCTGACGATCCTGAGCGCGAGGTGCGCAAGACCATTGCCCGCCGCCTGCCGGCCTCTTCGCCCTGGCGCGCCTGCTTGACGACCGCGACGCCGAGGTGCGGCGCATCGTCGCCGAACGCGCCCTGCCCGAACACGCGGCGCGCCTGCTCGACGACAACGACCGGCTGGTCCGCCTGGCGGCGGTCGGGCGCGCGCCCTTGATGCCCCTGGCCAGCCGCCTGGAAGATCCCGAGCCTGAGGTGCGTGTCAAGCCCCCGGGAACGCCTGCAGCAAAGTCACCAACGCCGGAGAACAGCGAATGAATAGCGTCACATTGGGGAGGAACTGTCGCACAAGATCGCCGAGTCTGCGTTGCGAACCCCGGCCACCATGGGACCCGCCATGTTGGTCGGGGAACTGCAGCGCCGCTGGCGCCCGCACTCACCTTCCGGGCGAAGTCCTTCTCGCGCGGCGGCTGGTATCGTCCGGCGGCGTCGTCGTACGAGCCGCCAACGCGCATCTCCCGACTATCTGGAAACCTGGGCCGAACACGAACTCGCCGCCCACGACGACGACATGGCGGCGCTGTGCGACGCCTATGCCGACCCGGACTGCGCGCCAACCGTCTCACCGGCCGAGCACGCATTATTTCGTCGCCGCTACCGACTTGGGGCGGCCGATTGTGCAGATCGAAATCGAGGAACCGCAGGGAGATCCGCCATCCCTGTTCGCCACGGAAACCCCGGCTGTCGAGCACCGAGGAACTGGTCGACCTTGCGCAGCGTGGACCTGACTTGCTGCGCCGGGGCCGAACCGGATCGGGCGCGCCGTTCTGACATCCTGCGCCGCCTGACGCCGAAGGACACCTTCCCTCGGCCGCATGCGCGCAGAAGCCTGACCCGCAACCGATCCATCGCCTGTCGCGGGCCTGGAAGCGAGCAGCCGGCGCGGCGACGCAGTTTTCCCACCACTGGGTGATCGTCGTGCGCGAGCACTGGACCGCGTTACCGGCAGCCGGTGCTGGCATGCCACGCCGGTTGCCGCCCTGAACGGCACGCCGCCGAAGTCCGGCGCCAGCTTCGGCATGCAGGGTTTGGCCCCTCGACAGCATGATCCGCTATGACAAGGCCGTCGGCTACCCGATGGCCTGGTATCTTCCACATGCTGACCACCAGGAGCGCACACGCACGCTCTGGCTAACGCCGTGGCATCGACGAGATGTCCAGGCCGAGTCGCTACCTGCCCGATCGCGAGACGTCGAAGTGGTCAAGGAATGGCTGTATACCTCTTTACGGCTTCTGAGCAGGACCCGGCTGGCGAGACGCGCACGGCGGTCGTCAGCCAGCGCCGCGACGGGAACGGTGCTATAGCAGGCCGCGTTCGGCGAAAGACAGCGGTGGCGATTGCGCCGCAACGATGAAATGGTCGAGCACGCGCACTTCCACCAGCGCCAGGACCCGCTTGAGTTCGTTGGTCAGCAGTTCGTCGGCGCGCGAGGGTTCAGCGACCCGAGGGGTGGTCCTGCGCCAGACCACCGCCGCGGCGTTGGTGCCGCAGCGCGTGCTTCACCAACGCGCGGATAGACGCTGGTCTGCGTCAACGTGCCGCGAAACAGCTCTTCGGCAGCGATCAGGCGATTCTGTGCATCCAGCCACAGCGCGAAGAACACCCGTGCTGGCAAAGCCCCGCGAGATGCAGCCGAGGACCGCGCACCGCCGCCGGAGAAGAAAGCCGATTCCCGGCGCATTTCCTCGCCCAGCGCCTGCCGCGCCATTTCCCCAGACCGCCTGCACTGCGAGAATTTCGCGGGCCCGCCAGGCACCGCCGAAAGTCGGCCTGGCTGGCCGCGTACAGGCCGTTCAGCCCGCCGAAGCGGCTGGATCAGCTCACGCCCCAGATCGACCGCGGATTTTCCCCGCAGCCGACACGCAGGAAGATCGCCAGCAACCTCGGCATCCGGACAGCAGTGGCAGCACTGTGCGTCGGCAGGCGCGTCGGCGCGGTCGCTCATCCGGCCAATCGGTAATACGCCATGTCGTCACCTCACCAGTCGAATCTGAACTTCCGGTGTTACATGTTATGCGCCATCTTCTTTTAACTCGTATTCATATGCCCTTTACCACCCAAGTGGGCGTGCATCAGGCTTTCCAAAGTTTTCCATGGATTTGGCACAGAGAAGTGGAGCAGCTCAGTGACGATAACGTAGTCCCATAGTCGGGTCTCAGGTCGGGTAGTTCGTCGCTGAAATTCAAATGCCCTGCGGTAGAACACGACGCCCATTTGTTGCGCATCGGACGCACACCCAACCAGACGACCTTGACGTCCAGCTTGTTTGCCCATTGACGGACGCGCGTTTGAACTGCCTTTTGTGATCGATCGGTTTCATATTTCTAGATCCGATCTGGCTTCTCCAGCAGGGAATAGCCCGTCGACTATAGCGGTCACCTGGTCCAGGTTGTCAGTTTCCGCAAAGATGGCAAAGGTCACTTGCTTGCGGAGTTCGCGGATGGCATTTTCGCTCCGCTGCCAGTTCGGAAACTCGGTGAAGGCCTGCGAATCTTCCGGCTGACGGCCTCTGCGTTCTGGATCTTCGCGTCGAGCAGGCGACGATAGACGAAGTACGTCAGGCCATCGAATGACTTTTCGGCTTGTACCCTCTTCCTCGTTTCGTTGCTTTCCACTTCGCGCAACAATTCGGCCAAGGCCTCGGCAGTGCTGGTTTGGCGGTTTTCGAAGTCCTCCTGCACTTTCTCTGGCGCGCTCCGCCATGGCGATGAGGTAGGGTCATCGCTGCTCTCGGCCCGTTTTTCAATGCCTGGATCAGATTGATGACTTTGCTGCCATCCCCGCCGCTCTTGTTTTTGATCAGCTCGATGGTATTGCCATTGATCGCGACAATATCTCCCAAACGCCCACGCCATAACTGCCTACCTGCTGCTGCACCTAGATGGTTGGTCTCGGCCTGAAACTCGCGGTCGACCATCACGGTCCTGGTGTAGGCCTTACGGACGACCTGATAGATCGCTGATAACGTTCGATAGTCGTCAATGTACGGGCGCAGGAAGGCATCGGGCGAGATGATCTCGTAGAACATCTCGACTCCTTGTACTCCTTGAAGAAGGCCTTCGCCGCTCGGGATCGCGGAAGTGCTCGATGAACGTGTCCACCTCCCGGTCGTTGAAATTGCGCTCGATCAGGCCGAGATGACGGGGGCCTGGACTCCATCTTGTTCCTGAACGGCACCTTCAGCAGCTTGAGGTCCTGACGATGGCGTTGATCTCGTCGCTGTCGAAGGCGAGTGCCTTTTCGAGCTTGTCGAAGATGCCGATAAAATCCAGAACGAAGCCGTGGGTTTTCACCATCTCCTGCGCCTCGTTCTCGTAGGGTCGGTTCCCCCGCGCGATGGCCTGCAGCAGGGTATGGTCGCGTATCGGCTTGTCGAGATACATGGCGTAGAGCACGGGCGCGTCGAAGCCGGTGAGCAGCTTCTCGGTGACGATCAGGATTTTCGGGTTGCTATCGAGCTTGCTGAAGCGCTTGCGAATCTGCCGCTCCTTCTTCGGGTCGAGGTGGAATTCCTTCAGCAGCCTGGAGTCGTTGTTGCTGCCGGAGGTATACGACTTCGGACTACTCGGGGCGGGGGCTGGTCGAGGGCGTGCTTGTGTAATGCGGGCGCAGGCTTGTCCACACCGACGAGGAAGGCCTTGTGCCGAGTGGCCCGACGTTCTCGCGGTAGTGTTTGGCGACGAACCTCGCCACCTTCTGATGCGTTCCTTGCCCTTGAGAAAGTTTTTTAGTTTACCGCCCGTCGAGGATCTTGTTCAGCCCTCGACGTCGGCGACGCCTTCGGTCTCGGCGAGGGAGAGGAACTCATCCAGCGTTCATGCGGGACGAGCATTTGGGTCGGGCGCGCGGAAGAGCCGCTCCGCTGCCTTGATCATGGTGAAGGTCTTGCCGCTGCCCTGGGTGTGCCAGACAAGGCCGCGTGTTCGCTTGGGATCGAGAGCGCGGCTGACGGTCGCCTCAACTGCGCCGGTCTGATGCTGGCGCAGGATGTACGTGTTGAGTTCCTCGTCCTTCTCGGCAAAGACGATGTAGTCCTTCAGGAAAGCGAGCAGCTGCGGTATGGCGCAGAAGCTTCACCTTGGCCTCCAGCCGATCGGAAACGGGTTTTCCAACCCGCCTTTCACCTTCAGAAGACGCACGGACATTCCTGTCCGTGATCAACTCACTCTCATACACGGGTTGGGAAACCTGTGTTCCTTCCGGGTTTCCCGGATATATTCAGCCACGTTGAAAAAGTGCCGTTCATTCCGAATCAGCCGGTCCCAATACTCATCCTGCCAAAGTGCCCCGGTCCTACCCATCCGCTTGTTGATCTCCCG
This sequence comes from Candidatus Accumulibacter propinquus, assembly GCA_016714935.1. GTDB lineage: Bacteria > Pseudomonadota > Gammaproteobacteria > Burkholderiales > Rhodocyclaceae > Accumulibacter > Accumulibacter propinquus. The sequence continues at coordinate 58,676 of JADKBU010000025.1, read as the reverse complement.
CGCCGTGAATCCTTTCCACGATTTCAGGATCTCCGGCAGTGTGTGTTGCCCAGAGGTCGAAACAGCACATGCACGTGATTCGGCATCACGACGAACGACGCGATCTCTTAGCGTTCCCCTCGAAGGGCCGCAACGCATCCGCGACGATCCGAGCGCGTTCGCCGCATCCTTTAGTATCCTACGCCTCGGCCCCTGATCCAGCCACTCGTCGATCTGCCGGGAAAACGATCGTGATACTCGGATTCGGTCTGCTCATCCCACGGCTCCGGATGAAGGCCGCAAGTCGTTCGCCCCTCCTTCCACTGCTCCAGCATTGTCCTTCGGCAGGAATCACTCAGTCGTAGGTCACAAAACCCCACTTCTCACCCTGCTGCCATTAGGGAAGGTTCCGCTGGTGCCTCTCGATTTCGGCGTCAGGATTGAAAACTGAAGTTTAGACACTCAAGGTAGCCGACAGAGGCCGGAGGCGCTTCGGCGACGCAAATAAATTTTCAAAAAATGAAAAAAGAGTTGACATAGCCAGGGAATCGTGAGGTCGCCGCGCGCTGCTTGCGCATGGTTCTCGCGCAAGCAGCGCGCGGCGACCAATGAGGATCGTTTTCGATCCCGGACTTTCCCTCATGTCTCTCGCTGCCAACGTTTGCTTGTTGCTCTCGGAATGGATTTCCTTTCTTCTGGTGGCCGTGCCACCGCGTTCCCGCCGGACCTTCGTCGAACTCCTGATCGGCTGCATGCTCAACCCGGAAGGCTGGGTCACGCGCGCCATCGGGGCGATTCGCCGAGAGGCGCACTGGACGACCTATTACAAGCTGATCGAGCGGGCGCAGGTGTCGGTCACCGAACTGTCGCTGCGTTTGTTGCAGCTGATACTGCTGGTGTGCCCGGCCGAACTGGTGACCCTGATCCTCGACGATACGCTGGTTCCGCGCTGCGCGAAGCTCGGGCCGGGGATCAGCATCAAACACGATCACAGCCACAAGGCCAATCGGCCGACCTTTCTGAACAGCCAGTGCTGGGTCACGCTGGCCCTGGTCATGCGCGTCCGCTTGGGTTCGTCGCTGACAGTACCGATTCGCTCCTGGCTCCTCGAAGAGTCGGGGCAGCGCGGCAAGCTCTGGGTGGCACGCCAGCTGATGGACTCGGTCCAGGGGCACGTGAAGGGGTGCGCTTGCTGATCGATGCCTGGTTCATGCGCCGCAGTCTGATTCTGCCCCTGCTCGAACAGCAGGTCCGGATCATCGGGCAGGTGCGTCGGGATACGGCCTTGTTTCTTCCGCCCGAACCGGAGCCGAAACGCCGAGGACCGAAGCGCAAGTACGGTCAGCGGGTCGATGCGGCGATGCTCGAAACCTTGCCGGTGCAGGAGATCGAGCTGACGCTGTACGGCAAGGTGCAGCCGGTCCGGGTGCGCTCGGTCCTCGCCGTGGCGCGATTCCTGAAGGGGCTCCCGGTGCGAGCGGTGTGGTGCGAGATGTTCCTGCCCGACCACACGTGGTCGCGCCCACGCCTGATTCTGGCCACCGAGACCGACCTGTCGGCCCAACAGATCGTCGAGATCTACGCCGAGCGCTGGGGATCGAGCCCTTGTTTCACAATCTCAGGCGCTGGTGGGCGTGGCCAATCTGTGGCAGCAGTCGAAGGCTGCACTGGAACTGTGGATGCAGATTCGTTCCACGGCCTACGCCTTGACGCAATTGCTGGCCTTGCAGTTGTGGCAGTCCTTTCCGCTGATGGCGATTGCACCCTGGCGCAAGGGCGCCATGATCACCGCCGGGCTTTTCGCCCAGGTGGCTGCGCATGCAATTTATCGGACTTCCGTGCGCGACGCCTACGACCCGAAGTCCGGTCAATTCGTGATGCCTTTCCCGGGTCAGGATCAGCGTTTGCAGTGCTGAGCCCGTCTCACCCTGCCCCGACCAGTGTCGAGGCACGCCTTTGTCCTGTTGGTCAGCCATCGCCACCCGGGAAATCGCGGCCGGTGGGAGAGGCGTGTGTCTAAACTTCAGGATTGAAAAAAGGAGCACGGGCATTCCTGCCCGTGTTGTTGTCCAGACCAACGGGTTGGAAAACCCGTTCCCCTTTCCAGTTGAAGATGTTCCGGCGCACCGTGTTCCAGCTCACCCCGTAGGAAAAACCGATGGCGTCGGTGGCGGTGAAGAGCTGCTGGCTCACGAACAGTTCGGGCGTCTCGCGGTGGTAACGGCGGATCTGGTCCACCCCGAGCGCAATCGCCTCGTCCTTGCTGGCGTTCTTGCACTCGATCACCAGCACCGGATGCCGTTGATCAGAAAGACCACATCCTCGCGTGTGCCGTAATGGCCGTTATGAAAGGCCCACTCTTCGGTCACCTCAAAGACGTTGCGCGACGGATCGACGTAATCGATCAGGATCAGATCGCGCTCGCGCTTCGCATCAACGTCGAAGAACTTGCCCCGGTTGCGCAGGTATTCGACGAATTCGCGGTTGCCGTAAATGTCGGTGTGGAGATGGCGAAAAGCCCCAAGCAGGGCGCCCTCGGCCTCGGCGTAGCGCGGGTTGAATTCGCGCAGCTTGGTGTCGAGCAGGTCGTCGAAGAAGAGTGAGCGGTTTCTGGCGCGATCGGCAGGCGGGACCTCCGGATCAAAGCCACGCCGCTGCTCGGCTTCCTCACGGGGCACAAAGGTCCAGCCGATGGCATGGGCGTAGCCGAGGATCCGCGCCTGGACGGTTTGTACTCGCCCGGTTTCATCGATAGGGCTTCATGAATAGGGCTTCAGGATTCAACGTGCGCTGAATTTTTTCGCGCACCCCATCAGGCACGCCGGCCGTTTCCGCAAACGACCCCCATTGCGCTACCGTCGCCTGCACCTCGGCAACGATTTTCGCGGCGCGCCCCCGCTTCATCGAAGCCGTCCTGGCGCAGGCGTTGAAATCCTCCAGCGTGAAATGGTCGCGTTTTCCATTCATCGTCATCTGATGGCTTGCCGTCCATGCCCCCGCAGGATTGAAGCTGTAGGTGATATCAAAGGCTGGCGAAAGCGACCACTCCCCGGCCTTGTTCCATCAGGAAGGCGATATTCTTCACGTGGTCATCCTGATTGCGGGCCACGATGTTGAACGCCATGCGCCGGAACAGTTGCTCGATGGCCTCCGCATGGGCAACCCGCAGTTGCCGCATCACCAGCAAGGCCTGCTCGTAGCTGTACGCGCCTGCCATGTTGAAGTCGTAGTGCGCCAGGGCGCAGAGCGACTGCATGTGAAGTTTTCGCCGGTAGCCAACCGATCAAAAGCGGCGCGTCATGAAATGGCGAGCGGCCATTCTCCTTGAACAGCCGGCATTCACTGATCTCAATGCCACAGTCGAGCGCCATCAGGTAATACGCATACTCGATCATCCTGTAGCCCTTCGGGTCTTCCAGTTCCTTGTCCTTGTTGCCACTGACGCCGTCAAATTTCAACAGCCAGTATTCAAACCCCTTGTCGGCCTTGACCTGGCCGGACCGAACTTCATTGGTTTTCGGGTTCCATGCGATGATCGCCTTCGCCCGCGCGCCCCCGGCGGATGTGCCCACGCGCAGAATATCCCTCAGCGCATCTTCCCTGCCTTCAGCCGCAAAAGATGCCTGCAAATTGTTCCGGTGGGCCAACACCTCCGATGCAAGCTCAACCAGCTTGCCGACCTCAATGTGTGTTGTCTGCTTCGCCCTGGGGCCGATGGCGGGGGCAAATTCCAGCGCACCCATGCCGCGTTCGCCGGTATAGCAAAAGCCGCTCAACAGCGTTGAAGGAATTCGCTTGTCGCCCCTGCGAAGCCAGCCAGGCATCGATCAGCGCATTGCCGAACTTGTCCGGCAGCGAGTCGGCCAGCAGGCCGGGCAACCCGTGAAAAGTCGGGCGGGAAAGCTCGGGGAAGCGGTACACGCGCCGGGATAGCGGCATCACCATCGGCGCGACCTGGATGCCGCTTTGCGCGAATTCGGCATCGAATTCAAAGCTGGCGACCTCCTCCCCATCCTGCAGCGAGACCGCGCCGATGGTTTTACCCCACAGCCTGACTTCGGCCAGCGTGCTCATGGTTTCTCATCCCAGCGCCAGGGTTTGGCTGATTCTTTCTCAGCGCGGCGCCCCGACGCCCGTTGCCGGACCTTGCCCTTTTGCTTCAACAAATCCATCGGTCTGGGCCCGGACTCAGGTATCAGGCTATCCAGCCCGGATGCGGCGTCCAGCACCCGCAGTATCCCGAACCAAAGTGCCCAACTGTGAGGTTTGCCCGGCCCTCCATGCGCTCGATGGTGCGCTTGGCGATCCCCGCCTGTTCGGCCACGGCCGCCTGGGTGAGCTGCAATTCAACCCGGCGACCGGCAATCCGTGCGCCCAGTTCGGCGAGCACGGCATCATCGGTGAGCAGACCTGTGATTTTCATAGTCGTAATTTATTGCGAGTTATCGAGTTAAACAGTCATATATCGTCAGATATTGCGATATGTGTCCGAATAATTTGCTTTTGTCAAGTCGACATAAATGGCGACGTAATGACATTTATCCTGCTTTGTCGCAACAACTTGCGACATATGCTGCTGCCTGTTGCCTTCACACTGAGAAGATATTCATGTCGCCAACCAGCAAGTCGGGCCTGGCGAACCTTGGAGTCCTCGATTTCCAGACGGTAGCTGCAAGCTATTCAGCAATCTCCAGTTCGTGAACGCGGGTCGTCGCGGTCATCAGTTCGTGAAGGAGGGTGCGGAAAAGGTCTTGGAGTTGCGTGCGCTTCTCATCGTGAAGCTCCTTTTTCCGTTCGAGGTTTTGAATCGCTGAAGCGATCTCTTTCTGCGCCGCTAGATTGGGAAGCGGGATTTTGAATGCAACCACCTCGTGGCCCATCAAGGTGCACGTACCGTGACCCGAGCGCCCGACCTTTTTAAAGAGGTTTTCCCGCAGTGCCTCCAAGGCGTAGAGTAGGAAGTCTGAGCGGAGTTTGGACCCGGGAACGATTGCCTTCATGTCTTGATTGATGGCCATTGGAACTTCTGCGAGCGCGACGGGAACGGTCTTTGCCAGGATCATTCCGCGCACGACGACAAAGACCGAACCAGCGGGGGCGAGCTTGCTTCCGCTTTCGACCGCATCCTGTGAAATGTGGTCTTCAACGTCAGCGAGACGTGGGCGCTTCATGTCCTTCGGAGAAACCCAAGGAATTGTCCCCTTCCAAAATTCCGGATTCTTCTTCGATGGCGTGCCTCCGCTCTGGAATCGGCAGACGTCTGAAAGTTTCACCACCTCCCAGCTTTCGGGCATGGGGCCGATTTCGGTTTGTTTTTGGGGTTCATTGCGGAGGCCTTCGGTGAAGAGCTTGTGCATGAGGGCCTTTTTCAGCTCGGTGGTGGTCTGAATGATCCGCTCTTGCGCTTCGATCGCCCGCTGCACCGTCGAAAGGATGTGCGCGATCTTCTTCTGCTCGGGGAGTGGGGGGTAGGAGAAGGAAAACCTCTCACGGAGAATGCTCGGGTGGAGCTTCTCCGTGTAATTGAAGGTCATTGTCAGCCAGATGCTGAATAGGTACGCCCACGCGTAGTAGGTATCGAGCTTCTCCTTTGCAGTAACGCGGAGAAAACCACTGACGTTCGTTATCGAGTATCGGCTCTTGGGCCGGTAGAAGAATTTGCCCCCGCCGTCCACGGACCATGTCACGAGTTCCTCATCGAACATGAACTTCGCCGACGACCGAATCCCGCTGCCTTGGCTGACGAGGAATAAACGGGGTAGTCGCCGGGATCGCCCTTCGCTTTTGCGAGATGATCTTTCCGCGCCCGAGCACTATGTCGCCGGCGTGTTCAAGTTCTCGAATGCTAGTTTTTATCCAGCCATTCTGCGCGTGGTCACTCATGCCCCGATCTTCTCCAGAATCTCCTTCAAGGCCCTGTCCGTCTCCCGCGCCAATGATGCCAAAGCGACGACGGGCAGGTCGTCCAAGAGCCTTGCTCACGCGTTGCTTCCCTTCTGTTTGAGTTCCTTCTCCAAGTCCTCGATGGCCTTCAAATCCTCGGCGTCGGCAGCGATGGCTTCCTGCTGGCGGCGTTTGGCGTCGAAGCTGTCATAGCGTTCGGTGGCGATGGTTTTCATGTCCGCGTGGCTGACGGAGCCGGGGCCATCGAGCAGGGGCTGGTCATTGGAAGCGAGCCTGCGGTCCACGCTGCTGCGCCAGAATTCGAGGGTGAGGTCTTTCTGTTGTTTGGCGCGGAGTTCGGCCTGTTCGAGGAAGATGACGACCAGGCGGTTGAGGGTATCAACTTCGTCTGCGCTGAGGTAGTTCTTGGCGATAATGATGTCCTGCTTGCGGACGCGGGAGCCGCTCCAGGTGGTGAGCGCCATGTTGGGCTGGCTCTCGGATCGGCGCGGGCGACAATGAGCTCGGCGGCGGTCTGGCGGGTGGCGGCGTAGAGGAGTTTGTTCTGCACTTCGGACGAAGAAGAGCGAGGTTTCCTGTTCCCGGATCTGGTAGTCGCTGCTGAGGGCGAAGAGGTCGCGGACCTTCTGGTAAAAGCGCTTTTCCGACGCCCGTATCTCGCGAATGCGGGCGAGGAGTTCGTCGAAGTAGTCCCAACCGCCGGGGTTCTTGAGGCGCTCGTCGTCCATGACGAAGCCTTTGACGATCAGCTCGCGAAGTTGGCTATTGGCCCAGCGACGGAATTGGGTGCCACGGGGCGATTTGACCCGGAACCCGACAGCCAGAATGGCTTCCAGATTGTAGTAGGCCACGTCGTAGGATCTGCCGTCGGCGGCAGTTGTCCGGAAATTCCGGACAACTGAGTCCTGGTCGAGTTCGCCTTCCTCGAAAAGGTTCTGGAGGTGTTCGCTGATGGTTTTCTTCGACCGGTCGAACAGCTCTCCCATGAGCGCCTGCGACAGCCAGACGGTCGCATCTACCAGCCGACATTCAATCCGAGCCCGGCCATCCTCGGTCTGGTAAATGACCAGATTGCCTGTGGGTTCGTTGCTCATTTGGCCACCCCCAGTTGCTGGAGAATCTTTCGCAGGGCCTCGTCCGTTTCCCGCGCCTCGGCTTCGATGACCTTCAGTTCCTCGACGATCTCCGCGATGGGCCGGTAGGTTTCGGCGTCCGAGGTGTGGATGTAGCGGCTGGGGGAGATGTTGTAGTCGTTCTTCTTCAGCTCGGCGTGGTCGACGATGCGGCTGAGTTTTTCCGCTTCCGTCCAGCCGATGAGGGTGTCGGCGATGCGCTGGATGCCGGCTTCGGGGATGAAGTTCTTGGGGTCGCCCTTTGCGAAGACCTGGCTGGCGTTGACGAGGAAGACCTTGCCCTTGCGCTCCTTCGGCTTGGCCTTGTTCAGGAACAGCACGATGCCCGGGGCGGTGGTGTTGTAGAACAGGTTTTCCGGCAGGTAGAGCACGCTCTCGATGAGGTCGTGGTCGACAAACCACTGGCGGACGGTCTTTTCCTTGTTGGTGCCGGCATTGCCCGATCCACGGGAGGCGGCGCCGGTGTCGAGGACGACGGCGGCGCGGCCGGTGGCATTGAGGCTGGCGTGCATGTGCTGCACCCAGCCCCAGTCGGCGGAAGATTTGCCGGGGAAGCCGGCCCCGGCGGGGAAGCGGTCGAGTTCGTCGTTGTCGTAGTCGGCCTCGGTGAACCAGTCCTGGTTCCACATGGGATTGGCGACGACGCGGTCGAAGGTGCGGAGCTTGCCTTTGCTCCGGAATTTGGGGTTCTTGAAGGTGTCGCCGATCTCGATCTGGCCTTCCATGTCGTGGATGATCATGTTCATGTTGGCCATGGCCCAGGTCTCGGCGATGTATTCCTGGCCGTAGAGCTTGAGGGGGGCGAATTGTTTTGATTGCCCCCTCACCCCTACCCTCTCCCCCGTTCGGGGCGAGGGGGAAGAGGCGGCCTCTTCCATCGCGAACTCGCACTTGATCAGCAGGCCGCCGGAGCCGCAGGTGGGGTCGTAGATTTCCATGCCGGGCTCGGGCTGGAGGACGCGGGACATGATGGTGCCGACCTCGGGCGGGGTGTAGAACTCGCCGGCGCTCTGGCCGCCGCCCTCGGCGAACTTGCGGATGAGGTATTCGTAGCTCTTGCCGATGATGTCGGCCTCGACGTCGTCGAGCCCGAGGCGCTTGGTGCTGATGGCCTCGATGAGGTTCGAGAGGCGGTCGTCGTCGAGGTCGCGCTGGCCGTGCGTGGTGGCGTTGAAGTCGACGCGGTCGATGATCCCCTGCAGCAGCGGGTTTTCCCGGGCGATGGCGCGCATGTGGGTGGTGACGCCTTCGCCGATCCTGTCGGAGAGCTTGCGGATGACGGACCAGACGGGCTGCTCGGGATCGTCCGGCACGAGGGGGAGGTAGAAGCGGACGAGCTTGTGGTCGGCCTTGGCGAGCTGGAAGGCCTTCATTCGTGAGCCGACTTCCCTGGCGATGCGGTTCAGCTCGTCGTCGAAAACGTCGCAGAGGCGCTTGGTGAAGATCAGGGGGAGGATGTAGTCCTTGTATTTCGGCGCGTCCTTGGCCCCGCGGATGGAGCAGGCGGCGTCCCAGATCCAGGATTCGAGGGATTTGCCGCTACCGTTATTGCTCGCCATCAGCGTTAAGCCTTTGTTTGTCTGTTTTCTTATTGGGACAGAGTGAGAATTTGAAACATCCTGCCTTTATACAGATTTGCCGAGGCGATCAGGCGATTCTGCGCATCCAGCCACAGCGCGAAGAACACCTCGTGCTGCAGCCCCCCGAGAGGCAGCCGCAGGTAATCGCGCGCCGCCGCCGGTGAAGAAGAGCCGTTTCCCCGGCGCATTTCATCGCCCAGCGACCGCCACACCTTTTCCAGGACCTCCTGCAACTGCGCGCATTTCGCGGGCCCCATGCCAGGCACCGCCGAACAGTCGGCCTGGCTGGCCGCGAACAGGCCGTTCAGCCCGCCGAAGCGGCTGATCAGCTCACGCCCCAGGTCGACCGCGGATTTCCCCTTGCAGCCGACACGCAGGAAGATCGCCAGCAACTCGGCATCCGACAGCGACGCGGCACCGTGCGCCAGAAGCCCGACATCCCCGGCAATCCATGCCGTCGCCACTCGGTATAAGTTGAAGCGATCATGTGATGCCGCTGGCCAGCCCTCCCTGAAGCCTATGCGCGAGACTTGCTCAACCACTGCAACAAGGTCTCGTACAGCACATCGGGGTCGATGGGTTTGGCGAGGTGGTCGTCCATGCCGGCGGCAAGGCAGACCCTGCGATCCTCATTGAAGGCATTCGCCGTCATCGCCAGAATCGGGGTGCGTGCGTAGCCGGGCAACGTCCGGATCACCCGCGTGGCCTCTATGCCGTTCATCATCGGCATCAGCATGTCCATCAGGATCAGGTCGTAGTGGCTGCGTTGCGACATGGCGACCGCGCAACCTCCGTCCTCGGCCAACTCCACGGTGAGGCCGACATCTGTCAGCAACCCACGTGCAACCTCCTGATTGATCGGCTCGTCTTCTGCAAGGAGGATGCGTGCTCCGGCGTGATGGGCTTTGAGTTGCACCTCTGCTGATTGTTCTGCAATAGTCGGCGCCAGGGTGTCGGCGTCGGACGACTTCTTCAGACTTACGGTAAACCAGAAGGTGCTGCCCTGCCCAACCGTACTCTCGATGCCGATACTTCCACCCATCATTTCAACCAGACGCTTGCTGATGGCAAGTCCCAGGCCGGTACCACCATACTTGCGGGTCATCGAACTATCGGCCTGCTCGAAGGCGGTAAACAGGCGTCTCTGATCCTCGATCGCGATGCCAATGCCGGTATCCTGCACCTCGCAACGCAACAGGACATCGCCCGGATGTTCCTCAAGTAGCTTGACTCGCACGGTAATGGCACCTTGTGCAGTGAATTTGACGGCGTTGCCCGCGAGATTGAGGAAAATCTGACCCAGACGCATCGGATCGCCCAGCAACGTCAGGCTGGCAACTGCAGGCGGCAGATCGAAGAACAGCTTCAGGCCCTTTTCCGCAACTTTCTGCCCGATCATGCCCATCAGGTTTTCCAGCACCAGGCCGAATTTGAAGCTGAGCTGCTCCAGGACCAGGTGCTCGGCCTCGATCCTGGAAATATCCAGGACGTCGTTGATGACTGACAGCAGATGCGTGGAAGCGTGTTTCAGCTTGCCCAACTGATCCATCTGTCTTGCGTCGGTTGTCCGTCGCATGATCAGTTCAGTCATCCCCATGATGGCGTTCATGGGCGTGCGCAACTCGTGACTCATGTTGGCGAGGAAGGTGCTCTTGGCGCGACTCGCGGCTTCGGCAGCCTCCTTGGCTGCCGAAAGCTCCTTCGTGCGTTCCTCGACCATCGCTTCAAGGTGGTGACGATACTGGTCAAGTTCGGCTTCAGTACGCTTGCGTTCGGTAATGTCGAGGTTGCTGCCAATGTATTTGACGATCTGGCCCGCGGAATCCCGTTGTGGCGAGGCCAAACCATATACCCAGGTTACCCTTCCATCCCGAGCGCGAAAGCGGTATTCATGGCCCCAGATCCCTTCAGACGCAACCATTCGCTGCCAGTTCGACGCAACGGCTTCGCGATCTTCCGGATGCAACGCCGCCAACCATCCCTTGCCGAGAGCGTCTGCCGGGGACATTCCGGCCATTTCACACCAGCGCCTGTTCGCATAGATACAGTCACCGTCGGGCGAAGCCAGATAAATTCCGACTGGAGCTAATGCAGCCAGAGTTCGGAAGGTCTCCTCGCTGTCGTGCAGATCGAACTCCATTTGCTTCCGCGACGTGATGTCGATGCATATACCGCTCATGTACAAGGGACGGCCCTGCGCGTCATACGAGGTATCGCCCCTGGCATAGATCCAGCGCGTCTGCCCCGAGGGCAGAACAATGCGATATTCGTTCACCAGCGGAACATGGTCCCGTACGGCATCACCAATACGTCCTACAGCCTCTTGGAGATCGTCTGGATGCAGCACAGACTGCCATGCCTCGACGCTGGCCTCCATCGTGGCCGGATCAAGGCCAAGAAGCTGGAAGAGTTCCGGCGTCCAGGTCGGCTTGCCGCTGACGATATCCCAATTCCAGAAGCCGGCTTGAGCCGCGCTCTGCGCCAAGGCCAGTTGCAGGCTGGCCTCACGCAGGGCTCTCTCCTGCTGCTTGCGTTCCGTGATGTCATGGATCACGGAAAAGAGCAGCGGCTTGCCAGCGGCTTCGACCGGTGTCGAATAGACTTCGACATCGCGAATCTCGCCGGAAGCCAGCCGGTGAGGAAAGTTGAAGTAGTTTCGTTCCTCGTGCAACGCCCGTTGTCGTTCCTGAGCGACTTCTTCCGGTGGCAGCGTGTTGATCTCGTTGATGAGCATGCCGAGCAGGCTTGGCTTCGGATAGCCATAATAGCTTGCTGCCGCCTGATTTGCGTCGATGATCGCACCGCTTTCGGGATCGATGAGGAACATCACCGATTTGTTCTTCTCGAAGAAGTGACGGAAGCGGGACTCGCTTTCCTGCAATTGGCTAACCGCAACTGCGAGACGTGCAGAACTGCGTAACTGGTTCATGTTGAGGAAGGCCAGCAGCAGACTGATACCCAAGCCTGCCGTCAGGATGACCATTGAATTCGCAACACCTCGTAGGCTCTCCCAGTCCGGGTAGTGCCGTTGCTGTCAGAAACCACGGTTGTCCTGCAATCTCGATCTTCCTGCTGGCGTGGAATCGACTGGCTTCGCCTTTGTCGGAATCTTCGTTGGAAAAGAGCAACGCCGCTGGGTCGGCGTTTTCTCCGTCGTAAATGGTGAAAGCAATCCGCCCAACCGTGTGCGGAATGTCGCGTTCAAGCAGACTGGACATCATGTCCTTCATCCGTAGCGGCGAATACGCCCAGCCGATGAGTTCGTCCAGACGTCGCTCTTCGCCGGTCGGCGTAGTCCCTGATTGGTAAACCGGCAGATACATCAGGATCCCTGGCTGAACGTCCTTGTCGGTTTCCTGAAGCAGGATGACCCGGCCGGAGAGAGCCGCAGCACCACTTTTCCAGGCTCGCTCCATCGCGCGCTGTCGTACTGGTTCCGAGTACATGTCGTAGCCGAATGCACGCTGGTTTCTCCAGTCGAACGGTTCAAGATAGACGATGGATGAGTAGTGCCTGCGCTCACCGGGAGGGCGCAACGCGTATTCCGGAAAGCCATCGGCGCGAATCGCGAGCAGGTGGTCGGCAAGCTGCGCGGGCGTGATCAGCCTGGAAAAGCCGACCCCCTGGATACCCGGGTATCGCTCGTTGAGTCTTAGGGCCGCCACAAAGGCTTTGAACTCGGCCCGCGTCACATCCCTTCCGACCTGAGTGTTGGCAGAAAAAAGACCGACAGCACCACGCAGAACCTGTTCGTTCGCCTTCAGTCGATCCTGGATGGCGTCTGTTATATGGTGGAGCAGGAGCTCGAATTCGACTCGGGATTTGCTACTCTCGTGCTGGCGAACGACTTGCCAAACCACGAGGGTCAACACCATGCCGGCAATCAGGATCATTCCCGGGACCAGAAAATTGCCGACCCGCCACGCGCCACCTCGGCCCATACACGTGTGCCCCGCGGCCTTACCGATCATCTCAATCCCATCTCGCCGCATAAGGCCTGGTACAAATTTGACGTCAGCCGGCAAAGCCGGAACCAAACAGGAGAAGGTCGTTGTCGCAGCTCAGGAGGAAGCGCACCCGAAATGTTGACAACACCGACAGTGTAAATGAAAAGATTTGCGTGTGCTCCTGCCTGGATCGGCCCTCCAATCCGTACCCCCAGCAATTCTCACAGGCAAGGCCGGTGGCTTGTGGTTCGAGATTCCGAAAGTCAAAAAGCGGTAAGCCGTCAGGCCAGACCTGGCCATACCCTGATATTCGCGAGTGTGAATGGGCGAAGGTGATCAACAGCAACTTCCAGCCCGACAGCGGCCGATTCATTGTCCGGTCGGTTTTGCCTTCCCAATCCGCAATCCAGTAGAATGTGCCGCCGAACCATCCAACCAAGCCCCTGGAAGAGAACAACGCATGGAACTCGCTGGAAAACGCATCGTCCTCGGAGTCACGGGCGGCATTGCGGCCTACAAGGCGGCCGAACTGCTTCGCCTGCTGCTCAAGGAGGGCGCCTCGGTACAGGTGGCGATGACCGAAGCGGCGACTCATTTTGTCACCCCGGTGACCTTCCAGGCGCTCTCCGGCAGACCGGTGTTCAGCGACCAGTGGGATTCGCGTGTGCCCAACAACATGGCGCACATCGATCTGTCGCGGGAAGCCGACGTGCTGCTGGTGGCCCCGGCGTCGGCCGATTTCCTGGCCAAGCTGGCGCATGGCCTCGCCGACGACCTGTTGAGCACGCTGGCGCTGGCGCGCGCTTGCCCCTTGCTGGTCGCACCGGCGATGAACCGCCAGATGTGGGAACATCCGGCCACCTGCCGCAACATCGCTACACTGCGCGGCGACGGCGTGGACATCCTCGGGCCGGGTTGTGGTGATCAGGCCTGTGGCGAGACCGGGCTGGGGCGGATGATCGAGCCGGAGGAGATCCTGGCGGACATGGTCGCGCACTTCCAGCCCAAGCGACTGGCCGGCAAGCGCGTGTTGCTGACTGCCGGTCCGACCTTCGAAGCGATCGACCCGGTACGCGGCATCACCAACCTGTCGAGTGGCAAGATGGGGTACGCCATTGCCCGCGCCGCCCGCGAAGCGGGTGCGCAGGTGACGCTGGTTTCCGGTCCGGTCAGCCTGCCCTGCCCGCAGGGCGTCACCCGCACCGCCGTGACCAGCGCGCTGCAGATGCACGCGGCGGTCCACCACGAGGTCGCGGCGAGCGACGTGTTCATCGCCGTCGCCGCGGTGGCCGACTACCGACCCGCGAAGCCGATCGGCCACAAGATCAAGAAAGGCGCCCAGGCCGCGCCACCGCAGATCGAACTGCTGCAGAATCCGGACATCCTCGCCGAAGTGGCCGCGCTGCGCGATCCGCCGCTGTGTGTCGGTTTTGCTGCCGAGAGCGAGAATCTGGCGGAATACGCGGAAAACAAACGGCGGAGCAAGAAGATTCCCCTGCTGGTCGGCAACCTGATCCACGACGGTTTTGGTGGCGACGACAACACGCTGATCCTGTTCGACGACGAGGGCCAGCACCCCATGCCTTCGGCGCCGAAACTGGAGCTTGCCCGTCAACTCGTCGCGCGCATCGCCAGCCTGCTCGAGAAACGCCGATGAGCCGACCCGACCTGCGGGTAGACGTCAAGCTGCTCGACGCGCGCCTGCGCGACAGCCCGCCGCACTATGCCACTGCCGGATCGGCCGGTCTCGACCTGCGCGCGTGCATCGCGGCGCCGGTGGACATCCGGCCCGGGGAAACGCTGCTGATTCCGACCGGGGTGGCCATCCACCTCGCCGACCCGGGGCTGGCGGCGATGATCCTGCCGCGGTCGGGGCTGGGCCACAAACACGGCATCGTCCTGGGCAACCTGGTCGGCTTGATCGATTCCGACTATCAGGGTGAAATCATGGTCTCGACCTGGAACCGTGGTCAGCAGACCTTCACGCTGCAGCCGCTCGACCGCCTGGCGCAACTGGTCGTCGTGCCGGTGTTGCAGATGCGCTTCAACGTGGTCGAGGACTTTGCGGCCAGCGCGCGCGCCAGCGGTGGTTTCGGCAGCACCGGACAGGCCTGAGGCAGCGCCGAACGTTCAGTGCTCGATGCGCCGCAGCAGCAGCCATACCGCCGCGGCCAGAAAGGCGAGAAAACAAAGCACCGACCAGTTGGCCATCGACAGGCCGAGGAACAGCCAGTCCTTGCTCGAACAGAAACCGGTGGCCATGAACATCGCCGGCCAGCGCACGCCGAACCAGTCGACGATTTGCTCGATCAGCGTCGGCTCGCCGAAACCGCACTCCCTGCTCGCCTCCGGCAGATACTGCAGCCAGCTCTGGTAGGCAGCGGTGGCCACACCGCCAGCCGCGGTCACCGCCAGCAGCGCACCCCACAGGCGGCGCGCGCCGGGAAACAAGACGCCGGCCAGCGCCAGCAGGCCGATCAGCAGATAGAGCAGCCGCTGAAAAATGCACAGCGGACACGGCTGCAGTTTCATCAGTTCGCCGATCGCCCAGCCGGCCAGCGTCAGGCCCACGGCCGCCATCGCCAGCAAGGCGAAGGAGGTCCGCAAGGAAAGCGTCATCGGCGCGCCGCTCAGGACAGCACGTAGCTGCGCAAGCGCAGCGACAGCTCCTGCAACTGCCGGACGCCGGAATTCTCGGCACGCTCGCACCAGTCCTGCAAGGCCTGGAGCAGGTGCTCGCGGGAAGCATTCGAGCGCTCCCAGACGGCCGCCAGTTCCTGGCGCATGGCGTAGGCGGTTTGCAGGGCCGTGCTTTCGCCGAGCAGCAACTCGAGGCGGCCGCGTTGTTCCTGCGGCACCGCCCCGGCATCGGTCGCCAGCCAGCGCTTGAGCCCCTTGAAGCGTTTGCTGTCCTGCAGCGTGGCGAGTTCCTCGCGATACACCTGCTTCAGCGACCTGGCGTATTGCGACAGCACGTCATAGCGGTTGATGATCACCGCCTGCAGGGTGTCGAAATCGACGACCGGGCGCAGCGTCCCCAGGCGCGGCCTGGGCGCCACCTTCTTCACCCGGGCCATGCCCAGCGCGGCAAGAATGCGGATATACAGCCAGCCGATGTCAACTTCGTACCAGTGGATCGACAAGCGCGCGGAAGTGGGATAGGTGTGATGGTTGTTGTGCAGTTCCTCGCCGCCGATGAGGATGCCCCAGGGGGAAATGTTGGTGCTGGCGTCCGGGGAGGCGAAGTTCCGGTAGCCCCAGAAATGTCCGAGGCCGTTGATCACCCCCGCCGCCCAGAAAGGTATCCAGATGATCTGCACGGCCCAGATCAGAAGGCCCGGCAGCACGCCGAACAAGGCCATGTCGATGGCCAGCATGATCGCCACTCCGAGCTTGTGCCACGGCGTGTAGAGGTGATTCTCGATCCAGTCGTCCGGTGTTCCATGCCCGTAGCGGCGCAGGGTTTCAGCATTCCTGGCCTCCTTGACGTAGAGGAAGACGCCGGTCCACAGGACGCGGTGGATGCCGAGGACCTGCGGGCTGTGCGGGTCCTCGGGGGTCTCGCACTTGGCGTGATGTTTGCGATGGACCGCGGCCCATTCCTTGGTGACCATGCCGGTCGCCAACCACAGCCACAAGCGAAAAAAGTGCGCGGGCAGCGGGTGCAGGTCGAGCGCGCGATGCGCCTGATGCCGGTGCAGGAAGATGGTCACCGCGGCAATGCTCACATGGGTCAGGCCCAGTGTGATCAATACTTCAGCCCACCAGGGCAAATCGACGAGTCCAGCGTACATGGAGCGTTCCAGGAAAGAGCAAGCCCGCGATTCTAAGGCAATAACACGCGCGCGCCAAACGCCCTGATGAACCGGAACAGCGTGCCGGCGCAGGTCGCGCGCTTGTCCCGTGACAGTACATTTGGCATCTTGTTGACAGCGGACGTTCATCACCTGCCGACAACCCGTTATGATTGAATGATGAAGACACGTATCCTGCTGGTCGAGGACGATGAGCGCCTCGCCAAACTGACCGCCGAGTACCTGCACAAGAACGATTTCGAGGTCCTTGTCGAGGCGAATGGCAATACTGCCGAGACGCGCATCCTGGACGAGCGACCGGATCTGGTGATTCTCGACATCATGCTGCCCGGCAAGGACGGTTTCGAGATCTGCCGGGCCGTCCGCGCCCAATATCGCGGGGTGATCCTGATGCTCACCGCACGCGACGAGGACTTCGACCAGATCCTGGGCCTCGAACTGGGCGCCGACGACTACATCACCAAGCCGGTACAGCCCCGCCTGCTGCTGGCGCGCATCAAGGCCTTGCTGCGCCGCGCGCCGGGCAACCCCGGCGTTGCCGATGAAAGCGCTGAACCGAGCGAGCCGGCTGAGCTGTCCTTCGGCAGGTTCCGCATCAGCCAGGCGACGCGCAGCACGCAACTCGGCGACGACGGCATCGACCTCACGACGGCAGAGTTCGACCTGCTGTGGCTGCTTGCCCGCCACGCCGGCAGCATCCTGTCGCGCGACGATCTGCTCCAGGAACTGCGTGGCATCGGTTTCGACGGCCTCGACCGATCGATCGATGCGCGCATCTCGAGGCTGCGCCGCAAGCTCGGTGACGACCCGGAAAACCCCACGCGCATCAAGACCGTGCGCGGCAAGGGTTATCTGTTCAGCAAGCATGACTGGCAATAACAAGCTCCTGGCGATCCTCGGGAATTACAAACCCGCGCCCTGGCGCGGGCGCTACAGCCTGTCGCGGCTGTTCTTCAACTTCTACCTGCTGGTCATGGGTTCCTTCGTGGCCATCGCAATTTTTGCCGACTTCGTCATCTCGACCGCAGTCAAGGGGATTACCGACGATTACACCAGTCGTTTCATGCGCGGCACCGTCCTGCTGATCGAGGAGGAGCTTTTCCGCAAGCCGCGTTCGGAGTGGCCGAGAACGATCGAGGCACTTGATCGCAAATTCGCCTACAAGCTCGAAATCGTTGACCGCTGGACCTTGAGTCTTCCTGCGGCACAGGCCGAGAAGCTCGACGGAGGGGAACTGGCGATCGACGCGCAGGGAGACATCATCTACCACCGCCTCAAGCAGACTCCACAGATTCTCGTCGTCGGACCGATCTCTCCCGAACGCAACCCCGAATACCGGCGCGGCATGCCGCTCGACCTGCGCATCAGCCTGCTGACCTGGAGCCTGATCGGTGTATGCCTGGCGATCGTGGTCTGGCTGTGGGTGCATCCGGTCTGGCGAGACCTCGAAGCGATGCGTCAGACCGCGCGCGCCCTCGGCGAGGGCCTCTTTGAGGCGCGCGCACCGATCATGCGCAGCAGCGCTTTCGGACCGCTGGCCGAAACCCTGAACGGCATGGCCGAGCGCATACAGCGGCTGATTGCCACGCAGAAGGAGTTGTCGTGCGCCATCTCGCACGAGTTGCGTACGCCCATTGCGCGCCTGCGCTTTGCGCTCGAAATGCTTGCCGAAACCCATGACGCCGCCGAAGGCGAGCGTTTGTCGCGCATGATGGAGTCCGACCTCGATGAACTCGACGGGCTGATCGACTCCAGCCTGACCTACGCCCGCTTCGAGCGCGAACAGCCGGAACTGCATCTCGCCGAGGTCGAGATCGCACCCTGGCTTGAAGAACAGGTCGAAGGCATCCGCTTGCTGGGGCGCCAGCTCGAACTGCAGGTCGATACCGACGCCTTGCCGCCGCAGTTGCGCGTCGACCTCGATCGACGCAGCATGCCCTACGCGATGACCAACCTCCTGCGCAACGCCATCAAGTACGCCAGGACTCGCATCAGGGTGAGCGCGGAAATCGTCGGAGACCAAATCCAGGTGCATGTCGACGACGACGGTATCGGCATTCCTCCCGGGGAACGCGAGCGGGTGTTCACTGCCTTCACCCGCCTCGACCGTTCGCGCGACCGATCGACCGGCGGCTATGGGCTTGGTCTGGCGATCGCGCGACTGGTCCTGGAGCAGCACGGCGGCAATGCCTTTGCCGGAGAAGCGCCACTGGGCGGCGCCCGCTTCACGCTGAGTTGGCCGCTGTCACAAAACGTCACTGAAAGCTGACGCAATCACAGAAGACTCTCTGGCCGGTCGGCCCCTATCATGGCACCTGTTCACAAAACAACGATAGAGGAAGACGACATGAGCGAATTCAATTTGAACTACGAGCGGTTTCTTGCCGCCACCCGCCAACATTTCTTCGCCGGCGACCTGGGTTCAGCCTCTGCAAAGGACACCGAGGACGATTCCTCGGACGCCTGTGGCGAAACAGCGCATCGCCCACACGCCAATACATGAGCGCCGTGGCGCAACCCCCTGTGCCCTTCCCGTTGGCTGAAGGAATCGGTATCTTTGTCGGGATTGTCGCCTGGGACGTTTTGAGCGTCGGAGAGATGGAGCTCCTCAAGGCGTCGCTGGTTGCCACCGCCGGCGCGCTGGTCTGGTACGGCGTACGCTGCTGGCTAACCTCCAACCGCCGCAAGGGGCCCTGAACAAGAATAGCTGATTCCTGACCGGTTTACCCTTCCCTCACGCCCGTTGCCATGACGGGCCTTGATTCCCGCGCCACTCCCCCGGCGCGGGTTTTTTTTTGCCCATGCCCGGCCACCCCCAGGAAGGTCCACGACTTTGCATGCATGCGAGTGACCTGGCTGATCGCCCCACGCACGACGAGTCTGAGCGACGCTCTGCTATACTCACCCGCTCTCTTCACCCAACACCAGCGCCAGCGCAGACCATGAAATATCAGATCATCCCAGTCACTCCTTTCGCACAAAACTGCAGCCTTCTGTGGTGCGAGCAAACGCAACGAGGCGCGGTTGTCGATCCGGGAGGCGACGTGTCGCGGATCATGCGTGCTGTCGAGGCCAACGGAGTCAGGCTGGAGAAGATCCTGGTCACACACGGGCATATCGATCACGCCGGTGCGGTAGCCGAAATGGCGTCGCGGTTCTCCCTGCCTATCGAGGGGCCGCAGCGTGAGGATCAGTTCTGGATTGATGGCATGCCGGCACAGAGCAAGATGTTCGGCTTCCCGAACGTGCTGGCCTTTACTCCGGACCGCTGGCTTGAGCAGGGCGACACGGTATGTTTCGGCAACGTCGAGATGGAGGTCCTGCATTGTCCCGGACACACGCCGGGACACGTCGTCTTCTTCAACCGCCGCGGCCGACTGGCGATCGTCGGTGACGTGCTGTTCCAGGGGTCGATCGGGCGCACCGATTTCCCCAAAGGCGATTTCGATACGCTGATCTCCTCGATCCGCGACCGGCTGTGGCCACTCGGCAACGATGTCGCGTTCATTCCCGGCCACGGACCGATGTCGACTTTCGGCGATGAACGGCGCAGCAACCCCTTCTGTGGCGACTAGCGCGTAGTGTAATCGTCTGTGGTGTGCAACGGCGAGGTGCCGAATAGAGAGCACACCTCGCTGTTCCCTGCTGGCTCCGCCTAGAAGTGCAACGGTCTCTTGTCGCAGGCGAGCGCGGCTTCGTGAACCACCTCCGACAGCGTCGGGTGTGCGTGGCAGATGCGCGCAAGGTCTTCCGCAGCGGCGCCGAACTCCATCGCCACCACGGCCTCCGAGATCAACTCGGACGCGTTCGCACCGATAATATGGACACCCAGGATGCGGTCAGTGTCGGCACAAGCAAGCATTTTGACAAAGCCGGTCGGTTCACCCATGCCAAGCGCACGACCATTCGCGGCGAAGGGAATCTTGCCAGCCTTGAAGGCCACACCATCGGCTTTGAGTTGCTGCTCGGTCCTGCCGACCCAGGCGATCTCCGGACTGGTGTAGATCACCCATGGGATGGTGTCGAAATTGCAGTGCCCCGCCTGACCAGCCATGATCTCGGCAACCATGACCCCCTCTTCCATCGCCTTGTGCGCCAGCATCGGGCCGGCAACGACGTCACCCAACGCCCAGACACCGGGCAGATTGGTCCGGCAATGGGCATCGACCACAATTTGTCCGCGCTCGTTGATATGGAGGCCCACCTTGTCGGCATCCAGGCCGTCGGTGTTCGGGATGCGGCCAATCGATACGATGAGGCGATCGGCGTCGAGTTTCTGCTCGTTGCCGCCCTTGTCCGTATAGTCGATCGAAACGCCTTTCTGCGAGATCTTGACGTCGCCGATTTCAATCCCGGTCACGATTTTCAGACCCTGCTTGGCAAACACTTTGGCAGCTTCCTTGGCGACATCTACGTCAACCACGGAGAGAAAATCCGGCAAGGCTTCGAGGAGGGTCACGTCGGCACCGAGGCGGCGCCAGACGCTACCCATTTCCAGACCAATAACGCCGGCGCCGATGACCGCGAGTTTTTTCGGCACGATGTCAATGTCGAGCGCCCCGACGTTGTCGCAGACGATCTCGTTATCGACCGGGACACCCGGCAAGTGACGGGCCTTGGACCCGGTGGCGACGATCACCTGCTTCGCCTCGACCAACTCTTCGCCGACACGCAATTGCCAGACCTCATTTCCGGCATCCCCATTACGTCCGACAAAAGCGCCGTGGCCGTTCAGCAGGGTGACCTTGTTCTTCTTGAACAGACCCTTGATGCCGCTCGTGAGTTGTTTGACGATGCCGTCCTTGCGCCCCACCATCTTTGCTACATCAATAGTCGGCGTACCGACCGAAATACCCTGCTCGGCGAAGCCGTGTCCGGCTTCCTCGAAGACGTGCGAGGTGTGCAACAAGGCTTTCGACGGGATGCAGCCTACGTTCAGACAGGTTCCGCCAAGACGCGGTTCGCCCTTTGGATCTGCATAGGCATTCGATTCACAGCAGGCGACATTGAAACCGAGCTGCGCGGCTCGAATGGCCGCAATATAGCCACCTGGACCAGCACCGACAACAAGAACGTCAAATTGCTTGGACATGATAAATTCCCTTTCTAACCGCAGAGACACAAAGGCACGGAGGCCGCACAGAGAAGTCCCTCTGTGTGTCTCCGTGCCCCGGTGATGAGTGGTTAAACGCCGAGCAGCAGGCGCGCTGGATCTTCCAACGCCTCCTTCATCGTGACCAGACCGAGTACCGCTTCGCGGCCATCGATGATGCGATGGTCATACGACATGGCCAGATAGTTGATCGGGCGAATCACGATCTGGCCATTCTCGACGACCGGACGGTCTTTGGTGGCATGAATACCGAGGATCGCAGACTGCGGGGGGTTGATGATCGGCGTAGACAGCATCGAGCCGAAAACACCGCCGTTCGATATCGAGAAAGTGCCACCTGTCAGATCTTCCATGGACAGCTTGCCATCCTTGGCTTTAACACCAAACTCGCCAATCTTCTTCTCGATGTCGGCGATCGTCATCTGGTCTGCGTCACGCAGAATCGGAACGACGAGGCCGCGCGGACTACCCACGGCGATACCGATGTCGATGTAGCCATGGTAGACGATATCGTTGCCATCCACCGAAGCGTTGATCACCGGGAATTTTTGAAGCGCAGCAACGGCAGCCTTGACGAAGAAACCCATGAAGCCCAGGCGAACGCCATGTGCCTTTTCGAAGCGGTCGCCGTACTGCTTGCGCAGCGCCATGATTGGCCCCATGTTCACTTCGTTGAAGGTGGTCAGGATCGCGTTGCTGGCCTGTGACTGCAGCAGGCGCTCGGCAACCCGGGCGCGCAGGCGGGACATCGGCACGCGCTGCTCCGGGCGATCACCCAACGGAACCGTCACTGTCGGAGCCGGGGCGAGCACCGCAGCGGTGCTTGCGGCCGGTGCCGGAGCGACAGCCGCCGCCGGTTTGACTGCCGGAATCTGGGCGGCGAGCGCATCGGCCTTGGTCACACGACCGCCGCGCCCGGTACCCGCGACATCACTCGCGGCGACACCCTTCTCTTCCAGAATCTTGCGGGCGGCCGGCAGAGCCACGCCGGATGCAGTCGCCGCGGCGGCCGCCATGGGCGCGGCGGGCGCTTCGGGCGTGGTTGCAACGGGCTTGGCAGCCGCAGCGGCAACTGTGCCGGCCTGCGCCGCGGTGTCGATGCGTGCAATTACCTCGCCCGCGACAACGGTCTCGCCATCGCCTTTGACAATCTCAACCAACACGCCGCTATCCGGTGCCGGCAGTTCGAGGACGACCTTGTCGGTCTCGATGTCGATCAGGTTATCATCCCGCGCGACCGCTTCGCCGGCCTTCCTGTGCCAGGACACCAGGGTAGCTTCGGCGACGGACTCGGAAAGCTGTGGAACTTTAACGTCGATGATCATGTTCTCTCCGTTCTAGGGCAGTTTGTAGTACTCGATCTCACCAAAAGCGGATTCAATCAGAGCCTTTTGTTGGGCGTTGTGCTTGCTATGGTAGCCGACAGCCGGGGAAGCCGATGCGGGCCGGGAAACAAGCAGGAGATGCTGCTTGTCGCTGAGCGAGCGTGACAGGTGCTGACGCGAGGCGATCCAGTACCAGGCTCCCTGATTGCGCGGCTCTTCCTGACACCAGACGACCTCGGTGGCTTTCGGATACTTCGCAAGCTCCTCCTGGAACGACTCCTGCGGGAAGGGATAGAACTGTTCGAGACGGGCGATCGCGACGTGTGAAATCTTCCTCTCGTGCCTTGCAGCCATGAGTTCGTAGTAGATCTTGCCGGAACAGAAGACGACACGGGTCACTTTCTTGGCGTTGATCGGCTCGACCTCGCCGATCACCGGTCGGAATTGACCTTCGCTCAACTCTTCCAGAGTCGACGTCGCATCCTTGTGGCGCAGCAGTGATTTCGGAGAGAAGACAATCAGCGGCTTGCGCTGACTACGCAAGGCTTGCCGGCGTAGCATGTGGAAGACCTGCGCTGGCGTCGACGGCTGGCAGACTTCCATGTTCATCTCGGCACACAGTTGCATGTAGCGCTCGATGCGTGCCGATGAATGCTCGGGACCCTGCCCTTCGTAGCCGTGCGGCAGCAGCAGTACCAGGCCGCTGGCCCGACCCCATTTGGCTTCACCCGCGGCAATGAACTGATCGATTACTACCTGCGCCCCATTGGCAAAGTCACCGAACTGCGCCTCCCAGACCACCAGTTCATGAGGATTGGCTGAGGTGTAACCATACTCGAACGCGAGTACCGCTTCCTCCGAGAGCACCGAGTCGAAGCATTGGAAACCTCCCTGCCTGTCCTGCAGGTTGGCTAGAGGATAGTACGTCCCGTGATCCCAGTGTTCACGATTCTGATCGTGCAGGGCAGCGTGCCTGTGGAAAAAGGTGCTGCGCCCGACATCTTCGCCAGAAATACGGACGCCGTAGCCTGAAACCAGCACCGAAGCATAGGCAAGGTTTTCAGCCATACCCCAGTCGACCGGGAGCTTGCCCTCACCCATCAGCCGTCGGTCTTCAATGATCTTCTTGACCCGGCTATGCAAGGTAAAATTCTGCGGGATTGTCGTCAGCCGCTCGGCGAGCCGCTGCAACTCGTTGATCGGCACCGTCGTATCGCAGTTTTCGATGTATTTCGGCGAAAGGAACGGAGTCCAGTCGATGGTCATCGGGTGTTTGTAGCCAGCGAGCACCGGGTTGTACAACAGTTCGCCACGGTCAAGGTGGGCGCGATAATCGGCGATGATCTCGTCCGGCCCCTCCGGGTGCAGGACACCCTCGGCAACCAGCTTGTCCGCATAGAGCTTGCGCGTTCCGGGATGCATCTGGATCTTTTTGTACATCAGCGGCTGCGTGACCATCGGCTCGTCCTGCTCGTTATGGCCGAGCTTGCGGTAGCAGACGATGTCCACCACCACATCCTTCTTGAAAGTCTTGCGGTAGTCCACAGCGATGCTGGTGACCAGCGCCACCGCCTCGGGATCATCGCCGTTGACATGGAAGATCGGAGCTTCTGCCATCTTGAAGATGTCGGTACAGTATAGCGACGAACGATAGTCGCGCGGATCGGAGGTGGTAAAACCGATCTGGTTATTGACCACGATATGAACCGTGCCGCCGACACCGTAGCCTCGCGTTTGCGCGAAATTGAGCATTTCCTGGTTGACACCCTGGCCGGCGACCGCGGCATCGCCGTGGATGAGCACCGCCAGCACCTTGTCCTTGCCATTCTCGCCGCGACGCCGCTGACGCGAGAAGACCGAACCGACGACCACCGGGTTCACGATCTCGAGATGCGACGGGTTGAAAGCGAGGGTCAGATGGCAAGGACCACCAGGAGTGGACACATCCGACGAGTAACCCATGTGATACTTGACGTCACCGGCGGCGAGATCCTGCGTCTTCCGGCCTTCGAACTCGTCGAACAGCATTGCCGGCGCCTTGCCGAGGGTATTGACGAGAACATTCAGGCGACCGCGGTGGGCCATGCCGACGACGATCTCGTCAACACCGCCGGCACCAGCGACACGAATCAACTCGTCCATGGCGACGATGGTGGACTCCCCACCTTCGAGCGAGAAACGCTTCTGACCAACGTAGCGGGTGTGCAGGTAACGCTCAAGTGTCTCCGCGGCTGTCAGGCGCTCGAGCATGCGCTTCCGCTCATCGGCAGTGTAAGTAGGCTTGGAATGGATGCGCTCCAGACGATCCTGGATCCAGCGTTTCTCGGCCACCGTGCTGAGGTACATGTACTCGACCCCGATCGAGCCACAATACGTCGCTTTCAACGCGTCGTAGATCTGGCCGAAGGTCGCATGGTCCGGCGTCCCCTTGAACGAGCCGGCATTGAACACCGTGTTCAGATCAGCATCCGACAGCCCGTAATACACGGGGTCAAGCTGCGGCACATCCGGGCGCGGTGTGCGTTTCAGCGGATCCAGGTTGGCCCAGCGATCGCCGATGAAACGATACGAGGTGATCATCTGCAGAATGCCGACCTGCTTCCTGTCGTCTATGGGTGCCACGGCGGCGGCCCGGTAGCCACCCTTCCTCGCCTGTTCGGCAAACGCATTGATCACCGGCAGATGTGGAACATCGCGCGCCACATGCCCCGGCAATTGCGCCAGCTTGTCGAAGTATTCGCGCCACTGCTCGGACACGGACCCGGGGTTGTCGAGGTAGTTTTCGTACAACTCCTCGACAAAGGGTGCGTTGCCGCCAAAGAGGAGGGAGTTACCAAAAAGCTGATTCATCATGGCAGTTACCTGTCGTCACCGTTCTGGTTCGTATTAAGGAAAGCCGTGGCCGAAAAGTCACAGCATGAAAAAAGGGCGGCTACTGCCTGCCGCCCTCTTGCATCCGTCGGCCTAGCGGTGGCCGGCAGGAACCACGTCGCGCCGAGCGGTGCCGACATAGAGCTGGCGCGGACGACCGATCTTGTACTCGGGATCGTTGATCATTTCTTCCCACTGCGTCATCCAGCCGACCGTGCGTGCCAAGGCGAAGATGCATGTAAACATCGTAGTCGGAATGCCCAGCGCCTTCTGGACGATACCCGAATAAAAATCGACGTTCGGATAGAGCTTCTTCTCGATAAAGTAATCGTCTTCGAGGGCGATTTTTTCGAGTTCCATCGCCAGTTTGAACAAACGATCGTTCTCCAGGCCGAGTTCCTGCAGCACTTCGTTGCAAACCGTACGCATCAGCTTGGCGCGTGGATCGAAGTTCTTGTACACGCGGTGACCGAAACCCATCAGCTTGAAGTCATCACTCTTGTCCTTGGCGCGGGCAATGTACTTGCCGACGCGCGAGACGTCATGGATTTCCTCGAGCATCTGCAGGCAGGCCTCGTTCGCGCCACCGTGTGCCGGCCCCCATAGACAGGCGATACCTGCTGAGATACAGGCGTAGGGATTGGCACCGGAAGAACCTGACAGGCGGACCGTAGAGGTCGATGCGTTTTGCTCGTGATCGGCATGCAGGGTGAAAATGGTGTCCAGTGCATGTACCAGCACCGGATTCGGCTTGTACTCCTCGCACGGCGTGCCGAACATCATGTGCATGAAGTTGGCGGTGTAGTCGAGGTCGTTGCGGGGGTAGATGAACGGCTCGCCACGATGGTACTTGTAGGCCATGGCGACGATCGTCGGCAATTTGGCAACAATCCGGTTGAAGCTGATGTTCTGATGCTCGAGGTCGGAAAAATCCTCCGCCTCATGGTAAAAGGCCGACAAGGCGCCGACAACGCCAACCAGCACGGCCATTGGGTGCGCGTCCCGACGGAAACCCTGGTAGAACTTGACCAGTTGCTCATGCACCATGGTGTGCTGCTTGATATTCTTTTCGAAGCCCACCTTCTGCGTCGGCGTCGGCAGTTCGCCATGCCACAGGAGGTAGGCGACCTCCAGGAAGTTGCACTGTTCGGCCAATTGCTCGATGGGATAGCCGCGATAGAGCAGTTCGCCCTTGTCGCCGTCAATGAACGTGACCGTCGACTTGCAACTGGCTGTCGACAGGTAGCCGGAGTCGTAAGTAAATAGACCGGTCTTGGCGCCCAAGGTACGAATGTCGATACAATCATTGCCATGGGTAGGCGTCATGATTGGAAACTCGACGGGCGCCCGCCCTTCGATGATCAGCGTTGCTTTACGTTCGGTCGTCATTGTTTTATCCCCGTTCAGGTGTTGAGGTCACAGCTACGAACAGGAGGTCGCCTAGATTATGGCAACTTCCTTACTTAACTCTTACGTCGCGCAACAAGGCCACGACTTCGGCTTGCACCGGATCTGAACACTCGCGGCTACCATTCACCAGCGGCCACAGTTCCAGGTCCTCCATGTCGGCCAGGTTGACAAACGCATCTGCCTGCTCGGGATTCAGGGTCGGGAAAATGCGGTCGAGAAACTCCCCGAGCAAGAGATCCATTTCCAGCATGGCGCGGCGTGTGCAGCGCCAGCGCAGGCGATTGAGCTTTTCCCTGTCCCCCATCAGATCGCGCGACGCACCATCATTTCCTTGATCTTGCCGATCGCTCGCGTCGGGTTGAGACCCTTCGGGCAGACATCGACACAGTTCATGATACTGTGGCAACGGAACAGGCGATAAGGATCCTCAAGATCATCCAGGCGCTCATTGGTCGCCTGGTCACGGGTATCGGCGATGAAGCGGTAAGCATTCAGCAATCCCGCTGGACCGACGAATTTGTCCGGATTCCACCAGAATGATGGGCATGAGGTTGAACAGCAGGCGCACAGGATGCACTCGTAGAGGCCGTTGAGCTCTTCGCGATCCTCCGGCGACTGCAGACGCTCACGATCTGGACGCGGCCCTTCATTGATCAGGTAAGGTTTGATCGAGTGGTACTGCTTGAAGAACTGGGTCATGTCGACGATCAGGTCGCGGATCACCGGCAAGCCCGGCAGCGGCCGCAGGACAACCGGCTGCTTGAGGTCCTTGATCTCGGTAAGGCAGGCCAGGCCGTTCTTGCCGTTGATGTTCATCGCATCGGAGCCGCAAATACCCTCGCGGCACGAGCGACGATACGAAAGCGTGTCATCCTTGGCTTTCAGCTTGGTGAGCACATCGAGCAGCTTGCGATCAATGGCGAAATCGACCTCGACCGAGATGTCCTGCATATAGGGCGCAGCGTCCTTGTCGGGATCGTAGCGGTAAATCTTGAACTGCATGGTACTGGTGGCCATATTCATTGACTCCTTGGCGCTCGATCAATAGGAACGCGTCTTCAGCGCGATGGATTCGACGGACAGCGGCTTCATGATCACCGGCTTGTAATCGAGACGATTGCTCTCACGGTGCCACAGCGTGTGCTTGTGCCAGTTGACGTCGTCGCGGCCGTTCGGATTGGCGGCGGTATCCGGCGCGTCGTCGCGAACATGCGCGCCGCGTGACTCCTTGCGTGCTTCGGCCGAAATCATCGTCGCCTTGGCGACTTCGATCAGGTTGTCGAGTTCCAGCGCTTCGACACGCGCGGTGTTCCACACCTGCGATTTGTCCTTGATCTCGGTTCTGAGCACCGCCTTCTCGACATCGAGAATCTTCGCCACCCCTTCGACCAGCATGTCCTTGAAACGAAAAACGCCACAATGCTTCTGCATGGTCCGCTGCAATTCGAGACGCGTCTCATTGACACTCGCCCCACCGGTCTGCGTGTTGAGGCGATTCAAACGACTCAGCGTACGCTCGGCGTAATCCGCCGGCAACTCCTTGAGTCCGATGGCCCCCGACCGGAGGTCGTCGATCACCGAATCGCCGGAAGACTTGCCGAAAACCAGCAGGTCCAGCAGCGAATTGGTTCCCAGCCGGTTGGCCCCATGCACCGAAGCACAGGCCACTTCGCCGGCGGCATAGAAGCCGGGGATCGGCGTCGCATCCTGCGACACCACCTGTCCCTTGTAGTTGGTCGGCACACCGCCCATTTGATAGTGACAGGTCGGAACCACCGGAATCGGCGCCTTGATCGGGTCGATGCCGGCAAACTGGATCGAAATTTCGCGAATCCCCGGCAGCCGCTTCATGATCGTCGCCGGATCGAGGTGGGTAATGTCGAGCAGGACAAAATCCTTGTTCGGGCCACAACCACGCCCCTCGTTGATCTCCGTGACCATCGCCCGCGACACCACGTCGCGCGATGCCAGGTCCTTGGCATTGGGAGCGTAGCGCTCCATGAAACGTTCGTTGGCGGAGTTGCGCAGGATACCGCCCTCCCCGCGCACGCCTTCCGTAATCAGCACGCCGGCACCGGCTACACCAGTGGGGTGGAACTGCCAGAATTCCATGTCTTCGAGTGCGATGCCGGCGCGCGCCGCCATACCCAGGCCGTCACCGGTATTGATGAAGGCATTGGTCGACGAATAGAAGATCCGGCCGGCCCCACCGGTGGCGAAAACCGTCGCCTTGGCATGGAAGGCGACGACATCACCGGTCTCCATTTCGAGTGCGATTACCCCAAGCACCTGACCGGAATCGTCACGGATCAGATCCAGGGCCATCCATTCGACGAAGAACTGGGTATTGGCACGTACGTTCCGTTGATACAGCGCATGCAGCATCGCGTGGCCAGTACGGTCGGCGGCGGCGCAAGCACGCCGTACCGGCTTTTCGCCAAAATTCGACATGTGCCCGCCGAAAGGGCGCTGGTAGATCTTGCCTTCGTCCGTACGGTCGAAAGGCATGCCAAAATGCTCAAGTTCGACGACCACCTCGGGCGCCATGCGGCACATGTATTCGATCGCGTCCTGGTCACCGAGCCAGTCAGAACCTTTCACCGTATCGTACATATGCCAGTGCCAGTGGTCCTCCTCGGAGTTGCCGAGCGAGGCCGAGACGCCGCCCTGCGCAGCCACGGTATGCGAACGGGTGGGAAAAACCTTGGACAGGACGGCCGTCTTCAATCCGGCTTCGGAAAGCTGGATCGCCGCCCGCAGACCCGAACCGCCAGCCCCAACAATGACTGCATCGAACTTACGTACTGGAATGGTTAGCTTGCTCACTTACATTCTCCACAGAATCTGTACCGCCCAGCCGGCATATCCGACCAGCACCGCAGCCGTCGCAATCATCATCAACAGACGCAAGCCATCCGGCTTGACGTAATCCATCCAGATATCCCGAATCCCAATCCAGGCATGGTAGAAGACGCTGACAAAGAACAGGAATGTTGCAAATTTCATGAAGCCGTTGGCAAAAATGCCACGCCAGGCCTCAAAGGTATCGGGCCCGACGGCACCGACGACGACCAGGAAGATGAGCGTATAGACTGCCATCACGATGGCGGTGGCGCGCTGGATAATCCAGTCCTTGAGGCCGTAATGCGCCCCGACGAGAATACGATTTACCATAGCACTCTAGCTCCGATGATCAGGGTCAGGGCGATGCTGACGACGAAAACGATCTTGCTCGAAAGGCGTGCCGCCTCGAGTTCGACCCCCTTGTGCAGATCCAGCAGCAGGTAGCGGATGCCGGCACAGAAGTGGTGCATGTAGAACCAGACCAGGCCGAGCAGGATGATTTTCGCCAACGGATGACCGACTACCGCCTTGACGCCGGCAAAGGATTCTGGAGACGTGAGGCTACTCTGAAACAACCATAACAGGAACGGCAGCAGCAGAAACATCGCCGCTCCGCTGATGCGGTGAATGATTGACAGGATCCCCGGAAGGGGTAGCCTGATAGTGGGCAAATCCAAATTCTTTGGACGCTTTTTCTTGATTGCCAGCTCTGCCATGCACGTCATCCCTCATGTGTTATATGGCCGAATGCACGTCATCCGACCCCTGCGATACCACGCTCGATTATAAACCATCCAAGCGTGCCTGAATTGCCCGACGGGCCTGTTCCAGTGCTCACCCCAGTTCATTGTGATAATGATAATTGCGTGTCGAATAGAATCCCCGGCGCCATTCGACGGGCTTGTGACCATAGGTGAAGGTGACCCTTTCGACCAGCAGCAAGGGACTTCCATCGGCCACCTGCAGCCACTCTGCGCTGACTCTGTCAGCCGATACGGCGCGCAGCCGCTCGTCGGCGCGAATCATGCGCACGCCATAGCGAGTCTCGAACAGGCTGTAGAGCGACTCTCCCGAACGCAGCACATCGAGCGACAGGTCGGGGAAGAGTTCGCTGGGTAGATAGATCTCGTCGAAAACGACTGGCTCGTCACCCAACTTCAGCAACCGGCGAACAATCGTAATCGGCGCCCCGGTGTCAAGAGCGAGAGTACGCGCGACGTCTGCGCCGGCTTTGGCGCGCCAGCATTCGAGCGGCACGCTTTGGGAAACCTGCAGATCCCCGTCATTCGGCACCAGTCGGAGAAAGCGGAAAAAGGAACCCGGATCCTTGTGAGTGGCGACGAAGGTTCCCTTGCCCTGCTGCCGTACCAGGAGGTTCTCGGCAGCCATCTCGTCAATCGCTTTGCGAACCGTACCCTGGCTCACGCCGAAGCGGGCAGCAAGTTCCGACTCGCTCGGGATCGGGTCACCCGGGCCCCACTCGCCGGACTCCAGATCACGCAGGATCAATTCCTTGATCTGCCGATACAGGGGGCTGAATGTGGGCGAGTGCACTGACGAAGGCCGGCTCATGGACCGTCATTTCAGCATAAATTCACACTTCCGTCCATCCCACTGGAGTTATTTATATCTTATATAAGACATAAGATATATTTGACACTCCGCGACCTTAGATCTTATGATTTGAGTGATTTGCTGCTCCTGCACTCAACGGCGTGCGGGGTCAACGCCAATCGTATTTTGCCCATTTTTGCTCATCACCAATAACAGGAGCCGCATCATGTCCAAAGCCCCCATGCGCGTCGCGGTCACCGGCGCCGCCGGTCAAATCGGTTACAGTCTGCTTTTCCGGATTGCCTCCGGCGAAATGCTCGGCAAGGATCAACCGGTCATACTCCAACTCCTCGATCTGCCGCAAGCTCAAAAAGCCTGTCAGGGCGTGATCATGGAACTCGAGGACTGTGCCTTCCCGCTACTCGCCGGCATGTTCGCCACCGACGACCCGAACCTCGCCTTCAAGGACGCTGACGTCTGCCTGCTGGTCGGCGCCCGCCCACGCGGCCCGGGCATGGAGCGCGCAGACCTGCTGACCGCCAACGGCGCCATCTTCACCGTTCAGGGCAAAGCCATTGCGGAGAACGCCAAGGAGGATGTCCGCGTGCTCGTCGTCGGCAACCCCTGCAACACCAATGCCCTGATCGCCGGCGCCGCCGCGCGAAAAGTCGGCCGCACCAACCCGGCCAACTACCATGGCATGCTGCGCCTCGATCACAACCGCGCCTTGTCACAACTCGCTGCGAAGACCGGACGGCCGGTAGCCAGCTTCAAGCAACTCGTCGTGTGGGGCAATCATTCGCCGACGATGTACGCCGACTACCGCAATTGCACTGCTGATGGCGATAACGTCAAGGCGCTGGTCAATGATCCAGTGTGGAACAACGATGTGTTCCTGCCGACCGTCGGCAAGCGCGGCGCGGCGATCATCGACGCGCGCGGCCTGTCGTCCGCTGCTTCGGCAGCCAACGCGGCCATCGATCACATGCACGACTGGGTCCTCGGTTCCGACGAGTGGGTGACCATGGGCGTCCCCTCGGACGGCTCCTACGGCATCCCGACCGGGATTGTTTTCGGTTTCCCGTGCGAATGCAAGGGCGGTTCGTATACCATTATCCAGGGCATCGAAATCGACGATTACTCGCGCGAGAAGATCAACAAGACGCTCAAGGAACTCACCGACGAAGCAGAAGCCGTGCAGGGCATGCTTTAAACAACGGCGCAAACAGTCGAAAAGCCGCGGCCAGACCGCGGCTTTTTTGCCTCCGCATTCCCTCCCGGGGCGCAGTAGAATACGGAATCCCAAGTTCGAATACACAGACACCCCGATGCGCCATCCCAGCCAGGTCCTGTTCGCCGGAGAGCAGCCATTTCCCATGATGCCCGCTGTAGACCACTACGCCGGCTCGGAAAAACTGATGTACAAGGCACTCCAGTTGCAGAACCAATTGGGGCCGATTTTCGACGTCACCTGCGACTGCGAGGATGGCGCCGCAGCCGGTGCTGCCCGGGAACACGCCGAAATGGTGGCCGCGGTCATCATGTCCGACGCCAACCGGCACGGGCGCGTTGGCGTCCGCATTCACGACCTCAGCCATCCACACTGGCAACAGGATATCGAAATTATCGTCTCCCGTGCCGGGCGACGCCTGGCGTTCGTCACCCTGCCGAAAGTGCGCGGGAGCGACGATGTCCGAAGGCTGCTGGGCGAGTTGGCGCGCGCAACCACCGCAGCAGGGCTCGAACGCCAGATTCCCGCACACGTCCTGATCGAGACGCATGGTGCCCTGCGTGAAGTCTGGGATATCGCAGCGTTGTCTGCAGTGGAATCGCTCGATTTCGGACTTATGGATTTTGTCAGCGCACACCACGGCGCCATCCCGGGCTCAGCGATGCAGAGCCCAGGTCAGTTCGAGCATCCGCTGGTCGTCCGCGCCAAGTGTGAAATCTCAGCCGCCGCGCTGGCCAATGGCGCAGTACCGTCACACAACGTGACCACCGAACTCAAGGATCTCGATGTCATCCGCGACAACGCGCAGCGCGCGCGCAAGGAGTTCGGCTACCTGCGAATGTGGAGTATTCACCCCAATCAGATCATGCCCATCTTTGAAGCCATGCGCCCCGACTTCTCGGAAGTCGAAGATGCAGCTGCAATCCTGGTCGCCGCCCAGGATTGCGAATGGGGGCCGATCCAGCACCATGGCAAACTGCATGACCGCGCCTCGTACCGCTACTACTGGGAACTGCTCGCACGCGCACGCGCAACCGGCATGAGTCTGCGCGAGGACATCAAACAACGTTTCTTCGGCAACCCATGAGTCTGCTGGCGCTGACGGCGGAAGTGATCGAATTTCGCGAGCAACGGAACTGGGCGCAGTTCCACAACCTGCGCAACCTGATCGTCTCGCTGAATCTCGAGGCCAGTGAGCTGCTCGAATTGACGCAGTGGAAAAGCGATGCCGATATGGCCGACATGGCCGAGGATGCCCGGGCCCGGGAAGCACTCCACGACGAGTGCGCCGATGTCCTTATTTATCTTCTGCTGATCGCCGAAAATGCCGGCATCGACCTTGAAGCCGCGGCACGTGCCAAACTCGCCAAGAATGCCGTCAGATACCCGGTGGAACTCTGTTTCGGTTCGAGCCGCAAGTGCGCAGCGGACACCGCCAATCCAGAGCGGCCCGACGGCTTGACTCGCTGCCAGGCGCCCGTCAGGACACCTGACCCGCAAGCGTAAAACCGGCGCCTGCATCCTGTCCGAGCACCCCGACCAGATAGGGCATCACCTCCTGCAAGGTGGACTGCAGGGTCCACGGCGGATTGAGGATGTACAGGCCGCTACCGTGCATTCCGAAACCGTCACTGGCCGGGGTGCGGACGCGTAGCGTCACTTGCAGCCAGTTGCTGGCCGACAAGCGTTGCAGGCGTTGCGGCAAGTCGTGCGCTTCGAGCTTGGTGAGTTGCGGATACCACAGCATGTAGGTGCCAGTCGGGAAGCGTGTCAGGCACTCCCGGAGTGAATTCACCACCCGGTCGTAGTCGCGGCGCTCTTCATACGGCGGGTCGATCAGCACCACGGCACGCCTCGGTGGTGGCGGCAAAAGGGCCTTGAGCGACGCAAATCCATCGCTGTCGTGAACGATCGCCTGCTTGCCGAAGGCCTGGAAATTCTCCCGCAGCCGAATCACCTCGCGGCTATGCAGTTCGAAAAGGCGCAGGCGGTCCTGTGCGCGCATGATCGCGAGCGCCAGCATGGGTGAACCGGGATAGACCTTCAAACTGCCGTCGGGATTGACCTTGCGCACCAGCGCCAAGTAATCAGCCAGCGCAGCCGGCAGATCCTTGCGCCCCCACAGCCGACCGACACCATCCCGAAACTCCCCCAGTTTGGCTGCCGCAGCGGAATCCAGAGCATAGGATCCCGCGCCGGCGTGCGTATCGAGGTACCAGAAGGCTTGCTCCTTCTGACAGAGGTAGCGCGTCAGCTGCACCAGCACCAGATGCTTGAGCACATCGGCGTGGTTCCCGGAATGGAAGGCATGACGATAACTGAGCATCCGCTAACGCCCGTCCGCAGTGGCGGAGGAACGCCGCAGCCAGCGCACTACTCCGGCACCCGGAGCTTGCCGTCGGTGCTGAACTGATAGTCGAGGAAGATGTGCTCGGCGCTCAGCAACTGGTAGCTGCCGTCGGGCAAGCGCTTCGACGTATCCTTCAGGCGATACGCATAGTGACCACAGGTCCAGCAATCGAAGTTGCGCATTTGCGTACATAGACAGGTCTTGTCCCGAACCGATATCTTCTTGACGCCCGGATTGGCCGCCACCTCGCGGTTATACGCGGAAATGTAGGAACAGTTGCCGCTGCTGTCGAGAAGATACCCATAGGCCTCGCAATTGGGCCGAATCCCGTCGCCAATCGCCGGGCTGTTGCTCAACATGCGCATCGGGTAACCGGTAGGCGAGATCTGGTTGACCTCGATCTGGTCTTCACTGGCAGCGAAGTAGCGTTGTTTGACGTCTTCCGGCAAACCACACTCTTTGGCCACAGTGAAACGCGTCGCCACCTGAACTGCCGCCGCCCCCTGGTCGAGGAAGGAAACGGCGTCACTCCCGGTGAAGATGCCGCCCGCCGGAATCAGCGGAATATCCAGATGTTCGGCCTGCAGATAACGGTGAATTTCGCCGAAGATGGTGGCCAGGTCATACTGGGCCCAGTCCATGCCGAAACCCAGATGCCCGCCGGCCAGTGGCCCTTCAACCACCACATAGTCCGGTAGCCGGTTGCAGCGTGCGGTCTTCCGCAGGAACAATTGCAGGGCGCGCAGCGAGGAGACGATGATTCCCAGCTTGGCGTCGCGGAAACGCGGATGCTCCTCGATCAGGGCAAACGACCCCAGGTGCAGACCGGCAGCCAGAGTGATGCCGTCGATACCGGCATCGAGCGCCGCCGCCATGCGCACGCGCAAAGTCTCGCGAGGCGCGTTCATGGTCAGCTTCTCCATGCAGTTCACGAAGATCAGGCCGTCACCACGTTTCGCTTCCATGGTTCGGCCGACGTGCATCTCGGTGGCTTCGGCGAGTTGTCCGAGATCGAAGCGCACCATCGACTTGTCGGAGTTGGCGACGTTGAACTTGTACTGCCTGAGCTTGTCCTTGACGAACTTTGCATTGAACCGCCGATCGGCCACGGTATTCACCATGGCATCGGAAATATGTCCGACACCGCCAAGCCGAGCCGCTTCAAGCGCGAGTTCGGCGGTTGAAATATCCACCCCCATGCCGCCGATCATGATCGGCACCAGTTCCTTGTTGCCGAACCGCAGACGGAAATCATCAACGCTCTTCATCCCTACCCTTCCCAACCCGCGTCAGCGTTCCCAACTCGCCTATAGGTGATCACCACGACCCCCAACCCCGGCATTATCGCTCATCAAATGCCTGTATGGCTTGATGCATGCAAGGAAATCGCGCGCACGGGCGGCAAGGTGGCGAAACCGTTGCGCCAGAGCGTGCCTCAAACGGCTGCGATCACTGAGCGCGTGTATTATCTTCGGTCCGTACGTCCCCAATGAATGCCAGCCATGGATGACAGCAGCCACCACGAACTCTCGTTCCCTCGCGAATGCGAAATCGGCATTCCGCGCCGGCAAGCGTTCGACGCAGCCGCCTTCGAGCGCGCCGTCGGCGATCTGCTCAGTGCCTGTGGCATTGCGCCGGACGCCGCGCATATGGGGCGAACACCACAGCGCGTACGCGAGCTATGGCAACGGCGCCTGCTCGGCGGCTACGACCTCGATCCGGCGACAGCACTCGGTGACGGTTTTGCCGATCACCGCAGCGACCTGGTGGTGGTCCGCGGCATTGCCATTCACGGGGTCTGTCCGCATCACCTGGTGCCTTTTCGCGGCCTGGCGCACGTCGCCTACTTGCCGGGCGGTCGCCTGCACGGCTTTGGCCGCATCGCGCGCCTGGTTGACGCCATTGGCCATCGCTTCACCTATCAGGAATGGATGACTCGCGACATCGCCGACGCGCTGATGCGGCACGGGAAGGCGCGTGGCGCTGCTTGTGTGGTCGAAGCCGAACAATTGTGTCTGCTGCTTGGCGAAGACCGGCGTGGCGACGAGCGCGTGATCACCCAGTCCTTCAGCGGCGAGTTCGAGCGCTCCGCACAGTTGCGCAGCGAATTCCTGCGTGCCATCGCGCATCGCCGCCAAAGTGATTGAACGGCCGACATCCGCGCAACCGCCGGTCAGCGTCAATACTGGGTCTTTGTTGACGGCAACCCTTGCACCGGTCGAAAACCCATCATATCCATGGGCAACGCCTCTTATACCAGATCATCACTGTGCGGAGCCTTACCGCTTGTTTCCCGGACCTTGTCCCGATTCGCCCATGGCACCCACCGGCACAGCGCGGAATGTTCCGCCCCCGCCACCCTACTGCCCGCCACCCAACGACGCGCTGGACCTCCTGTACGCCGACACCTGGCTACTGATGGCAAACAAACCGGCCGGCCTGCTTTCGGTACCCGGTCGCGGCGAAGACAAACAGGACTGCCTGGTGCTGCGCGTCCAGGCCGAGTATCCCGACGCGCTGATCGTGCATCGCCTTGACCTGCCGACTTCAGGCCTGCTCCTGCTGGCGCGTGGCAAGGAAATGCAGCGGCGACTGAGTCACGAATTCGCGCAGCGGCGGGTCGAAAAGCGCTATCTGGCGGTCGTCATGGGGCGTCCGTTGTCGGTCACCGGTACCATCGATCTGCCGCTCGCTGTCGACTGGCCGAATCACCCACGCCAGAAGGTTGACCGACGGGCCGGCAAGCCCGCGCTCACGCGTTATCGGTTCCTGAGTCACTCAGCGTCAGATGACACTTCGCGCCTCGCACTGTCGCCCAAAAAAAAAAAAAAAAAATTCCCCAAAAACAAAAAAAAAAAGGAAAAAAAAACCAAAAAAAATTCCAAACAAACAAAAAAAAAAAAAAAAAAAAAAAAAAAAAAAAAAAAAAAAAAAAAAAAAAAAAAAAAAAAAAAAAAAAAAAAAAAAAAAAAAAACCACAAAAAAAAAAAAAAAAAAAAAACCCAAAAAAAACCCCCAAAAAACCCGACAAAACCCCCCCCCCCCAAAACAAACGGACCCAAAAAAAAAACCAACACCCCAACCAAAAAAACCAAAAAAAAAAAACGAAAACCCAAAAAAAAAAAACACCAACACCCAAAAAAAACCCCAAAAAAAAAAAAACCCCCAACACCGAACCCCCAAAACCAAAAAAAACAACAAAAAAAAAAAAAAAAAAAAAAAAAAAAAAAAGGGAAAAAAAAAAAAAAACCCCACCCCACAAAACACCCCCCCCCCAAAAAAACAACCCCCCGAAAGGAAAAAAAAAAAAAAAAAAAACCCCCGCCCACAAAAAAAAAAAAAAAACCCAAAAAAAAAAAACGAAAAAAAACCCCCAAACCCCAAAAAAAAAAAACGCCAAAAGGAAACCCAAACCCCCCCACAAAAACCCCCCCCCCCCCAAAAAGCACAACCCCAAAAAAAAAAAAAAAACGGGAAAAAAAAAAAAAAACCAAAACACAAAAAAACGGAGAAAGCCCGCCCCCCCCCCAAAAAAAAACCCCCCCCCACCCGCGGGAGAAAAAAAAAAGAAAAAAAACCCCCCAAAAAAAAAACCCAAAAAAAAAAAAAAAAACCCCCCCCCCCCCCGGGGGGGAAAAAACCAAAAAACCCCCCCCAAAAAACCCTTCCCCCCCCCCCCCAAAAAAAAAAAAAAAAAAGGAACACCCCCCCAAACCCAAAAAAAAAACAAAAGAAACCGGTCGCACACACCAGTTGCGTGTGCACCTGCAGGCACTCGGGCACCCCATCGTCGGGGACAGGCTTTACGCCGACGCCACGACCGCCGCCAAATCCGATCGCCTTCTCCTGCACGCCGAGGAATTGTCTTTCACGCATCCGGCAACGGATCGTCGGATGCGTTTCTGCAGTCCGCCGCCGTTCTAGCCCGTAGGGCACTGTACCACGGCGGCGTGCGGATCCGACTGGCGACAGGCTCCGGTCATCCCGCTATACTGGGTAGCCATCTGCCCCCTGCTGTCTTCCTGCTTTCCCACGCCGTATCTGACCGAGACCCCGCGAGCATGAGCTTTTCGACCCACCCGCTATGGCTGGTCGGTTTCAGACCCTTCTTTACCCTCGCCTGCTTGTCCGGGCTCAGCCTGCCCGTAATCTGGGCGCTGATCTTCGCGGGAATACTGGCACCGCCAGCAACTCCGTTCTCACCAGCGCAGTGGCACGCCCACGAAATGTTCTTCGGCTTCGGCTGGGCGGTTCTCGGCGGCTTCCTGCTCACCGCTACCAAGAACTGGGTGAAGATTCGCGGCTATCACGGCCAGGCGCTGATGCTGCTGGTCAGCGCCTGGCTGCTCGAACGCGCTGGAATGTGGTGCGCAGGAATCTTGCCACCGCTCGTGTTCCGCCTTTTCAGCAACCTCTTTCTGGCAATGATCGTCCTGATGCTGCTATGGACGTTGGTCCGACACCACCAGGACGATTCCTTCCCCGACAACACCTTTTTCCTGATCGTCCTGCCACTGTTCCTGGTCGCCAAGAACCTGTTGCTCAGCGTAGACCACTTCCAGGTCGGCGCCGCCATGACCCTTGGATTGTTCCGCGTCGCGTTCCTGGTGATGCTCGAAAGAACCGTCACGCAGTTCATGAAGAACGCCATGCAGGCCGACATCCTGCGCAGCGCGCCACTCGATCGGGCGATCAAACTGCTGGCCTTATTGCTCGTGTTCGTCGGCCTGCTGCCGACACAGATTGCACCGTGGCTGGCACTGCTGCTGGCACTCCTGCTGAGTGGTCGCTTCGCCTTCTGGAAGCCGCAACTGGCGATGCGCCGACTCGATATCGGTATCATGTACCTCGGCTATCTCGCCATCGTCGCCCAGTTGCTGTTGCAGTCCATCGAGCAGCTCGTAACGCCGGGATGGCTAGGCTCGTTGTCGATGCACGTGTTTACCTTCGGCGCCATGGGCCTGATCATCCCCGCGATGCTGATCCGCATCGCCAACGGCCACACCGGCCGAAAAGTCATCTTCGACCGGCTCGACAAGGCAGTACTCTGGATCATGATTGCCGGTTTCGTGATCCGCATCATCCTTCCGCAGTTCGATCCGGCGGGCTACCTGCGCTGGATTGGCCTCGCTGCGGCTTGCTGGTTTACCTGCTTTGCGGTACTGGCCTGGCGCTATGTGCCCTACCTCCTGCAACCACGGGTGGACGGCAAACCCAATGCGTGAGATTTTCTCATCCATACCGCTTCACTGTCCCCCGGTATGTTCGCACCCTGAAAAGGACTGCACAACGCATCGGAAAGCCGGTCAAAGTCCCAATGTTTCCGAGCTCATTCACGGTTAACTGCCTCCCATTGGCCTGGACGGCAAAGCCGTTGCATAATCCCGTCCCTGCGGGGCAGCCAAAGGGTGCTGTCCGATACCAACAAATACTGACAGCGGCGGCGCCACAGGATGGTGGCGAGCGTACCGCTTCCAGGAAACCGCCAGAATGATCGATCTCTACACCGCCGCGACACCCAACGGACACAAAATCTCGATTGCCTTGGAGGAACTCGCTCTGCCCTACAGGGTACACACGCTGAAGCTGTCAGAGGGTGAGCAGAAGCAACCCTGGTTTCTGGCGATCAACCCGAACGGGCGAATCCCGGCGATCGTCGATCGCGCCGAAGAGAATTTCGCGGTCTTTGAATCGGGCGCGATTCTCCTGTATCTGGCTGAAAAAACCGGGCGCCTGATGCCCGATGACGCCAAGAGCCGATCCCGCATCATCCAGTGGCTGATGTTCCAGGTCGGTGGTGTGGGACCGATGATGGGCCAGGCCAATGTTTTCTTCCGTTATTTCCCCGAGAAGATTCAGCCCGCGATAGACCGCTATCAGGGTGAGTGTCGACGACTGTTTCGCGTTCTCGATGGGCACCTCAAGGAGCATGAGTACCTGGCCGGAGACTATTCGATCGCCGACATCGCGAACTGGGCCTGGGTTCGCACGCATCGCTGGTCGGGCGTGGATCTCGCCGAGCTACCCTATCTGCAACGCTGGCTGGAGCAGATACGCCGTCGCCCGGCAGTGCAACAAGGAATCAACACGCCACCCTCGCCGGTCGATCGGGATGCCGACCCCGACCAGGCACGGCAGTTCGCAGAGGAGGCGCGCCGGATGGTCGAGATGGGGCAGTCGCGCCAGAGCGGCGTTTGAGGATCGCCTCCGCTCGCCACGGCATCATGTCCAACCAGATAGCATATTTCGAACAGTGAGGGAACAATGAAACTTTATGTCTCGCCAAGAGCACCGAACCCCCGCCGAGTGCTGATGTTCATTGCCGAAAAGGGTTTGACCGGCATCGAACAGGAGATCATCGACATCGGCAGTGGCCAGCACCTGAGTGCTGCCTTTCGCGCCAGGAGTCCGCTGGCCAAGCTGCCGGTGCTCGAACTCGACGACGGGCGCTCGCTCGGTGAGACACGAGCCATCTGTACCTACCTGGAAGGGTTGGTCGCAGAACCCAACCTGATGGGCAATGATTTTGAAGAGCGCGCCTTCATCGAAATGGCTGACCGCCGGGTGGAACTGTACCTCTTCGGAGGCATCGCCAACTGGATTCGCCACACTCATCCCGGCCTGGCGCCACTCGAACAGCCGCAGTTCCCCGACTTCGGTCACTCGCAAGCCGAGAAGGTGCGAGAAGTGGCGCGCTGGCTGGATCGCAAACTCGCCAGCGAGCCCTATATGGCTGGACAGCGCTTCACGATCGCCGACATCACCGCTTTCTGCGCTCTGGAATTTGCGCGCGGGCTGATGAAGTTCCGTCCTGCCGATGAAGACATGCCCCGACTGCAGGCCTGGCGGGACCGCATCAGCCAGCGCCCCAGCGCCGGCGTCTCATGACCCGGCAGCTGATGCAGCTGCCGAGCCAACGCGCTCGGCCTTTGCCGCGCCATGAATGACCGAACTGGCCGACATGACCGGTACAACCCTGGGCGGGGGTATAATTGCCACTCCCGCAACCAGTAGAGAGACCACGAACATGGGCCTAGATCGCGTGCCCTCCGGCAAAGCACTTCCCAATGATTTCAACGTCATCATCGAGATTCCGATGCATGCCGATCCGGTGAAATACGAAGTGGACAAGGACAGCGGCGCGGTCTTCGTCGATCGTTTCATGTCCACCGCCATGCACTACCCCTGCAACTATGGCTACATTCCACACACCATTGCCGGAGATGGTGACCCGGTCGATGTCCTGGTGGTCACTCAGTTTGCCCTGCACCCCGGTGTCGTCGTACGCTGCCGACCGATCGGCATGCTGGCCA
The DNA here is from genome assembly GCA_016714935.1 of Candidatus Accumulibacter propinquus. Classification (GTDB taxonomy): domain Bacteria; phylum Pseudomonadota; class Gammaproteobacteria; order Burkholderiales; family Rhodocyclaceae; genus Accumulibacter; species Accumulibacter propinquus. The sequence goes on along the minus strand of JADKBU010000025.1, from coordinate 16,307 downwards.
TGGAAGACGAAGCTGGACAGGATGCCAAGCTGCTCGCGGTCCCGGTCGATAGCCTCACTTCGATGTATCGCGACATCGAGTCTCCGCGCGACTTTCCCCAGGTCATCCTCGATCAGATCGCACACTTCTTTGCCCACTACAAGGACCTCGAACGCGGCAAGTTCGTCAAGGTCGCCGGCTGGCTGGGTAGCGACGAAGCCAAGAAGGAGATCATGGAAGGCGTGCGGGCCTATGAGAATGCCAAAGAAAAGCCGGCTTTCTGAACCGCTTTTTCCGCCAAGCTGATCGGGGGGCGCAGGTGCGCCCCTTTTTCTGGTACCTGTGCTTATGTCCCTGAAGATTGCGATTGCCCAGATCAATGCCACGGTTGGCGACTTCGCCGGCAACCGCGCACGGATCCTCGATTTTGCCGAGCGTGCCCGGCAACAGGGTGCCGACCTCTTGCTGACGCCCGAACTGGCGCTATGCGGTTATCCTCCCGAGGATCTGCTGCTGCGCGCCGACTTCTGCGAAACCTGTGAACGAGAACTCGATGCCCTGGCCAATAGCCTGCAAGGCATCGCCGTCCTCGTCGGTCACCCGGAGAAGCGCGACTCGCACTGCTACAACGCCGCAACGCTGCTCAACGATGGGCAGCGGCTGGCAACCTATTACAAGCAGCGTCTGCCCAGCTACGAGGTCTTCGACGAAGAGCGGTATTTTGACTCTGGTGACGGGCCTTGTGTACTGACGCTCAAAGGCATTCGCTGCGGCGTCAACATCTGCGCCGACGTCTGGGAGCCTGGCGCCGCCGATCTGGCGCGCGCGGCTGGCGCGGCGATATTACTGGTGCTCAATGCCTCGCCTTACCACATGGGTAAACGCGAGCGACGTACAGAAGTCCTGCGCCAACGTATCGCCACTACCGGCCTGCCGGTGGTCTACGCAAACCTGGCCGGCGGACAGGACGAACTGGTCTTCGACGGGGGTTCGTTCGTGCTTGACTCACGGGGGCTCCTGTGCTGTCAGTTGCCGCAGTTCGAGGAAGCGCTGGCAGTGGTCGATTTCGTCGATGGCGAGCCACAACCGGGTGCCATCGTTGCCGCACCCTGCCTGGAAGCCGAGGTCTACCAGGCGCTGGTGCTCGGGGTGCGCGACTACCTTGGCAAGAACGGTTTTCCCGGCGCCATCATCGGCCTTTCAGGTGGCATCGACTCGGCGCTGACGCTGTGCATCGCGGTCGACGCTCTTGGCGCCGACAAGGTGCGGGCGGTGATGATGCCGTCCCCGTACACCGCCGAACTGAGCCTCTCGGAGTCACGTGAGATGGTGCGCCTGCTCGGCGTCCGCTACGACGAAATCGCCATCGAGCCGGCCATGCTGACCCTCGGCAGCATGCTCGAGAAGCAGTTTGCTGGCCTGCCGGCCGATACCACTGAAGAAAATCTGCAGGCCCGGATTCGCGGCATGATCCTGATGGCCCTCTCGAACAAGACCGGTTCGTTGGTCCTGACCACCGGCAACAAGTCGGAAATGGCGGTCGGTTACTGCACGCTCTACGGCGACATGGCGGGCGGTTTCGCGGTGATCAAGGACATCGCCAAGACGCTGGTCTATCGCCTCTCGCGCTGGCGCAACACGCGTTCGTACGTCATTCCCGAGCGGATCATCAACCGCCCGCCCTCTGCGGAGTTGAAACCGGACCAGACCGACCAGGACAGTCTGCCGCCCTACGCAGTGCTCGATGCCATCGTCGAGGCGTACATGGAAAAGGACCTCAGTCCGCGCGAGATCATTGCCCGTGGTTACGCCGAAGCCGACGTGCGCCGTGTCGTCCATTTGCTCAAGATCAGTGAGTACAAGCGTCGTCAGGCACCCGTAGGCATCCGGGTAACGCAGCGTGGTTTCGGCAAGGATTGGCGTTTCCCGATCACCAATCGCTACCGTGACCCCTACTGATCACTTACGGAAGCCGGATTTCTGATACGATTTCTTTACGATCTTCCCAGGAGCAGAGGCCATGAAAAAAATTGAAGCGATCATCAAACCATTCAAGCTCGACGAAGTGCGTGAGGCCTTGTCCGAGATTGGCGTGACCGGCCTGACGGTCACCGAGGTGAAGGGATTCGGCCGCCAGAAGGGCCACACCGAACTCTATCGTGGGGCGGAGTATGTGGTTGATTTCCTGCCCAAGGTGAAGATCGAGATCGTCGTTTCCGATACGGCAGTGGAGAACGCCATCGACGCCATCGTCAAGGCCGCACGTACCGGCAAGATTGGTGACGGCAAGATCTTCGTCAGCACCGTCGAGCAGGTGGTCCGCATCCGCACGGGCGAAGTCGACGAGGCGGCGATCTGATTAGCCGGAGCGCCTACGGGCGGATTTTGCCGCCGGCCTTCAGCAGCACCCACAGGGCACCATCACCGCCGTCGTTGGGCGGCGCGTGACAAAATGCCAGCACCTCCTGGCAGCGGCCGAGCCAGACCTTGACCCACTGACGCAGGATCGCCTCCCGACCTGGAGAACCATGCCCGCGGCCGTGTACGATACGCAGGCAGCGCTTGCCTGCAGCCAGTGCCTCGGCAATGAACAGCGCCACTTGCGCGTGCGCCTCGTGCCGGTTCATGCCGTGCAGGTCCACGTGATCCTGGATACTCCAGCGCCCGCGACGCAGGTCACGCAGCAGGGTGCGCGGCAGGCCGTTGCGCAGAAAGGAGTCGGCACCGCCGAGGTCGAGCCAGTCGTCGATGCCCAGAGGCGCATGCAGCATTTCGCCGATGACCGCCGCTTCGTCGAGTTCGCGCTGCCGTGGTCGCGGGCTTGGCCTGGGCGGTTCAATGCTGACGCGATCAAACTTGCGCAGCGGCGTCGCCCCATCGACCGCGGCGAGAAACGCGGCCACATCTTCGGCATCGGGTCGATCGCGGTGGTTCATCGCCAGCATCGCTCCTCGTGTCGGTCGCGCGCGCATGTCGAGGGCCTCGCTCGCTGGGAACCCGCCCCACCCTCAGCCGGCCAGACCGAGGCTGTCGAGGTAGCGCTCGGCATCGAGCGCCGCCATGCAGCCGCTGCCCGCCGAAGTACAGGCCTGCCGGTAAATGTGATCCTGAACGTCGCCGGCGGCAAAGACGCCGGCGATTGAGGTCGCCGTGAAATTGCCTTGGCGTCCGCACTGCGTGACCAGATAGCCGCCGTCCATTTCAAGCTGGCCGACGAAAAGTTCGGTGTTCGGCCGGTGGCCGATGGCAATGAAGACGCCCATCAGCGGCAGTTCCTCGGTGGTGTCGGTGAGCTTGTTTCGTATGCGCATGCCGGTAACTCCGGAGGCATCGCCGAGCACCTCGTCGAGCATGCAGTTCCAGCGGATCGTGACCTTGCCGGCCTGTTCCTTGGCAAACAGTTTGTCCTGCAGGATCTTTTCACTGCGCAGCCTGTCGCGTCGATGTACGAGGGTGACGTGACTGGCGATGTTCGCCAGGTAGAGCGCTTCCTCGACCGCCGTGTTGCCACCGCCAATGACGGCTACCGGCTGGTTGCGGTAGAAGAAACCGTCGCAGGTGGCACAGGCGGAAACCCCACGACCGGCATAAGTTTCTTCGGAAGGCAGGCCCAGGTATTGGGCCGAAGCGCCGGTAGCGATGATCAGCGCATCGCAGGTGTAAGCGCCGGAATCGCCGATCAGAGTAAAGGGCTTTTCGGTCAGCCGCGCGGTGTGGATGTGGTCGAAGATGATCTCGGTTTCGAAACGACGCGCATGTTCTTCAAAGCGCTGCATCAGATCCGGCCCCTGCACGCCCTGCGCATCGGCCGGCCAGTTGTCGACGTCGGTGGTGGTCATCAATTGTCCCCCCTGGGCCATGCCGGTGATCAGCACCGGCTGCAGGTTGGCACGCGCAGCATAGACCGCGGCAGTATAGCCGGCAGGGCCCGAGCCGAGGATCAGCAGGCGGCAGTGGCGGGTTGCTTGGTTCATCTTGTACGCTCTGGTGGTGGGTGATGGAAAAATTATAACCGGCAAAACGCAAGCTCCCGGCGCCAAGTTCATGGCGGGTTTCCTTCGAAATGCGGCAAAGTGCCTTATAATCCCGGCGCAAGCCTTTGATAGAAATCACTTCACTTGATGAAAGATTGGCCCATGAACATTCAGGTCGAGCAACCCAGGAGAGGTCCCAGCCTGACTTTGTTGCACAGCATCCCGATTTTTGCCGGCGTACCCGATTCGCAACTCGAACAGATCGCAAAAGTCGCGTTTCATCGACGGGTAACGCGCCAGACCACCATCGTTCGCGCCGGCGACAGCACTGATTCGCTGTACGTCCTGATCAGCGGCGGCGCCAAGGTGCTCAACAGCGATGAAGAGGGACGCGAGGTGATTCTGACCCTGCTCGGCCCCGGCGAGTTCTTCGGCGAGATGGGTCTGATCGATGGCAGCCCGCGTTCAGCAGACGTGGTCGCCACCGAAACCTGCGAACTGCTGGTGATCACCAAGACCGACTTCAAGCGCTGCCTGGCCGAGAACTTCGACCTCTGCCTGAACATCATGAAGAGCCTCGTGCAGCGCCTGCGTGAAGCGGATCGCAATATCGAAAGTCTGGCGCTGCTCGACGTCTATGGTCGCGTCGCCAAGTTGCTCCTGGACTTCTCGGAAGACGAGCACGGCGAACGCGTGATCCGTCGGCGGCTGACCAAACAGGATATCGCCAAGATGATCGGGGCCTCGCGCGAAATGGTCAGCCGGGTGATGAAGGATCTGGAAAATCGCGGCTACTTCCGGGCCGAAGAAGGTCGTATCGTCATTCTCGAAAAGCGCGTCCCCGCCCCGGTCACTGCCTCACCGCGGCCCTGAACCCCATTTTCCTATTCCCACTCTCCGTCCGAAACTGATGGCTTTGCTGAATAAACTTGCCGGCAGGACGGCGTCTCCGTCCAGAGCGCCGAGTCCGCTGCCGGAGAAGATCGCGGTTCTGCTGCGGGAATCGCGCTGGCTGGTCCTGGTCGCCGTCGCGAGCTTTCTCGCGCTCTCCCTGTGGGGTTACCATCGGGCCGACCCCGGCTGGTCGCACGCCGTACATGCCACGACGCTGCATAACCCGGCCGGTCGCAGCGGCGCCTGGCTGGCTGATTTGATGCTGTACGTCTTCGGCGTCTCGGCGTGGTGGTGGATCGCCCTGCTGCTCGCCTTCGTCTGGTGGGGCTACCGCCGACTCGACGGTCAACGGCCAACCGACCGCCGCCCGCTGTACATTGCTCTGGCTGGATTCGTGGTGCTGCTCGTCGCCAGCAGTGGCCTCGAAACCCTGCGTTTCTACACCCTCAAGGCGACGCTGCCGGTCGGTCCGGGAGGCGTGATGGGCCTGGAGTTACGCGATTTCGCGGTACGCTACCTAGGCTATACCGGCGCGACGCTGACCCTGTTGGCGATGCTGATCCTTGGCTGGAGCATCTTCTCCGGCATGTCGTGGATCAGCGCCGCGGAACGCGCTGGAACACTCCTCGAGGGGGCGGTTGTCGGCGTTGGCAAGCTGTTCGAGCGCTGGCAGGACAGGCGGATCGGCCGCGAAGTCGCGCGCGAACGCAAAGCGGTGGTCGATGGCGAGAAGAAACGGGGCGAGGCGCATGAACCCTCCCTACCCGAGAAACCAGAGACGGCCACCCCTCCACCACCGAAGCAGGGGGTCAAGCGCAGCGACGCTCGGGAACCGACGCTCGCCGAAGGGCCGCAGCCGTCCCTTGCCGACAGGCCCGAGCCGGCAGCCACCCCGGCACCGCTGCCGCCGCAAGACGAGCAGCCAGTCGAAGCCCTGCAGCCGGAGCCTCTCCCGAGTGAGAAAGCAAGCGCAATCACGACACCACCACCGGCGCCGAAAGTTGACAAGCGCATCGCCCGCGAGCGGCAACCAGCGCTCTTTCCCGACGCCGTCGAGGGCGCCCTGCTGCCACCCCTGCATCTGCTCGAACCGGCGCCACCGCAGAGTGACCGCGTACGCCCGGAAACCCTTGAATACACCTCGCGGCTGATCGAGCGCAAACTCGCCGACTTTGGCGTGCAGGTCACGGTGACCGCGGCCTACCCGGGGCCGGTCATCACCCGATATGAATTCGAGCCGGCGGTGGGCGTCAAGGGGGCCCAGATCCTCAACCTGGCCAAGGATCTGGCGCGCTCGCTGTCGCTGACCTCGGTACGCGTCGTCGAAACGGTGCCGGGCAAGTCGTCGATGGCGATCGAACTCCCGAACCCGAAGCGTCAAGTGGTGCGCTTGCTGGAAATCATCTCCAGCAAGGAATACCATGAACTGAACTCGCCGCTGACGATCACCCTCGGCAAGGACATCAGCGGCCAGCCGCTGGTGGTCGATCTGGCCAAGATGCCGCACCTGCTGGTGGCCGGCACGACCGGCTCCGGCAAGTCGGTGGGGATCAACGCGATGATCCTGTCGCTGCTCTACAAGGCCGAGCCCGACCAGGTGCGGCTGATCCTGGTCGACCCCAAAATGCTCGAACTGTCGATCTACGAGGGCATCCCGCATCTGCTCGCACCGGTGGTGGTCGACATGAAGCACGCCGCCAACGCCCTCAACTGGTGTGTCGCCGAGATGGAAAAGCGCTACAAGCTGATGTCCGCGATGGGCGTGCGCAATCTTGCCGGACTCAACCAGCGCATCCGAGACGCGGAGAAGAACGACGAGAAGATAGCCAACCCGGTATCGCTGACCCCGGACGCTCCCGAACCGCTGTCGATACTGCCGTACATCGTCGTCGTGATCGACGAACTCGCCGACCTGATGATGGTTTCCGGCAAGACCGTCGAGCAACTGATCGCCCGCCTGGCCCAAAAGGCCCGCGCCTCGGGCATTCACCTGATTCTCGCCACGCAGCGGCCGTCGGTCGACGTCATCACCGGTCTGATCAAGGCCAACATCCCGACGCGCATCTCATTCCAGGTGTCGTCAAAAATCGATTCGCGCACCATCCTCGACCAAATGGGTGCCGAGACGCTGCTGGGCCAGGGTGACATGCTCTATCTGGCACCGGGAACGGGTTATCCGACCCGCGTCCATGGTGCTTTTGTCGCCGATGACGAAGTGCATCGGGTCGTCGACTACCTGAAGAAAACGGGTACCCCGGATTACGTCGATGGCGTGCTCAAGGGCAGCGTCGGAGATGAGGACGGCGAAGGTGGCGGCGAGAGTGCTGGCCTCGACACCGATGGGGAGGCCGACCCGGTCTATGACCAGGCAGTCGAGGTGGTGCTGAAGAATCGACGCGCGTCGATCTCACTGGTGCAGCGACACCTGCGCATCGGCTACAACCGCTCGGCCCGCCTGATCGAGGCGATGGAGAAGGCTGGACTGGTTTCCGCCATGGACGCGCGTGGTGGTCGCGAAGTCCTGGCCCGCAAGGAGGAAGAATGATCCGGCGCAGCCTCATCGCCGCCGCCTGCCTGCTGGCTGCGCAGGCGGCAGGCGCAGGAGCGATCGACAAGTTGCACCAGTTCCTGGAGTCCACCCGGACGGTGCGTGCCGACTTCACGCAGACAGTGATCGCCAGGAACGGGCGCCAGCCCCAGACCTCGAGCGGGGTCATGATGTTCTCGCGCCCCGGCAAGTTTCGCTGGCAGATCGAGAAGCCCTACAGCCAGTTGCTGCTGGGGGACGGAGAGAAAGTCTGGATCCACGACCCGGATTTGCGCCAGGTCACGGTCAGGAAAGCCGGTACGGCGCTCGGCGGAACGCCGGCCTCGCTGCTCGCCGGCGATGCCCAGATCGAGAAGAGCTTCAGCCTGCGCGAAGCCGGCGAACGCGATGGTCTGGAGTGGATCGAAGCGATTCCCAAGGTCCAGGACAGCGGTTTCGAGAAGGTCCGACTCGGTTTTGCCGGCAACGATCTACGGGCGATGGAGTTGTTCGACAGCCTGGGCCAGATCACCTCGCTGGCGTTCTCACACCTCGAGCGCAATCCCAGGCTGGCTCCTGCGTTGTTCCGCTTCACCACGCCCGCCAATACCGACGTGATCGGCGAGTAAGGGTTACCTCGCCAGGTGCTGGCGCAAGGCGACAGACGCAGACGCTTGACTTGAAGCTCCAGGCCCGTATAATGCGCACTTCCTTGAAGTCGCCCGCACCATAGGCTTCGACGGAGGCGCGTAGCTCAGATGGTTAGAGCACCACCTTGACATGGTGGGGGTCGTTGGTTCGATTCCAATCGCGCCTACCAACTGCATCGTCGGTGCCGGTTCGGCACTTTTCGAGAGCGTTGGCAAAATGTTCAGTCATTGCAGACGCATCTGTTGAAACCGCCCGCGGGCGGTTTTTTCGTTGACCCGGCCGTGTTGTGTGGCTCGTCAGGCTGGCCTGGCGGGCATGCAAAGTGCATCCCATTCGTGCTCAGGGCGGCTGTCTCTCCGGTGAAGGGTCGGGCCGCACGTTGCAGCTATGCCACCGCCGCGCAATGGGATAACATGGCACGGGCCGTTCGGAAGCGAGAGCCCGCTCCATGATGGTCGTCTGATGGCAAAGCGATAAGCGCAACAGCCATTCGGAAGGGGGCGATCGGCACCGCGACTGCTCTGTCCGGATTTCCAGGCTCGGCCGGACACGCCGACTCAAACGGTCGCTGGGCAATCAGAAAGAGAAGGAGTGATGAACATGGACAAGCTTGCTGGACGAGTTGACGCTGAAACCGAGGCCGCACTGTTGTCCGCCTCGCCCGAGCACTACATGTCCGCCCCGCAACTGGCTTTTTTTCGTCGCCGCCTGCAGGCTGACGAACAGGCACTGCTGTCGGCAGTGAAAGCAACCGCGGGTCACCTGCAGGAGAGCGAAACGAGTTCCGACTGGAACGATCGTGCCAGTGCCGAGGAAGAGCACACCCTCGAGCTGCGCGTCAGAGACCGTGAAAGAAAACTCCTGCAGAAAATCCGCGAGGCCCTGCGGCGCATCGATGAAGGCAACTATGGCTGGTGCGAGGAAACCGGCGAACCGATCGGCATCCCCCGGCTCCTGGCACGGCCGACCGCAGCCCTCTGCCTCGAAGCCCAGGAACGCCGGGAGCAGGCAAAACGAAGATTCGGATGATGGCCTCCGACGCGTAACGCTGCCGAGGAGACTCTCGGTCGAATGCCGGCCGGTGGCGCCCGTCCGGTGTTCGTCCAAGTCCGGGCACGGATGCCGTACCGCGGCTACTCCGAATCCCCGTTTACCACGGCTCCGGGCGTAGTGGACTCGATCAGCAGATGCGTGCAAGCGGGCACTGGGGTTTCGGGCTTGGACACGGCAAGGTGAACGACAAGGTGGAAAAGGTGGACCGAACGCCGGCAACCGGCTCATTCGCCCTGACTCGCGTGCGCGGCATCCCCTGGTTTGCCGGCGGATTTTCAATTCTGGCGATCATCACTGCCTTGATCGGTTGGGCGATTCTGCAGGGTCGGGCCGATGCCCGGCACACGGCTGCGGTGGCCACGGCAAACCTTTCGAGAATCCTGGCAGACAATTTCAACAGCAGCGTGCGGCAGATCGACCTGGGCCTGCTGAACATCGCGGACGCCGTCTCCCGGCAAGGAAACAGCGGCCGGCTGAACGAAACAGCGATCGAAGTCGCCATCGACCGCCAGAATGCGCGTCACCCGGACCTGATCGGATTTCAGTTCCTGGGGGCGGATGGAAGATTGCGTTACGGCTCGATCAACACTGCCGACACAGGCCACATTGCACGACCCGACCACTTCCTGTCCCTGGCCGAGCCATCCGATGGCGGGCTGGTGGTCGGCCCGGCGGAGTTCGGCCGGAATCCGCGGCAATGGCGGATCGCAGTGTCGCGCAGGGTCAACCAGGCCGATGGTTCGTTCGCCGGTATCGCCATCTGCTCGCTGTCGGCGCAGGCCTTGACCGAGAGCTACGCCCGGCTGGATCTCGGACGCCATGGGACCGTCGCCCTTGCCGACACCGAGTTCACCCTTGCCGCCCAGTTCCCCGAGTACGACAGGCCCGACGATCCGGGCGTCAGCAGCAAGGTAGCCTCACCGTTCCTGGAGGTCATCGCTGCCGGAACCCCGTTCACCCAGTTCGACTATGCTTCTGCGGTGGACGGCCGGCGCCGCCTGGCGACAGTCCGAAAGATTGAAGGACAGCCCTACTACCTGCTGGTCGGACTGGCGGAGGACGATTATCTTGCGGATTGGCGACGCAATGCCGTCTGGTTTCTGCTGCTCGGCGCGCTGCTCTCGGGAATGCTGCTGGCGGCGATATTCACCCTGCGCCGGCACCTCGACAGTTCGGAGGCTGCAGCGCGCGCCGTCCGGGAGAGTGAAGCAAGGTTCAGGCGGATGCTGGACGAGATGCCGATCGGTGTCTGCCTGGTCGATGAGCAAGGCCGGATGTACTTTCGCAATCAGCGCTTTATCAGCCTGTTCGGCTACCTGGAGGCCGACGTGCCTGACCTTGCCGAGTGGTGGCAGATGGCCTGCCCGGAATCCGGCTATCGCCAATGGGCGCAGGATCGGTGGCAAGCATCGGTAAGCGAAGCCGCCGCAGGCGTCAAGGACATCGAGCCCGTCGAATACCGCGTGCGCTGCAAGAATGGTGGTACGCGCGACATCGAAATCGCTGGCGTCACCTTCGGTCGCCACTTTCTCGCCACCTTTTTCGACCAGAGCGAACGCCGGCAAGCCGAAGAGGCTTTGCGCGAAAGCAAGCTCTTCGTCCAGGGCGTGCTTGACTCCGTGTCCAATCACATCGCGGTGATCGATGAAACCGGCAAGATCATTGCAACCAACAACGCCTGGCGTCAATTCTCTCTGGAGAACAGCCCCGAGCCTGGCCGCCTCGCACCGAACACCGATGTCGGGACCAACTACCTGCAAGTCTGCGCGGACCCTGCATCCTCCACCTCGGCAGAGGCGGCGGCCGCCCGCGACGGCATCCGTGCCGTGCTCGATGGCCGCCTGCCGACCTTCAGCCTCGAATATCCCTGCCATTCACCGCAGCAACAACGCTGGTTCATGATGACGGTCACCCCCCTGGGAGCCGGTCAGAAGGCCGCGGTCGTGGTGCATAGCAACATCACCGAGCGCAAACGGATCGAGGAGGAGATCCGCAACCTGGCCTACTACGACAGCCTGACGCAGCTTCCCAACCGACGCATGCTGCATGACCGCCTGGCTCGCACCCTGGCCGCCAGCAGGCGCAGCGGCCGGCATGGCGCGCTGCTGCTGCTTGACCTCGACAACTTCAAGCCGCTCAATGATCAGCAGGGTCATGCCGTCGGCGACCTGCTGCTGATCGAAGTGGCTCGGCGACTCGGCGCCAACGTCCGCGAAATCGATACGGTGGCGCGCCTCGGCGGTGACGAGTTCGTGGTCGTGCTCGGCGGCCTTGATGCCAGCGAAGCAGCCTCCCGGGACGACGCCATGGCCGTTGCCGAGAAAATCCGCTCGGCACTGGCGCAGCCCTATTCCCTGACCGTGGACCAGGAAGGCAAGACTGCAGCGACGATTGCGCATCGCTGTTCGTCGAGTATCGGCGTCACGCTATTTGTCGGTCAGGAAACGAACCCACACGAAATCTTCAAACGCGCGGACGACGCCATGTACCAAGCCAAACAGATGGGCCGCAACGCGATCTGCTTTCGCTGAAACACAGCTTTCACATAAGCTCGGGGGCAGTTCCGGGAGACGAAGGACCAGGCGTTCTGATTTCGGCAGCCATGGCCAACGTCCGGGGAGTATATTTGTAATCCTGATTGGCAATGACCCTCAGCCGCCGGAATCGATCGCCGGAGCTGCGGCGCTCAGACTGCTACGGCGACCACGGGTTGCTCTTGGCCCAATGGGCTATGGCCTTCAGAGTAAAGCCGGGAACGAGCGTGAATCTGGCACGCAAGGGGGAAACTCCTCGCTGAACGAGGCCGCTGCCTCGGAGGAAAGCCGGTTCTCTGAGCCACGCCCCGCCTTGCCGACCGTGCGTTCGGCGCCCAGGCAAGCGTCGTCGACCGGCACCTGGCCGCCGAATACATCGCGTTCTTTTTGCTGCTCCTTCGCCCGCATCAGGTTGGTCATTGATGAAGCTTGGCACTCTCCTCATTCCACCCTCGCTCGATCGGGCGCAGGCCTTGCGCGTGCGTCGTTTCGCGCTGGCCGGGTTCGTTTACCTCTTCTCGGCTGCGCAGGTGGCAATCATTTGGGCTTTCGGCGTGTATCCCTCGTCGGCGACGCTGCCACCTGCGGTCGCCGCTGTTGGGGTCAATCTTGGGCTGTACCTGGTCTTTCGCTCAGGCTTCAATCTCCGATTCAAGGATCCCAGCCTTACTCGCCTGCAGATGCTGATCGCAATAACGTTTCTGATGTACATCCTGTACCACATGGACGACGGTCGCAACGTCGCCTTGTTCGGATGTTTCTTCGTACTGCTGTTCGGCATCTATCGCCTCGATGCGCGCGACTTCCCTCTGATTACGCTATACACCCTGGCGGCCTACGCTTTGGTCATTCTGTTGCTGATTCATCTGCGACCGGAAGCCGTCCGTGACGCTCGCCTTGAATTGATGAGTTGGGTGATCCTGGCCTGCTGGTTGCAACTGTTCAATTTCATTGCTGCGCAAATCAGCACCTTGAGGAAGCGGGTTCGCGAGAGTGAATTTCGATTTCGCAGCCTGGCCGAAATGTCCTCCGACTATTACTGGGAAAGCGATCCGGAGCACCGCCTGACCCTGCTCGGGTCCGGCAGCATGGCCAGCGGGGTAGCGATGTCTCCGCTCGACGGACAAATTGGCCAGCGCCACTGGGAAATGCCGTATCTCTCGCCGAGCGCAGCGGACTGGCTGAAGCACCGGGCGGTGCTCGATGCGCACCAACCCTTCCGCGCTTTCGAGTTTTCGCGCGCGGGCGTCGACGGCAACGTGCAGCATATCTCGATCAGTGGCGATCCGATATTCGACAGTTCAGGAGTGTTCGGGGGCTACCGCGGGGTCGGCACCGACATCAGTGCACGCAAGCATGCCGAGAACGAGATCCGGAGCCTCAATACCGATCTCGAGCAGCGGATTTGCACGCGCACAGCGGATCTGCAGACAGCCAACCTGTTGCTTACCCAGGCAAATATCGACGCCGAAGCAGCCACCCGGGCGAAGAGCGAGTTTCTGGCCAACATGAGCCACGAAATCAGAACACCCATGAATGCCATCATGGGAATGGCCGACCTCTGCCTGGGTACGGCGCTCGACAGCAAGCAGCGCAACTATGTCGGAAAGATCAAGTCCGCTGCGGACTCGCTGTTGCTGATCATCAACGATATTCTCGACATCTCCAAGATCGAGGCGGGCAAGCTGCAAATGGAAAGGGTTCCTTTCGTCATCGAGTCCGTCTTCGATCAACTCTCGAGTGTCGTCGCCCTGCGCGCCGCGAGCCTGGGAATCGAGCTTGCTTACGACATCGACGACGACTCCCGGCTATTGCTTGGCGACCCGCTGCGGCTCGGTCAGGTATTGACCAACCTGGTCACCAACGCGCTGAAATTCTCGGACGGTGGACAGGTGGTGGTTCGAGTCGAAACCGTGAGCAAGACCGCGACAAGGATCGAGTTGCACTGTGCGGTCAGCGACGAAGGAATCGGCATGACTGCAGAACAGATGTCCAGGCTGTTCAAACCCTTTACCCAGGCTGATGCCTCGACCACGCGCCGCTACGGCGGCACCGGCCTGGGGCTGGCGATCAGCCACCGCCTCGTGGAGATGATGGGCGGACGCATCTGGGTGGAGAGTGAACCGGGGAAAGGCAGCACCTTTCATTTCACGGCAAGTTTTGACATTGCCGGCAGCGACCGACGCTCGGGAATCGCCCGGTTTGCCGCCCAACTGGCCAAACATGCCGATCGCCCGGTGCTGGTGGTGGATGACAGCCCGATCTTTCGGCACCTGCTGGAACACATGATTGGCCAGCTGGGCCTGCTGGTGGAAACGGCGAGCAGCGGGTCGGAAGCGCTTGCCCGGGCGACTGCCGACGCCGCACCCAACTTCCTGATCTGCCTCGTCGACTGGCGCATGCCGGACCTGGATGGCGTCGAGACCATCCGCCGCCTGCGAACAGCTTTTGCCGCGCGCTGCCGAGCGGCCCCACCGATGCTGCTGGTCACAGCCTACAGCCACCGCGGGGAGTTGCGGGAGATCGACTGCCAGATTGACGGTATGCTCGCCAAGCCGGTCAGCGCCCGTCAGCTCTATGCCCAACTGGCACGCAGCCTGGGAATAGTCAGCGACCTTTCGCTGGTCGGCGAAAGGCGCAAGGGGAACACGCCACAGTGGTCGCGCTTCCGCCACCTCGACATTCTTCTGGTCGAGGATGTCGAGGTGAATCGGGAAGTCATCGGCGAACTCCTCGTGGGCGTCGGGTTGCCCCCACGGATGGCCAGCAACGGTGCAGAGGCGCTCGAGGAAGTAGCGAGAAGGACCCCGGACGTGATTCTGATGGACTGCCAGATGCCGGTGATGGACGGTTTCGCTGCGACACGCGCCTTGCGCGAGAATCCGGTCCATCGCCATCTGCCGATCATCGCTCTGACCGCCAACGCCATGGTGGAAGACCGGGAACGCTGTCTGGCCGCCGGCATGAACGCACATGTTGCCAAGCCAGTCCGCATGGAGTTGCTGTATCAGCGTTTGTGCGAATGTCTGCCGGAGTACGGGGAAACAAGCGGGAACCAACTTGCCGATCCGGATCCGGAAGCGGGCGCCGCCTTGCCCACTTTTCCCGGAATCGACACCGCTCTCGGGCTCGCTCAAGTCGGTGGCCAAACGGCAACGTTGCTGCGGGTACTCAAGCGCTTCCGTGACAACCAGGGAAAGCACTTTGCACCACAGTTCTACACCGCGCTCGCAGCCGGCGACCGGGAGGGCGCTCAGCGGCTGGCGCATTCGCTGAAAGGGATAGCCAATACGTTGGGCGCAGTACAACTGGGCGAAGCCGCAGCGGCGCTGGAAGTCGCCGTCGGCACCCAGGACACGGCCGCAGTTGAGGACTACCTGGCGACGGTGATCCAATGCCTCGGCGTGGTTTCCGGCGGCTTGGCGAGCATCGATCAACCTGCAGAAACGAGCGTCCGGGAAACGTCTGCCGGCTTGCCTGCAAATGCCTTGAGCAGACTTGCGCAATTGTCCGAGATGTTGGCTCTGAGCGATACGGAAGCCGAGGAATTGTGCCTGGAACTGACCCCGCATTTCGCCGCATCAGCCTATCGAAAAGCGTGGGAAGAAGTCGCGAAAGCAATCGAGTGTTATGATTTCGCCACTGCCGTAGCCGCGCTGGCGCGTTTACGGCAGTTGCTGCAGGGTGTTGACGCAGGTTTGCGGGAGAAAAGTGATGACGATACCAAGCGCGCGCGGAACCGTGCTGGTCGTGGATGACGTCGCCGAGAATATCACCGTCCTCGCCGGGATACTGCGCGGATTCCACCGGGTGATCTTTGCCTCCAGCGGCGCGGCCGCACTGGACTTGGTTCGCCAGCAGTCGGTGGACCTGATTCTGCTCGACGTGATGATGCCCGAGATGAGCGGTCATGAGGTCTGCCGCCGTTTGAAGGCCGACATTCTCACCCGTGAAATTCCGGTGATCTTCGTCACAACCCTGGGAGAAGCCGCCGATGAAGCAAGCGGACTAGAACTCGGTGCCGTCGATTACATCCACAAACCCTGCCACGCTGCAATCGTCCGCCTGCGCGTGCAGGTACATATCGAACGCCACAACCAGAAGCTGGCGCTGGAGAGCCGGGTGCGCGAGCGCACCCGCGAACTCGAAGACACGCGCAGGGAAATTGTCCGCCGCCTGGGCCGGGCTGCGGAGTATCGCGACAACGAGACTGGCATGCATGTGGTACGGATGAGCAAGACTTCGCAGTTGCTGGCTCGGGCGGCCGGCGTCTCCGAAATGCAGGCGGATCTCCTGCTCAATGCGGCCACGATGCATGATATCGGCAAGATCGGAATTCCGGACAGGGTATTGCTCAAACCTGGCTGCCTGGATGGCGAGGAATGGGAGTTGATGAAAACCCATGCACGGGTCGGCGCCGAGATCATCGGCAACCACGATTCCGAATTGCTGCAGATGGCGCGTACCGTCGCCCTGACCCATCACGAGAAATGGGATGGGAGCGGTTACCCGCAGGGCCTGGCTGGCGAAGCGATTCCGCTGGAAGGGCGGATAGTCGCGATTGCCGATGTCTTCGACGCATTGACCAGCGAGCGCCCCTACAAGGGTGCCTGGAGCACGGCTGCAGCAGTCGATTACATGCGACAGCAAAAGCGCGTCAGCTTCGATCCGCACCTGCTCGACCTGTTTCTGGCG
>JADKBU010000024.1 GCA_016714935.1 Candidatus Accumulibacter propinquus | reverse complement strand
TGACCTCCTGCACATTGGCCAGGTAGGCGCCCCGCGAACTCGAGGAAATAAGCGTCGGCGCAGGTCGCGTTCGGAAACTTGTCGGCGCAGCTCCGGGTCGTCGCATCGTCGCCAGCGGCCCCAGGAGGATCTACTTGACGTAGCCACAAGCTCCCTCTCACCCAGGCCGCAGCGTCCGCAACGGATCATCCTGCAAGGTGCCGATGCTCCTGAGAGCAGATTGCTGAAATTTGATGTCCTTGCCGTCGGGAGCCTTCAGCCTGGGTGTCGTGCTGCGTGACCATCTGCTGCCGGAGCGCATCCTCGCTATTGCTCGACCAGTCGGCGAGCAGGAAGAGCATAGACCTTCTTCTCCTTGTCCTTGATATCGGCATTCCAGACGGCGGTGGACAGGTGGTGGTGGTCGGTCAGGTAGAACGCACCGCCCGGGCCGCGCACCATCGGCACCCAACGTTGTCTGCCAGCAGATAGTCGTTGAAGTTTTCCCTTCCTGGCGTTGCTCGATATCTTTTCCGCCTTACACTCCACGGCGTCCATTCCCACTGCGGTTGTCTCGGACGCAGCGCCTGCACGTCGATAACGCAGCCCCCTTCTTCTTTTCCTAGAGCGTGATGATTCCCTCCTCGTCGGGCCGGGCGACCTTGGTATTCTTG
The DNA here is from genome assembly GCA_016714935.1 of Candidatus Accumulibacter propinquus. Taxonomy (GTDB): domain Bacteria; phylum Pseudomonadota; class Gammaproteobacteria; order Burkholderiales; family Rhodocyclaceae; genus Accumulibacter; species Accumulibacter propinquus. The sequence goes on along the minus strand of JADKBU010000024.1, from coordinate 52,102 downwards.
CCGCATTCGGGGATTGCCGAGTCCCGTCTGTTTACCGCCGCAGCTCGCCCGTTCCCGCCAGGCCGATCGTGAAAATCCAACGCATCATCGTGAGTGCGCGCATCTCTTCCCTCCTTTGTTAAACCAATGTGGAAACAGAAAAGATCCTCCTGGGCATTCAGTCGCCCGTGCGCAGTATCGATGGCGTCGCGGGCCAAGTCAATCTCATTCTTGTTGCGTAATCAGGCATCGATCCGCAGGCCGCCGAGTGTGCTGCGGCGAGAGTGAGAAGAAAAAAACTGCGAGAATGTCGTGTGCGACGCCGGGCACCGGAAACGCCGGCGGTGCGCAGCCATGGGTCCCGCAGCCGCTGGCTCATTTTTCGCGGGAGCGATCAACAGCATGTCGGCAAGCGCCTTGGACTATACCTATCGTTATCCCTACGCGTCGGGCGTCGTCGCGGCCGGCGCGCAGTCGCTACGGCTGGCGACCCTGTTCGTCGGGCCACGAACACCCGCCGTTCTTTCAGGGGCGCATCGGACAGCCACGCAGCGCTGCCGACGTGCTGCTGGCGATTGCTCGATGTCGTGCGCAGCCACTTCTTCCTGCCGCGGCCGCCGCAGATGGACCCGGTGGTGACCAGCAACGAGGCGATGCTCGTTTCGAGGGTTCAGCGGCTGCTGCGGGGTCGCATGCGCGTCGATCTCGATACCGCCAGGCGGCACCAAGCCGAGCGGCTGGGCCGCGGCACCATCAGCGTCGACTTCAACCTCCCGATGCGGGCCGCGCTGATGCGTTTGCAGGACAACGGGCGGGTCGGGTTTTCCGTCGGCAAGGAAGCGTTCGCCTAGTCACGGCGCAGAACGCGTCGTCGAGGAAGAAGGTCAGCCTACCGCTGCGCTGGATCAAAGGGCTTCAGCGAGGTGCCGGGCGTATCAGCCGCAGCTGCTGCTGATGGCCGACGTGAACAGTGTGGAGGGCGCGCCACTTCGCCCGGAGCCTGCCCGTTGGGCAGCGTTCCCAGGCAGCCGTCGTTCGCCGTTCAGTCCGGCAGCGGCTTGCGTCTGGGTCGGCGACCGGCCACCGGCGCGGGTGCGGATCAGCGGCCTGCAACACCTGCGGACTGCCGGGGCTGGTGCAGCGGGCCGAACGGCTGCGCATCTGGAGCGGCGCGGCATGCGGGCGCTTCGGCCTGGGAGGTGATCTTTCCGGTCGGGCGGGTGACCCTGCTGGTCAGCCCCGAGGCGCAGCGGGGCTTCGCTAGGGTGAAGGCCAGGTGCTCGAAGCGCTCGCCGGCAGCGCCTGGCAGCGAGGCGTTGCCGCGGGTCCGCGCCGAGTTGCGCTGGCAGAACGGATCGACGTCGGCCGCGTCGCCGCAGCCCGCGGCTGAACATCGCCGAGGTCGAGTGCGCTCTCGCCGCGCTCGGCGCGCGCGGACTGGCGGGCTACGACCGGGCGAGCGGCCGCTACTTTCGTCGCGAACTGCCGTTCGACTTTGACCACGTCGAGGGCCTTGCAGCCGCGCCTGCTCGATGCCACAGACTGCTCGCCGGGAGCAAGGTGCGGCGGGCTGCCGCGGACGATCGACGTCAGCGGCGGCCACTGGCTTCGCGGTCGATGGCCGCGGGGGTCGTCATGTGCGCCAGCGCGCCGGAAGGGGATCGCGCTGCTCCTGTCCGTGGTTCAGCAAACTGCAGGGCGAACGTGGTCCTGCAAGCATATCCTGGCGGCGCGGCTGTTCCTCGATGGCGCTGCCGAGGTGCCCACTTCATCATGAACGAGCCGGGGTTAGCGGCGCTGATCGCCAGACGGTCGCCCGACAAAGGTGGTCGATGCGCTGCTGGCCTTGCCGCCTGGAGGCCCGCCGCGCTCTGGCGCCAGTGCCGCCGAACTGTTGAAGGCGGTAGCGACGGCGGACGCCTGCTGAACGCATGGACGGGACTGCTGCCCGGTTTGCCGGCGACGCGCACCGGCGGCGCTCGGACGCCGCTGGAACGACATCACGCCAAGCTCGCACTGGCGGTGCTCACGCTGTGTCCGGTCGACAAGGCGCGGCGTGTGCGCTGGCTCGGCCTGCGCGGCGCGGACGCGCTGTTGCGGCAGGTGTTCGTCGCCGCGACCCGGCCTGGCGCGACGCCTGGCTGCGTCACCGGCTGCGCGACGGGTTCCCCGGCAGCTCGGGTGGAGCTTCGTTCGCGGCCTGGTGCGTGACGGACTCTGCGCACGCCCCGGGGAAGAAGGCTATGTGCGGTTGATGGTTGGTGGACTCAATCCGGGATGGTTCCGCAACGGCGAGGGCCATGTGCCGGTCAGTGCCCGCCTGCTGGCCGACCCCGGTCTGCCTCGAAGTGGAAGTCTGGCGACTGTTCAGAAACCGATACCGCCGCTTTCAGCGACCCTGGCGTGCGCAACAACCCGCGGCGACCCGGAACTACGAAGCTGGAGCGACGCCTTGCTGCGCCTTGCCGACGCGGAGCCGGCTCGACCGCCAGCGCCTGCTCGACGCGAGCCTGTCCGGATTGTGGAAGAGCACCAGCAGCAACGTCCTTTCCGGCTATCACCAACTGCATCAGCGGCTGGCGCCGACGGCTGCAGAACTCGATGCGCGCGAAGCTACATTACCGGGACCTGCTCAGCCATCCACCGGTCATGTCGTTGGCTTTGCCCTTCGGCAACTGGCGTCGATCGCCCGCCGCCTGCCACTAGCGCTTTTTAACGCCGACGTTGACCACCATGCTGCCCTTGTTCAGCCTGCCGGCCAAGGCCGCACGCCCTGGCCGCGCGCTGAAACTGATCGGCCGGATCATGCAGCAGGCCGACCAGGAGAAACGCGAGGCGCGATCACCGACGCCGCGCACGCAGTATTGTTCAGGCCTTGCAGCGTCGTGAGACGAGTCAGGCCGCGGCGCGACTCCTGGCGGCCGGTGCCCGACGCCTGGGACGCCGCTCGGGTTTCGCAATGGCTGCGCGTCGACAGCGAGATTTCTGCGCATGCCCGCGCGCAACTCGCCAACCTCAGCGGTGCGGCGGCCGTGCCTGTCGCCGCCCGCGTCGTCGGCAGGGAGTGAGGCGGCCGGCGCCCGCCGAGCGGCAATGGCAAGCTCGGTTGCAGGCCGTGCCGGTGCGCCTGCAGACCCTCGGCAGGCTGGCCGGAACGGTCGATTTCTCGTCGCCACGCCGCCGCCGTTGGCCTTTGCCCTGGGCGGACTGCCGATCCTGGCGACGTGCGGGCCTTGCTGCCGATCGCCGGCGTTGATGAACGATCGACTGCGTGGCGCACGCGATCAGGCGCGTGGCCTCGGTCGACGAGGTCGAACGTCTGGTCGATGGCATGGGCCGTCTGTTCGACGGGCTGCCCGCCGATTTTGCCGCTCGCACGCAGGCGCTGGTTCGGCGCATCCATACCGGTGCCGCCGCCGACGCGCGCGGCCTGGTGCCGGGGGCGCGGACGGCCTGCGCGATCTGGTACTGACCTGGCTGGAGGCGGACTGCGGCACACCGCCTATCCTTCTACTGGCGTGTCCGCGGACCGGTGCGGTTCATCGATCAGCGCCTGCGCGAACTGGCCCGACATCTCGACCGGCACGGTGCGCTGGCGCCACTGGCGACCCCCACGCATAGCCACGGCTGGCTCGATGCGCACACGCTGGTGCGGCGTCTGGCGGTCTACGAGCAGGAAAATCGGCGGCCGCTTCGTCATGATCTGCTGCAGGCGCTGTTGCGCCTGGCACCGGACGGCCGCGCCGAACGCTGGGCGTGGCCAGGAACTGCGTGGCGCCCTGGGCTCCGGCGTTGTGCTGGGCGCTCGGCGGCGAGGCTGACCCCGCAACGGCAGGGCAGGCGCAGGCAGCGCTGTGGGTCGCGGCAGGGCGCGCCCGCTGCCCTGGCGGCGACCTCGGCCTGGCGCTGGAACCACTCGGATTGAAGGTCTCCTGGCCGGATGTGCTGCGTCCCGCGAGTTATCGCTGGCAAGCCACGACGCGCACGCTGCGTCGCCAGCGCCGCGGAAGTACCTTGCCCTGCCTGGATCTCGAGGTCCTGCCGCCATACGCGGGCGAACCGCTGCGGCCGACGCCGGCCTGGGGGGCAACGGCCAGGCACCGTCAGGCTTGCGCGGCCTGCGTGCGCTCGTGCGCCGGCTGCGGCGGGTCATGCCGACGCTGGCGTTGCGCAACTTTCGATCCGAAAGCCTGGTGTTGCCGACCTGCCTGCCGCACGAAGCGGCGCTGCCCACTCGCTGTCTGTCGGCCATGCCGCGCCCTGGATGCTCGAATGGAGCCGCATCCCTCTGGCCGCTGAACAGCGAGGCCTTTCTGGCGCAGGGCGCAGCGGAAGTGGTCGAACGCCTCGACCTCGCCGCCGCCACCACCAGCGAGCCTGCACGCCTATCCGCGACGCCGCTGTTCGAGAACGAGCGACCGTGGTCGAACTCCGGCATGCTGGTGTTGTGGCTGGGCATGGCCGGTCGTGACGGTGACCTGCGTGGCCTGGCGACGGATTAGTTGATTGCCGGGATCGAAGCCGCACCCGCATCCCAGCGGGTGGCCGCGCCGTTCTCCGCAAACTGGCTGTCGGCTGGCTGAAAGGCCGCCGTCTGGTGCCGACGCTGGCCGAAGTCGCGCGCGTGTCGCCACCATGCCTGGGCCGTGGCCAGCGTCATCGAAGCGGCTCTGGAGGTGTTCCTCGGCCAGAGCAGCCGCGCCAACGCGGCCCTCGAACTGCTGCTGGAGTTGTTGCTGGCAATGCACTGCGGCCCAGCCGAAGCGACGGCGCAACGCCTGCTCGCGGTCAGCAGCAGCGGAGCCGGAGTCGCCCGCCAGCGCATCGGCGCCCGGCTCGGTCAACCGACGCTGGCATGTTCGCCGGCGGCCTTGCATCCGGCCTGGGAGGCACGGATCCGCCGTATCGAGCGCTGGGCGAACTGCACGGAAGCCTGAGCGTGCGGTAGGGAAGCGGAGCCGCCCGCTGCCGCCTCAGGTGGAACCTGCAATGCCTTATTCACGGCAAGCGCCGTGGCGAAAGTGTGCGCGTTCTGGCGCATCATGCCCAGGTAACTGTCTGCCGGACTGCCGCGCTTCGACAGGGAGTCGGGTACAGCGTGCCGCCGATGCGCGCGCCCGATTCACGGCTGATGGAGTAACGAGCAGGCGCGGGTCGGCGATATTCTCGATGAACATCGCCTTGATCCTTTCCTGTCGGATTTGCCGGATCAGGGCGCCGATGTCGCCGCCCGAAGGGGTTCGGCGTCGGTGCTGATGCCGACTGGCGCGATGAAGCGGATGCGTGAGGCGCGGGCCGAAATAGGCGAAGGCGTCATGCGAAGTGACGACCTTGCGCTTCTCAGCCGGCAAGGCGCCGAAGGTGGCACGCAGTTGGTTGTCCAGGGCTCCAATTTCTTTGTTCAGACGGGCTGCGTTGGCCTTGTATCCCGGGACCGGTTATCGGGGTCGGCGTCGCCGAGTGCGGCGGTGATGTTGTCGACGATAGCGACGTGCATTGGCCAGATCCTGCCAGGCGTGCGGGTCGAGGTCGCCGGTGTGATCGTGCGACGCGTTTTTGCCAGGCTGCGGGCGTGCCTGCCGCAGTGTGTTGACTCCCTGGCTGGCAACGACCAGCTTGCCGCGATAGCCGGAAGACTTCACCAGGCGGTCGATCCAGCCTTCAAAACCGAGTCCGTTGACCACCACCAGTCGAGCGCGTGAAAGTGTCTTGGCGTCGCTCGGGGTCGGCTGGTAAACGTGCGCGTCGGCACCGGGGCCGACCAGCGTGTAGACCTGCACACGCTCGCCGCCGATCTGTTGGGTGAGGTCGCCGAGAATGCTGAAGCTGGCGACCACCGGCAGCGCTGCGGCAGCCTGCGCCTGGCCGGCCATCCCGGCGGCGGCGATGGCCAGCAGCGTGCTCGCCGCCAGCCGGCGCAGGATGTTCCGGAAAGTGTCGTGCAGTGTTTTGCGCATGGTCTACCTCCAGGGATTCAACGTTCGAAATGCCAGTTCGACCGCCAACGGCTGGCGAGCGGGCCGAGCGGTCCGATCGCCAGCGACAGCAGGTACGCGCCGCCAAGCGTCAGCACGATCGCCGGGCCGGCCGGCAGATTGGCGTAGTACGAAAGCAGCAGGCCGATCAGTGAGCCGCCGAAGGCGATGACCACGGCGATCAGCAGCAGCGGACCGAGGTTGCACACCCACAGGCGCGCGGCCGCCGCCGGCAGGATCAAGATTCCCACCGCCATCAGCGTGCCGAGCGCATAAGCCGGCGACCAGGTTGAGCACCAGCAGCACCATGAAGCCATAGTGCGCCACCGGTGCGAGGCGGCTGATTCTTGCCAGGAACAGCGGGTCGCAGGCTTCGAGCGCGAACAGGCGCAGGCCGAGGGCGAGGGCGACGACCGACAGCGAGGCGAAGCCGGCGAGCAGCAACAGCGCCGCGTCGTCGAGCGCGAGCACGCTGCCGAACAGCACATGCAGCAAATCGACGCTGCTGCCGCGCAGCGAGATGATCAGCACGCCGGCCGAGAGCGAGAGCAGATAGAAGGTGGCCAGGCTGGCGTCCTCCTGATCACCGTATTGCGGGCCGCCGCCCGCCAGAACCGCCACCGCCAGGCCGGCGACCAGACCACTGAAAGTCATTGCCGGCAGCGACAGACCGGCGATCAGGTAACCGACCGCCGCGCCCGGCAGGATCGCATGTGACATCGCATCGCCGGCGAGGCTCATGCGGCGCAACATCAGGAAGACCCCGACCGGCGTCGCCCGAGTGACAGCGCCAGACAGCCGGCCAGGAGCCCGACGCATGAAGCCGAACTCGATGAACGGTGAGAGCAGCGGCAGTGACGACAGCATCTCGCTCATGCGCCCTCCCGATCGGAGCGGCAGACCGCGGCGTGGGGATCGTCGCCGCGACCTTCGGCGATCGCGCGGGCGTGCTCCAGGTTGGTGTCGCTGAGTACGCCGGCGGTGTCGCCACGGGCGATGACTTCGCGCGCCAGCAGCAGCGTTTCGGGGTATTCCTGGCGCACGTGTTCGAGGTCGTGCAGGACGGCGATCACCGTCCGGCCTTGCGTGTGCCATTGCCTGACCAGCGCCGCCAGATCACGGACGCTGGCGGCGTCGATCGCCCCGTAGGGTTCGTCGAGCAGCACCAGCGGTGCATCCTGGAGCATGACCCGCGCGAAGAGCGCACGCTGCAACTGGCCACCCGAAAGCGAGCCGATCGGACGCGTCTCCAGTCCACTCAGGCCGACATCGTCGATGGCCTGCGCGATGCGCTGCCGGCGCGCGCGGTTCAGTCCGGCAAAAGCGCCCATCTCGCGCCACAGGCCCATGGCCACGAAGTCATGGACGATGATCGGGAAACTGATGTCGAGCGTTGCCTGCTGGGTCAGGTAGGCGATCTGCCGGCGGTGCACGCCGTGCAGTTCGATGCGCCCCTGCAGCGGACGCAACTCGCCGGCGATGCCCTTGAGGAGCGTCGACTTGCCGGCACCGTTCGGGCCGACCACGGCCAACAGGCTGCCGGCCGCCACTTCGCCGCGCAGGTGGTGCACCGCCGGGTGGCGGTTGTAACCCAGCGTCAGGTTGTCAAAACGCACGACTGCCGGTGCGCGCACGCGGCTGGCCGGGGCATGGGCAATCGAGCGCTCAATCGAGCCCAGAGCACGGTGGTCCACAGCAGCAGCAGCGCGCCCGCGGCCCAGAGCAGCCGCGCGGCAGCACTGGCGCAGAGCACCGGATTGGCCTGTGGGTTCCTGGCGGAATGGCGCGGCGGGACGACTGAAGGCATCGGGTTATCGGCGAGCGCAGTGGGCGGTGGGGTCGATGAAGAGCGCGGATCTTGCCTCGTTCGCCATCCAAATGCAACACTGTTGCGAAATGTGGCGGGATTTCCGCACTCCCGGCAGCATCCCGTCCGACCAGGAGCGCTGGAGTCGTCGGTGGCCGCAGCACACTCGGCACGGACTTCCCAACCGGGCCGCGGCGTCGCCATCACAACGCTTCCCTGCGCGATAATCCACCTTCCGCCCACGAGAAAACAACGCCGGTCATGCCCGACGATCCGATCAGCAACGACAGCACGAACCCGCACTTCGAGCAACTCTGGTCGCGTCTTCGACCCTGTCGGCGAGGCGTCGCCGCCTCCTGCAACTGGGACTCGGCAGCGCGGCCCTGCCGTTCCTGGGGCTGCCGCTGCGGGTTGCGGCGAGTGCTCAGCCCGGCATGCGCTTCCAGCCTCTGGCGGCGTCGAGTGAAGACCGTGCGCGTCCCCGAGGGCTACCGCGTGCAGATGCTCTACGCCTGGGGTGACCCGGTTTCGGACGCTCCGGGCTTGGGGTGATGCCGGCAGCAGTGCCGCGGAACAGGCCGAGCAGGCCGGAATGCATCACGATGGCATGCATTTCTTTCCTTCGTCAGGCACGGCCAGCCGTCGTCCACGCACGGCCTGTTGTGTCAACCACGAATACACCGACGAGGGCCTGCTGCACCGGATGGGATGGCCGACTGAGTCATGCCAAGATGCTCAAGTCGCAGCATGCGCACGGTGTTTCGGTGATCGAAGTCGAACTTGGGGGAGCAGGGGACCTCGCCTGGCAGGTGCTGCGGCCTTCCGGCATACGCGCGGCGGATTACCGCGCGCACGCCGATGCGCATCGACGGTCCGGCGGCCGGCGCAGCCGCCATGCGCACCCGTGATGACCGCCGCGGCAATGTCGTTTCGGTACGCTCGCCAATTGCGCGGATGGGTGTAACCCCCTGGGGCACCTACCTGAGCTGCGAGGAGCATTTCAACGCCTGTTTCAAAGGGCTCGACCAGCCGACCGCGGCGCAGAAGCGTTATGGCCTGCGTGAGCAGGGCGGCGGAATGCGCTGGCACGAGCATGACCGCCGCTTCGACGTGGTTAGCGAGCCGAACGAGGCCAATCGTTTCGGCTGAGTGGTCGAGATCGACCCGTGGAACCCGCCAGCGTCCCGGTCAAGCACACGGCGCTGGGGCGTTTCAAGCACGAAGGGCGATGCTCACGCTGGCCGGCGATGGCCGGGTGGTGGTTCTCATGGGTGACGACGAGGCCTTCGAATACCTCTAGGTATGTCTCCAGGGGATCGATTCGACGCGAGCAGGGCGGCGGCAGCCTGCTCGCCATCGGGACCTCCGCACGTCGCCCGTTTGGCGCCGACGGCCGGGGTCACTGGATTGCGCCGCAACACGGGCAGAACGGCCTCACCGAGGCCAATGGCTTTGGCCGACCAGGCCGATATCCCGATCCGCACCCGTCAGGCGGCCGATCTCGTCGGGGCGACGAAGATGGATCGTCCGGAGTGGCTGGCGGTCCATCCCGGAAGCGGCGAGGTTTATTGCAGCTTGACCAACAACCGTCAGCGGGTCGACGTCGACGCCGCCAACCCGCGCCGCGGGAATGTTTTCGGGCACATCATCCGCTGGCGCGAGGAGGGGGGTGACGCGGCTGCCGGCAGCTTCGGCTGGGACATCTTCGTTCTCGGTGGGGACCCGCAGCACGCCGACCCGGAGAAGCGGGGCAACAGCCGCGGCGACGCCTTCGGCAGCCCGGATGGACTGTGGTTCGACCGTGACGGCCGCTTGTGGATCGCCACCGACGTTTCCGGCAGTGCCATGCATCGTGGCGACTACGCGCGCCTCGGCAACAACCAGTTGCTGGTCGCCGATGTGGTCAGCGGCGAAGTCAGGCGTTTTCTCACCGGGCCCAGGGGCTGCGAGATCGCCGGGCCGACGGCAACGCCGGACGGTCGCAACCTGTTCATCAATGTGCAGCATCCGGGCGAGCTGCCCGGCGGCCGCTCCGACCCGACCAGGCCGCTGGCTGGATCGGGTTGGCCGGCGAGCCAGTTTGCCAATGTCACCGGCGGTCGACCACGCTCGGCGACGATCGTCGTCAGACGCGACGATGGCGGCATGGTCGGCGTTTGAGTCGGGCTCGGCGTAGCGTCTGACCCTGGCGGGCAGCGGCGCGCGCCGGTTTCAGTTGGGTGGCGGGGCCGGTGGCGGTGTGTCGTCCACCGCCACCTCGTGTCGACAGGCCTGGCGCAGGAAAGACAGTTGCCGACGGTAGTTCCGGCAGCCGAGGCAGATCAGCAGATGCAGGCGCAGTGACCAGCGCCGGCCGCCGGAGAGATCATGATCCATCTCCTCCGACATCAGTTTTGACGGCTTCCTGCAGTTCATCATCTGGTCTGTTCTCCGGCGTTGAACCATTGCTGATCCAGGCACATGCGCAATCCCATGCGCGCCCGGTGCAGAACAACCCAGCAGTTGTTGCTGCTCATCGCCAGTTCGGTGCAGATTTCGTCGGTTTCCAGGCCGAGCATCTCGCGCATCATGAAGACGCGTGCCGTCGCTGCCGGCAGGCGGTTCAGACAGCCATCGAAGATTGCCCAGAAACGCTGGTTCTCGAAACTCTTTTCCGGGTCGCCCCAATCCGCCGGTCGGCTGTCACTGTGCCAGTGTCCGTTGGCGCTGAACAGCGGGTCGAAATCGGCGTCATCGATCTCCGTTTCGGGTGCCTGATAGCTGGGCTCGCGCACTCGCCGCCGGATGATGTCGACGATCTTGTTCCTGAGAATCGAAAACACCCAGGTCTTGAGCTTGGCCCGCTCGGCAAAGCGGTCGGCTCCCTGCAGGGCGGCGAGCATCGCCTCCTGCACGGCGTCTTCGGCGCTGGCCTGATCGCGCAACTGCAGCACCGCGAAGCGCAACATTTCGCGCTGGAAGCCGGCCATCTCGGCAGCGATGCCGGCGGCGGCCGCCGGCAGGGTGCGGATTCCCGCCGCCGGCGATGGTCCCGGATCGGCACGCCCGCGAGCGTTGAGGGGTCATGGCGCTGCGCTCTCCTCTGAACATGCACACGAGTCTGGCACGGATTCCGATCTCTCCAAAAGTGGCCTCCAGCCATGCAGGGACCGCCGCCGGGCCTTGCACTTCGATGCGAAGGGGGAAGGGCAGGTCACCGGGCCTGCTGCCGGAGCCGTATCCGCACAGGACGGGAACAGGGTTCGCAGTCTATACGCAGTTGCCGGGGCATGGAACAGCCACGGGTGCGCTGGCTGCCGGGTGTGCGGAGATCTGCCGCGCGTGCCCTTCCGCTCGCCGCCTGCCATGCCGTTGAACTGGCGCGTGGCGACCCAAAAATGCCGCCATTGCGAACGAAATGCAATAAGATGAGCAGCCCTCAACCACTGGCAAGGAGACTCAGATGCACATCGGCGTACCCAGGAAATCAAGAACCACGAATATCGTGTTGGACTGACCCGTCATCGGTTCGGGAGATGGTCGAGCATGGTCACCAGGTGACGGTTGAGAGCGCCGGGACAGGCATCGGCGCGACCGACGAGGTGTACCGCAAGGCCGGCGCGGTCATTGCCGATACCGCCGGGGAGATTTTCGGCACCGCCGAAATGATCATCAAGGTCAAGGAGCCGCAGGCTGGCGAGCGAGCGATGCTGCGCGAGGGCCAGATTCTGTATACCTATCTCCACCTCGCTCCCGATCCGGCACAGTGTGCCGATCTGGTCAGCAGTGGCGCGGTGTGCATCGCCTATGAAACGGTGACGCAGCCCGGTGGCGGCCTGCCGCTGCTGGCGCCGATGTCGGAGGTCGCTGGCCGGCTGTCGGTGCAGGCCGGCGCCTACTGCCTCGAAAAGGCGCATGGCGGCATGGGCGTCCTGCTGGGCGGAGTCGCCGGCGTGCCGTCGGCGCGGATCGTCATCCTCGGTGGCGGCGTCGTCGGCTCGAACGCGGCGCAGATCGCCGTCGGCAGCGGTGCGCAGGTGGTGGTCATCGATCGCAACCTCGACGTCCTGCGGCGCATGGATCGTCTGCTCGGGGCGCGCGTGATCACCGTGTTTTCCAACCGCGACAACGTCGAACACCATGTGTTGCGTGCCGACCTGGTCATCGGTGGCGTGCTGATTCCCGGCGCCGCGGCGCCCAAGCTGGTGACCCGGCAGATGGTCGACGCCATGAAGCCGGGGTCGGTGATCGTTGACGTCGCCATCGACCAGGGCGGCTGCTGCGAGACGGCCAAGGCCACCACGCACGCCGAACCGACTTACATGGTCGGCAAGGTGGTGCACTACTGTGTGGCCAACATGCCCGGCGGCGTGCCCCGCACCTCGACCTATGCGCTCAACAATGCGACGCTGCCATTTGCCCTGCAGATTGCCGACAAGGGCTGGCGGCAGGCCCTGCAGGACAATGTTCACCTGCGCAATGGACTGAACGTCGCTTTCGGCAAGGTCACCTGCCGTGAGGTGGCAGAAGACCTGGGTTACCTCTACCACGATGCACTGTCGGTGATCGCCGGCTGAGCTTTGGCCGGGCGGTGGGCAAGGTCGATGCGGAGGTATGCCCGGTCCGGATTTTTCCTTGAGTTGCCGGCTCGCGTCGGGCAGAAGTTTCGACTTTGCCTGGGCGCCGCTCGTGCCCGTGACGAATAGCGCCTGGAGCGCCCGGACAATGAAGCGCTCGATGCACGTTCTCGGCCGTCACCGTCTGGCAAGACTATGAACTTTCATGATGGCCTTTACGATGCGGTGGTTTCCAGTGCCTTGTGGGGGCCTTGTCGAAGGCTACCAGCGAGGGTGAACGCACTCTCGGTCCGCTTGCTGCCGAGGATGTTCCCGAGCGCTTGGCCGAAGCCTTGGCCCGCCAACTCTCGCCCGGATACTCGATGACCTGGGGGCACCGGGGAAGAGAGGGCACCTGGCAATGGATCTGATCAATTCATCCTGATGGATGTTCGCCATCGGCTTGGCGGTCATGGCAATCGGATCGATACCTTCCACGCGCCATTGCAGCTGCCAAATTCCATCCATCGGCGTACTCCGCCACGCGTACGCCCGATACCGGTTTGGCCATGCCTTCGCAGTTTACCGCGGGCAAGGGTTCGCCCTCGCTACTGAGTGAGTTACGCCGCGAGCTTGCTGCCTGCGATGAAGTGGATATCCTGGTCAGCTTCATTACCCATTCCGGGGTACGCAGGTTGCTCGATATTCTGCAATCGGCGACGGCCATGGGCTGATGGCCAGCCGCGGAGCCGCTTTGCGTAGGCTTGACTACCACTTAACACTGGCGCCACCGAGATTCAGGCTGGGATGAGCTGGCCAGATTGCCGGGCTGCCAGGTCAAAGTTTCCCTGGACGGCAGCCGGACCCGGTTGCATGCAAAGTCATGGCTGTTCAGGCGCAAGACCGGTTTCGGCTCGGCTTATGTGGGCAGCGCCAACCTTTCAGGTGCGGCCTTGGTGGGAGGACTCGAATGGACAGTGAAGTTTACCGAGCGTGGGCAGTTGGCGTTATTCGAACGTGCCAAAGCACATTTGAAACGCTCTGGGACGACGGAATTTTGCCTGCCACTGCCTCAAATGAACGCCATTCTTTTAGTCGCAATTAATCTTGACATATCCTATCCCCCTGGATAGGATAATGGTACATGAGTACGCATACCTCCCACCCGGAAATCGTCAAGCGCCTGAAACGGGCGGAAGGCCACATCAGGAGCATCATCACGATGCTTGAAGACAGCCGTAATTGTCTGGAGATCGCCCAGCAACTGCAGGCCGTTGAAAGCGCAGTGGCTAATGCCAAGAAGACCCTGGTGCACGACCATATCGATCACTGCCTTGAACGAGCGGTGCGCAGCGACCCACAGAACGCGGACGAAACCATCCGTGAGTTCAAAGGCATCACCAAGTACCTGTAAAGGACCTCGATGACCAGTTTTTCTGCCCTGCTAGCGCAAGGCACTGCCAATGCTTGGCTATTTATTCCAAGCGCGATCCTTCTCGGTGGCCTGCACGGCCTCGAGCCGGGCCACTCCAAGACCATGATGGCTGCTTTCATTGTGGCTATTCGTGGCACCGTGGCGCAAGCCGTTCTGCTCGGAATATCGGCGACGATTTCCCATACGGCGGTGGTGTGGGTCATCGCGATGGGCGGGATGTACTTCGGGCAAAAATGGGATGCGGAAACCAGTGAGCCGTATCTCCAGGTCGTATCGGCAGTTCTGATTATCGGCGTCGCTCTGTGGATGATGTGGCGAACCTGGCGGCAGGGCAGTCTGTCGAGCAGGGTCATGACCACGATCACGACCATCATCATGACGACACCAAACAGATCGATACTGGCCACGGTCTAGTACGGCTGGAAGTTTTCGAGGAGGGTGTGCCACCGCGCTTCCGCTTGTTCCGTGAGAGCGGGCATGGACACACATGGACGGCCGATCAGGTGAGGATCGAGACCGAACGGTCGGACGGTAGCATGCAGACCTTCAGTTTCGTGCAGCGCAATGGCTTCGTGGAATCCGAGCAGGAGATTCCCGAACCGCACGAGTTTGTCGCCCGTCTGCGCCTGGGCCATGAGCACCACAGCCACGACTACGACGTCGAGTTTGTCGAGCACGATCACCATCACCACGCCATCAAGGACTACGAAGGCCTGGACGTGTCGGCCCCGGCTACCAGGACCCTCACGAATTGGCGCACGCCAACGACATTCGCCGTCGCTTCGCCAACCGGGAAGTGACCACCGGCCAGATCATCATGTTCGGGCTGACCGGCGGGCTGATTCCCTGTCCAGCCTCGATCACCGTCTTGTTGTTGTGCCTGCAACTGAAGGAGATCACCCTCGGTGCAACCCTGGTGCTGTGCTTCAGTATCGGGTTGGCTTTGACGATGGTACTTTCCGGCGCGCTGGCGGCTTTGAGCGTGAAGCACGTTTCTAAGCGCTGGAGCGGTTTCGGCGAGTTTGCGCGGAAAGCACCGTATTTCTCTGGCGCTCTCATCCTGCTGGTCGGGATCTACCTCGGCTATCAAGGGGTGCACGCCCTGGCCTGATAGGGGGCAGGCCCTTTGGAAAAGAAGGGCCCGATTGCAGCGCTCCACGCTGTGGATCTGACGGTCTCGTTCGACTACGGTTACCCGTCGTTCGGCCTGTAGAATTCTTTGTTGCCGCTGGCATCGGAACTGGCCGGAAGCGGCCGCGCTACGCCCTCACGCCATCAACCCCGGCGTCCGGTGGCCGTCGATCACCTGCAGCAGTTGCGCAAAGACTTTCGGGTTGCCGGCGACCAGGTTACCGGTCTGCAGGTAGGTTTCGTTGCCGGCAAGGTCGCTGATCAGGCCGCCGGCCTCGGAAATCAGCAGCGCGCCACCGGCGATGTCCCAGGGCGACAGGCCGAACTCCCAGAAGCCGTCGAAGCGCCCGCAAGCGACGTAGGCCAGATCGAGGGCGGCGGCACCCGGGCGGCGGATGCCGGCACTCTTGCGCGCCAGTTCCTTGAAGATCGCCAGATAGGCGTCGATGTGGTCATAAATGCGGTAGGGGAAACCGGTGCCGATCAGCGCTTCTTCGAGGCGCAGGCATTTGCTGACCCGGATGCGGCGTTCGTTGAGGAAGGCGCCGCCGCCCTTGCTGGCGGTGAACATTTCGTTGCGTACCGTGTCGTAGACCACCGCTTGCGTGACCTGTCCGCGGTGCGCCAGCGCGATCGAGACCGCGTACTGCGGCAATCCGTGGATGAAGTTGGTGGTGCCGTCGAGCGGGTCGATGATCCACTGATACTCGCTGCCGCCGGCGCTGCCGGCGGTCTGGCCCGACTCTTCTGCTAGAATGCCGTACTCGGGATAGGCCTCGCGCAGCACGTCGATGATTGCCGCCTCGGCCGCCTTGTCCACTTCGGTGACAAAATCGCTCTGACGCTTGGTGGTGATCTGCAGGTGCTCAAGATCCAGAGAGGCGCGGTTGATGATCTGACTGGCGCGCCGCGCCGCCTTGATGATGATGTTGAGAGCTGGATGCATGGTTTTGGAGAACCTGACGGGCGGCGGTTGTCGCCCGATTGGTGTGGAGGAGTCCCGATTCTAATATGAACCGGCCTGCAAGGTCTCATTCTTCGGGCTCGCTGCTCGACAGGGTGCGCATCGTGTTGTCGCATCCCAGCCATCCGGGCAACATCGGTGCCGCCGCGCGAGCGATGAAGACGATGGGCCTGTCGCGCCTGACCCTGGTCAATCCCAGGCGTTTTCCGGACGACGAAGCGGTGGCGCGTGCGGCGGGAGCCGGCGACATTCTCGCGCAGGCACAGGTGTGCACGAACCTCGATGCGGCGCTGGCCGACTGTATGTTTGCGTACGCCGTTTCGGCGCGCCACCGCAACCTCGGGCCACCGGCGCTGCAGGCACGTCAGGCCGCCGCTGAGGTACTGGCGAAGGCCAGCACGGGCGAGGTGGCGCTGTTGTTCGGCAACGAGACCGCCGGTCTGTCGAACGCCGAGGTGCAGCGTTGCCGGTGTGCGATCTTCATTCCCGCCAATCCGGAGTACACCTCGCTCAACCTCGCTTCGGCGGTGCAACTGCTGGCCTACGAACTACGGCTGGCTGCCTTCGACAGCCAGCCGCCGGTAGTGACCCGTGCCGTACCCTTTGCCTCGCCGGCGGCAAGCCACCAGGACATCGAACGCTTCCACGCGCATCTGGAGCGGGTGATGGTGAGCAGCGGTTTTCTCGATCCGCAGCAGCCCAAACGGCTGTTGCCCAAGCTGCGTCGTCTTTTCGCGCGTGCCGAGCTCGAACGTGACGAGATCAACATCCTGCGCGGACTGCTCGACGCGGTCGAGAAGCAGGTTGCCGGTGCCGCTGCTCCGGATAGTACACTGTAATAGTATGGTATTGTACCAGCGCCCCGGCATTGAGGGGTGACCGCTTAGGACTCTCGTTTCATGTTCAACCACCTGCGTGAAGACATTCAATCGGTATTTGACCGTGACCCCGCTGCCCGCACGTTCTGGGAGGTTCTCACCTGCTACCCGGGGGTGCATGCGATGGTCACGCATCGTCTTGCGCACTGGTTGTGGGTGCATCGCCTGCGCTGGCTGGGGCGCCTGGTTTCGCACCTCGGGCGCTTCTTTACCGGCATCGAGATCCATCCCGGAGCGAGCATCGGACGCCGCCTGTTCATCGATCACGGCATGGGTGTGGTGATCGGTGAAACCGCGGTGATCGGGGACGACGTCACCCTCTATCACGGCGTTACCCTCGGTGGCACTTCCTGGAACAAGGGCCGGCGCCACCCGACCCTGGCGAACGGGGTGGTCGTCGGCGCCGGCGCCAAGGTGCTGGGACCGATCACCATCGGGACGTCGGCCAAGGTCGGGTCCAATGCCGTGGTCGTCAAGGATGTGCCGGTGGGGGCAACGGCGGTCGGCAATCCGGCGCGGATCATCGACAGTGCGCAGGCGCAGAAGCGCGAGGAGATGGCCGGGAAACTGGGGTTTTCGGCGTACGCGCTGGCGGGCGATCAGGATGACCCCTTGGCCAAGGCGATTCATGGCTTGCTCGACCATGCAGTCGAGGTCGATCGGCGGTTTGTCCTGCTGCTCAGCAAGCTTGAGGAGGCTGGCGTGCATGTCGAGGGTCCGCTGGTCACCAGCGACCAGTTCGACCCGCAGTACTTGAGTAAAATAGTTGACTAAGCTTCAGTGCGTCGCTATAGTGTACCAATCCAATCAACTATTATGATACGTGGAGGAACCATGAGACTAACGACCAAAGGACGTTTCGCAGTAACCGCGATGATCGACCTGGCACTGCGCTGCAGCGAGGGACCGGTGTCTCTGGCCGGAATCAGCGATCGGCAGAAAATCTCGCTTTCATATCTCGAACAACTGTTCGGCAAGCTGCGCCGCTATGGCCTGGTGGAAAGCGTGCGTGGTCCGGGCGGCGGTTATTGTCTGGCGCGCCGGACCAGCGAAATGACGGTCACCGACATCATTCGCGCCGTCGATGAGCCGCTCGATGCGACGCAATGCGGCGGCCGCGAAAACTGCCGCGACGACGAGCGCTGCATGACCCACGAGCTGTGGACGACGCTGAACGACAAGATGTACGAGTTCCTGAGTTCGGTGACGCTGGCGGAACTGGTTGATCAACAACTGAGAAAAACCGGCGGTCACGTGGCGATCATCCAGGACGCGCGGCGTTTCAAGCCGCGGGCACGTACCAACAAATCGGTTTCCCTGACCAATTGAACGTCTCTTAGCCATGTTCGCGCCCGTCTATCTCGACCATAACGCCAGCACTCCCGCCGATCCGGCGGTGGTCGAGGCGATGCTGCCCTACCTCTCGGCGCACTTCGGCAACGCGTCGAGCCGGCACGAGTACGGTCGGGCGGCGCGGCGCGCGGTTGACGAGGCGCGCAGCAAGGTGGCCGCCGCAGTTGGCGCACATCCTACCGAAGTGATCTTTACCAGCGGCGGGTCGGAAGCCAACAATCTGCTGATCAAAGGCGCTGCCGCGTGTCTGAAACCCGGTGTGCTGGCAGTGAGTGCCATCGAGCATCCCTGCGTGCTCAAGCCGGCGGAGCAGCTGGAAAGGCGCGGCTGGACACTGGATCGCTTGGCGGTGGACGCCGACGGACGGATCGACGCCAGCCGCTTCGCCGTGGCCATGGGCCGCAAACCGAAGATCGTTTCGGTGATGCTGGCCAACAACGAGACCGGCGTGGTGCAGGATCTGGGACTGCTGGCCGAGCGTGCGCGTCTCACCGGCGCCTGGTTTCATACCGACGCCGTACAGGCGGTGGGGAAGATTGTCGTCGATTTTCGCCGTCTGAATGCCGCGGGCGTGCATGCGCTGACCGTGTCGGCACACAAGATCGGCGGGCCGAAGGGCGCTGCGGCGCTGGTGCTCGACAAGCGCATCGAGCTTGAACCCCTGATTGCCGGTGGTGGTCACGAACGGGGTTTGCGGTCGGGTACCGAGAATGTGGCGGCGATCGTCGGCTTCGGTGTCGCCTGCGAACTGGCGGTGCAACGTCGGGCGGCGCTGGCGCAGCGCCTGCTCAAGCTGCGCGGCGAACTCGAACACGGGCTGCGCGGCTGCGGTGCGACGCTCTTTGGCCAGGCCGCCGAACGCTTGCCGAATACCGTTTATTTCGCGATCCCGGACGTCGACGGTGAAACCCTGGTCGGCCACCTCGACCGTGCCGGATATGCGGTGGCCAGCGGCGCCGCCTGCTCAAGTGCCAATCCGGAACCTTCGCATGTGCTGCGGGCGATGGGTGTCGCGCCCGATCTGGCACGCGGAGCGGTGCGAGTCAGTCTGGGTTACGGCAACACGGCAGAACAGGTCGCCGGTTTTCTGAGTGCCTTGCAGGCCACCGTGGCCCGCCTGCAAGGGCTGACCGCGATGGCCGTCTAGCGGCCCGGCCACATGAAAAACTGCATAACCATGGACAACCCGGAGCAAGATCAATGTTGAAACAGCCTATCTATCTCGACTATTCGGCCACGACCCCGGTTGATGTACGCGTGGCGGAGAAGATGATTCCCTATCTGGTCGAGAAATTCGGCAATCCGGCCTCGCGCTCGCACGCTTTCGGCTGGGAAGCCGAAGCGGCGGTCGAAGAAGCACGTGAAGAAGTGGCCAGACTGGTCAATGCCGACCCGAAAGAGATCGTCTGGACGTCGGGCGCGACCGAGTCGAACAACCTGGCACTCAAGGGAGCGGCACAGTTCCTGGCCGGCAAGGGCAAGCATCTGGTAACGGTGAAGACCGAGCACAAGGCCATTCTCGATACCTGCCGGGAACTCGAACGACAGGGCTTTGAGGTCACCTACCTCGACGTCAGGGACGATGGCCTGCTCGACCTCGAAGTGTTCAAGGCGGCGCTGCGCCCGGACACCATCGTGGTGTCGGTGATGTTCGTCAATAACGAGATCGGCGTCATCCAGCCCATCGCCGAGATCGGCGACATCTGCCGCGCCAGGGGAATCCTCTTCCACGTCGATGCAGCGCAGGCGACCGGCAAGGTGGTGATCGATCTGGCGGCACTGAAGGTCGATCTGATGAGCTTTTCAGCGCACAAGACTTACGGCCCGAAAGGTATCGGTGCCTTGTACGTGCGTCGCAAGCCGCGCGTTCGCCTGACGGCGCAGATGCACGGTGGCGGGCACGAGCGCGGTTTCCGTTCGGGCACGCTGGCAACGCATCAGATCGTCGGCATGGGCGAGGCGTACCGACTGGCACGCCTGGAAATGGGCGCCGAGAACGAGCGCATCCGCATGCTGCGCGACCGCCTGCTGAAAGGCCTGTCGGACATCGACGAGGTATATGTGAACGGTGACCTCGAACGGCGTGTGCCGCACAACCTGAACATCAGCTTTGCGTACGTCGAAGGCGAGTCGCTGCTGATGGCGATCAAGGATCTCGCGGTGTCGTCAGGTTCGGCGTGCACCTCGGCGTCTCTGGAGCCCTCGTACGTGCTGCGTGCCCTCGGTCGTGAGGATGAGCTCGCGCATAGTTCGATTCGTTTCACGCTCGGCCGCTTCACTACCGAGGAGGAGATCGACTACGCGATCAAGCTCCTGCACGACAAGATTGGCCGCTTGCGCGAACTCTCGCCATTGTGGGAGATGGTGCAGGAAGGCGTCGACTTGAGCACGGTCCAGTGGGCCGCGCATTGATGAAGCATTGAAGGAGAAACAGCATGGCATACAGTATCAAGGTCCTGGACCACTATGAAAATCCGCGAAACGTCGGTTCCTTCGGCAAGGAGGAGGAGGGCGTGGCGACCGGCATGGTCGGTGCGCCCGCTTGTGGCGATGTGATGAAGCTGCAGATCAAGGTCGGCAAAGGTGGCGTCATCGAAGATGCCAAGTTCAAGACCTACGGTTGTGGTTCGGCGATCGCTTCGTCGTCGCTGGTGACCGAATGGGTCAAGGGCAAGACCATCGATCAGGCTCTGGACATCAAGAACACCCAGATTGCCGACGAACTGGCGCTGCCGCCGGTGAAGATCCACTGCTCGATTCTCGCCGAGGATGCCATCAAGGCGGCGGTCGCCGATTACAAAAAGAAGCACAGCGAACAGGTTTCCGTTTGACACGGTTTGTCGCAACTACAGCAGGAGGTCTTTCGAATGGCTGTGACGCTTTCTGAACGGGCAGCGAGCCACGTCGCCAATTACATGGTCAAGCGCGGCAAGGGTATCGGGTTGCGCCTGGGTGTGCGCACCAGCGGCTGCTCGGGGATGGCCTACAAGCTCGAATTTGCCGATGTCGCCCACCCGGATGACATCCAGTTCGAATCTTACGGGGTCAGGGTGCTGATTGATCCGAAGAGTCTGCCTTACCTTGACGGCACAGAACTCGATTATGCGCGCGAGGGTTTGAACGAAGGTTTCAGGTTCAACAATCCGAACGTCAAGGACGCCTGTGGCTGTGGCGAAAGCTTCAATGTCTGAGTGCTGGCGCGATCCGGCGGCTGACGGGCTTGCTGTTTAAGCGCGCCCGGATCTGAAGGAGGCGCGCCGGATGGACTTCAACGCGGATCACTTCTCGCTGTTCGATTTCCAGCCCACGTTCCGGCTGGACCAGGCGCTGCTTGACCGCCGCTATCTGGAGATGCAGTCCAAGGTGCATCCGGATCGCTTTGCGAGTGCCGGCGAGGCCGAAAAGCGGCTCTCGCTGCAGTGGGCGACACGCGTCAATGAAGCCTACCAGACCCTCAGGAAGCCGCTGGCGCGGGCGCGTTACCTGCTGCATCTGGCAGAGTACGATCTTGGCAGCGAGAACAATGCCCTGATGCCCGCGGACTTCCTCGTTGAGCAGATGGAATGGCGCGAGGCGGTTGCCGAAGCGCGCGCTGCCGGCGAACACCATGAGCTGGAGCGTCTGCACCACCGCTTGCAGCGTGAGATGCGTGAACGCCATGAGGAAATCGCCGTGCTGCTCGACGATCGGCATGATCTGGAGCAGGCCGCTGATCGCGTGCGGCGACTGATGTTTCTGGAGAAGCTGCTCGCTGACATCGACGACGCGATTGCGGCGTGTGAAGAATAGGCCGTACACCTGTATGCGATTGGCCAGCCGGTTTCAGGGGGGCCCCCCCCCCCCCACCGGCTGTCGCTGGCGCGACCTCCACGTCATCCACGAAACAAGCTTCAGGACCTCATTTTCTTCATGGCTCTATTACAGATTGCGGAACCGGGCGAATCGGCAGCGCCGCACCAGCACCGGCTGGCTGTCGGCATCGACCTCGGGACGACCAATTCGCTGGTGGCGACGGTGCGCAGCGGTTTGGCCGTTGTCCTCAGCGACGAGTTGGGCCGCCCCTTGTTGCCTTCGGTGGTGCGTTACCTGCCGGACGGCAGCAGCGAAGTCGGCTACGAAGCGCAGGCCAGACAATCGCTCGATCCGCGCAACAGCATCGTTTCGGTCAAGCGCTTCATGGGCCGCGGGCTGCAGGACATCGCTCATCGCGAGGGCATGCCCTACGTCTTCGACGATGCGCCGGGAATGCTGCGCCTGCAGACCGCCGCCGGCCGGAAGAGTCCTGTCGAGGTCTCGGCCGAAATCCTGCGCACCCTGCGGTTGCGGGCCGAGGCCTCGCTCGGTGGGCCGCTGGTCGGTGCGGTGATCACCGTCCCGGCCTATTTTGACGACGCGCAGCGCCAGGCGACCAAGGACGCCGCCAGGATCGCCGGACTGCCGGTTCTGCGCCTGCTCAACGAGCCGACGGCGGCGGCGATCGCCTACGGGCTCGACAACGCCTCCGAAAGCATCTATGCGGTCTATGACCTCGGTGGAGGCACCTTCGACATCTCGATCCTCAGGCTCGCGCGCGGCATCTTCGAGGTGCTGGCGACGGGCGGCGACTCGGCGCTGGGTGGCGACGATTTCGACCATCGCATCTTCTGCTGGATGCTCGAAGCGGCCCAACTCAAACCCTTGTCGGTCGAGGATTCGCGGATGCTTTTGACGCGCGCGCGCGAGGCCAAGGAATACCTGACCTTTCATGGCGTGGCCCCGATCAACGCCCGTCTGAACAGTGGCGAGGCGGTGGATCTGACGCTGACTACGGAGATCTTTGCCGAGATCAGCCAGACGCTGGTGGCGAAGACCATTCAGCCGGTCAAGAAGGCCCTGCGCGATGCCGGGCTGTCGGTGGCCGACGTCAAGGGGGTAGTCATGGTCGGCGGCGCGACGCGCATGCCGCAGGTGCAACACGCGGTCGGCGAGTTCTTCCGGCAGGAGCCGCTGAACAATCTCGATCCCGACAAGGTCGTGGCCATTGGTGCGGCGAAGCAGGCCAATCTCCTGGTCGGCAACGGTCTGGCCGGCGACGACTGGCTGTTGCTCGACGTGATTCCCTTGTCGCTGGGGCTGGAAACGATGGGTGGTCTGGTCGAAAAGATCATCCCGCGCAATGCCACCATTCCGACGGCGCGGGCGCAGGAATTCACGACTTTCCGCGATGGCCAGACGGCGCTGGCTGTACATGTGGTGCAGGGCGAGCGCGAACTGGTCAGCGATTGTCGTTCATTGGCCCGTTTTGAGCTGCGCGGCATTCCGCCGATGGTCGCCGGCGCCGCACGCATCCGCGTCACTTTCCAGGTCGATGCCGACGGTCTGCTGGCGGTCACGGCCCGCGAGCAGACCGCCGGAGTCGAAGCCAGCATCGTCGTCAAGCCGTCCTACGGGCTGTCGGATGGCGAGATCGCCGGCATGCTCAGGGACTCGATGCTGCACGTCAGGGATGACGCGCTACAGCGCGCTCTCAAGGAATCGCAGGTGGACGCGCAGCGGCTGATCGAGGCGGTAAGTTCGGCACTGGCGACGGATGGCGACCTGCTCTCCGGCGAAGAACTGGCGCGGGTAGAGCACGGCATCGTCAAGCTCCAGGGTGCGGCCAGCGGTGAGAACCGTCGGCAGATCATGCTGGCGATGGACGACCTCGAAGCCGAGACCAAGGATTTTGCGGCCAGGCGCATGGACAAGTCGATCCGGCGGGCCTTCGCCGGGCGCAACATCAGCGAACTGGACAGCGAAGTGCTCGCCACGCGGGCGGGGGAAACAGCATGACCCAGATCATCGTTCTGCCGCATGTCGAACTCTGCCCCGATGGCGCGGTGATCGACGCCCGTCCTGGTGAATCGCTGTGCCAGAATCTGCTCGAGAACGGCATCGCCATCGAACATGCCTGCGAGATGTCCTGCGCCTGCACCACCTGCCACGTCATCGTTCGCGAAGGCTTCGAGGCGCTCGAACCTTCCGATGAGGTCGAGGACGATCTGCTCGACAAGGCCTGGGGACTGGAACCGAATTCTCGCCTGTCGTGTCAGGCGATGGTCAATGAAACGCCGTTGCTGATCGAGATTCCGCGCTACTCGATCAACATGGCCAGGGAGGGCAAGCGATGAAATGGACCGACATCAACGACCTCGCCGTCGAACTTGCGGAGAGGCACCCCGACGTGGACCCGATGAAGATCAACTTCGTCGATCTGATGCACTGGGTCCTCGCCTTGCCCGGCTTCGAAGACGACGCGAAGCATTGCGGCGAGAAGGTGCTGGAGGCGATCCAGCAAGCCTGGATCGATGAACTGACATGAAACCCGATGATTTCGGCGGCAGCCAGCGCAACGTCCTCGGCGGTTTGCTCGGCTCGTGCAGCGAGGCACCGATTACCGGGTTCTTTCGTGATGGTTGTTGCAACACCAGTGACGAAGACCTCGGCAGTCACACCATTTGCGTCGTGCTCACGGCAGATTTTCTGGCGTTTTCGAAAGCGCGCGGCAACGACCTGTCCACGCCCAGGCCGGAGTTCGATTTCCCCGGCCTGAAGCCCGGCGACCGCTGGTGTCTGTGTGCCGCCCGCTGGCGCGAAGCCCTGCAGGCCGGCAAGGCGCCGCACGTCGTGCTCAATGCCACCAACGAAGCCGCTTTGCTGATCGTCAGCCTCGACGACCTCAAGCGCCACGCGATCGACCTCAACTGACGGGCCGGCCGGAAGGGGGGCTTGCCGGGCGTTCTTTACCCCGGCCGTTGCGTGCCACTCGCCGTTGCCGGCGCGTCGTCGACGGGTCCGGAGACCGCCGGCGCCGCATACCATTGATCCCTGGGGACCACCTTGGGCTGCTTCGGATCGCCTTCATAGGCCGGGGTCATGATCTGAACGTCGTATTCGTTGAACAGATCAAGGATGTTGCGGCGGAGTTCGGTATACAAGTGCTCCATCATCCTGGCGTCGTTGCAATAGGCATTGATCTCGTAACTGACGCAGAAATCCCCGAGTTCCTTGTGCATTACGAAGGGTGTGGGTTCCGCAAGCAGCCCCGGCGTGCGCGCCGCCGCCTGCAGCAGCATCGCCTCCACCTGCCGCCACGGCGTCTCGTAGCCGATACCGACTGTCGCGTGCAGGATCAGGCCCTGTTTCTTGGCCAGGGAACTGTAGTTCATCACGTGCCCATTGAGGATCTGCGAGTTGGGAATCGTCACCTCTTCGTTCTTCAGGGTACGCAGATGGGTGACCTGCAGCCTGACCTGCGTCACGTCGCCGGTCACTTCGCCGATGCGCACCCGGTCGCCGACCCTGAACGCGCGTCGGTAGGTGATCATCAGGCCGGCGATCAGGTTGGCGATGATCGACGAGGAACCCAGCGAAACGACTACGCCCAACATCAGTGTAACCCCCTTGAAGGCAGCCGATTCCGATCCGGGGATATACGGGTAGGCCACGATCACTGCCAGGACCAACAGCGCGAAGCGTGCGATCTTGTAGGTTGGCCGGGCCCATTCGGCTTCGAAGTGCAGGAGGGTGACCGAACCCTGTGCAACGGCGTCGAAGAACAGCCGCAACAGGCGCAGGACGAAACGGACCAGCAGCGCCAGCACGATCAGGAAGATCAGGTCCGGGAAGTAGCCGATCAGGCCCTCCCCGATGAGTCGCAGGGGGCGAAGGGCGAAATCGGTCAGATTCCCGGCCAGCCAGCGCGTCCACGGAAAGCGGCTGAGCACGAAGTCGAGGTAGATGAAGCTGACGATCAGGATTGACAGCATGCGCAGTGCCGACAAGGCGGCGCGCAGCCCGGCCCAGATGCTTTCGGCCCGTACAATCTCGAAAGACTGGATGCCGAGGTGATGGATTCGGCTCCGGAAGCGCCGCTCCAGCAGGCCATTGAGCTGGCGTGCCAACCACAGCAGCAGTGTCACCATCGTTGCCAGCGCCGCCGTGGCACCCGCAGCCTCCAGGCCGCGTCGCTGCAATACCTGCGTGTCCCGGTCGTGGCGGTATTCGTCGATGGCCTTGCCGATCCGCTCGCACAAGGCCAGTCCAAGGGTTTCGCGTGCGACTTCTTCGATGCGCGCGTCCGAATCGAAGAGCGCCATGATCCTTCGGTCGCCGGCCATGATCGAGGAATAGCCGCCGGACTCGACGAGCCGTACTGAATCCGCCGGCAGCGCCGGATCGCCCGCCAGTCGCTTGATCCGCTCGGTGATCGCCGCCGCACGCTCGCGTGCGGGGAAACTGCTGACGCCGCGCACGCGGAACAGTACGCGGCCGTCGACTTCGACCGCTGCCGTCGCGACGGTGGCGTCGGGATGGAGATCCAGATCCGCCGGTTGAACGCTGCCGGCGGCGGCAAGCGAACCGCCGCTGGCGGCGCTGAGCAGAATCAGGATCAGCAGCCACCGCACACGCTCAATCATCATTCCTCTACTCTCCTCAAACAGCCTGCCCACGATCACGCTGGCCTATTCGGGGTCGAACAGCCTGGCGTTGCGACCCTTGAAGGGCGCGTAGAACGACTTGATCGATGCCATGTCGCGTTCGATATCGCCGGTGGGCGTGAATACCGGACCCAGACCGCTCACTTTGCGATCGTAGTCCATGTAGGCCATGACGATCGGCACTTCGGCGCCGAGGGCAATGTGGTAGAAACCGGTTTTCCAGTGGCGCGTACGGCCGCGTGTGCCCTCCGGGGGGACGACCAACTGCAGTCCGTCGGTGGCGGCCTTGATCGCCGCCACCGACGCGAGCACGAAGCCGGTCGACTTCTCGCGGTTCACCGGGATGCCGCCCAGCCACATCATCAGACCGCGAAAGGGTGGATTGAAGAGGCTCTGCTTGCCCATCCAGTAGATGTGCAGGCGCAAGCTGAAGGCCACCATCAGCGTGTAGGGCAGGTCCCAGTTGCTGGTATGCGGCGCGGCGATCAGTACGCATTTGGCGGTGCCAGGCGGCAGACGGCCTTCGACAGTCCAGCCGGTGAAGTGCAGAAAGGCCACGGAGCCGGCGCGCAACAGCGTGCTCACCACCGGGGTATCGAAGATCGTGCGGTGCATGCGGGCAGTGTCCCAGGCGACGAGTCGGTTGCCGAGCCGCTGCGCGTCACGCCACCGAGCGCGTGACCGGCAATGGTGCAGGACTCGAGGTGTTGCTGCGGTTGCAGTGGATCGGGCGTCGCCACCCTGATTCCCGGTCAATGGATTGTGGCTGCAAATGTAAACACTTTGCGCATCATCGGCAAGGCGGAGGCGCTGCAGGGCGTTGCCCTGGAATCATCTCCGGGCTTGCGGATGGACGCGAGCTCCGGCGAGCGAGGCCGGTAACGCGGGCAGGGTATTACTTGCCGCTGAGGAAGCGGAACGGCACCGCGACGATCGCCCTGCCGGTATCGATCAGCAGCGTCGCTTCCCATTCCATGCTTCCGGTGATGCATACCGGCAGGCTCGCCATCCCCACGAAATGATCGCTGCTGCCTTCCTGCCTTTCCAGTTGCAGTCGGTTGTAACCCATTTTCATGTCCGTGCCGGTGAAATCGACCTCGATCCTGCGTACATCGCCACCCGTGAGCGTGGCTTGCAGCTTCAGCGGTCGGAGTACCGGAATCGGTCGCGGTTCGATTGCGAACTCGATTCGAGTCCCGTTGGGGAGCGTCGCCGCGCAGGCTCCCTGACCGAGGTCGCAACTCGAAAGCGGCAGGGCAATGTCGGTTTTCGGGTTGAGCAACGGCGCCAGTTGGTAGCCGACGGTGCCGAGGATGGCGAGTCCCAGCAGGATGGCGACGTCGAGCAGCAGATTCTTGGTCATCGGTTCAGTGTAGCGCGGGTCGGTGCGTGCAGGGTGCCGAGTGTTCGGGAATGCCGCCCCGAATCTGCGGGATAGGCCTGAAAGATCGACGGATTGGCGGGGCTGTGGTGTGCGGCAGGGGCAGCCTGGCGAAAATTGATTCACCCAAATTATCTCGCAGGGCTTGTCCGCACAATGTGCGATATATTGCCGCAGAAGCGTTCAGTCGCACGGCAATGGAGGTGAGGAGTCGTCAAGTGGAACTTCTTCAAGCCTTGATCCCATAAATGCGTGGTCGATACGCACCGCTTGCGCGCGTCTTGACAATCATCAACGCCGGGCGGCGGGTTGCTTGCTAGATTTGCGGGTATCGATTCTCAAATAATGGGGGTAACGATGAACAAGCTGATACTGGCGGTTTCCCTGGCGACGATCGCCGGTATTGTGCAGGCCGGCCCGCCAGCGCCGAAGACTCAGGGCATCGAGAGCAAGGATTACAAGTGGAATGCCCAGGGGGGCGAGAAGAGTGAAGCGCTGAAACTCAAGGGCGACAGGAAGCGCGGTGAAGAAGCGTACGAGGTCTGCAGTGATTGTCACTTGCCGTCGGGTGCCGGCCGTCCGGACGGTACTTTCCCGCAACTTGCGGGTCAGCACACCACCGTGCTGATCAAGCAGATGGCCGACATCCGTGCCGGCCTGCGCGACAACCCGACGATGTACCCGTTTGCCGTGACCTTGACCGATCCACAGGAACTGGCTGATGTCGCGGCCTTCATCGAGCAGTTGTGTATCCCTGTCGAACATGGTCGTTACGAAGGCAAGGATCTCGCCAGGCAGTTGGCGACAGGCAAGGAACTCTACGAGAAGGGGTGCAAGGAGTGCCACGGTCAGAACGGCGAAGGAGCCAAGGAAAAGTTCTTCCCGGTGATCGCCGGTCAGCACTACAAGTACCTGTTGCGCCAGATGACCGAAATTCGCGACGGTCACCGCCGCAACGCCAATCCCGACATGGTGAAAATCATCCAGAAGTACAACAACGATCAATTGGTCGCTATTTCGGCCTACCAGTCCAGCCTGGTGATGCCGGGCAATATGTGCAAGGCCAAGGCTGCGGCCAAGAAGAAGTGAGTTCGATGATCGCGGGGCGAATCGCTCTCAACATGGTCTCGCGCCAAGTTGACCTTCTGTCCCCTTGCCTGGCCAGGATCGTCTCGATTTGTCATGCGCCTTGCTGGCGCTGTTTGGAGTGAAGACCCATGGGCAGACTGCTGACCGTGTTGACGATGGTGCTACTTTGTGGCTGCGCCGCGCCGCAATGGCGTGGTACCGGCGACCTTGGGCTGGTCATCGAGCGTGCGAGCGGGCAAATCAGCCTTGTCGATACCAGTCGACGTGCGCCTTATGCCCATGTGGCAGGGCTTGGTGACCTGTCGCATGCCTCGGTGGTCTACTCGCGCGATGGCCGCTACGCCTACGTCTTCGGTCGCGATGGCGGACTGACGAAAGTCGATCTGCTCGCCGAGCGGATCGTCAAGCGGGTGCTGCAGTCGGGCAATGCCATCGGTGGCGCCATCTCGCAGGATGGCAGCATCGTCGTCGCCCAGAACTATACACCCGGAGGCATCAAGGCTTTTGACGCCGAAACGCTGGAACTGCTCGCCGAAGTGCCCGCCGAATACGCGCCGGGGAGATTTTCCAAAGTCGTCGGGCTTGCCGATCTCTCTGGCAACCGCTTTGCATATGCCCTGTTCGATGCCGGCGAGATCTGGGTGAGCGATTTTTCCGATCGGCGACGCCCGCAGACGCAGCGCTACCCGGCCGGGCTGCAACCCTATGACGGACTCGTCACGCCGGATGGGCGTTATTATCTGGCCGGACTGTTCGGCGAGGACGGCGTCGCGCTGCTCGATACCTGGCAGCCGCAGCCGGAAACCCGACGCATCCTGCAGAGCTACGGGCGCGGCCAGGAGAAGTTGCCGGTTTTCAAGATGCCGCATCTGCGTGGTTGGTCGTTGGCGCAGGGCAAGGCGTATCTGCCGGCGATCGGGCGCCACGAGGTGCTGGTGGTGGCCGTCGGTAGCTGGCAGGAGGCCGGCCGCATCCAGGTCAGGGGTCAGCCGGTGTTCGTCATGGCACAACCCGACGGCCGGCAGGTGTGGGTCAACTTCGCGTTTCCCGACAATGGCTGGGTTGAGGTGATCGATACGCTGAGCGGCAAGGTGGTGCGCACCCTTGCACCAGGGAAAGCCGTCCTGCACATGGAGTTTACCCCGCGTGGCGAGCACGTCTGGATTTCCGCACGTGACGACAACCGCGTGCTGATCTACGATACGGCGACTTTCGAAAAAATTGGAGAATTTGCCGCCCAGGCACCGAGCGGCATATTCTTCACCAGCCGTGCCAACCGCACCGGATTCTGACCAAGATGCTCAATGAGGCGCTCGATTTTCGCTTGCTCAATGATTTCCAGAGAGACTTCCCGCTCTGTTCGGCGCCTTTCGCGGAATTGGCATCGCGGCTGGGTGTTGCCGAAGCGGCGGTCCTGCGGATGCTCGAAGGGCTGCGCCGCGAAGGAAAGATTGCACGCGTCGGTGCGGTCTTTGCTCCGAAGCGCATCGGCGCCAGCATGCTGGCCGCGATGGCCGTGCCGCCCGAGAAACTGGCCGCTGCCGCCGAGGCGGTGAATCGCTTCCCCGAGGTAAACCACAATTACGAGCGCGAGCACCGCTACAATCTGTGGCTGGTCGTCACGGCCGGTTCGGAAGGCCGCCTGCAGGCCGCCCTCGGCGCCATAGAACAGGCGGCTGGCTGGCCGCTGCTACGCTTGCCCCTGCTGCAGGAGTACCACATCGATCTCGGTTTCCCACTGGATGGCAAAGGGCAGAAGCCGGCCACCAGCGGTGGTGTACGCTGGCAGCCCTTCGTGCCGCCGAAGCCG
Source organism: Candidatus Accumulibacter propinquus (assembly GCA_016714935.1). Lineage (GTDB taxonomy): Bacteria > Pseudomonadota > Gammaproteobacteria > Burkholderiales > Rhodocyclaceae > Accumulibacter > Accumulibacter propinquus. The sequence continues at coordinate 21,306 of JADKBU010000024.1, read as the reverse complement.
CTGGATGAGGGTGAGCGCCGTCTGGTCAGTGCCTTGCAGGAAGGCTTGCCGCTGTTCATTCGTCCGTTCGCGGTTCTTGCCAGTCGTGTCGGCTGCGACGAGAGCGAGGTTCTCGAAAGAATCCGTCGCTGGTGCGCCGAAGGCGTCATCAAGCGTTTCGGAGTCATTGTCAGGCACCGCGAACTCGGGTATATGGCCAATGCGATGCTGGTTCACGACATCCCCGACGCCGATGTCGGCGAGATCGGCGAGAGGCTGGCCTGTGCCACCGGAGTGACGCTCTGCTACCAGCGTCCGCGGGTGCCTCCCGAGTGGCCCTACAATCTGTTCTGCATGATTCACGGTCAGGACCGTGCGCAGGTCGAGGCGAGTATCGCCGAACTGCGCGCCAGGCTCGGTCTGACTGGCTACGCGCATGACATCCTGTTCTCGCTGACCCGTTTCAAGCAGCGCGGCGCGCATTATGCGTGAGGCGATCGAACTCGACACGATCGATCGCGCGATCATCGACACGCTGCAGGGCGGTTTTCCGATCTGCGAACGGCCCTACGCTGAAGTGGCCGGGGGGCTGGGGATTGCCGAGGCGGACTTGCTCCGGCGCCTGCAACGCCTGCTCGACCGGCGCGTGCTGACTCGCTTTGGCCCGCTCTTTCAGGTCGAACGTATGGGTGGCGCCTTCGTTCTGGCGGCGATGCGCGTTCCTGAAACGGACTGGCAGCGAGTGCTCGCGGTCGTCAATTCACTGCCCGCGGTTGCCCACAACTACCGCCGCGAGAGTGAGCGGAACAGCGAGTTCAACATGTGGTTCGTTCTTGCTGCCGAGAGCGAGGCCGGTATCGATGCGGCCATCGGGCAGATACAACAGAGCAGTGGTTTGCAGGTCTTCAGCTTCCCGAAGCTGCAGGAGTATTTCGTCGAGATGAAACTGCCGGTGCGGCCATGACGGGCGGCCTCGACCCGATCGATCGCCGCCTGGTGTTATCGACCCAGGGCGGTCTGCCGTTGGTGCCGCGCCCCTATCACCAGTTGGCCGAGGAGGTCGGCATTTCGCCGGCAGAGGTGATGACGCGGTTGGCGCGCATGCTTGAGAGTGGCGCCATTCGCCGCATTGGCGCCGTGCCCAATCACTACGCGATTGGTTATACCGCCAACGGCATGAGTGTTTGGGATGTTCCGGACGAGCGTATTGATCAACTTGGCGCTCGTGTCGGAGCGCTCGATTTCGTCACCCACTGTTATCACCGGCCGCGCCGACTTCCCGAGTGGCCGTTCAACCTGTTTGCCATGGTGCATGGTAGTTCACGGGCGGAAGTGCGGGACAAGGTGGCGAAGATTGCGGCGGTCATCGGGTGCGATTGCCGTTCGTACGATGTCCTCTTTTCGACCAGCATTCTCAAGAAATCGGGCCTGCGGATCGGTGCTTGAGTAGTGCTTCCCTGCGCGTACCTAGGCCGAGCCGCTGCTGCACGGCCGATCGACATCTGCCGTACAATTCGACCGTCGGTGCGCAGGTCCGACAGGCTCGCGCACTTGCCTGATGGAGCTGTTGGCGATCGCCTTCGCTGAACGGGGTCAGGAGGTCGAACTGGAGGAGGGCTGGCAGATGGGATCGGCACAGGTGGGACGCGGTTTTCTTCGGCATCCGGCCGACATTCCGATCGAGATCGATGCCGAGGTGCCTTTGCCGACGAGGTTGCGTCGTCTGAAGGACATCAGCCTCGGTGGGTTGGCCTGTCGCTCGGAGCGGCCACTGGAGGTCGGGTCCGGTGTACGGCTGACCATCCCGCTGGTAAAGCCGGCCTTCCACGCGGCGGGTTCGGTGGTATGGTGCCGTCGCCATGGCCTGTATTACGAAGTCGGTATCCGGTTCATGGAATCCGATGATGTCTTCGCTGCCCGCATGGTGGAGCAGATCTGCCAGATCGAGCACTACCGCAAGGAAGTGTTGCACAGCGAAGGACGAGTGCTCGACGGCGAGGCCGCGGCGCTGGAGTGGATCGCTCATTACGCCGCGAAGTTTCCATCCCTGGACACGACCAGTCGCCACTGAGGATCTGCAATGCCGATCACCGTCAGCGCTTCGGCGATGGGCCTGTAACGCCGGCCGGCAATCGTGCAGGGGCTTCAGACGTTGTCGGCGGGGGGTTGCGTCAGCCGTACCGGTAACGGTTGTGAAATGTCGAGATGCACATCACGCTGCGGGAACGGAATCGGAATTCCTGCGGCTTCCAGACGCTGCCCGATCGCATGCCGGAGGTCGCTATCCACCCTGCGGGCAACCAGATTCGGCCCCAGTTCGACCCAGAAGACGAGGACCAACAGCAGCGCATTGTCGCCGAAGTCTTCGAAGAAGACTTCCGGTGGCGGATCCTTCAGGACCTGCGCGTGATCCTCGGCACAGCGCGCAATAATCTCGGCGGCCGCTCGGATCGGTGACCCGTAGGCGATGCCCAACCGGATCTCACGGCGGATGCGCGGGTTCGAATAGGTCCAGTTGACGACCTGGTTTTCGAGAAAGCTGGAATTCGGCACCAACGCTTCGACACCGTCGAAGCCACGCACCGTCGAAGCGCGCAGGTCGACGGCAATGACATGGCCGGTCATGCCGCCCAGGGCGATGATGTCGCCTACGCGGATCTTGCGTTCAAAGAGGATGATGATCCCGCTGATCACGTTCTTGATGATGGTCTGGGTGCCGAAACCGATACCGATGGCCAGTGCCCCACCCATGAATGCGAAGACCGTCAGGGGAATGCGCGCGAGATTGAGAATGAAGATGATCAGCGCCACCGCCAGGGAGATCATCGCCCAGCGACGAATCACGCTGGCCATTTGCTCGTTGACCCCGAAGCGGCTCACCATCACTCGCTGCAGGCGCCGTGAAAGCAGTGCGAACAACCAGTAGCCGAACAGGAAGAGCAGCAGTGCACCGATGCTCTTGCCGACCGTAACCCCGTAGGTGACGGTCACCGTCTTGCCATCGATGACTGTCGAATCCTCGACGGCAAACATCTCGAAGTTCCAGATCGACTTCAACGTCTGTGCCAACTGCAGGGCACCAAGCTGCCAGTCGTTGGCGCTGGTGGTCCTGGCAGTGAATCCGAAGTCATCGAGCCAGCGATCGAGTTGACGTTCCATCCGGGCACTCGCCCGTTGCAGGCGCTGGTACGCCCGCGCCCGCTGTTGCAGCGCTTCGTACAGGCTCGAATCCTTGTCCGTGGCGTCCGGGTCAAGCGACGTTCCACCCAGGCGCAACTGCTGCTCGTGGACCGCAACGCGCGCTGCCTGCTGCAGTTCGTCGACAATCTGCTTGCGGCCGGCCAATTCTTCCCTGCTCTGGCTCAGACCCGAGATCACAGACTGGCGGGTGTTGGCATCCTCGGAATGAAAGCCGACGTAACGCTGTGCCCAGGCGTCGCTTGCCACCTGCAGCGTCGTCTGCAACCAGGTCAGCGTCAGCAGTAGCACGCGGTCGGTTTCCAGGCGTGCGTCAAGCAGCTCCAGCCTGTCCGCCTGCGACGCGCTGCTGCCGGCTTCCGCCACGAGTTTGTTCAGTTGTTGACGTTCCGTGGAGCGCTTGCCGTTAGCGATCACGAGCGCATCGATCTCCGCGATGACCACGTTCAACTCCTTGCGCAGCAGCGCTTGTTGCTGTTCCAGTTCCTCCTTGCCGAGGCGTTGTTCAGGTCGCACGCGGGTCAGCAAACGCTCCAGCTCGGAGTTGAGTGCCTGAACCCCTTTCCTTTCCAGGCGGACCCTTTCGAGTCCCATGCCGATGTTGGCCAGTTCTGCTTCGGCGAGTTGCCGACGCAGAATGGCCAGTTCCCGGCCCAGGCGTTCCTTGTCAATAGCGCTCTGACCGTCGGCCCGGGCGAGTTTGTCCTCTGCCAGCCGTACTGCTTCCGCCGCGCGCTGTTGCGTCTCAAGCCGTCCGACTTTGAGCGTCTCCAGTGCGCGTTCCGTCGACGCCAGACTGTGCAGGCGTTCCTTTCCTGAATCCACAAGGTCGCGCAAGGCATCGACCCGTAGCGCGGAGTAGGGCGGCGGGCCGGCGAACTCCGCCATCAGGGTCTGCTTGTGCGGGTTGTCGGGTTGCGCGGTTTTCACGCTCTCCAGTTCGTCCAGCAGTTTGAGTTGTTCGCTATAGGCAATGACCAGGCGGTCGAAGAGCCTCTGGCGATCGCTCGCCGGCAATTCCTCGGCACCCGGAGTTCCCCCCTCTTCCAGATGCCCGGTTTCCTGCCGACGGCGCGCCTCGCTCAGTTGTGCTTCGATCTGGGTACGCTGGTCCACCGTGGTGGCGACCGCTTTAGGCTTGGGCACGCTGCTCTGCGCTGTGGGTATCGGGATCTGGCCGTGCGCCAGCGTCGTGCACACCGCTACCAGGAGGGTTCCGAGCCATGTTGTGAAGTTGCGGGAGCCGGACTTCGCGGATGTGGCAGCGTTACGCCTTTGCCAGCCAAATAAACGAGGGATCTGCTGGCCGCAGCACGCGGGTGTTTGCGGAGCGTCATCAACATTCCGAGGTGCATCTGTTGCCATCAGGTTTTTCCAGATGGCGGCGAACTGAGCGCGGCTTGTCCGGCGAATGCGCGCTGTCCGATCGTCAGCGATTGAGCGCGCCCATCATGTTTGCCGGGTAACGCTCTCCTGCCGCGGCGTTGGGCGGAAAAATCGCCTCCAGCGCCGCCAGTTGTTCAGGAGTCAGCCTTACCGCCAGAGAACCGATGTTCTCGTCAAGATATTTTCGCCGCTTGGTGCCGGGGATCGGGACGATATGTTCGCCCTGTGCGAGTACCCAGGAGAGCGCGAGTTGACTGGGTGTGCAACCGATCTCGGTGGCCAAGGCCCTGACCTGATCGACCAGGGCCAGGTTCTTGGCGAAATTCTCGCCCTGGAAGCGTGGGCTGTAACGGCGGTAATCGTCGGCCGCGAAGTCGTCGGGGTGGGCAATCGCGCCGGTGAGGAAGCCGCGCCCGAGTGGGCTGTAGGGCACGAAACCGACTCCGAGCCGGCGGCACGCGGCGAGCACGCCCGCTTCCGGGTCGCGAGTCCACAGCGAGTATTCGCTTTGCAGCGCGGTGATCGGATGCACTTTGTGCGCGCGTTCGAGCGTCGCAACCGAGGCTTCGGAGAGACCGAGGTAGCGTACCTTGCCGGCGCGCACGAGATCGGCGAGTGCACCGACCGTGTCCTCTATCGGCACCTTCGGGTCGACCCGATGCTGGTAGTACAGGTCGATGGTGTCGACGCCCAGGCGCCGCAGACTGCCTTCGATCGCGCTGCGTACATACGCCGGTCGGCTGTCGAAGCCGCGCAGCGACGCGTCCTGCGGATCGCGCAGAATACCGAACTTGGTGGCCAGGAAGACCTCGTTGCGACGGCCCCTGATCGCACGTCCGACCAGTTCCTCGTTGGTGTACGGACCATAGATGTCGGAGGTGTCGAGGAAGTTGAGGCCGAGGTCGAGCGCGCGATGGATCGTGGCGATCGACTCCACATCGTCGCGACCCGCATAAAAGTCGCTCATGCCCATGCAGCCCAGGCCAAGAGCCGATACCGAGGGGCCACCAGAACCCAGTTGTCGCATTTGCATTGACGTCTCCGGCAAGACAAAGCAACAGCTTAGCACTTCACGGCAGGCGACCGCCAGAACAACCGGGGCGCGTCGCGGGATTCAGCGTGACTCCTTGATCATGCGGGCGAAGTTTGCCTGCACCGGGCGCGCGTTGTGTCGGTAGAGGCGCGCAAAAATGGCCAGTTGCTCGGGCGAGATCGGTTGTGCCTGCTTGAGCACCAGCCAGAGCACGCCTTCCGAGCACGGCGGCGTGGTCAGAGACCCCATATAGGTGTAGTAGCTTCGGTCTTCAGGCAGCAACTGTGCGACATCGATGGTGAGCCCAGGCGGTGTCACGTAGTCGTTCTTCTCCAGCGGCAGGTTGTTCCACACGCTCTGGATCAGCGGATGCTCCATCCCCTTTTCGAGCAGCACTGCGACGACCGCAAGCTTGCCATCCTCCGATTTGTGGACCAGGTGGGCGACCATGTCGAAGGACTTGCCATTCACCCGTTCCTCGGAAGGGCGGTGAAAATGGAATTGGGCCAGTTCGTAGGTCTTGCCGAGCAGGCTGATGTGGCTGCCGCTGACCTCCACCTGGATGGTGTGACCGTTGTCGACGACACGAAACGGTGATGGTCGGTAGCTGAACTGAATCGCTTCGAGATCGACGCGAAAACCGTCGCGAATATCAATCGGTGATTGCCGTTTGCCGCTCGCGCAGGTCGCATATTCGGGCTTCAGCCTGCCCCAGTTCTCCGGCCCCCCCTCACCCTCGTAGCTCCAGTGGATATGTGCATGCGTGTCGCCGGTAACGGCGTTGCCGGTGGGGAAGTGTGAGCGGGCGACGCGAGCGGGTACCGCGCTCGCGGTCACCGCGATCGGAGCGTGTGCCGCGGGCTTGGCATGCGCTGCCGGTTTCGCTTCGGGTTCGGTCTTTTCCGGAGACGGCGTCTGCAGGTTGGCCCGTTTGACTTCCTTCTGCACCAGCGCCTCATTGGCTTTGCGTAGCTCGCCGGCGGCCTCGTTGACCTTGTCGGCGGTGCGGCTGGCAGCCAGTGTGGCGTCGCCGCCAGGTTTCGGGCGGCAGACTTCGCGCAGCAGCTTGTCGTCTAGCATGCCGGTGCGCACCGGCATTTCGACCTGCACCTTGACGTCCTCTTCCCGCAGCAACTCGCCTTCGTCCTTGAAATAGCTGCGCTTCAGCGTGCTGTAGCTGCGCGACCCGCAATCGTAGCGGTTGACAGCCTCGACGATGCGATACGACATCGAGGTCTTGGGATCGATGATGGCCTTCTCGAGAATGATCCGTCCGCGCGCGATGCTCTTGCCGGTTTCGTCCTTCTTGATAGAGGCACGATCGAGTTCGACACGCTTCCCGGGTTCGGCCGAGATCACCTGCCAGGCAGCGCTAGCCATTCCCGGCACGAGTGTCAGCAGACAAAGGAGCAGTCGCCTGAGGGTTGGATACATGAAAGGACTCCCGTCGTTCGCTCTTCTCATCCTCCTGTCAACGGAGGAAGGGCTGGCAACTTTAGCCGGCGATGCGGATACGCCACTTCGCACGCGAAAAAAAACCCTGGCGGGTACGCCGCCAGGGTCTTGTGTGGTGCAGCGAGTGCCTAGTGGCTGGCGCCGGAAGCGCCAAAACCGGTCTGGGCGCGCACGTACTGGTCTTCGAAAGCCTCCTTCTCCAGCTTCGAACGTGGCCCGGTGTCGCTCTTCGAGAAGATATAGGCGAAGATGAACGCGATGGGCATGGCGAAGAGCGCGGGTTGGGTGTAGGGGAACAAGGCGGCCTTGTTGCCCAGCACGTCGACCCATACCGACTTCGAGAACAGCACGAACAGCACCGCGGAAATGACGCCGCCGTAACCGCCCCACAACGCGCCGCGAGTTGTCAGGCCTTTCCAGTACATCGACAGGATCAGCACCGGGAAGTTGGCCGCAGCAGCGACGCCGAAGGCCAGACCGACCATGAAGGCGATGTTCATCTTCTCGAACAGGATGCCGAGAACGATGGCCAGCATGCCGAGGCCGATGGTGGCGAAGCGGGAAACGCGGATCTCTTCCTTTTCCGTTGCCGAGCCCTTGCGGATGACGCGTGCGTAGATGTCGTGCGAGATCGCCGAGGCGCCGGCCAGGGCCAGACCCGAAACGACGGCCAGAATGGTGGCGAAGGCCACCGCCGCCAGGAAGCCGAGCAGCATGTTGCCGCCGACGGCCTTGGCCAGGTGCATGGCGACCATGTTGCCGCCGCCGATGATCTTGCCGCCGACCACACCCCCTTCGAAGAACTCGGGGTTCTGGCCGACGATGAGGACTGCGCACAGGCCCATCAGGAAGATCACGTTGAAGAAGAAGCCGACGAAGCCGGAAGCGTAGAGCACCGATTTGCGGGCTTCCTTGGCGTTGCCGACGGTGAAGAAGCGCATCAGGATGTGCGGCAGACCGGCGGTACCGAACATCAGGCCGAGACCGAGGGAGATTGCCGTGATCGGATCGGCCAGCAGGCTGCCCGGGGCCATCAGCTTGGGACCGAGCTTGTGCACGGCTTCCACCTTCTCGAGCAGCGTCGTCAGCGAAAACCCGAACTGCCAGTATGCCAGGAGCAGTGTCAGCGTACCGCCGAAGAGCAACATGCAGGCCTTGATGATCTGCACCCAGGTCGTCGCCACCATGCCGCCGAGGGTGACGTAGACCATCATCAGGATGCCGACGACGAAGATCGCGATGTTGTAGTCCAGTCCGAAGAGCAGCTTGATCAACTGCCCGGCACCGACCATCTGCGCGATCAGGTAGAAGACGACCACCACCAGCGACGAAATCGCGGCCATCGTCCGCACCTTGCCCTGGTCAAGCCGATACGAGGTAATGTCGGCAAAGGTGAAACGGCCCAGGTTGCGCAGCCGCTCGGCCATCAGGAACAGGATGATCGGCCAGCCGGCGAAGAAGGCCAGCATGTAGATGTAGCCGTCGTAGCCCGAGGTGTAGGTCATCGCCGTCAGCCCGAGCAGGGTTGCCGCCGACATGTAGTCGCCGGCGATCGCCAGTCCGTTCTGGAAACCGGTGATGCCGCCGCCGGCGGTGTAGAAATCGGCCGTGGACTTGGTGCGCCCGGCAGCCCAGTAGGTGATCCCCATGGTCATCGCCACGAAGATCAGGAACATGATGATCGCGTGCCAGTTGGTGGCCTGCTTGGCTCCCGAGGCATCCATCGCCGGGCCGGCAAAAGCCAGGCCGGAGAGGAGCGAGCAGGGTGAGTGCCGATGTCAGTCGTTGCATCATAGCTTCTCCTTCTGGGCTTCCTTGATCAGGTCCGCGGTCAGATCATCGAATTCCCCATTGGCACGACGGACGTAAACCACCGTCGTCAGCCAGAAGAAGACGAACAGACAAAGTTCGATCGTGTAGCCGATCGGCCACATCGATCCCTCGGCAATCTTCTGTCCGAGCAGGCTCGGGTTGAAAGCGACCAGCATGAAGAAGCCGTAGAAAAGGACCAGCACGATGGTTGCCAACGTCCAGGCGAAGCGTCCCCGCTCGTGCACCAGTTTCTGGAATTTGGGATTCACCCGCATTCGCTCGTACATAACACTACTCATGTTTTCTCATCCTCCGGTTTTGTTTTGTTGAAGCGGTATTGCTGCGGATTCTGCAGCGTATCGACCAGGTTTTGACAAGACCTTCCCCTCGCCGCGCGGAATACTAACCCAGATCCAATGGCTTGTTCAATCAAGGCTGCTTTCCGGGTCGCGCAGCGGAATGAACAGCGAGGCCAGGAAACGTGCCAGACGGGCATCCGTGTCGAGCAAGCGTGCGTGCGCCATCGTGCCGTTGTCGCGCTGCACAATTGCAAATGGCAAAAAACGACTAGAATCGCAAGCGAAAAATAGACAACAAGGGCTGGCCGTCACGCTGTGGCGGCGAATGCACCGGAGGAGACAAGATGCGGGAGATGGCTTCTTCCCAGGCGCGGGATACCTTTCCTCGCCTGCTGCTGCAGCACGCGCAGGTCCGCGGCGACAAACCGGCGATGCGCGAGAAGGACCTGGGCATCTGGCAGTCCTGGACCTGGCACGACGTCGCCGAGGAGGTGCGTGCGATCGCCTGTGGACTGGCCGAAATGGGCTTCAGACGGGGCGAGAACCTGGCCATCGTCGGCGAGAACCGGCCGCGCATGTACATGATGATGACCGCCGCGCAGTGCCTCGGGGGCGTGCCCTTGCCCCTGTACCAGGACGCCGTGGCCAGCGAAATGTTGTTTGTCCTGCTCGACGCGGAAGTTCGCTTCGTCTTTGTCGAAGACCAGGAACAGGTCGACAAGGTGCTCGAGATCCAGGCCGAATTGCCGCAGCTCGAACATCTGCTCTACGACGACCCGCGTGGCATGCGCCATTACACGTTGCCGTTCATCCACGACATCCGCGAGTTGATGGCCATGGGGCGGATACATAACCGCAACCATCCCGATCTGTTGGCCAGCGAGGTCGCGGCGGGCGCCGCCGATGATGTCAGCGTGATGCTCTACACTTCTGGAACCACCGGCAGGCCGAAGGGTGTGCGGCTGACGCACCACGCTTTCATCAGCGCGGCGCGCGGCGGCGCCGATTTCGATGGCCTGACCGCCGATGAAGACATCCTGTCCTATCTGCCGATGGCCTGGGTCGGTGACCACCTGTTTTCATTTGCGCAGGCGATGGTCACCGGGTTCACGATCAACTGCCCGGAGTCGGCCGAGACGGTGATGACCGATCTGCGCGAGATCGGCCCGACGTATTACTTTGCGCCGCCACGCGTCTTCGAGAACCTGCTGACGCAGGTGATGATCCGCATGGAGGACGCCAGTGTCGTCAAGCAGAAGATGTTCCACTTCTTCATGGCGGTTGCCCGGCGCAGCGGCGCCGAGATTCTCGATGGTCAGCCGGTCTCGCTCGGCGATCGCCTGCTCTATGCTTTGGGCAATATCTTCGTTTTCGGTCCGCTGAAGAACGTGCTGGGGATGAGCCGTATCCGCGTCGCCTATACCGCAGGCGCGGCGATCGGTCCCGACCTGTTCCGCTTCTATCGCTCGATCGGCATCAATCTGAAGCAACTCTACGGCCAGACCGAAACCTGCGCCTACGTTTGTCTGCAGCCCGATGGGCAGATCAGGTTCGACAGCGTCGGCAAGCCGGCGCCCGGCGTCGAGGTGAAGATCGCCGACAACGGCGAAATCCTCGTCAAGGGGCCGATGCTGCTCAAGGAGTATTACAAGCGGCCTGATGCGACCGCCGAAGCGATCGACGCCGACGGCTACTTCATGACCGGCGATGCCGGATTGTTCGACGATGACGGCCATCTGAAGATTATCGACCGCGCCAAGGATGTCGGCAAACTGGCCAATGGGGCGATGTACGCGCCGAACTATATCGAGAACAAGCTGAAGTTCTTCCAGTACATCAAGGAAGCGGTGGTCTTCGGTGACCGCCGCGAGATGGTCTGCGCCTTCATCAACATCGACATCGGCGCCGTTGGCAACTGGGCCGAGCGGCGTGGCATTGCCTATTCGGGTTATACCGACCTGGCGGCGAAGCCGGAGGTCTATGGGCTGATCCAGGACTGTATCGAACAGGTGAATGGCGAGCTGGTGGGCGAGGGTGCTCTTGCCGATTCGCAGATTCACCGTTTCCTGATCCTGCACAAGGAACTCGACCCCGATGACGACGAACTGACGCGCACCCGCAAGGTGCGTCGTGCCTTCGTCGCCGAGAAATACGCGCCGTTGATCGACGCGCTGTACGGCGGCCGGAGTAGCCAGTTCATCGAAACCGCGGTCAAGTTCGAGGACGGGCGGCAAGGCAAGGTCGCCGCGGACCTCGTCATCGGCGATCCGAAGACCTTTGCAATCGCCCGGAGGGCCGCCTGATGAGTCGACAGATCGGCGAGGTCATTCTCGACTTGAAGAAGGTGTCGCTCGCCTTCGGCGGCGTCAAGGCGCTCACCGACATTTCCTTCGATGTGCGCGAGCACGAGATTCGCGCGATCATCGGCCCGAACGGCGCCGGCAAGAGTTCGATGCTCAACGTGATCAACGGCGTGTATCGGCCGCAGGAGGGAGAAATCATTCTGCGTGGCCAGCGTTTCGCGCGCATGAACCCCTACAAGGCGGCCAAGGCCGGCATCTCGCGCACCTTTCAGAACATCGCCCTGTTCAAGGGCATGAACGTCATCGACAACCTGATGACCGGGCGCAATCTGAAGATTCGCACCAATCTGATCCAGCAGGCGTTCTGGTGGGGGCCGGCGCGGCGCGAGGAACTGGCGCATCGCGCGAAGGTTGAGGAAGTGATCGATTTCCTCGAGATTCAGCATATTCGCAAGACGCCGGTGGGTCGCCTGCCCTACGGTTTGCAGAAGCGCGTAGACCTCGGTCGCGCGCTGGCCATGGAGCCGAGCATCCTGCTGCTTGACGAACCGATGGCCGGGATGAACGTCGAGGAGAAGCAGGACATGTGTCGGTTCATCCTCGACGTCAACGATCAGTTCGGTACGACGATCGTACTCATCGAGCACGACATGGCGGTGGTGATGGATATCTCCGACCGCGTGGTGGTTCTCGATTACGGCAGGAAGATCGGTGACGGGGACCCTGACGAGGTCCGCGCCAATCCGGAGGTCATCAGCGCGTATCTTGGCGCCAGTCACTGAGGAGCGAGTCGCATGGGTTTCTTTCTCGAAACGCTGATCGGTGGCCTCATGGCCGGGATGTTGTACTCCCTGGTGGCGCTGGGTTTTGTGCTGATTTTCAAGGCCTCTGGGGTGTTCAACTTTGCGCAGGGAGCGATGGTGCTGTTCGCGGCCCTGGCCATGGCGCGTTTCGCGGTGTGGATTCCGGGGTGGCTCGAGATCGACAATCCGGTGCTGGGCACCGTGCTCGCCTTTTTCGCCGCCGCGGTGCTGATGTTTGCGGTGGCCTGGCTGATCGAGCGGCTGGTCCTGCGCCATCTGGTCAATCAGGAGGGCGCGACCTTGCTGATGGCGACCCTGGGCATCGCCTACGTTCTCGAAGGCCTGGGCACCAGCCTTTTCGGCAGCGACATCTACAAGATCGACGTCGGCATGCCGAAGGATCCGGTGATGATCCTCGAGGGGACCTTCGAAGGCGGGCTGCTGATCAACAAGGAGGACTTCGTGGCGGCGCTGATCGCCGCTGTGCTGGTCGGCTTGCTGGCCTTGTTCTTCCAGAAGACCAGTACCGGCCGGGCGCTGCGGGCGGTGGCGGACGACCATCAGGCGGCGCAGTCGATCGGCATCCCGCTCAATCGCATCTGGGTGATCGTCTGGTGCGTCGCCGGAGTGGTGGCGCTGGTGGCCGGCGTGATCTGGGGCTCCAAGCTCGGCGTGCAGTTCTCACTGGCGACGGTAGCGCTGCGGGGCTTGCCGGTGGTCATTCTCGGCGGCCTGACGTCGATTCCCGGGGCGATCATCGGCGGACTGATCATCGGCGTCGGAGAGAAACTGTCCGAGGTCTATCTCGGCCCGATGATCGGCGGCGGCATCGAAATCTGGTTTGCCTACCAACTGGCGCTGCTCTTTCTGCTGTTCAGACCGCAAGGGCTGTTCGGCGAAAAGATCATCGACCGCGTCTGATCGGGGAGCAGGCCAATGCTATATAGAGAAAACGGTCAGTTCAAGACTTCCTACGCTGCCGACCAGCAAATCTTTCCGATCGCTCAGGATCGCTGGGCGATTCTCGGGCTTCTGCTGTTGGCGTTCATCGGAGTACCGCTGCTGGTTGACGAGTACCTCTTCCGCGCCATCCTGATTCCCTTTCTGATCCTTTCCCTGGCGGCCCTGGGCGTCAATATCCTGGTCGGTTTCTGCGGCCAGATCACGCTCGGTGCGGGGGCCTTCATGGCCGTTGGCGCCTACGCCGCCTATAACTTTCACATCCGCATCGAAGGCATGCCATTGCTGGGTTCGTTCCTGCTCGGCGGTTTCACCGCGGCGCTGGTCGGAATTTTTTTCGGCATCCCCAGTTTGCGGGTGCGCGGGCTTTATCTTGCCGTCGCGACGCTGGCCGCGCAGTTTTTTACCGACTGGGTTTTCCTGCGTGTGCCCTGGTTCACCAACAACGCGTCCTCAGGATCGGTGTCGGTCTCGAACCTCCAGATCATGCACTGGCAGATCGTCACCCCGGTCGACAAATATCTGTTCTGCCTGAGTTTCGTGACGGTATTTGCTTTGCTGGCGAAGAACATGACGCGCTGCGCCGTTGGCCGGCAATGGATGGCCATTCGCGACATGGACGTCGCCGCCGAGGTGATCGGCATCCGGCCGCTGTTTGCCAAGCTCTCGGCTTTTGCCGTCAGTTCCTTCTTCGTCGGCACCGCCGGCGCGCTCTGGGGTTTCATCCACCTTTCGTCGTGGGAACCGGCCGCGTTCTCGGTCGATCGCTCGTTCCAGTTGCTGTTCATGGTCATCATCGGCGGCCTGGGATCGATCATGGGCAGCTTCTTCGGTGCGGCCTTCATCGTCATCCTGCCGATCGCCCTGAATCAGTTCCTGCCGGCCCTCGGAAGCGTGTTCGGGATCAGCATCTCCACGGCCGGCGTTTCACACGCCGAACTGATTATTTTTGGCGGACTGATCATCTTCTTTCTGATCAAGGAGCCACATGGCCTTGCGCGCCTGTGGTCGACCGGCAAGGAAAAACTGCGGCTCTGGCCCTTTCCGCATTGAGCGGCGCTCCGGAGTTGGGTTTCGCGGCCATTCGTGGCTTTCGGGCAGCAACCGCACTTCGATTACAACAAGAGGAGACACTGATGAAGCTACGCAAGCTCGCACTGACCGCGTCGGCGGCCGCCGTCGTCCTGTCGTCGCTGTTCACCGCGCCGGCCGCGCTGGCTCAGGCCAAGGAGCAATTCTTCCCGGTCCTGGTCTACCGTACCGGCGCTTACGCGACCAATGGCGCGCAATGGGCCAATGGTTACGTGGACTACCTGAAGCTGGTCAATGCCAGGGGCGGTATCAACGGCGTCAAGATTTCCTTCGAGGAGTGTGAGACGGCCTACGCGACCGACCGCGGCGTCGAATGCTACGAGCGTCTGAAAGGCAAGAATGGCGGGGCAACCGTGTTCCAGCCCTTGTCGACCGGCGTGACCTTCGCGCTCACCGAAAAAGCCCCGGTCGACAAGATCCCGCTGATTACCGCGGGTTACGGTCGCAGCGAATCACAGAACGGTGCCGTCTTCACCTGGAACTTTCCGCTGCTCGGGACTTACTGGGTAGGCGCCGAGGTCGCCATCCAGCACATCGCCAAGAAGGAAGGCGGCGTCGCCAAGCTGAAGGGCAAGAAGATTGCTCTGGTCTACCACGACAGCCCGTACGGCAAGGAACCCATTCCGGTGCTGCAGGAGTTGGGCAAGACCTATGGTTTCGAGGTGCAGTTGCTACCAGTGGCTCATCCCGGCGTCGAGCAGAAAGCCACCTGGCTGCAGATCCGGCAGCAGAAACCGGACTACGTCCTGCTCTGGGGGTGGGGGGTGATGAACTCGACCGCGCTGCGCGAAGCCCAGTCCACGGGTTACCCGCGTGACCGGATGCTGGGTGTCTGGTGGGCGGGTGCCGAACCCGACGTCAAGGATGTGGCCGAAGGCGCCAAGGGCTACAGCGCGCTGACGCTGCAGCATGGTGCCGAGCCCAACTCCAGGGTCGTCAAGGACATGCTCGAACTGGTCTACGCCAAGGGCCAGGGTACGGGCCCGAAGGGCGAGGTCGGGCAGGTGCTCTACATGCGTGGTTTGCTGTCGGCGATGCTCGGCGTGGAAGGTGTGCGCAAGGCGCAGGAACGCTATGGCAAGGGCAAGGTCATGACCGGCGAGCAGGTGCGCTGGGGACTGGAGAATCTCAATCTCGACCAGAAGACGCTCGACAGCATGGGCTTTGCCGGGGTGATGCGGCCGGTGCAGACGTCCTGCCTGGACCACATGGGGTCGTCCTGGGTGCGTGTACACACCTGGAATGGCAGCAAGTGGGAGTTCAGCTCGGACTGGTATCAGGCCGATGAGAAAGTGATTCGCCCAATGGTGATGCTGGCATCGAGCAAGTATGCCGAGGAGAAGAAGCTCAAGCCGCGTACGCCCGAAGAGTGCAAGAAGTAGCTTTCGGGTAGACCCGAAGGAGAGTTTCTCTACCGCCCTCCCGCGTGCGGGAGGGCTTCCAGCCAGCGAAGAGACGCCATGAGCCCCAACATCCTGCTCCGGGTAAACAGCATCGAGGTGATCTACAACCACGTGATCCTCGTCCTCAAGGGGGTTTCGTTCAGCGTTCCCGAGGGGGGGGTCGTGGCTTTGCTCGGCGGCAACGGCGCCGGCAAGACGACTACCCTGCGCGCGGTCAGCAATCTGCTGCGCGGCGAGCGCGGCGAAGTGACCAAGGGCACGATCGAACTGCGCGACGAGCGCATCGAGGCGCTGACGCCGGCGCAACTGGTCAAACGCGGTGTGATCCAGGTCATGGAAGGACGGCACTGCTTCGCCCACCTGAGCATCGAGGAGAACCTGCTGACCGGCGCCTACACGCGCAGCGATGGCAAGGCGGCGATTGCCGAAACGCTCGACAAGGTCTATGCGTATTTTCCGCGCCTCAAGACGCGCCGCAGCAGTCAGGCGGCCTATACCTCGGGCGGAGAGCAACAGATGTGCGCCATCGGACGCGCGCTGATGGCCAGTCCGCGCATGGTGCTGCTCGACGAGCCGTCGATGGGCCTCGCACCGCAGATCGTCGATGAAGTGTTTGCCATCGTCAAGGATCTGAACCAGAAAGAAGGCGTGACTTTCCTGCTCGCCGAGCAGAATACCAACATGGCCTTGCGCTACGCGGACTTTGGCTACATCCTGGAAAACGGCCGCGTGGTGATGGAGGGTGCGGCCAGGGATCTGGCGGCCAACGAAGACGTCAAGGAGTTCTACCTCGGGCTGTCCTCGGTGGGGCGCAAGAGTTTCCGGGACGTCAAGCATTATCGCCGCCGCAAGCGCTGGCTTTCGTGAGGCAAGCAGCCGCGCGTGTCATTTTCTAGTCCGGCATCACCGCAACCGCTTCAAGGAGCCTGCCATGCAAAACTTCACTTTCCACAATCCGACGCGCATCCTCTTCGGCAAGGGGCGTATCGCCGATATTGCCCGCGAGATTCCCGCCGGCGCGCGCGTCCTGATCACCTACGGGGGCGGCAGCGTGGTCAGCACCGGCACGCTCGACGAAGTGACCGCGGCGCTCCAGGGCTTCACGCTGTTCGAGTTTGCCGGCATCGAACCGAACCCGACCTACGAGACGCTGATGCAGGCCGTGGACCTCGCGCGTCGCGAGAAGATCGACTTCCTGCTCGCCGTCGGCGGCGGCTCGGTGATCGACGGCACGAAATTCATCGCCGCCGCCATACCCTTCGTCGGCGACCCCTGGGACATCCTCGCCAGGCGCGCCCGGGTGAAGAGCGCGATCGCCTTCGGCAGTGTCTTGACGCTGCCGGCGACCGGATCGGAGATGAACAGCGGCGCGGTGGTGACGCGGCGCGCGGGCAATGACAAGCTGGCCTTCCTCAACCCGCTGCTCTTCCCGCGCTTCTCGGTTCTCGACCCGAGCAAGACCTTCACGCTGCCACCGCGGCAGGTTGCCAACGGCGTCGTCGACGCCTTCGTGCACATCGCCGAGCAATACCTCACCTATCCGGTCGACGCCAGGGTGCAGGACCGCTTTGCCGAAGGGCTGCTGCTGACGCTGATCGAGGAAGGTCCGCGCGCGCTGCACGAGCCCGCGGACTACGACGTGCGCGCCAACCTGATGTGGACCGCGACGCTGGCGCTCAACGGCCTGATCGGCGCCGGCGTGCCGCAGGACTGGGCGACGCACATGCTCGGTCACGAACTGACGGCGCTGCATGGCCTCGACCACGCCCAGACGCTGGCCGTGGTGCTGCCGGCGATGCTGCAGGTCCGGCGTGCCGAAAAGCGGCAGAAGCTGCTGCAGTACGCCGAGCGGGTCTGGGGCCTGCGCGCTGGCGACGACGACATGCGCATCGACCAGGCGATCGCGCATACCCGCAGCTTCTTCGAATCCCTGCAGGTGCCGACCCGTCTGTCGGCCTACGGCATCGGCGTCGAGGCGATCCCGGCGCTGCTGGCCCAACTCGAACGGCATGGCATGGTCGCGCTCGGCGAACACCAGAACGTCGACCTCGCGCAATCGCGGCAGGTCTATGAGCTGGCCGTCTAGGCTTCTCGCCGGGTAGCGCCGCCGGCGCGCCAGATCAGGCCAGCGCCGCTCACAGACTCTTGCGCGCCTGCGATTGATGAGCGGCCCGCCGATGTGATCTGTTGCGGGCTTCCGCGTGCAACTCGAACATCGACAGCGCGCCGCGTTCGCGCAGCAACTGCAGGTGCTCCGGGCGTGCCTTGTCGTAGTGGTGGGCCAGTTCAGACAGGTGGCGAAGCCAGGCGTCCTCGTCTTCTCCTTCCGCCGGTTTCACCTCGCCGAACGGGTGACCCTGCCAGACTTCGTCATGGTAAACGGCGTGCGCCCAGTCGTAGAGCGATTCGCCGTCGCCGTCGTTGCGGAGGTGCACGACGTTCGGATCGGCGCCGGCGTCGAGCAGCAGGCGCAACATTTCGGTGTCCATGTTCAGGGCGGCGGCGAACAAGGGGCTGGAGCCGTCCTGGCTGGGACCATTCGGATCAGCGCCAAGCCGCAGCATTTCCTGGACGACCGCGTACTTCGGCGCTTGCGGGTAGAGATCGAGCGTGCTGATGGTGTATTCGAGGATCGTATCGCCGAATTGATTCCTGCCATTCAAGTCGAATCCATCGGCCACCAGATTACGCAGGGCCTCGATGTCTCCGGCACACGCATGCGCCATGAAGCTCTTGATCCGGCTTTCGACGTCAGCGGTCTGTCGTTGATGATGGTTCATCGCAACTCCCTCGTTATCAAGAATTCTCGGGGCAGGGAAGGGCCATCTATGAAGCATCTTTCGCAGACGCCATGGCCAGCCCGCTGAAGCGCACTGGATCCACCCGACCCCTCGCTTCCGCACCTCGGACAACAGCTAACCCTGAGGCTTTCGCCAGAGGGTACAGGGCTGCTTTTCCGCAGCGGCAATGTTGCAGCGCAATGAGACAATAACGCGCCCGGTCACCGAACGATGTCAGCTACTCTGTAAGCGCGTGTGTCGACGTGTAACAACATCGTCTCCCGGAGGGATGGCTTCGTCTCCCGGAAAGACGACATTGTTTCCTGGAGAGATGGCGTCGTTGCTTGGAGGGACGGTGTTTGGGGCGTTCCGGAAGGACGACATCGTCTCCCGGAAGGACGACATCGTCTCCCGGAAGGACGACATCGTCTCCCGGAAGGACGACATCGTTTCCCGGAGGGACGACATCGTCTTTCGGAACGACGACGTCGAGCCTCCAGGACTCGACGGCAAGGCGCGGCGGCTGGCGACGGCGTCAGGCCGGCGGGCGCTTCGCCGTCGCATGCCTGCCGGTGAAGCGGGCAGCCATGGTTTCCTTCAACGCATCGAGCCCGGCGCCCTTGCCGAAGGCCTTGGCGATCGCATAGCCTTCGAGCGCGGCACAGAGGATGTCGCTGCCGAGCGCCATCTCGGTATCGTCGGCCTTGGCGGCGAGTTGCCGCAGGCGGCTGAATCGCCGGCGCAGCAGATCGAGGTTGGCCAGGTCGTTCTCGGCTTCGCGCAGGTCGAAGCCCGGCGGAATCATCTGGCTGTTCTGCGCCAGAACCAACAGCGTTTGCCGGCACACCCCTTCGGTTTTCTCACCCATCTTGGCGAGGGTGCGCCGTTGCTCGACTGAAAGCTCGATCAGATGCGCAAACTTCTCTTCGAGCGTGCTCAAGGCGGAGTCTATCGCGGCGATGTCTTCGGCGCTGAAGTTCAGGGATATCAGGTTCTGGCTCATCGGAACTCTCCTCGGGGTGGACAGGAAACACAAAGGTGCCGGGCAAGAGTATGAATTGATACGCGAATTGTCGTCAACCCGTGGCGATCACCCGTCCACCACCGCGACCACGCGGGCGGCGTGTTGCGCCAGATCGAAATGATTGGGGTCGAAATCCTCGCCGAGCCATTCCCGGGCGTCCTCGTACCCTTCGGCGGCCGGATCCTGCAGGTCCGATAGCAGATTGCTATAGCCGTAGACACCGCCGCAATTCTCCGGCGGACACGCACCCTCACCGGCGACGAGCACGGCACGCGGCGCGGCGGGGTCGGGCGGCAGACGCGTCTCGATGGTGATGGTGTGCCACCAGTCGTCACCAAAGTCGTACCAGTAGCGAAACTTGCGCTGTCTGATCAGCAACTCGCCGAGCGTGGTGGTGTCTTCGGGAAGTGCCGGCTCCCTGCCGAAGAGTTCGTCTTCGAGGCCGGGCATGCCCACCACCCGGTTGGCCGCCCGGAACTCGTGCAGGTGATCATCCTCCCAGCCCATGGCTTCCTGGATCACCCGGTGAAACTCCCAGAAGGTGAGATCCTTGTTGACCTCGACCCGCCGCCAGATCGGCGGCTCCCAGTCTTCGAGGCTGATCCGCAGGCGCAGGCGGCCACCGGACTTGTTCGATGCTGTACTCATGGCTTCAATACCTTGGTCGATTCCTCGCCGAACTGGCTGACCACGCGCACCGCCACGCGCCGGCCGGCCCGGAAGGGAATGGGATGGGAAACGAAGCCATAGAGGCGGTCGAAGGCTTCGGCGTCGATTTCAATTTTGAGCGTGTTCTCCAGTTTCTTGCGCGTGCGCGTCTTCGCCACGTCGGACAGACCGCGCTTCCATTTGTCGAATTCGGTCCTGGTTGCCGCCGCAGAAGAACACCTGCTGACCAGGCGAAGCTGGAGCCATCGTAGTCGTCGTCGACCATCCAGTAGGCGATGTCGGCCACCGAGCGGGCCTTGACCTCGTCGCGGATCGGGTCGTAGAGGTCGAGGCCGCGGATTTCGACGCGCAGCGTGTCGCCGTCGCGCAGGAGGGCGATGTCCGGCTCGCCGATGGTGACGAAGGTCGCGGCCTTCCTGTCCTTCTTGGTCAGGCCGGCCCGGAGCAGGTCGTCGTGCATGCGCACCTTATCGACGCGGAAGCTGCCGGCGCGCTGCCTCTGCACTGAATTCTCGACATCGGATTCGAAGGCGAAGCCGAGAATCAGCAGCCACTGCGCGTCGCCGCGCGCGCGGCAGGCTTTCACCGCGTCGTTCACTGCCTGCCGGCTGACCGGCGCGAACTGCGGGCCGAGGTGGATGTAGGCCTTCTGTTCGCCCTCGGCGGTGTCGTAATAGCCCGCGTGCAGCAGCGCTGTCGGGGGCAGCGCGTCGACGCGGGCGAAGACCGCCATCTCGTCGCGCGCGCCGTTCTTCACGCCGGCAGTCTTCAGGTGCTCGAAAACGCGTTCCTGGAAAGCCTCCATGCGCTCGTGGTCGAGGCTGGCCTCCGCGACGTCCTCGGGAGCCAGCGGCTCGTAGCTCTGCAGCGTCTCGACGGTGAACGGGCCGGCGACGCGCAGCTTGCCGCGATCGACCGCCGGCTGGTCGTAGAGCGTCACCTCCTCGGGCGGCTCGTCGCCGGGCCAGCGAACCTGGGGGCGCGATGCGCCGTAATGCGCTTGTAGCAAAACCGTGCCGCAGATCCCAGTGCTCGCGCGGCAGCCTTCTTCTCATCGTAGAGGAAAACAGGGGTAGCTGGCGGTCATCAGCCCATGCGTCTTGGCGATGT
>JADKBU010000023.1 GCA_016714935.1 Candidatus Accumulibacter propinquus | reverse complement strand
CCCTTCTCGGCGAGGATCGACTCCCACGCCAGGCAGTTGCGTGCCGCTTCGTCGAGGTCCTGGGAAGCGGGTCTTGTCCGCCGCCAGAAAAACCCAGCGTGTTCCGGTACAGGCGGTGCATTGCCGCGCGATTCCAGAATGGCACGCGCGGCCAGCCCGCCGGCGCTGCCTGCCTTCCTCACGGATGATTGACGCCCAGCACGACCAGGCGCGCGTCCAGATCGTCCGGCACGTCGGCGCCGGTCGCCGGCATCGGATGAATGCGCACAAAGTCGCCCCTTGCGCTCCAGATCCCGCGCAGGCGTTGTTCGATCTCTGCGCGACCTTGTCCGATTGCGCTTGAACTGCTCGGCGCGGTCTTCGGCGAGCTTGGCAGGCCGTCGGCTGCGTCGAATACCAGTAGTGCGGCCCGTCCTGGTAGAGGTAGGTTCCCGCGCCGGCCAGGCGACGCAGAGCGTCGCCGAACACCGCCGGCGATTCGCCCGGCATCGCGCAGCCAAGTTTCACGCGCCGATCCTCGATCCCCTTGTGCGCGGCGTCGGTGGTCGGCGCCGAGCCCATGTAGATCGCGCGCGCCACCCGTCGGCACGCCGAGACCCGGCCCAGATTGGGCAAGTCCCGGTCGAGCTTCAGCGGCAGTGAGTTTGGCCCATCGACGTCCTTCTCGATCACCGGCACCCAGTTGTCCGAGAGGTAGCGCGTCAGCTCGGACTGCACGCGCGCGTCGTCGATCGCCACGTTGCCGGGCAGGATCAGCGGACGGCGGTCGCCCTTCTCCCATAAACTGTGGATCACCGCCGCCATCAGCCGCAGCACGCCACGCGTGCGCTGGAATTTGACCAGCGTCGACCAGTCGGTATACAGCCGGTCGAAGATTTCCGGGTGGATCGGATACGCCGCGCGGATGCGTTTCTCGTAGTCGTTTTCGCGGCACTCGGGTGGAAACTCCGCCTGCTGCGTGCGGTAGAAATCGGCGAAGGCGCGCGCCACGGCTGGAACAGGCGCCGGCGAACGATTTCGAAACCTTCTTCGGCACTCGCCGGGCGCCACGAGGCTTCGACACGCCCGACGACGTTGCGCAGCCGGTCGAGCGCCTCGCGGCCGCGTGTACCGCCGACTTCGACATCATTGGCCTGCGTGTGTGGCGAGCCGGAGGTATCCGACGCCGGCAAGCTGATCACCAGCAGGCAGTTCTTCGCCAGCTTCGCCGATTCGGTCAGCACCTGCGCAAAGGTGAATTGTGTTTCGAAGCCGCCGGCGGGCAGGTCGCTCTGGTCGTGGAGCTGGCGCGCATAGGCCACCCACTCGTCGACCAGGATGAGGCACGGCCCGTACTCGTTGAACAGCTCGCGCAGCGTGTCGCCCGGGCTCGTCGCCTTCTCGTCGTCCGCGGCCAGCCGCGCGAACGCTCTGCTCTGCCGCTGCTAGCGCAGTTCGCCCGACAGCGTACGCACAACGTGCCGTCGGGCTTGGTCGGACGGGTTCCCCGGAAATCTTGTCGCCCACCAGCACCACGCGCCGGACGGTCGGAATCCTGCTGGCGCCCGCGGCGGACATCACTTCGTCGATGCCGGCCAGCTCGGTCGGCGCGATGCCCGAGAACAGATGGTAGAGCGCCAGCATCGAGTGCGTCTTGCCGCCGCCGAAGTTGGTCTGCAACTGCACCACCGGGTCGCCGCGGCCGGTGGTGAGGCGCTGCACCGCGCCGACCAGCATCCCCTTCAGGCTTTCGGTCAGGTAGGTGCGGCGGAAGAACTCTACCGGGTTCCTGTATTCGTCTGTCCCCTCGCCCAGATGCACCTGCCACAGATCGGCGGCGAACTCGGCCTGCTGGTAGCGACCGCTGGCCACGTCGGCATGCGGCATCACCACTTCGCGCCAGGGCTTGAGGTTGCCGGCCACGCCGCTCTCGACTGCCGTGCTGGCCGACTTCCGCTTTTCGCCGCGCGCCTGCTCGTCGAAGCGCACGCGCAGCAGTTCCATCTTCATCTTGTCCACATCGTCGGCCTGCGCGGCCGAAACGGCGGACAGCAGACGCCCGGCGGAATCCAATGCGCGGTAGGCGTCGTCGCTGGAGAAGGGTTCCTGGTGCGCCCAGGCGTTGCGCACGCCCAGCAGTTCATTGACCAGACTGCGCCTGCTCTTTCCGAGAATCTGGCGGAAGACTTCGGTCCATTTGCGGTCCATGACCACCAGCGAGGCGGCGACGTCCTGTAGCGATTCGCCTTGCCGGCGGCAAGGCGGGTGTCGGAGAGGATGTCCTTCACCTCGAACGCCCAGCCATTGCCATACTTCGCTTTCAGTTCCCGCTCGATGAACGGCAGCAGACCGGTTTTCAGAAGTTCCAGCGCTTTTCCGACCCGCTCGTGGTTGGTGAGGGCCATGCTCAGTCTGCTTTCTTCAAGTTTTCCACTGCCCAATCGATCGTTCGGGCCACGCAGCCATCGAATCCCTCCGGATCAATCTGCTGCGGCTCGGCGCCTCGACGTCTTCATACCGCAGCAGTCACCAGCGGGCACCAACAATCCCAATGCATCGGCATCGGGCGGCAACCCGATCTGGGCACGCCGCAACATCTCTACCAGCATCACAAGATTATGAGTCCGCGGGTATTCGATGCCGCGGCTCGACAAGACAGACTTCAACGCTTTTTCAACCGCCTGCTGGGCATGTAAACCCAGAACCCATAGGGGTGCATCCGCTTCCCCGCGCAGATGCCGAACCACATAGAAATCGTCACGGGCACGGGCGAGCAGCGCACGAGCGTGATCAGGTGGCGAAGTCATGAACCTGCCCCTCCCGGTCCGCACGCCAGGCAAGCGTATTGAAGACCCGCTTCTGGTGCTCGAAAGTCTCGGCGCTCATGACCACCACATCGGCCGGAATCAGGCGTTGCCCGAGCAGGGTCGAGAGCCTCGCGATCTCGGCAAAGCGGTCTGCGACCTCGGGTTCGATCACCAGGAGATCCAGGTCGCTATCCGGCCTTCTCGCATCGCCTCGCGCTTGCGACCCAAACACAATCATCCGACTGCCCTTGGGCAAGCTTTTCGGCAAGACAGATCCTTGCCTGGTCAATCCATTCCATGATTGATCTCCCGTAGCACTCCAGAGTATTCAGAAGTTCCAGCGCCTTGCCGACGCGCTCCTGGTTGGTGATGGCCATGTGCGATCCCGGTTCATTCTAGTCGCTTGCCGCCAGCGCTTTCAGTTGACTCAGCAAGGCCGGTAACTCCTCGGTCACTGCCACCCAGACTATGCGCACGTCAATGTCGAAATAGGCGTGGACGAGACGGTTGCGCATGCCGATGATCGCCTTCCAGGGAATCGCACCATGCGCGCTTCGCGTTTCCTCGGAGATCTTGCTCGCCGCCTCGCCGATGATTTCAAGCGCACGCACGATCGCGAAAACAAGCATCTGATCACTGTCCAGATCGGCGCGCTGGCGACCGGAAATGAATTTCTGCACGTTATCGGCGGCCTCGATCATGTGCTGGAGGCGCCAGCGGTCATCCGGCGACATACTGCACCGCTGCCGTGCGCACTACCTCGTCGCGGAAGTAACGGGAGAGATCCTGCGCGGTGCGCAAATCGACCCTCCCCCCCCCCAGCATCTCTGACAGCGTCAGTTCCATGTCGGCAATGCCCAATAGACCGGGGATATGATCCGGTTCGAACTCGACCAGCAGATCGACGTCGCTGTCCGGCCTCGCCGTTCCCTTGAGTTGCGAGCCGAACAGCGACAGGCGGCGAATGTGATGCGCTTCGCAGAAGCGCGCCAGGGCTTCTTCGTCGAGGTTCAATAGCCGTTTCATCAATCGCTCCTTCGCTGCGTCATTCTTGCCCAAAAAGATCGGGCGTACCAGGCACCACCGCGCGGGGCTTTTCGGCGGCGAGGCGGGTGATTTCCGGCCAGCTCTGCACGAGACCGTTATAGGCCATGGCCTCGACGGCGCGCTTCTTGCGCTCGCACAGGGTGTAGAGGCGGTAACAGAGTTCGCGGGCGGTTTCGGCCTTGCTGCCGAGCTTGGCGACCAGCCCGGCGGCGGCGCTCTCACCGCCGGCTTCCAGCGCGCGGATGAGGTGGTGCACGATTTCCCAGTGCGTTAGCCGCTTGTCGGTCAGCGGGTCCCAGTCGGCGGGCAGTTCGGCGGGTTTCAAGAGGCGCACATTGCCGGCCTTGGAGACCAGGATGCCAGCCTCGACCATGCCGGCGACGCTGGTGTTCTTGGACTTGGAGAGCTGCTCGGCGACGCCGTAATCGCCCTCGGCGAAGCCGGTCTGCTCGAACCAGGTGAGCGCCCAGCGGCTGTCGGCGTCGAAGTCGCCTTCCTGCTCGGCCAGCGCTTCGTCGAGGGTCTGGTTGATCAGTGCCAGCGCGGCGCGTACCGGCAGCGGCTTGCCCTCGGCGTCGAGCACCTTGGCGTAGCGGGTGTAGACCGCCATGCCGGGGCCGATGGCCGCCTGCGCCAGGTCCACCGGCGCGATGTTGCCGCGCTGGAGGTGGGCCAGCGCCGCGGGCAGTTCGGCCTTGAGCGCGGTGACGAACTCGCGGCGGGTGGCGGTGGGTGCGGTGTGGCGCGCTGGCGGCAGACGAGGACGATGCTGGAGGCGAGGGCGTTGGTGCCCGAGCCGATCATGCGGTTGCTCAGTTCAGTGCGCATCGGCCAGGTGCCGCTGATGGCGAAGCCGGCTTCGATGACGGCGGCGAGGAAGGTGTCCCAGCCGGTGTTCGTCGTGCCGTCCGCGCCGTCACTCTCCGCTTGCTTGAAAGCGTAGTAGATGGTGACCGGGAAGGCCGGGTGTGCCTGTTCGGCGAGGCGGTGCATCGCCTGGGTCATGCCGTCGAGGAAGAAGGTCTCGGCCTTTGCCTTGCTGCCGTGGCGGTAGGGTGTCGCCACCAGTTCCTCGGCCTTGGGTACGGCCAGCGTGGTGAAAAGCTCCGGGAAAACGGTCCTGAGCGAGCGCCGCAGCCACACGTAGAAGAAGTCCGAGAGGTCGGCGTAGCCGATGTTGTCGTAGTAGGGAGGGTCGGTGGAGACGACCTTTCGGTGCTGAACGAATATTGGGTTGCGGCGTCTGCTTGGCCTGCGATGCCTAGCGCAGCAGGGAGAAACTCGAGGCCTTTGCAGTGCCTCTCCGAGGTTCCTGAGTTCTGCCCGGAATCACTGAAACGGGTTTGCCTCGGCGAAGTCCCACGCCATTGGGAATCGCTTGTCGGCAAAAGTGCGAACAATTTCGTTCTTCGGGATCTGCCCACCAAGCACGAGTTGACCAGAAGTCGCGGCTTGTCAATCCGCAAACGCCAAATACACCCCACCGCATCGGCATAGGCCGCGCGCCCCGCGCCGCCAGCGGCAAGGGCCTCGCCGTCGACGGGCAGACCGGCGGCGATGGCATCGCGCTTCACCCGCTCGCGCGCTTCCTGCACCAGGTCGGAAAAGGTCGTCAGCGCGACGAGCTGGCGGGGGGTGAAGAGGTCGCCGTAGGTTTTCAGCCCGTAGAGCGGCGGCGAGAACCAGCGCGGGTTCTCGGGCATGGCGACTTCCGGTTTCCATTCCGGTTGCGCGGTCAGGGCAATCGCTTCCATCGCCGGCGTCGGTGCGAGATAGACCCGCCCGCGATCACCTTCGGCAACAATGGCCATCAGCCGCGCGCCCATGCGCCCGGCGTTGGCTTCGCCGAGATGTGGTCGCAGGCAATCGGCGTACCCGACATCAGGCACTTGAAGTTCGCCCCGCGCGCCAGCTTGGTGCCGTTCTTTGCACCTTCCGCATCCTTCGGCTTGCCCACCTTCACCGTGAAGCGGTAGCCGCCGTCCTCGATCACTGGCTCGACATACGCCTCCTTGCCCGCTTTGGTGGAGAGAATGAAGGTCGAGGCGAGTGGGACATCTACCTGCGGCGAAGGCCGGGTTCGGGCTCTTCACCGTGCGCGCCCAGAGCCAGGCGATCACGGTGAGCTTCCTGCCGACGTACGGCTTCAGGTCGGGCCGCTCCTTCGCCATCTCGGCGGTGACCTCGACCTTCGGGTAGAGGTGGCCGATGCGCTTCTCGGCCTCGTCGCGCATCCACTGGCCGTAGTAGCGCACGTCCTCGGCCAGGCCCTGCGCGCCCTTCCACGATCCCGATGCGTCCAGCTTCCGGCGCGACTCCGGATTGACCGGCGGCTTGCCGGCGAACTTCGGCGGGATCTCGATCATCGCCTTGTTGATCAGCACCGCCACCGGGTTCAGGTCGCTGGCGTAGCTCTCCAGCCCCAGCCGCTGCGCTTCCAGCGGCAGCGCGCCGCCGCCGGCGAAGGGGTCATGAAAGGCGGGCAGCTTGTAGCGGTCGAACAGTTCCTTCGCCCGCGGATGGTCGGCATTCTCGGCGCAGGTGTAGCGCCAGCTCTGCCAGATTTCGTCGCGCGCCTGCTGCAACACCGTCTCGTTGGTGGTGTTCTCCCACTTCACCAGTTCCTCGATGATGCGGAACAGCCGCTGCCGCTCCTTCTCCTGCTTCTTCTCGGTGGGGAAGATGTCCGGGTGCGCCGACGGGTCATCGACCATCTGCGCGAAGATCACCGCCCGCGCCGCCGCCAGCGGTCGCCGCGCCCACCACAGGTGCAGCGTGCTCGGGTGGCCGTGGCGGATGGATTTCTCGCGCGCGCTGGCGATGTTGATCGCCTCCAGCGGCAGGGCGACTTCGATGAGTTTTTTCTTGTGGATCACGTGATGTCCTTCTGATCGGCCACTTGCGCGAAATGCCGGAGCACGTGGTGAACCGAGGTGTACGGGTTGTGCCCGGTGTGCTCTGCCCGATTCTCGACCCAGGCGGCGCTTTCGAGGGCGTCTTGCAGCCTCGACATGAGTTGCCGGACGATTGCGGCATTCGCTTTTTCGTAGCCGGGCATGCGCTCGCGAAGCCGTTCGATGACGTCCGCGCAACGGTTGAACGGAGCGTCCGTTCTTTCGTGGTGCAGGAGCACCCAGAATTCGAAGCAGGGGATCGAAATCGCTTCCAGAACGGGGAGCGGCTTGTTCTTGCGCCCGGCCAGCGTTGCGATCCGTGTCCGCGCCCGGTCAAAGCTTTCGTGGCCGTTACGGTCGAAGACGCAAAAAATCCGATCATAGCCGCCGCGCTCCGCACACTTCGCCTCGGCACAGGCAACGACGCTGATCGGCGCCGCGCCTTTCGTGTTCTCGGCAAGAACGATTTCCGCCGTCGTCAGCCCGTACTTGATACGCGCGGCCTCGAAATACTCCTGTTCGGTTTCGCCCTCGCACACGATGAGGGTGATGGATCGAGGTGGCTTCTGTCCTGCCGTACGACGGAATGATCCACTGTCCCGCAGCTTCGAAATCGGCATACGGCGCACCATGTGTCAATCCCCGTAGCTGCCGATGAACGGAATCGCTCCGTAGCGGCCTTTGAGATAGCCACGTTCCAGGGCTTCATCCTTCCTGGGCGAGTATTCCAGCAGCGAATAGAGGGATGAGGAACCCTGCTTGTCTTTCTCCACGAACCAGATCTGGTCGCGCCGTAGAAGTTCAGTGTCCAGCAAGGTCGTGTCATGCGTCGTGAAAACCAGTTGCGCGTTCTTTTCGTTCTTCCGGCTATGGAAGAGACCCACGAGGAAGCGCGTCATGTGAGGATGCAGGCTGCGGTCCAACTCGTCGACGAGTAGCGTTGCTCCCCATTCAAGAGCCCGCAGCCAGCCGCCCGAGAATTCAAACAGTTTTTGCGTGCCGTCGGATTCGTCGCCGATGTCGAGCGCCACTTCCTCGCTGGAATCCACCCGCTTGTGCCACGCCAGGACGCGCAAGAGCTTCTGCGCTTGCGGAAGAGAACCCAATGGCAGACCAAGCTCCAGGTGAACCCGTACGGCGCCCGGAGGGAGCTTGCCCGCAGGGGGCGAGGGATGGTCTTCTTCCAGCAGTTCCAAACGATCAATGCCGATATCCGCCGCGCGCATAAAACGCATGATCTGTTCTTGCTCACCCGCGTCCCGCAGGAGGTTCAAGACTCAGAAATGGGTTCATGTCGACGCCGGGAACCAACACGATGAGTTTCTGGGTAATCCAGTTGAAAATCGGCCGGAGTTGAACATTGTTCAGTTGAATGGCCGTCGATAGAAACAAGGCGTTGTCCCGGGTGAACTCCTGCCAGACCTTGCGCTCCGCCCGTTCGGCACTGAAGTTGGGACCGAACCACCACCTTTGTGTCTTGCTTTCCGCGTCGTATTCCCGTTCAAACCACCGCTGCGCGCGGCCATGCGGATAAGCCACCAGCCATTCCTTGAATACGCGCCCCGAACTTGCCGCCCAGCCGTAGTGATAGCGGACACCCTCGTCGGTGGTGAAGATGATCTCGAATTCCGAAGGCTCCGCACATGACGCCTGTGCAAAGAGAAACGGCGTCACGGGGATGGCATGGCCCTCCTGGAAACTCGTGGCGGAGTTCTGCACCATTTGCCGGAAGGTCTCCACGGCTCGAAGAACGTTGCTCTTGCCTGCCGCATTGGCACCATAGATGACCGCCGATCGTAGCAGGCGCAGCTCTTTGGTCTGCCCCGGGCTAACGTTGCGCTGAAGATGCGCGACGTCCGGGCTCGCCACCATGCTTAGCTTTTGCTGGGTCCGGATCGAGCGGAAATTTGTGACACTAAACTCAATCAACATGTCTGCCGATTCATCAAAAGAAAAATCTACGCTCAATTCTTGCTTCTTTTCCGCAATTTCGCAACCCAAATCCAGGTTGCAAGGATCGTTACCAGCTTGTTACCGTGGCGCCTCCGCCCGCACCAGTAGTTCGGCAAAGTCATAGTTCACGCTGGTGACGCCAAAATCTGGCTCTCGACTGAAGGGTTGGCGCAGGTAGTGCGCCTGGTGTGTCTCGCTGTCGAGAAACTCGACGATGGCGAGGATGAAGTCGTCCGGCTTGTTGAGCGAGTAGAGAATCTCGTTGCGCGTGACGGTGATCGTCGGCGCACCGGCAACGCGGCCCTTCACTTCGAGGAAGCGCAGCTTGCCGGTGCCGGGAACGCGGCTTTCGATGTCGTAGCCGAGCTTCTCGAATTCCCGGTCGGTGGGGTCGAAGCCGAGCTGGCGCTCGATGTCCATGATGATCGCGCGCGCGCGGGCGGCGCTGATTTGCGTATCGACGGGCGCCGTGGGCGTGCTCGCTGTTTCGCCGGTCATGGCCTTGATCAGACCGATCGGTACCACCAGCATGCCGCCCAGCACCACCGGCGGCAGCGGTGAGATTTGCGCTTCCAGCTTCAAGTCGTCCAGACGTTTTTCGAGCCGTCCTTGAAGAAGGTCTGCGCGCTTGCTTGCCTCGCCGGAGTTGAGCTTGGCGTTGGGCCGGCCGGCCTGCTCCTGGAGCTTGAGTTCTTCGGCGCGGTGGTCCCAGTAGGTGATTTCCTTGGTCAGGCGCTCCTTGACCGCGGCTTCGGTCTTGGCGATCAGTTCGAGCTTGCGCCCGCGGACCTCGGCCAGGTGTTCCGGTACGACGTGGGTGATGGCGTAGCCCTGGGCTTTCTGCTCCAGTTCGCGGGTGATCCACTGGCACTCGGGGCGGTCGAGGATCGTTTCGATACCGGGTTCGCCCATAGCAATTGGGCGATAGTCGAGATAGGGCGCGTAGTGCACATGCCGCGTCGTCCCGTCGGCGTCCACTTCGACATAGAGCATGCGTTTCGACACGACCCGACGTTCGCCGGCGCGGGTGAGGCCCGCGTCCTGGATGGCGTGTTCCAGGTAGAACAGCACGCGCGGTTCCAGACCGGGATCGCGTTCATCGACCAGCACGGTGCCGCGCTTGAGCAGGTCGCGGTTACGCTCCAGCGTCAGGTCGATGACGGCGTCGAGCAGCGGGTGGCCGGGACAGACGAAGGCGGCGAGCGGCTGCCCTTGCGGCGCGATGAGTGTCTTCTCGAAGGCGATGCGCTCGTAGCGCGGCAGTACTGGTTCGCCGATGCCGATCAGGCGGTCGCGGTTGCGCACCGGGGCGGGAACGTGGGTGATTTCGTAGCGCCGGGGTTCGCGCTGCCTGGCGGTGCCGCCGAGTCGCTTGAAGGCTTCGTGGAAGAAGGATTCGATGTAGTGCGGTTGCAGCCGCCGGGCGTCGGCGCGCTCCATGTCTTCGCGGATGCGCTGCACCTTGCTGGCGTCCATGGCGTCGTGGGCGAGCGCGCGTTCTTCGAGCAGGCTCTGCAGGTGTTCGCGATCCGTCGCGACATCGAGGACGGTGGTGAGGAAGGCTTTGACCTCGGGCTTCTCGCCGTGGCGGATGGCCTCGATCAGCAGTTCGCGCAGCGACTGACCCTGCCGTTGGACTCGAAGGCGAGTTTGCCGAGCACGTCGAAGACCTGACCGCCGAGCGCCTGGCGCGCCTGTTCGAGCTTTTCCAGCAGCTTGCGATAGACATCGCCTTCGCGGGTTTCTTCGGCCACCAGGTTCCACAGGTGGCAGACCTCGGTCTGGCCGATGCGGTGGATGCGGCCGAAGCGTTGTTCGAGCCGGTTGGGGTTCCAGGGCAGGTCGTAGTTGACCATCAGGTGCGCGCGCTGGAGGTTGATGCCCTCGCCGGCGGCGTCGGTGGCCAGCAGCACCTGCACTTCGGGGTCGTGCTTGAACGATTCCTGCACCTTCAGGCGCTCTTCGCGGCCGATGCCGCCGTGGATGATGACCACGGCCTCCTTGCGGCCGAGCAGCGTGGTGATGCGCTGTTCCAGGTAGTTGAGGGTGTCGCGGTGCTCGGTGAAGATGACCAGCTTCTGGTGTGGCGAAGGGTGGGCGGCGGGATCGCGCCAGCACCATAGGGAGCCGGGGGTTCGGCGACGCGGTGGCTGATGGCGGCCGGCGTGAAAATCTCAGAAAGCAGGCTGGCCAGTTCGCACCACTTGGTATCGGTGCCGCTGCGGCGGACGGCCAGCGCCTGGCTTTCCAGCCCTTTCAGGGTTTCGATCTCGATGCGCAGTTCGGCGATGGAGCGGGCGGCGGTGGCCTGGTCGAGGATTTCTTCCTCGGCGGCTTCGACTTCGTTGTCGGGCGCTTCGTCCAGGTCCTCGACATCTTCGCTGTCGAGGGACGGCAGTGACGCCGGGAGGATGTTCGTGGTTTGGCCGCCGCGCTGGAGCACTTCCAGTTCGCGCAGTCGGCTTTCCAGGCGCTCGCGGCGACGGCGCAGCGATTGGTAGATGGCCTCGGGTGAGGAGGCCAGGCGCCGCTGCAGGATGGTCAGGGCGAAACCGACGGTACCGGCGCGCTTGTCGTTTTCCAGCGCCTCGGCGCGGTTGAATTCCTCGCGCACGTAGTCGGTGACTGCCCGGTACAGCGCCGCCTCGGCGTCCGAGAGCTTGTAGGGCACGGTGTAGGCGATTCGCTCGGGGAACAGCGGCGTGCCGTCGAACTTGAGCAGGTTCTCCTTCACCATCCGGCGCATCAGGTCGGAAACGTCGGCGGTGTGCACGCCATCGCGGTAACGTCCCTCGAAACGGTCGCCGTCGAGCAGCGCCATGAACAACTGGAAGTCGGCTTCCTTGCCGTTGTGCGGCGTCGCCGACATCAGCAGGAAGTGGCGTGTGAGCGTCGAGAGCAGTTGACCAAGGCGATAGCGCTTGGTGTACTTGGTCTCGCCACCGAACACGGTCGCCGACATCTTGTGCGCTTCGTCGCAGACCACCAGGTCCCAGCGGCAATCGGGCACCTGCAGCTTCTGCTGCACGTCTTCGTTGCGCGAGAGCTTGTCGAGGCGGGCGATGACCAGGTTGGTTTCGAGGAACCAGTTGCCGGTGCGCGCCGCTTCGAGCTTGTCGTTGGTGAGGATCTCGAAGGGCAGATGGAAGCGGCGGTAGAGTTCGTCCTGCCACTGTTCGGCCAGGCTGCCGGGGCAGACGATCAGGCAGCGTTGCAGGTCGCCACGGGCGATCAGTTCCTTGATCAGCAGGCCGGCCATGATCGTCTTGCCGGCGCCGGGGTCGTCCGCCAGCAGGAAGCGCAGCGGCTGGCGCGGCAGCATGGTTTCATAGACGGCGGTGATCTGGTGCGGCAGCGGATCGACGACAGAGGTGTGCACCGCCAGCACCGGGTCGAAGAGATGCGCAAGGCGAATGCGCTGGGCCTCGGAAACCAGGCGGAAGAGGGCGCCGTCGCCATCGAAGCTCCACGGACGGCCCTGCTCGACGAGTTCGAGGCGCGGTTCGTCGTGGCGGTAGAGCAGTTCGTTGGCCACCTTGCCGGCAGCCGTCTTGTAGGTCAGTTCCAGCGCCTCGGAGCCAAACCACTGGACGTTGACCACGCTCACCAGGGTGTCGGGAACGATGCCGCGGATGGCGGCATTGGTCTTAAGTTGTTCGAGTTTCATGGCCAATCGTAGCCTGGATTTATTCCCCGGCATGATAAATGGCAACAGCCATTGTTCCAGATAGCGCTATGGCACGGGTCTATCATCCCCAAAGGCCTTCAAAGTCAAATGAAAGTTGCCGCTGATGCCGGACAGGGAAGTGCTCAAGGTTGGGGATCACCGTTCATCATACGCGTGGGCAGTCAGCGGCGAAAGTCGAGTCGGCGCGTCTCGTTGAGGCGTTGCACCGGGGAATGACGGAATGCAGACTGCCCGCAATGTGGCTGTCCAGCCCGGCAAAGTCATCAATCCTGAAATACTTTGCCGCATGGCGCCAAGATATCGTGGCACCCTGTGATTTCTTCATTATGATCAGCCTGTTAACGCCATGAACGTGCATCAGCGCCAGACCTGTCGCCAGATGCGTAGCCATTTGCTTATTGCCACAGCGGAAGTCATTCATAAATAACATGTTACGAATTGGAATCGACCTCGGCGGCAGCAAGATCGAGCTGGTTGCTCTGGAGGCAAGCGGGCAGGTGCTGCTGCGCAGGCGTCGCCCAACGCCAAAGGGTGACTACCAGGCGACGCTCCGAGCGATCGGCGATATGGTCGCAGCCGCAGAAAGCGATTTGGGGCGGAAAGCCAGCGTCGGCATCGGCATCCCCGGTGCCGAATCGTTCAGCGACGGTCGCATCAAGAATGCCAATTCGACCTGGCTGATTGGGCAAACGCTGCGGCTGGATCTCGCGGCGTTGCTGCAACGGGAGGTCCGTCTGGCCAACGACGCCAACTGTTTTGCCCTCTCCGAGGCAGTCGATGGTGCCGGCCGGGGCGCGGAAGTCGTTTTCGGCGTCATTCTCGGTACCGGCGTTGGCGGTGGAGTGGTGGTGCATCGGCGCGCACTCGCCGGCGCCAATCGCATCGCCGGCGAGTGGGGTCACAATCCGCTGCCCCTGCCAGACGAGGAAAGTCTGCCGCCGGCACCCTGTTACTGCGGGCGCAGCGGCTGTGTCGAAACCTGGCTGTCCGGGCCGGGACTCAGCGACGACCACTGGCGTCATGGCGGGCAGTCGCTGAGTGCCGAGGAGATCGCGAACAGGGCCGAGGCGGGCGACGCGGCGTGCGCGGCGGCGCTTGGGCGCTATGAACGGCGCCTGGCCAAGGCACTGGCGCAGGTGGTCAACGTCCTCGACCCCGATGTGGTCGTGCTGGGTGGTGGACTTTCGAACATCGCGCGGCTGTACGATACGGTGCCCAGGTTGTGGGCGGCGCATGTGTTTTCGGATACGATCCGCACCCGCCTGTTGCGCAACGTGCACGGCGACTCATCCGGCGTGCGCGGTGCGGCCTGGCTCTGGAACGGGGAGTGAAATGGCGACAGTGCAGTTGTTCAGTGGCGGGCTGACGAAGATCGACGCCGAAGGTCAATGGACCGGCATCTACAAACAGGCGATCAGCGGGCCGGTTCATCTGGCGGTCGACGGCCTGGCCGGAGACATGCAGGCGGACCGTCGTGTCCATGGTGGACCCGAAAAGGCCCTCCATTACTACGCCGCCGAGAACTATCGTCAGCTTGCCGAGCGTTTTCCGGGCGTCGCCGAGAAGTTTGTTCCGGGCAGCATCGGCGAGAATGTTTCAGCGAATGGCTTCGATGAGTGGAACGTCTCGATCGGAGACATGTTCCGGCTCGGTGGCAGCCTGCTCCAGGTCAGCCAGCCGCGCAGCCCGTGCTGGAAGATCGACTATCGCTACGGCAGCGACGGGGTGGCGCGAACGATTGCGGAAACCGGCCTTACCGGCTGGTACTACCGGGTACTCGAACCCGGCATGCTCAGCACAGGCGATGTACTCGAACTCGTGGACCGTCTGCCGGGCGCGGTGTCGCTCGCCGAATTGTGGCAGGTCTGGCGCGAACATCGCCCGCATCCCGCGCAGGTCGAGGAACTGTCCGGGGCGCCGGGGTTGACCGCTGACTGGCGGCGGAAGCTGATCGAGCGTGCGCGCTGGTTGCGCCGGCACGGCGGCGAACGGGCCCAGCGCTAGTCATGCTCTGGGTCAGACTTTTCCTGCCTTTCGCAGGCGCTTATTTTCTCTCGTACCTCTACCGCACGGCCAACGCCGTGATCGGCCCGGTCCTGAGCAAGGACCTGGATCTTGGCGCTGGCAGTCTGGGACTGCTGACCAGTGCCTATTTTCTGGCTTTCGCTGCCGCGCAACTGCCGCTCGGCATGCTGCTCGACCGCTTCGGGGCACGCCGGGTCGAATCCGGTCTATTGTTGATCGCTGCCGCCGGCGCGGTGGTCTTTGCCCTCGGTCAGAGCGTCACGGAACTGGCGATCGGTCGCGGTCTGATTGGACTCGGCGTTTCGGCGTGCCTGATGGCCGCCTTCAAGGCATTTTCCCTGTGGTTTCCGCTTGACCGGCAGGCGTCGCTGACCGGCTGGATCATGACCTCCGGGGGCCTCGGTGCCCTCGCCGCCAGCGCCCCTCTGGAGGCGGCGTTGCGCTTCGCCGGCTGGCGGGAGATCTTCTTTGCACTCGCCGCGCTGACGCTGGCGGTGGCCGTCTGGCTGTTCCTGAGCGTTCCCGAGCGTCACGCCGACCACCCGCCTGAGCCGCTGTCCGTGCAGTGGAACGGCGTCAAGACGGTTTTCGCCAGCGCCCACTTCTGGCGCTTTGTGCCGCTCGGGCTGACGCTGACGGGCGGTTTCATGGCGGTGCAAAGCCTGTGGTCGATCTCCTGGCTGATGCAGGTCAACGGTTACGACCGTACGACAGCCGCCGACCACCTGGCCGGGATGAGTATCGCGATGCTGATCTCCTACGTTCTGATCGGGCTGTTGGCCACCGGCCTGGCGCGTCGCGGGATCAGGCCGGTGATGCTGCTCGCCAGCGGACTCGGTCTGTCGTTGCTGACGCTCGCGCTGATCGCCACCGAAAGCACGCATCATAGCTACCTGCTGTGGGTCGCCTACGGCAGCTTTTCGAGCTTTGGCACGCTGGCCTATTCACAGGCCGCTGCGGGCTTTCCGGTAGTGCTGTCGGGTCGCGCCAACACCGCTTTCAACCTGATGGTTTTCGTGGGCGCCTTTGGCGTGCAGTGGGGACTGGGGGTGCTGATCGATTGCCTGCAGGCGCAGGGGCAGAACCTGGCCATGGCTCACCGCAACGCTTTTCTGTCCCTGCTTGCCGCCCAGTTGGCAGCCTACGCCTGGTTTTGCATCAGCAGCCGACGCGGGCGCTGAGCAATCGAAGCGAAAGCTGCCGAGACACCAGGGGCCCTCAACGGTACAGCGGCAAGGCAGCCAGGCGGCGCTCGATTTCAGACAGCAGTTGCCGATAGGCCGGGTTGTCGCGGCCACCATAGCGGCGCTGGAATTCGGCTTCGGAGAGGGCCTCGGGAAGCCCATCGAGAGAGGGTGCCAGATCGCTGTCGCCGAGACTGCCGCGCAGCGCGACGTCCAGGCGTGATGAACCCTCGGCAACCAGTTCGCCGAAACGTGTCCCGGCACGGTCCGCGGCCAGATCGGCGAAAGAAAAGCCGCTGCCACCCCGGGAGTCCTCGACTTCCTTGTACAGTCCAATCGCATTCGCCGCGGGTTCACCGGCCCAGGCTGCCAGGGCCGCCGAAACGGCAAAATGTTGGGCGCTGTCGTAGCGGCCGAGCAGGATCAGCTTCAATCGCCGGGGACGCGGCCAGAGCCTCGCCTCGGGGATCAATACCGCCAGGTTCTTTTCCGCCAGATAGCTCGCAAGAACGAGCAGCGCGGCTCGCCGCTGACGAAGCGTGACCTCCCCGGAGGCTGGCACTGCCAGAAGACCACTGAGGACCTGCCCGAGAGGAACGCGCGCGCGCGCCGAGTAATGGTCGAGTTGGGCGGCCAGGGCTTTCTGGGCAGCCGCCATGCTCGCGATGTCTTCGGGTGGAAAGGCCCGAGCGCGCGCGTGTGCGAGTACCCCGGGCTCCCACACGTAGCTCACCTCGACGACGCCGCGAGCCGGTTCGAAGGCCAGCTTGCGGATGAGCTGCCGGGCGGCCCGCCATTCATCCGAGAAGCCGGCGAGGCCGATCGCCGAGTTGAGGCAGAACTCCGCCAAACGCGAGGGAACCGGCAAATTGGCAAGCGAGGCGGCAACGATGCGCGGTTCGCCTTCGGCCTCCTGGAGTTGCGCGCGCAGATTCCAGTATCGGTATCCCGCCAGACCGGGAACCGGGACGCTGATCCGTATTTCCGCCGTTTCCTCGGCCAGCGCGAAGGTGCCGCGCCCGTGCAGGCTGCGACTCACCAGGTGATTGATGGCCTCGTCGATCAGCGGCGCGGGGATAGACGCCGTTCGCTGATCACCGCGTTGCAGGCGGCGAGGATCGTTATTGGCCAACAAGCGCTTGGCCTCGGCAATCGACGCCGGTGAGATGCTTTCGCTGCGGCTGACCAGCGGCGCCCGCTCAAGGGTGGCAAGGACGATCAGCAGCGGCAGCAGCAAGCATCCCAGCAGCCAGATCAGGAGACGCTTCACGCCGGCGGGATGACGGTGAGGCCGCGAAACCAGACCGGCTTGCGGGCACCCGGATTCAACGGCCAGGCTGCAGCACGAATCCCGCCTTGGCGAGCAATCGGGCTTCATGCTGCAGGTCGGCGCGTGTCAGGGGATGCGCCGCCAGCCATCCCGAAGGGAATTGCAGGCGCAGGCGCTGCCGCTGTACGCGCAGACTGATCTCCGGCAGGGGCTCGTTGCTCCGCCCGCGATGCAGGACCACCGCCAATCGCAGCAGAACACACAGGCGGCGCGCCGGGCGCGCCCAATCGCGCGGCAAATGCGCGAACGCATCGTTGGGAAATGATCGCCGGTGGCGCCGCACCAATGCCGAGAGCAGACGTTGATCGTCCCGCGAGTAGCCCGGCAGATCGGAATGTTCGAGCACGTACGCGCCATGTTTGTGGTATTGGTCATGGGTCAGCAGCAAGCCGATCTCGTGCAGGCGTGCGGCGCGGTCGAGAACGTGCCGCGCCTCCCGACCGTTCAAATCCCAGGCCGCGCGCACCTGTCGCAGGAAGTCGAGGGCCGAGGCACTCACTCGGGCGGCCTGGCCCTCATCGAGGTCAAAACGCCGGATGACGTCAGCGATGGTGCGGTCGCGTACGTCTTCGTGACGGATGCGGCCCAGCAGGTCGTAAATCAGCCCCTCGCGCAGGGCACCCTCGGAAACCTCCAGATGCTGGACGGCGAGCGCCTCGCAGAGTCCGTGCAGGGCCACGAAGCCGCCGACGAAGACACGCGCGCGCGCCGGCTCCAGTTGCCAGCGTTCGGCTATCCCGGCCGTGTCGCGCGCCTCCAGCAGCGCCGCCCGCAGCCGCCGCAGGCCTTCAAGGGTGATCCCTTCACGGCTCCAGCCTTCGCTGATGAGCACGTCCTGAATGGCCTTGATCGACCCGGAGGCCCCGGTGACCACTTCCCAGCCACGCGCCAGATACTCCTCGCGCACCGGTGCGAGGTGCAGTTGAACCAGTAATTCGGCTTCACGCAGGCGCGCGGCGGTTACCCGACCGTCGGCAAAGCAGGCACGGCTCAAACTGACGCAGCCCATGCGCAGGCTCGCCAAATGACGCGGTTCGAACTTCTCCCCGATAATCAGCTCGGTACTGCCACCGCCGATATCGATCACCAGGCGCTGGCCGGTCACGTCGCCGACGCTGTGGGCGACGCCCAGATAGATCAGCCGTGCCTCCTCCTGGCCGCTGACGATTTCGACCCGGTGCCCGAGGACCTGCTCGGCGCGGGTGATGAATTCGGCGCTGTTGCGTGCCTGCCGCAGGGTGTTGGTACCGACGATGCGCAGACGCGCCGGTGGAATGTGGCGCAATCTCTGACCGAAGCGTGCCAGGCATTCCAGAGCCCGCTGCTGCGAGTCCGCCGAGAGACGGTTGCGGCCGTCCAGGCCGGCGGCGAGCTGGACCATCTCCCGCAAGCGGTCGAGAACCTGCACGTGCCCATTCACGATGCGGGCGACGATCATGTGAAAACTGTTCGACCCGAGGTCGATTGCGGCTACGAAGTCGGAAGACACGTCGGAACTCCTGCACAGGGTTAACCAAAGCCGCAGACCGGAACCTGCTCGACCCACCCAGCGTCGGGCTGCCCGGGCCAGGGGACCTGCTGGAGATTCATCCCCAGCCACCTCGCCGAAAGACCCGCGAAATGCGTTGCGTGGCCGAGCGGAGCATAGCGGAGCTGCGCTCGGCAGCGCGTGAATTCCTTCACACTACGGGCAGGTTGCGCGGCCGCAAGGGTTTTCCTGGCCTGGGATCAGAATTCGAGCGGGTCAACTTCCAGGTGCCAGCGGAGGCGTGAGGGCGCGCGGATGGCTTCGACCTGCGTCACCCATACGCCCAGGAAGCGCTGCAACGCGCGCCGGGATGAGGACTCGACCAGTAACTGACCGCGTTCGAGGCTGGCCCGCCGCGAAAGGCGCATCGGCACCGGATCGTAAAAGGTCACTGAATGGCTGTCGTCGTGCAGGGAACAGGCCCGCGCGGCGGCAAGAAAGGACAGTGCATCGGCCATCCGTGGGGCCTCGGCGCGAAGCATCGCCTGGTAAGCGTAGGGCGGGAAACCGGCCTGTTGCCGCTCTCCGAGTTGCGCCGCGGCGAAGGCGGGATAGTCGTGGCGAACGAGGGCCTGGTAGATCGGGTGGTCGGGGTACTGGGTCTGGATCAGCACCTCGCCCGGCCGTTCGGCGCGGCCGGCACGACCGGCGACCTGCATCAACTGCGCGAACAGGCGCTCGGGCGCACGCCAGTCGGCGGCAAACAGCGCCGCGTCGGGAGCCACGGCGCCAACCAGCGTGAGCTTCGGGAAATCATGGCCTTTGGCCAGCATCTGGGTGCCGACCAGGATGTCGGCCGCGCCGTTCTGAATCGTCTCCACCACCGCCTCCCACTGCTTGCGGCTGCTTGCCGAATCGCGGTCCACGCGCAGGATGCGGGCCTGCGGGAAGCGCTCGGCAAGAGCCACTTCGATCCGCTGTGTCCCGCGGCCGAAGGCGCCGAGATCCTGGTTGCCACAGGTGGGGCAGGTTTTCGGCACACGTGTCTCGTAACCGCAATGGTGACAGCGCAGGCGACGGTCGGCGAGATGCAGCACCAGGTGGGCAGCACAGCGCTGGCAGGATGAACTCCAGCCGCATGCAGCGCAGGCCAGCACCGGTGCGTAGCCGCGCCGATTGAGAAAGACCAGGCTCTGCTCGGCACGCGCCAGACGCTGTTCGATGGCCAGCAGCAAGGTACTGGAGAGGCCGTCCCGGGGTTTGTCGACACGCGTGTCGATGCAGCGGACGAGAGGCAGACGCGCTCCGTCCACGGCCCGCCCGCGCAAGGTCAACAGCCGGTAGCGCCCGCTCGTGTCGCTGCCACTGGCGTTGGCCCAGCTCTCCAGGGATGGCGTCGCGGAACCAAGAACAATCGGAATGCCTCTGTCGCGAGCGCGAAAGACGGCAAGATCGCGCGCCGAATAGCGAATCCCGTCCTGTTGCTTGAAAGAGGCGTCATGCTCCTCGTCGACCACGATCAGGCCGATCTCGGGCAGTGGGGTGAATACCGCGAGCCGCGTGCCGACGACGATCCTCGCCTCGCCGTTCAGTGCGGCCCGCCAGTTGCGGCTGCGGGCGGCCTCGCCCAGTTCACTGTGCAGACTGACCAGGCCGGCGGCAGGAAAACGGGCGGCAAGACGCGCTTCGAGTTGTGGAGTGAGGTTGATTTCAGGGACCAGCAACAGCGACTGCCGTCCGGCAGCCAGAGCGCGCTCGATCAGCCGCAGATAGACCTCGGTCTTGCCGCTGCCAGTCACACCGTGCAGCAGATAAGCACGGAAACCTTCGGCGCCTACGGCAATCGCGGCCAGCGAAGCCTCCTGTTCGAGGGTCAGGACAGGTGCCTGTTGTGCGCCGGCAAGGGGGTGTTCCGGCCGGCGCTGCCGGTGCCTCCGGGGCGCCAGCGCGCGCAGGCTGGCCGGCAGGGTGGATAACATCACCTGGCCGAGAGGCGCGTGGTAGTAGCTCGCGCAAAACCCGGTCAGGCGGAACCAGTCTGGAGGGAGGGTCGGCACATCGCGCAGGATGCCATCGATCGCTTTGAGCTGGGCGATCGGAATATCGGTCGCCACCGGCAACTCGACGAGGATTCCGATCTTGTGTTGCTGACCAAACGGCACCCGTACACGATAGCCGATGTCCGCCATCGACAAAAATTCGCCGTCGGCGACGCGATAGTCAAAAAGGCGGCGCAGCGGCACGTCGAGTGCGACACGGGCAATTTGCGGCACGGTCATGAGGTCGGCAAATGGGGTTTTGCGCGGCGGGAATTCGCTGTCCACTTAGCGCGTGAAGCTCGCGCCAGTTCTCTCAAATGCGGGTAAGGTGTTCAGTTTTAGACGCTTTCCGTCCGATACACAGATCCTGTGGATAACTCTGTGGAGCAAACCCTCCGCAAAGGCCGCAAAGGCCCTCCCTGCAAGGGTTTCAGAGTCATTGCCGGAAAAATAGGCAATTTAAACCTCCTTACAAATCAGCCAGTTGCCAATCTACCCGGGATTTGCAGAAGACCCACTCGGCGGACCGGAAGTCGCCATGGTTTCTGTGAATAAGTCAAGCGCCTGGGGGGATTTCCGGTCGGTACCGCTCCGCAGGAGGCGGCTACGGGTGTGCACCGCATCAACCAGCGCCGTCACGTTTTCCGGTGGCGTAAACTGGGAGATGCCATGACCCAGGTTGAAGACATGGCCGGTGCCGTCCGCACCATAGCTGGCCAGCACTTTCCCGGCCTCCGCAGCGATCGTCTCCGGGGTGGCAAACAGCACGCCCGGATCGAGGTTCCCCTGCAATGCCACCTGGTGACCGACACGCCGGCGTGCTTCACCGATGTCGATGGTCCAGTCGACACCGATGGCATCGCAGCCGATATCGGCAATCGACTCCAGCCATAGTCCGCCGCCCTTGGTAAACACGATCGATGGCACGCGTTCGCCGTTCTGCTGGCGAATGAGGGTGGCGATGATGCGCCGCAGGTAGGGCAGCGAGAACTCCTGATAAGCCGCCGCCGAAAGCGACCCTCCCCAGGAATCGAAGATCATGACCGCCTGCGCTCCCGACTCGATCTGGGCATTGAGGTAGGCGCTCACGGCGTCGGCGGTCACCGACAGAATGCGATGCAGCAGGTCGGGGCGGTTGTAAAGCATGCTCTTGATACAACGGTAGTCGGTACTCGAAGCGCCTTCGACCATGTAGCAGGCCAGGGTGTAAGGACTGCCGGAAAAACCGATCAAGGGCACCGAGTTGTTCAGTGCGCGCCTGATTTCGCTCACCGCGTCCATCACGTAACGCAGGTGGTCCCACGGGTCCGGCGCGCTGAGGTCGCGGATTGCCCACTCCTCGCGTAACGGGCGCTCGAAGCGGGGTCCTTCGCCGTCACTGAAGTACAGCCCGAGCCCCATCGCATCGGGCACGGTCAGGATATCGGAGAAGAGGATCGCCGCGTCCAGATCATAGCGCGCGAGTGGCTGCAGCGTCACCTCGCAAGCCATCGCCGGGTTCTTGCACAACTGCAGGAAACTGCCGGCACGCCTGCGCGTTTCACAATACTCGGGCAAATAGCGACCCGCCTGGCGCATCAGCCAGACCGGCGTATATTCGGTGGGTTCCCTGAGCAGGGCGCGCAGAAAGCTGTCATTGCAGGGTCGGGTCACGAGAGGCTCCACCGGCGAGGGGAATGGGCAGCGTCGATTATCGCC
Organism: Candidatus Accumulibacter propinquus; assembly: GCA_016714935.1. Taxonomy (GTDB): domain Bacteria; phylum Pseudomonadota; class Gammaproteobacteria; order Burkholderiales; family Rhodocyclaceae; genus Accumulibacter; species Accumulibacter propinquus. The sequence continues at coordinate 72,610 of JADKBU010000023.1, read as the reverse complement.
TTTCCCCGCTACTTGCGCCAGAAAGCCGGCGTCATGACCACCAGCAGGGTGAAGATCTCCAGACGACCCAGGAGCATGGCGAAGGTACACACCCAGGTCTGGAAATCGCTCAGGCTCCCGAAGTTGGTCGCCGGCCCGACCTGGCCGAGACCTGGTCCGGTGTTGTTGATGCTGGCGACCACCGCCGTGAAGGCGGTGACGATTTCCAGATCGGAAAACGACAGCGCCAGGGTCATCGACACGATGCACACCATGTACATGAAACCGAAAGCCAGCACGGCGAAGAGAATGTTCGACGGTACGAGTTCACTGCCGATTTTCACTGGATGGATGGCGTTCGGGTGCATCGCGCGCGTCAACTCCCGGTACACCTGCTTGTAGAGCACGATCGCGCGGATCATCTTGATGCCGCCGCCGGTCGACCCGGCGCTGGTCGCGAAACTGGACAGGAACAGCATCCATAACGGCGCAAACATGGGCCACAAGGCATAATCGGTACTGGCGTAACCCGTGGTTGTGGCAATCGACACCACGTTGAAAGCGGAAAAACGCAAGGCCTCCGAAAACGTCGGGTAGACCCCATGCACATCGAGGAAAATGGCAATCGCGATGACACTGCCGACGCTCACCAGCAGAAAAGCCCCGGCCTCCGGATCAGTCAGGTAAGGGCGAAAGGAACGCCGCGAGAGAACGACGTAGTGTGTTGCAAAATTGCAGCCAGCGATCAGCATGAAAGCGATGCTCACGGCTTCAATCGCCGGCGAATCGAAGAAACCAAAGCTCGCATCATGGCTGGAGAAGCCACCAAGTCCCATGGTGCTGAACATGTGCATGATGGCATCGAGCCAGGTCATGCCGGCCCAGCGGTAACCCAGCACGCAGCAGATCGAGATCAGCGTATAGACCGCCCACAAGCCCTTGGCGGTCTCGGCCATGCGCGGAGTCATCTTCGAGTCCTTCATCGGCCCTGGCGTTTCGGCCTTGAACATCTGACGGCCGCCGATGCCGAGCAAGGGCAGGATGGCCACCGCCAGAACGATCAGGCCCATGCCGCCAAGCCAGACAAGTTGGCAACGCCAAAAGTTGATCGACACCGGCAGCGCGTCGAGTCCCTCGAATACCGTCGCTCCCGTCGTCGTCAGCCCGGAAACGGCCTCGAAGTAGGCGTCGGTGAAGCTCGCATGCATGTGCAGAACCAACGGCAGCCCGGCGTACACCGGCAGCACGGTCCACACCAGCGCGACCATCAGGAATCCATCGCGGATCGTCAGGTCGCGCTTCTCCTTGCGGGTCGCGTACCACAACCCCAGGCCGGTAGCGACGGTCAGCAGAACGGCCTCGTCGAAGGCGCTCTGCGCGCCATCCTGCAGCGCCCAGGACAGACCCCAGGGAACCAGCATAGTCAGACCGAACATCAGGATCACCAGCGAGAGGACCCGCACTACCGGGTAGTAGCGTTGCATGGCGCAGCCCTCTCAGAAGAAATGGAAGCCGACTGCAAACAGCTTTTCGACCTGCTTGACCACCTTCTTGTCGAGGCAGAAGACGATCAGGTGGTCGCCGGAGGCGATCAGCACGTCCCGGTGGGCGATCAGCACGTGACCCGCCTGCTTCTTCTTGGCCAGGCCGAGAAAGCCCAGATCCTGGCTCTTGTCGAGATCGCGGACGATCGCCGCGATGAAGGCTCCTGGAATCGTCGGGATTTCACCGATACGCCGACCAACCACCTTGGAGGTCTTCTGATCGCCATGGGCGACGATCTCGAGTGCCTCGGCAGCACCCCGGCGCAGGCTGTGAACCTGCGCGACGTCACCGCGACGAACGTAGGTCAGCAGGGTACCGATCGATACCTGCGCAGGTGAAAGCGCGATGTCGATCGGGCCGCCCTGGACCAGTTCGGCATAGGCACGGCGGTTGATCAACGCCACCACCCGCTTGCAACCCATCCGTTTGGCCAGCGACGCGGCCATGATGTTGTCTTCGTCGTCGTTGGTCAGCGCCAGGAAGAGGTCCATCTCGTCGATGGCCTCCTGCTGCAACAACTCTTCATCGGTGGCATCGCCGCAAAGTACCAGTACCGACTTCAGGGTGGAGGCCACGAATTCGGCACGCCGCCGGTCGACCTCGATGGTCTTGACATCGCACCTGCTTTCCAGAGCCTGTGCCACGCGCAAGCCGATATTGCCACCACCAGCGATCATCACTCGCCGTACCGGCTCGACCGAGCGTCGCAACTCGCGCATCACGGTGCGGATATGCTCTTCGGCTGCGAGCAGAAAGACCTCGTCACCGTCTTCGATCACCGTCTCGCCGCTAGGCATGATCGCCCCGTCGCGGCGATAGATCGCGGCGATCCTGCCGTCGACCTCGGGTGGCAAATGCGTGCGCATTTGCTTGATTTCGTTGCCGACCAGCAACCCGCCTTCGTAGGCGCGGACGGCGACCAGCGCCAGGCGTCCACCGCCAAAGCTCAGCACCTGCAGGGCTTCCGGGAAATCGACCAGGCGCGCGATATACTCGGTAATGACCTGTTCCGGGCACAAGGCATAATCCACCGCGAAATTCGCTGTCGACAGCAGTTTTTCACTGTCCAGGAAGTCGCGCGCGCGCAACCTCGCGATGCGCGCGGGCACATTGAAAACACTGTGGGCAACCTTGCAGGCGACGAGATTGGTCTGATCGCTCTGGGTCACGGCAATCAGCAAGTCGGCGTCATCCAGGCCGGCACTGGCCAGAACCGAAGGATAGGCGGCATTGCCGACTACCGTCTGCAGATCGAGGCGATCCTGCAGATGCGCCAGACGCTCATGGTCGTTGTCGACCACCGTGATGTCGTTGTTTTCCGAGGCGAGGCTCTCCGCGACGCTGGCCCCGACCTGACCCGCGCCCAGAATGACGATACGCATTGTTATTGATCTCCCTGAAAGCCTGGCGGCCGGAACCTATTAGTCACGTTCGTCGCCGCGTCGACCGATGTTCAGGCCGAGTTGCTTCAACTTCCGGTATAGATGGGTCCGCTCCAGCCCCGTCTTCTCCGCCAGGCGCGTCATACTACCGCGTTCGCCGGTCAGATGGTATTCGAAATACATCCGCTCGAAGGCTTCACGTGCTTCCCGCAAGGGCTGGTCGAAGAACATCGCCGGCAATGGCAACGGCATCCCGATCTGGGCGACCTCGGTCTGCAGGATGCGCGCCACATCTTCCGCGCTGATCTCTTCCTCGAGCGCCGAAAGCGCGAGGTTTTTCACCGTGGTCAGCAACTCGGCCCATTCACCCTGCCAGCGGTGAAGTCGCAGCGAGTTCTGCGCGCCGCTGGAAAAATGCCGGAGTGGAACTTCACCGCGCTCGGCCAGATGGGACAGCAACATGGAAGCAATTTCCGGAACGTCGTCGGCGTGTCCTGAAATCTGCGGCAGAGCCACCCACACTTCCCCAAGGCGGCTGACCAGCAGCGCATCCCAACCCGCTTCGACGAGTCCCGCCATTGGGCGAGTCGATGCGGCGACGAGCTGCAGGTTGTGTCTCTCCAGCCGTTCGAGCGCAAAGACGAGATTCATCTGTTGCAGTTTTCCGAGCTGTGCCAGGTCGGAGATGAAGACAATGCCGCCGCTGGCGTTCTGCAGCATTTCCTGGGTCAACGGCGCACTCGAAGCGGAAAGATCAAGCCAGGGCGTCCGATGGGTCTGCAGCGTACGCGCGCAGATCTCGGCGATGCTGCCCGAAGCACTCTTGAGGAGCAGCACCGATGTCTTTGCCGCGGCCTGCTCAAGGCGTCGCTTGAGATCCTTGAGCAGGGGCGAGCGGGCGAAAGCGTCGAGCGTCAGTGGCTTCTTCTGCAGAACGGTTTCGTGCTTGAGCGCTTTCTTTACCGTGAGCAGCAGCTTTTGCAGGGCAATCGGCTTTTCGAGAAAATCGGTGGCACCGATGCGGGTCGCTTCCACCGCCGAATCGATCGTTCCGTGTCCGGACATCATCACCACCGGCATGGTCAGGAGGCCGCTCGCGGACCACTCCTTGAGCAACGAGATACCGTCGGTATCCGGCATCCAGATGTCCAGCAGAACCAGATCAGGCCGTTTTTCGGCGCGCAGCTTGCGGGCCGCCGCAGCGTTTTCGGCCAGCCACACTGAGTGACCCTCGTCGGCCAGAATCTCGGAGAGGAGTTCGCGGATTCCCATTTCGTCATCGACGATCAGTACTTGCGCCATGGTCAGGTCTCGGAAGGTAGTGTGCTTGAGCGCCGCTTGCGGGTGGGCAGGGAGGCCAGCGGCAACAGGATGCTGACTTCGGCGCCGGCCGGCTGACGGTTGTTGATCCTGACGCGGCCGTGATGTTCGTCGACGATCTTCTTGACGATCGCCAGGCCCAGGCCGGTGCCGCGCGCCTTGGTGGTGACGTAGGGCTCGAAAACCCGGGCAATGATTTCGGGTGGAAAACCTGGCCCCTGATCGCGGACGACCATCTCGGCCAGGCCTTCTGCGCGTCGCGTGCTGATCGCAATAAACGGCGCATCCAGAGCTTCCTGCGCGTCTTCGGCGTTGCGCAGCAGATTGTGGATGATTTGCCGCAACTGCGTGGTATCTCCCCAGACCGGCGGTAGCCGCGGCGCGAGTTTGGTCTCGATCGTCGCCCGCGAGGTCTCATAAAGACCGAGTACTTCAAGCACCAGGGCGTTGAGATCAACGGCTGCCAGTTCAGGAGCAGGCAGGCGCGCGTAGTCACTGAAATCATTGACCATGCGCTTCATCGCCTGCACCTGCGTAATGATCGTCTGCGTGGAGCGCGCGAGCACCTGCGCGTCGACGCCGCTCAGGTGGTCGGCGAGTTTCATCTGCAGGCGCTCGGCAGACAACTGGATCGGCGTTAGCGGATTCTTGATCTCGTGTGCGAGCCGCCGCGCCACTTCTCCCCAGGCGGCACTGCGCTGGGCGGCGATGAGCCGGGTCACGTCGTCAAACACGACCACATACCCGCCATGCGACCCGGCCGGCAACTGTGTGCCGCGCAGCAGCAGAATTTGCGGCAGTCCGCCGGGATGTTCGAGCTCGATCTGTTCCTGCCATTCGGTGCGTTCGTCTTCGGCAAAGGCATCAAGGATGGCCTGGCCAATCACCTGCTGCCGCGGCCAGACTTCAGCCGCCTCGCCGAGCAGAGCAGCGAAATCGTCCGAGAGGATGGTCAGCGCACCTTCGTTGACCGTACGCAGGACGAAGCGATGGTCAAAAACCAGCACCCCTGCAGAAAGATTGGCCAGGATCGATTCGAGATAGGCGCGTGCTGCTTCGAGTTCGGCACGATGACGCTCATTGTCCCGTCGTGCTTCGTCGAGCTGGCTGGTCATCTGCTTGAACGATCGGGTCAGGACGCCCAACTCATCGCGGCTATAGACGGCCTGCCGGGGCGTGTAATCGCCGGCGGCCACGGCCTGCGTCCCCTCGGCGAGGATCGACAGCGGTGCCGACAGGCGACGAGCCAGTACGAAAGCCAACGCGATGGCGGTGAACAGGGCCAGCAATACAGTCAGGGTCAGCGTCATCGCGTAGATGCGGGTGAGGCCTTCGCGGCCCAGCGAGAGTTCCTGATAATCGGCGTATACCGTCTGTACGCTGTCCGCGTTGAGCGCCAGGCTGGTCGGCACCGGCTCGGTGAGTTGCAGGATGCGGGTTTCGACGCCAAGACCGGGCGGCGACACCGCCACCAGCACACGCAGGGTGAGATCCTTCTCGCCATTGCTTTCGATGACCGCGTAGCGACGCTCGGTACGCGCCCGCCGCAACTGGTCGGCGGCCGGCTGCAGCGGCAACAAGGTATGCAGTTCGCCGGTCGCCGTGGCCAACAGCTCGCCAGCGGTGGAGAACAGGGCGACCGATTGCACGCCATTCTGCTCGCGGAGGCGACCAAGCTCGAGACGCCGCTGCGCTTCAGAACGTTCACCAAGTTCTAGGGCCATGGCCTGCCCTTTGTCCGCCAGGTCTTCAAGCAATGAATCGAGAGCGCTGCGACCGAGATTCAGGCCCGCTTCGAGGGCTTTCTCGACGCGCACGTCGAACCAGGTTTCAATACTCTTGGTCACGAACTGTACCGACACGGCGTAGATCAGCACGCCGGGCAGCACCGCCATCAGGCCGAACATCAGCATCAGGCGCAGCTTGAGGCGTGAGCCGAAGACCTGTGCCCGGTGTTCTCGCCAGAGGGCCAGCAGTTGCCAGGCGATCAGCGCCAGTAGCGACAACGCCACAATCGCGTTCAGCGCCAGCAGCCACGGATAGTGGCGGGCAAAGAGCGCGGTGTTGGCGCTGGCCGAAGCCAGCAGGAATAGCAGGATGCCGCCCAACGAGGCGGCAGCGACGATCAGACTTTTCATCTGGCGTCTACGGCGCCCGGCGACAGCGGGGCTCCACCAGGCGCGGAGGTCTCGGTGGGCGTGAAGTTCCAGCGCGCCCACTCCGAGGAAAGATTCCAGTCCCGGTTGGCCAGTGCGTTTACCTGGAAGGTTTTGGGCATCTGGCTCAGGTCGAGGCGCATGCGCACCGCAGCAAAGTACGGTTGATCGGCCCTGACGGTACCCTTTTCGAGCACCAGCCAGTTGCGCAGCCGCGACAGTATGCGCTGGGCGTCGTCGAGCGTAGGAAAGCTCTGATGCAGGGCACCGCTGGACAGCCGGTACTGCCGGGTGAGGGCGTGGTATGAAAGCTGGAATGTCTGACTGCGACTGACCACCTGCTCGTCGAGCCAGTACCAGCGGGAGCGCGTCAGCTCGAAATCGACGACGAAATACAGGGTTATCCCCTTGGCGATGGCCTCGTCGAGGCGGGAGTTGAGATTGATGTTGAAGTCGGCAGCCAGCGTGTAGCCATCTTCGGCGACCGACAGATTCGGGTTGCGGACACTGATGTCGGCCGCTTGCCCCGCATACGAGGCGAACAGCGTCAGGCCGAACAACAGCGTGCTAAAGAGCTTTCCGCAGCAACGCATAAAAGAATCCGTCATGTTCTTCCCGAGGCAGAAGTCTTTCTTCGGCGAGCCGCAGGGCTCCCGGTTGGCGAACGAGAAAGGCGTCGATCTGCGCGCCGTTTTCTTCCGGGAACACCGAGCAGGTCGCGTACAGCAGCCTGCCGCCCGGCCTCAATAACGGCCAGAGTTTGTCGAGCAACGTGCTCTGCAGGCGAGCGAAGCGTCTGACATCGCTTTCCCGTCGCAAATACTTGATATCCGGATGGCGGCGGACCACCCCGGAAGCAGTACATGGTACGTCCGCGAGAATCGCGTCGAAAGGCTGCCCATCCCACCACTGTTCCGAAGCCGTACAATCGGCCACCCGCACGGTGGCGACCAGACCGAGCCGCCGCAGGTTGTCCTGTACGCGCCGCGTGCGGTCGCCGTCGATGTCGAGTGCCAGCAGTTCAATGTCTGCCAGCTCCAGCAGATGGCCGGTCTTTCCCCCCGGCGCGCAGCAGGCGTCGAGGACACGCTCACCTGCCATCGGCTGGAGGAGTTCCGCGGCACGTTGGGCACCGGCATCCTGGATCGATATCAGGCCATCGGCAAAACCCGGCAAGGCGTCAACCGCAACCGGCCTGTCAAGCATCAGCGCGGATCCGCCCAACTCCCGGCAAGGCAAGCCGGAACGTCGCAGGCTTTCAACGTAATCGTTCAGGGTGACGCGACGCCGATTAACGCGCAGGGTCATTGGGGGAAGGCTATTGCCAACGCCGACAAGCTCCGGCCAACAATCGGGATAGGTCCGCCGCAAGCGCGCCAGCCACCAGGCGGGGTGCTGGAACGTCGCCTCCTGGTCATCGGCCATGGCGGTAAGCAGGGCCTCGCGCTGGCGCAGATAGTTACGCAACACGGCGTTGACCAGCCCGCGAAAGGCACCTCCCACGAGCTCTCCTGCCGCCGATACTGCCTGATCGACCACCATGTAGGCGGCGTCGGGCCGCGTATGCAGACGGTAGAGCGTCGCCAGCAACAGGGCTTCCGTCTCGGCATGCGGCAATGTCCGGTCCAGTAGGCGCCGGAGAATGAACTCGCCACAACCGTAGCGGCGCAGGCTGCCGTAGGCTACCTCCTGTGCCGCTGCGCGGGTCGCGGGATCGGCCGGGTCGAGAGCACGCAGAGCAACCGTCAGGCTACGTCCGGATCGCACTGCGGCGATCACGTGCGCGGCCCGCAGCAGGCTTTCGGCGAGTGAATCCGGAGCCAGCGTCGAACGTGCGCCGGCAGCGGCAAGCGGCGCCGTACCGTTGCCGGCCAGGATGGGTTTGCGCACGCGCTGGGCGCGCGGCGAAGGTGACGAGGAAGGTGGAAGAGAAGGCACGGCCTGGATTCGCTGCTGTCGACGGTGGAATGAGTTTAGCACGATGCCTGCGGGTGGCGAGATCGCCAAGGGAGGGCGATAATGTGCGCATGCCTTCGGCCACTTCACGACCTCGCTCCCAGGCAACTGCAGTTGGTGGATACATTCCGCCGATCCTGACGCCTCGCTTGCGATCGCCGTTCCGGCGGTGGCGTGCATGGCTGTGGTACTTCAAGGAGGTGGCCGCACGGACCCCAGGTCGAGGCAGTTTGGCCCGGTCGCCGGCATTTCCTCGTTGGCGACTGCTGTTCCTGTTGATAATCTCTACTCCAGCTTTGGCGTGGAATGCAACCGGGCACCGGATCACCGCGATGATTGCCTGGGAGCAACTCGACGGAGGCACGAGAGCGAAGGTCGCAGCGATCCTTCGGCAGCACCCGGATTTCGCGCGCTGGCAGGCGCGGGCCAGGACGCCTGATCACGATCTGGCGGCTTTTCTAGAGTCTTCGACCTGGCCCGACGACATTCGCCACGACACTCGCTTCTATACCAGAGGAGTCGATGCGCCAACTCCGACCCTGGCGGGCTTCCCCGACATGGAGCGTCGGCTGGACTGGCACTACCTCGATCATGATGATCCCAAACCAGCGACAGGTGAATCCAGGTCCTCCGGAAGTCTTGATCGACAGCTGGCGACTCTGGTGTCGATCGTCGGCGATGCGAAGGCGGCGGTCGAACTACGCGCCTATGCAATTCCCTGGCTGATTCACCTGGTCGGGGATGCGCATCAGCCGCTCCACACGGTCAGCCGCTACGGGCCGGACGGGGAGAGTGACCGTGGCGGCAACAACCAGGTGGTCGTCAACACATTTTTCTACGCCCGTCCCACATCAATGAGTCTGCACCGCTATTGGGACGATCTTCCTGGACCACCCTGGCTGCGTGGCAGCCGGCTCGAAGCCGCGGTCAGCTCACTGCTCAGCCGGCACGCCTCACCACCAACCGCGAAGGTGCCGGAGCAGTGGATCGAGGAGAGCCAATCCATTGCGCGAACCCAGGCCTACCCCCCGGAAATCGGCGACGCCGTTCCGACGATCAGCGCCGAATTCCACGCCCGAGCGCTGGCAATCGCCGAGCGTCGGGTGACCGAGGCGGGTTATCGCCTCGCCGAAGTATTGCAGCGCCTGCTGCGCGATGAAATCCAGAGCGGCGATGCGGTCCAGCACTAGACTATGGGCAGGCAATGTTCCACGTGAAACACTGCCTCGCAGCACTTAAGATCGGACCATTGCCCGCAGCCGTGCCACACGCTCCACAGTCGCCGGGTGGGTGCTGAACAGTCCGGCAATACCGCCACTGGACAAGGGATTCATGATCATCATCTGCGCGGTTTCCGGATGGGCCTCGGCGGGAGCCATCGAAATACCGCGCGCACAGGCATCGATCCTCATCAAGGCATCGGCCAGCGCATTCGGATCACCGCAGATTTCCGCACCACCGCGATCGGCCTCGAACTCGCGTGCTCGGGAGATCGCCATCTGAATCAGACCGGCAGCCAGCGGCGCAAGCACAGCCACCAGTACGCCAGCCAAGGGATTGCTCGGACGCCCATCGGCATCGCGACCGCCGAAAAACACCGCGAAATTGGCAAGCGCCGAAATGGCTCCCGCCATCGTCGCGGAGATCGTCGAGATCAGGATGTCGCGATGCCGCACATGCGCCAGCTCATGCGCCATGACTCCACGCAACTCCCTGGCCGAAAGCAACTGCAGGATCCCGGTCGTCGCCGCAACTGCCGCATGTTCCGGGTTGCGACCAGTGGCGAATGCGTTGGGCTGGGCCTCGTCGATCAGATAGACCTTCGGCATCGGCATTCCAGCGCGCTGCGCAAGCTCCCTGACCATGCCGTAGAACTGCGGCGCAGAACCCGCGTCCACCTCCTGCGCGTTATACATGCGCAGCACCATCTGGTCCGAGAACCAGTACGCGAAGACGTTCATGCCGCCGCCCAGCAGCAGCGCCAGCAACATCCCCGTCTTGCCGCCAATAAACGCTCCAAGGATTCCAAACAGGGCCAGAATCGCGGCCATCAGGATGGACGTCTTCAGCCAATTGCCGAACATTGCCTTACCCTCCGTCGCTTCAGCATGGTGATGCTCTGCCAGATGGGGCTGTGCCGACAGCTTTCAAGCCGTACCGGTCAAACAGCGGATGCCGGGAAGTATGCGCGTCCCTGCGAGGAACAGCGCTGCCGGGAGGCGTTTGCCACCTGCCTTCTGCAGTTCCGTGAGCCGCAGTGCCCCCTCACCACAGGCCACTACCACCCCGCTGCGGTCAGCCGCCAGGACCGTCCCTGGACGACCCTCGCCAGCAGCGGTCTGCGCGCGCCAGACCTTGAGCAGCTTGCCCTCGATGACGCATGTCGCTCCCGGCACAGGATCAAAGGCACGCACCTGCCGCGCTAGTTGTTCTGCCGGGAGGCGCCAGTCCAGCGCCGCCTCACGCTTGTCGATTTTCGCCGCATACGTTATCCCCCCTTCCGGCTGCGGTTGTGCCGTCAGCGGCAACTGCGCCAAGACGTCGATGACCAGGCGAGCGCCGGTCGCCGCCAACCTGTCGTGCAGCACTGAAGCGTTATCATCTCCAGCGATCGGCACCACCGCCGACATCAGCACCGGACCACTGTCCAGCCCGGCGTCCATCTGCATGATCGACACGCCGGTTTGCGTGTCGCCGGCAAGGATTGCCCGCTGCACCGGAGCGGCACCCCGCCACCGCGGCAGCAGCGAAGCATGAATGTTGATGCAGCCGAAGCGGGGAACATCCAAAACGGCTTGTGGCAGAATGAGCCCGTAGGCCGCCACGACCATGACATCTGCAGCAAGCGCACGTATCCGCTCCTGTGCTGCGTGGTCCCTGAGGTTTGCCGGCTGCAGGACTTCAATCGCCGCGGCATCAGCGAGCTGTTTAACTGGCGCGGGACGTACCACCAGGCCCCGACCCGAAGCACGGTCAGGTTGTGTCATGACCAGCACCACCTCATGTCCGGCCGCCATGATCGCCCGCAGTGCGACAGCCGCGAACTCCGGAGTACCGGCGAAAATCAGTCTCATGCGGTGATTCGGGCCTGCTTGGCGAGCTTGTTCCTGATCCGCAACTGTTTCAGTTGCGAGAGATGTTCGACAAAAACCCGCCCTTCGAGGTGGTCGATCTCGTGCTGCAGGCAAACCGACAACAGACCAGCCGCCTCGATGGTCTGCTCCCTGGCTTCGAGGTCGAGATAGCGGACGACCACATGCTCGGCGCGCTCGACCTTGTCGTAAATTCCGGGCACTGAAAGACACCCTTCCTCGCAGACCTGAACACCCTCCCGAGTGATGATCTCCGGATTAACCAGGGTCAATAGTTGATCCCTTGCCTCCGAGGCGTCGATGACGATCAGCCGTTGGTGCACGTCCACCTGTGTCGCGGCGAGACCGATCCCGGGTGCCTCATACATCGTCTCCGCCATGTCTCGGGCCAGGCGACGTATGCCTTGATCAATTACTGCAACGGGTGTGGCCACCTTTCTCAGGCGCGGATCCGGAAAGCGAAGTATTGGTAGTAAGGGCATAAAAAGCTTGATCGAAGAAATAACTGCGTGCAGAATCCAACGTAGCCTCTTGGCAATGTCGGGCTAATACCCACGACAACTAGACAGCTTCCAGCCAGCAGCCCGCCAGACGAAAAACTCCGACAAACGCAGGGAGCGGGAGTTCAATTCCCGCGCGCAACCGTTCCCATGAGGATAACACGATGATCCGCATTATATCCGCGTTCCTTCTAGTCATGGTCAGTGGGCTCTGCGGTGCCACCGGACAAGACCTCCAGTTGGCCAACGGCGCACCCGACCGACATGTCGTTCTCCCAGGCGACACCTTGTGGGGGATTTCCGGGAAATTCCTCAAGGAACCCTGGCGGTGGCCGGAAATCTGGCGCATGAACCGGGACGAAATCAGGAATCCGCACCGCATCTTTCCCGGCGACGTGATTGTTCTCGACCGTGATGCGCAAGGTCGCCCTTACCTTCGCCTGCAGAGCGCACGCGTGTTGCCGCAAGTTCACTCGACAGCGCTTGCCGAGGGGATTCCGGCCATCCCGCCGAACGTCATCAGGCCTTTCCTGTCCGACCCACTGATTGTCGAAGCGCACAGTCTCGACAGCGCGGCGCAGATCGTCGCTACACAGCAGGATCGCGTCTTCCTCGGCAACGGTGACCTCGCCTACGTCGCCAATGCTGATCCTTCCAAGCAGGACTGGCAGATCTATCGCAACGGCAAAGCACTGCTCGACCCGGCAACTTCGGAAATTCTCGGATACGAGGCGTTTTATCTCGGTACCGCAAGACAGGTCCAGGTCGGTGAGCCGGCGACCTTTGAAGTGGTCACCATGAAACAGGAAATTGGCCGCGGTGATCGTTTGCTTCCGGCCATTCGCCCACCACTGATCGCCTACGTACCCCACAAGCCGGATTTTCAAGTCGACGGTCGCGTCATTTCTGTATATGGCGGGGTCGACGCGGCGGGTCGCGGCTCGATTGTCTCGATCAACCGCGGTGTTCAGGATGGCATCGAAATCGGACATGTCCTGGCCCTGGAGCGTAATCGCACCGTAGTCGAACGCGATGGTAATGATCAGAAGATGATGGTACCGATTCCACCCGAGCGGATCGGCCTGCTCTTCGTGTTCAGAACCTTTCAGCGCCTGGCCTACGGCCTGGTGGTGCAGGCCGAAGCGACCGTGGACGTCAACGACTTCGCCCGTACACCCTAGCGATGTCGGCGCAGGAGTCGCTGAGGAACTGGCTGCGACTGACGCTGACTCCGGGCATTGGCGGTCAGACCCAGCGCAAGTTGCTGGACGCGTTCGGACTGCCGGAAGTTATCTTTGCTACCGGTCGCAACACGCTGAGCGGCGTCGTTGGCGACCGAGCCACAAGGCTCCTGCTTGACACCGAAAACCGTTCTGCGATTGACCGCGCTCTTGCCTGGTCCAAGCAACCCGGACAACACTTGCTCTGTCTTGCCGATCCCGAGTATCCCCAAAGCCTCCTGCAAACCCCCGACCCGCCGACCCTGCTCTATGTCCGGGGTCGCCTGGACTTGCTGAATTCTGCTGCCTTGGCCGTAGTCGGGAGCCGCAACCCGACACCACAGGGGGCAATGAACGCGGAACGCTTCGCGTCAGCCCTGGCTGCCGCGGGTCTCACCATCGTCAGCGGCCTCGCCTTGGGGATCGATGCTGCCGCACACCGCGGGGCCTTGTCCGCGAACGGGCATACCATCGCCTTGATCGGTACCGGAATCGATCGGCTTTACCCTGCATCGAACCAGGCATTGGCATTCGAGATTGCAGACAGGGGCGCAATCGTCTCCGAGTTTCCTCTCGGCACACCTCCTGCCGCGTCCAACTTTCCACGACGCAATCGCCTGATTGCCGGCTTGTCAAGAGGCACCCTGGTAGTCGAGGCGACCACCGAGAGTGGCTCGCTGATCACCGCGCGCCTCGCTGCAGAGTTGAGCCGCGAAGTATTCGCCATCCCGGGGTCGATTCACTCTCCACAGTCCCGCGGCTGTCACAAGCTGCTCAAGGAGGGAGCAAAACTTGTCGAGACGGTTCAGGATGTCCTCGACGAACTGCGTTGGCAGCATTCCGCTGGCCCCCTCGAACAGGCTCCCGAGGCAAACGAGGAAAGCCTTGGGCTGCTACTAAGTATGGGTTTTGACCCTTGCAGTCTCGACGACCTGGCTACCCGCACCGGGTTGACGGCGGACGCTGTTTCGGTGATGCTGCTGCACTTGGAACTGGATGGTCAGGTCGCCAACTTGCCGGGTGGCCACTATCAACGGATTTCCCGAGCCTGAGAGCCCTTTTGATGATCGACATCCTCGTCTACCTTTTCGCCACCTATCAGGATTTTGGTAGCCGCCCCAAGAGCAGAACACTCAAGCGTGCCCTGAGTGCTGTCGGCTTTGAGGATGCCGCGATCAGCACTGCACTGCGCTGGTTGGACGGTCTGAATACAGCCGCCGTGGTAGAACTGCCTGGAAATGATCGCGCACTGCGTGTTTACCGCGTTGAAGAGCAGCGCAAGCTGGGCAGTGACGGCCTGGGTTTCATCGCTTCTCTTGAGGCGGCCGGTCTTCTGCGTCCTGCCTTGCGTGAATTGGCGGTCGAGCGAGCCATGCTTCTTGGCGACGAACCGGTTCCTCTGGCCAAGTTCAAGATCATTGTATTGATGGTGCTCTGGTGCCAGGAACAGAACATCGAACCGCTGGTAGTCGAGGAGTTGCTGGATGACGGTGACACGCGGCTCCTCCACTGATCGCGCGCCAGGAGTACTTCCCCACAAGTAGCGAGCGGCTCGGCACAGGCCAGGGAGTGGCGTTGCGCGCGCCCGTCAGTTGATCTTTCGCAACACCACGAGCGGCGGCCGGTTCCCAAGAGAGTACCAGATCCCGGGTTTTTGGCCATACACCTCCTGCTCTCCCAGCCAAGCTCGCTTGCCAAGCGAGGCAGAGTACTTTTATTATGAGTCTCGCGAAGCTAACCTTGGCCGTCGTCGAAGTCCACCTTTCGTCCCTCTCCACGGCTGATGAAGACCCCATGAGCAAGAAACTGATCATCACCGAGAAGCCGTCCGTTGCCGCTGATGTCGCGCGCGCACTCGGCGGATTCGTTCGCAACGACGACTACTACGAAAGCGACGAATACGTTCTCGCGTCGGCAATCGGTCACCTTCTGGAACTGGCCTGTCCCGAAGAGTATGAAGTCAAACGCGGCAAGTGGTCTTTTGCCCATCTACCGGTGATTCCACCTCACTTCGCACTGCAGCCTATCGCCAAGACCGAGCCCCGCCTCAAAGTGTTGGTCCGTCTGATCAAGAGAAAGGATGTCACGAGCCTGATCAATGCCTGTGATGCCGGGCGAGAGGGTGAGTTGATCTTCAACTACATCGTCCAGCACTCCGCCGCCGCCAAACCCGTTGAGCGCCTGTGGTTGCAATCGATGACCCCTCAAGCCGTGCGCGATGGTTTTTTACGGCTTCGCAACGGTACAGAAATGTCCGGCCTGGGTGATGCCGCCGTGTGCCGATCGGAATCCGACTGGCTGGTCGGCATCAACGGCACACGTGCGATGACCGCCTTCAACTCGAAGACAGGCGGTTTCCACCTCACGACCGTGGGTCGCGTGCAAACGCCAACGCTGGCGCTGATCGTTGACCGCGAGGACCGGATACGCAAGTTCAAACCGCGCGCCTATTGGGAACTCGAGGGTGTCTTTGGCTGTGCTGCTGGCGAGTACCGGGGCAAGTGGTTCGATGAGAAATTCAAGGGCAAGGACGACGATGAACACGCACGCGCCGATCGCCTGTGGGACCAGGCCTGCGGCCAGATGCTCCAGCAGAAGTGCTCCGGCAAGATCGGCGAGGTCAGCGAGGAATCCAAGGCGTCGACGCAACTGTCACCGCTGCTCTATGATCTCACCAGCCTGCAGCGCGAAGCGAACGGCCGTTTCGGTTTCTCCGCAAAGGCGACCCTGGGCCTGGCGCAGGCGCTTTACGAGAAGCACAAAGTTTTGACCTATCCGCGTACCGACGCCCGTGCGCTACCTGAGGACTATCGTCCAACAGTCTGCAGCACACTCGCGATGCTCACTGGCGAGGGAGTGGGCAAGGGTCACGACGAGGCCACGCTGGCTCGTTACGCGCCGTTTGCGGGGCGGATACTCGCAGCCAATTGGGTCGTTCCCAACAAGCGCATCTTCAACAACGCAAAGATCTCGGATCACTTCGCGATCATACCGACCCTGCAGGCGCCCAAGCACCTCTCCGAGCCCGAGTTGAAACTCTACGACATGGTGGTCAAGCGTTTCCTGGCGGTATTCTATCCCGCGGCGGAATACCTGATCACTACGCGCATCACGCGTGTCGAGGGCGAGCCCTTCAAGACCGAAGGCAAGGTCCTCGTCAATCCCGGTTGGCTCGCAGTCTATGGCCGCGATGGCCAGGAAGGCGAGGAAGGCAACCTCGTCGCTGTGGCGCCACAGGAGCGTGTCAGAGCCGAGGAAATGGTGCTCAGCTCCCACCAGACGCGACCACCAGCCCGTTATTCCGAAGCGAGTCTGCTCACTGCCATGGAGGGTGCCGGCAAAGCCATGGATGACGAGGAATTAAGGGCAGCCATGGCAGGACGCGGGCTTGGCACACCGGCAACGCGGGCCCAGATCATCGAGAACCTGATCGCTGAACAGTACCTTCTCCGCGAAGGACGCGAGTTGCAGCCGACAGCCAAGGCATTTTCCTTGATGACCCTGTTGAACGGGCTAGGTATTCCTGAACTCACGGCACCAGAGCTTACCGGCGAGTGGGAATGGAAGCTTGCGCGTATGGAACGTGGGGAAATGTCACGCAGCGACTTCATGCGGGAGATCGCTGCCATGACCCAGCGCATCGTCGATCGGGCGAAGAGTTACGACAGTGACAGTATCCCCGGCGATTTTGGCGAACTCTCCACCCCTTGCCCCAAGTGCGCTGGACTGATCAAGGAGACGTACAAGAAATTCCAGTGCCAGTCCTGTGACTTTTCTCTGTGGAAAATCGTCGCCAGCCGCCAGTTTGAGGCCGCCGAAATTGAGGAATTGCTCACCCGGCGCAAGGTTGGCCCGCTGAGCGGTTTCCGCAACAAGATGGGGCGCCCTTTCAATGCGATCGTCCAGCTCAACGCCGAAAACGTACCTGAGTTTGACTTTGGCCAGAGCGCCACCGGTGATGACGGCGCCGTTGAGGTTGTGGACTTCTCCCAGAGTGAAGCGCTCGGCGCGTGCCCGAAATGTGGTGCGCGTGTGTTTGCGCACGGCATGGCCTACGTTTGCGAAAAGTCGCAAGGACCCACGAAGTCCTGCGATTTCCGTTCGGGAACCATCATTCTGCAGCAGGCTGTCGAACCCGAACAGATGCAGAAGCTGCTCAGCACCGGGCGAACCGACTTGCTGCGGAATTTTGTCTCCGCTCGCACGCGCCGCAAGTTTTCGGCCTATTTGGTGCGCGGAAGCGACGGAAAAGTCGGTTTCGAGTTTGAAAAACGGGAACCAAAGCCTGCTGCCAAGCAAAGTCGGACATCAACCAACGATGTGGCGTCAGATGAGGTGGCGGCCCTGCCAGCCAAGGCAGCAGTTCGCCGACGCAAGACAACGACTTAGCCTTGAGCCTTCTACCCCGCTGCTACCAGAATGACGTTCCACGTGAAACCTATACGGACGTCAATCCTTCGCCACAGTTCGCCGCACGCATCCTCCCCTGCAGTTCCTCCACCCTTCGCCTGGCCGAACCCCTGTAACGCATCCCTAACTCCAGGGTGCGACACAGAGAGAACCGAGGCAAGGCATCCGCCCAGGTCCAGGTAGCCAACCTCAGGCCACGACGACCCCGGGGGGCGGAGAATCCAGGATCGCCGCCCGTAAGACATCGATGGCCTGCGGGCGGGGAAAGGTCGCCCGCCAGGCGATGATCACCTGGCGCAGCGGCACGGGGTCCCGGAAGGGTCTCGATACCAGCAAGGCATCTTCCTGTGGCCAGGATGCGGCTGCCGATACCGGGACCACAGAGATCCCAGCTCCGCTTGCCACCATGTAGCGCACAGTCTCCAGAGAGCTGCCCTCGATGGCTCCATCCGTGCCCCCTGAAGCCGAAAGTTGCGGGCAGGCTTGAACAACCTGGTCCCGAAAGCAGTTGCCATTGCCGAGAAGGAGCACATTCTCCGCGGCGACTTGGCGCGTATCGATCAGGACCTCCCGCGCAAGGGCATGCCCGCGCGGCATCACTACACAAAAAGGTTCCGCATACACCACGCGCGAGACAATCCCAGGTTCAGAAAAAGGGAGCGCCACTACAATGACGTCAAGATCACCACGACGCAACTGAGCGCTCAGGCTCACGGTGAAGTTTTCCTGCAGATAAAGCGGCATCAGCGGTGCGCGTGCATGCAGTGCCGGAATCAGACGCGGTAGAAGGTACGGGGCAATGGTATAAATCACACCCAGGCGCAGCGGCCCCGACAAAGGATCCTTCCCTTTCGCACAAATCTCTCTGAGCTTCCCCGCTTCCTCCAGTACTCGCTCAGCCTGCGCTGCGATTTGTTCGCCCGTCATCGTCAGGCGAACATCCGCGGACGATCGCTCGAACAAGATCACCCCAAAACGTTGCTCCACCTTTTTCAACGCCACCGACAGCGTTGGTTGGCTGACATGGCATTTGTCAGCCGCATGCCCAAAGTGTCTTTCCCTCGCCAGAGCCACGATATACCGCAGTTCGGTCAACGTCATCGCCCAGGATCCCCCGCAAAGAGACTACAACCCTCCAAATCCTCCCCCTGCCGCCCCCCCCCGGCAAACAGAGAATGCCTGCTGCTTCGAAGGTTTTATCCACGATCAGTCAAACACCTCAGTTCCCCGGATCCCAGCCACACCCACTGCCCTGGAGACAGGCTTGCGGGCAGCAACAGGCCGCCGATCGCCACCCGGTGCAAACCCTCGACGCTGTTGCCGGCAGCAGCGACCATTCTTTTGACGAGGTGATACTTGCCAAGCGTCACGGTCAGCCGCAACCGCCTGTCGTCGAGCCGCGAACAAGCCGCCGCGGAAAGCGATTGCGCCTCGCCATGCAACACCACCCCGTTCAACAGGGCGTCTACTTGCGCATCATCTACGGACTCACGGGTCGTCACTTCGTAAACCTTCGGCACCTGCTTCCGTGGTGAGGTGCAATGATGAATAAACGGCCCATCGTCCGTGAACAACAACAATCCGGTGGTGTCCTGGTCGAGCCTTCCAACAGCCTGGACCCCGCGCGCTACCAACTGCCACGGAAGTAGTGAATACACACTAGGGTGGTGCCCGGGATGTCGGGAACACTCATAGCCCGCGGGTTTGTGCAGCGCAAGATAGGCAAACCTGCAATAGCACCACTCCACCCCGTCGACCACAAAGCGAAGCCCCTCCGGCTCGAAGGCCAATGAGGCGTCCGTACAAACCCTCCCATTGATGCTGACGCGACCGGCGCACACCAGTGCGCGACACTCCGCCCGACTCCCGAACCCCTGCGAACGCAGCATCCGTTCAAGCTCCATACTGCCTACCGCCTCAGGACCATATCCACTACGCTCCCATATTGCCTATACTGATAACCGGCGTCAAAGAAGCGAGAGGAATGAACAGCCCAGAGCCAGGGTTGCAGACACTTCTCTTCGCATTCGTCGAATACCGGAAGTGCTCGCTGCTCGTTCTCAGGAACTGCCCAGGCTGCACCGCCATCCCAAAATCCATGGAGAACTTCCACATGCTGGTCAAATTCATTTCGAGCACTTCGGGCCAAATCATGATGTTCGCCCCTGTCGCGCGCCAAATCCTGGAGATCCTCGGCAAGGACTGCAACGCACGTGGAGTCATCACCAGCGAACAAATCCCGGAGGCCATAAACCTCCTGCGCCTGGCGGCTGCCGATTCCAGGCGCCAGGCCGAAGGCATCACACCGTCGCCCAGTGAAAACCGTGATGGCAAGGACGAAGCCTCGCCGGTTGACCTCAGCCAGCGCGCCCACCCCCTGATCGAGTTGCTCGATTGGACACACAAGGACGATGGCTTCGTTCTGTGGGAGGCTGCGAAGGACTTCTGACGATTGTCAGTACCTGCGGGTGACCCGATCCCTGCGGAAATCAGTGCGCTAGCTACCCAGGATTTGGAAGGTGCTCATTATTTGACGCGCTGCAGTTTCGCTCGCCCGGCCGGTGGGGTCGGCGTGGGCGGATCACCGTCGTCTTCCCGACTACCTGTCGCACCTCCAGACGTACCGGCAGTCGCTGCGCTCTCCGGTTCAAAAGCCATGCCCGCGCCGTTCTCGCGAGCATAGATTGCCGAGACATTACCAATCGGTATAGAAATATCGCGCGCCACGCCACCAAACCTGGCTTGGAAGCTGATGTAGTCGTTGGCGATGCTGAGTTGCGCGGTCGCGTCGTAGCCGACATTGAGAACGATCTGGCCATCGCGAACATGCTCACGCGGTACGCGCGTGCATGCATCGACAGCCACCGCCAGGTACGGGGTAAACCCGTTGTCACTGCACCATTGGTGTATGGCGCGAATCAGGTAAGGTTTGGTTGATGGCAGGTCCACACGTTTTCCCCTTGCGCGTGATTGAGTTGCGCCACCATCGTAACGGTACAAGAGCGGCGGCGCCACATGATGACACGCACCTACTTGCGCATCGCTTTCTCGGACGGCGTCAGTGCATCAATGAATCCTTGCCTGCTGAAAATCCGCTCACCGTATTTCATCAGGGGCGCGGCAACTCGCGACAGTTCGATTCCGTAGTGATCGAGACGCCAGAGCAACGGGGCAATAGCCACATCAAGCATCGAGAACTCTTCGCCGAGCATGTGCTTCTGCTTGACGAACACCGGAGCCATTTCGGTAAGACGGTCGCGAATCTGCTGGCGTGAGCGATCCGCGGTCTTGCTGCCCTTTTCGAGCGCTTCGATGTAGGCGAAAACCTCTCGCTCCATGGTGATCAGCAGTTGCCGGGCCCGCGCGCGCATGATCGGATCAGCCGGCATCAACTGCGGATGCGGGAAGCGTTCGTCGATATACTCGTTGATGATGTTCGGCTCGTAGAGGATTAGATCGCGTTCAACCAGTACTGGCACACGACCATAAGGGTTGATGATGGCGATGTCCTCGGGCTTGGCGAAGAGATCCACATCGATCACCTGAAAATCCATGCCTTTCTCGTAGAGTACGATGCGGCAGCGGTGGCTGAACGGGCAGGTGGTTCCCGAATAAAGATTCATCATGATCAATACCCTCAAAAACGAATCGGCATCGCGGCGGCTACGGACGCTTGTCGCGCCCTCGCCGGCGATGCCGTGGCCTGAAACCCGGCGCTTAATCTTCTGTTATTTGATGTCTTTCCAGAACTTCTTCTTCATCGCATAGGCGAAGCCGAAAAGAACGACGAGAAAGGCCAGAACGCCGAAACCGAGATGCTTGCGGAAACCGGCATCTGGCTCGGCAAGCCAAACCAGAAATCCCACCAGATCCCCAACCTGCTTGTCGTACTCTCCAGGAGTCAGGGTACCGGGAACGGCCAGTTCCAGCTTGTGATCCTTGTTGAGCACCTGCAGACCCTGCAATTGCCAGAGCACATGCGGCATGCCGACGTTTGCGAAGACGGTGTTGTTCCAGCCGGTCGGACGTTTCTCGTCTACATAGAACGAGCGCAGATAAGTGTACAGCCAGTCGGCACCGCTACCTTCCTCGGACGCACGCGAACGCGCAATCAGAGACAGATCCGGTGGTGCCGCCCCAAACCACTGTTTCTGCTCGTCTGGGCGAGCTGCGACCCGCATCAACTCGCCCGTCTTGACAGCGGTGAACATCAGATTGTCCTTGACCTGCTGTTCGGTCAAGCCAAGCTCGGTCAGGCGATTGTAGCGAACATAGCTCGCGCCATGGCAGTTCAGACAGTAGTTGACAAAGGTCCTGGCACCGCTTTGCAACGCCGCCTTGTCGCCCTGCACGTCAGGCGCTTTGTCGAGATGGAGGCCTGCGCCGCTGGCAAGGGCGATGGCCGGGGCAAAGAGCAATGCCGTAAGCAGTTTTTTCATTGTGTGCAGTCCTATTACATCGTCACGCGATCAGGTTCCGGCTTGTACTTGTCGATCTTCGACCACCAGGGCATGGTCAGGAAGAACAGAAAATAGTACGCGCTGAGGACCTGCGCTACCGGAGCGCTGGGGATGACGCCGAAGAAGGCGTAAGACGGTGGTTGCGTGCCGAGGAAGCCGAGCAGGAAGAACGCGATCACAAACACTGTCAGCAGCGTCTTGAAAATCGGCCCACGATAGCGGATCGACTTGACGGGACTACGATCCAACCAAGGGAGGAAGGCCAGGATGACCACGCCGGCACCCATGGCCACGACTCCCCAGAACTTGGCGTCAATACCCAGCAGCGGCCACACCATCGCCCGCAGCAGCGAGTAGTAGGGAGTGAAATACCAGACCGGAGCGATGTGCGGCGGCGTCTTGAGCGGATCGGCAGGGATGAAGTTGTTGTATTCGAGGAAGTAGCCGCCACCCTCCGGGGCAAAGAAAACGATGATTGAGAAAACCATCAGGAACACCACGACGCCGACGATATCCTTCACCGTGTAGTAGGGGTGGAAGGGGATGCCGTCGAGCGGGATGCCATGAACGTCCTTGCGCTTCTTGATCTCGACGCCGTCCGGATTGTTGGAGCCCACCTCATGCAGGGCCAGAATGTGCGCGGCGACAAGGCCCAGCAACACCAGCGGTACGGCGATGACGTGAAACGAGAAGAAGCGGTTGAGCGTCGCGTCACCAACCACGAAATCGCCGCGGATCCAGATCGACAGCGGTTCGCCGATCAGTGGAATGGCCGAGAACAGATTCACGATCACCTGTGCACCCCAGAAGGACATCTGTCCCCACGGCAACAGATAGCCCATGAAGGCTTCAGCCATCAGGCAAAGAAAGATCAGGGTGCCGAAGACCCAGATCAGTTCGCGGGGCTGTCGATACGAGCCGTACAACATGCCGCGGAACATGTGCAGGTACACCACGACGAAAAACGCCGAAGCGCCGGTCGAATGCATGTAGCGGATCAACCAGCCCCACGGCACATCGCGCATGATGTACTCGACACTGGCAAAAGCCACCGGAATGCCGTTTGCGTTGATCGATGCGTCCGGTTTGTAATGCATGACGAGGAAGATACCGGTCACGATCTGGATCACCAGCACCAGCATCGCCAGCGATCCGAAGAAGTACCAGAAGTTGAAATTCTTCGGAGCATAGTACTCGGACAGGTGCCCACGCCACATCGACGTTGCCGGAAAGCGGGCATCGAACCACTCGAGCAGATTGCCCTGCAGGGAACCATCAGACTTGTACTTTTCGAAACTGCTATTCGACGCCATGGCTTAAGCCCCCTTCTTGTCTTCACCGATGAGAATGCGCGTATCCGTCAGATACATGTGCGGCGGCACCTCAAGGTTGTCCGGTGCCGGCTTGTTCTTGAAGACCCGACCGGCGAAGTCGAAAGTTGAGCCATGACACGGACACAGGAAGCCACCTAGCCAGTTCCCGTCCATGCCTTCGTCGCTGCCCTTCTTGAACTTGGCTGAGGGCGAACAGCCCAGGTGCGTGCAAATCCCCACCGCCACCATGATCGCCGGCTTGATCGAGCGCGTCTCGTTCTTACAGTAATCCGGTTGCATTTTCTTGTCGGACTTTGGGTCGGCAACCGCCCCGTCGAGGACGGGCAGCGTTTCGAGCATGGGTTGGCTGCGGTTGATGATCCAGACGGGCTTGCCACGCCATTCGACGGTCATCATCTGGCCCGGCTCGAGACCACCGATCTCGACTTCGACCGGCGCACCGGCTGCCTTGGCCCGCTCGGACGGCAGCATGCTGGAGAGGAAAGGCACGAGCGCAGCTATCGCCCCCGCCCCGCCGACCGCAGCGGTTGCGACGACCAGTCGCCGCCTTCCGCAGTCCACCTTGCACTCATTGCTCATAGCGCTGATTCCTAGGACGTAATGAAAAGTTGGTACGAACTAAACCGCCGCATTATACGCCAATCTCAATACGGATTAAATCGAGGAACGCCTGTAACCCTTAGTTCGCGAGCGGTCTACGCTCACGCAGCGCCTGTGCCAGCGTCCCCGCATCGACGTATTCCAGTTCGCCACCGACCGGCACACCACGCGCAATACGCGACACGCCGACATCTCGGTTCCTCAGCATTTCCGACAGGTAGTGAGCCGTTGCTTCACCCTCGTTGGTGTAATTGGTGGCAATGATCACCTCTCGCACCACTCCGTCACAGGCCCGCGCGAGCAGGCGCTCGAGATGCAGTTCAGCGGGGCCAATGCCGTCCAGCGGCGACAAACGGCCCATTACAACGTAATACAGGCCCGAATAGGCCTGCGTCTGCTCCATCATGTTCATGTCAACCGGCGTCTCAACGACACAAAGCTGGCTGGCGTCTCGCTTCGCCGAAAGGCAGCGGCTGCAGATGTCGGACTCGCTGAAGGTATTGCAGCGTTGGCAATGGCGCAGTGTGTCGAGAGCCCGCTGCAATGAATCGGCCAGCCGACGCGCGCCTGGCCGATTCAGCTGCAACAGGTGGTAAGCCATGCGCTGAGCCGATTTTGGGCCAATGCCCGGCAGGCAGCGCAAAGCCTCGATCAATGCCTCGAGGCTTGAAGGTGTGCTCATCAGAAGGGCATTTTGAATCCGGGCGGCAGATTGAGCCCCGCAGAGAAACCAGCCATGCGCTCCTGCGACGCCTCCTCGGCACGCCGAGTGGCATCGTTGAGTGCCGCCGCCACCAGATCCTCAAGCATTTCCCTGTCGTCCATGACCGAGGGGTCAATGCTGACCCGACGCACGCTGTGGCCACAGGTCATCAGCACTTTGACCATGCCGGCTCCCGCTTGCCCTTCGACTTCTAGCTGCGCAAGCTGCTCCTGGGCCTTTTTCATGTTTTCCTGCATTTGCTGAGCCTGTTTCATCAGACCGGCGATTCCGCCTTTCATCATCTTGCTTGCCTCAAATTGAAATAATGGACTACACGGGTTTAATGGAAGATTCGATCAGTGTTGCGTCGAAGACCTCAATCACCTCGCGCACAAAACCATCCTGCTCGACCGAAGCGATGGCGCGATCCATGCGCTCGCGGCGGTCACGTTGCGCCGCCGCCGCGGGTGTATCGCCAGAGACTTCTTCAAGCTCGATGGTCAATTGCAACGGCCTCGCGAAGTACTCGCCAAGCGACTGCTGCAATTTGTCTTGCGCGGGCTTCATCAGCAGATGGCGATGTGCCGGCGAAAGACGAAGAACGATACGTGCCCCCAAAAATTCGCGCAACTCGCAATGCTGCGCCAACTCCCGCGCCATGCCGCCGATTTTGAGGGCCGCGAGAATGTCCGGCCAGTCGCCGGCCGGCCGACCTGGCTCAGCAGCCGCCATAACAACCGCCTGCACAGCGGGCTGATCCAACGGCCGCCGCTCATCGTGGACCAATCCGCTGTCGGACGCAGTGACCCGTGGCTCCGGTGCCGTCGGCGTGCCAACGCCGGAACTGCCAAGTGCCGGGTGCGTGCCGGCAGCGCCATCGAGCAGAGGGCGGAAAGCGTGCAGGCGCAACAACGTCATGATGAACCCGGCCTGCTCGTCAGGCGCCAAAGGCAATTCCTGACGCCCATGCACAGCGATCTGGTAGGCCAGATGAACGAATTCCGGATCCAGTCTGGAGGCGATTTCGAGAAGGCGCAAACGCTCCGGCATGTCGTCGGCGATCGCCAGCGGCGCCAGTTGGGCGATCTGAATACGGGTGAACAGACCGGCCATTTCCTGCAGCGCCGCGTCGAATGACAGGCTACGTGCGGCCATGTCATCGGCCACCCGCAATAGTGCCGTCGCATCGCCGGCAAGCAGAGCGTCAATGATCGAGAACAGGTGATCCAGATCGACTGCGCCAAGCATTTCGCGCACCTGTGCTTCCTCGACCTTGCCCGACCCATGCGCGATCGCCTGATCGAGCAGTGACAGCGCATCGCGCATGCTGCCTGCGGCCGAGCGGGCCAGCAACTGCAGGGCGCCAGGCTCGGCGCTGATCCCTTCGACTTCCAGTATGTGCCTCAGATGATCGGCAATCAACGGCTGGGTCATCTGCTTGAGATTGAACTGCAAGCAGCGTGACAGAACAGTGACCGGGATCTTCTGCGGGTCGGTGGTCGCCAGAATGAACTTCACGTGCTCGGGCGGCTCTTCGAGAGTCTTCAACATGGCGTTGAAGGCCGAGTTCGAGAGCATGTGAACTTCATCGATCACATAGACCTTGAAACGGCCGCGCGTTGGCGCATAGACCGCATTCTCAAGGAGTTGTCGCATTTCATCGACCTTGGTATTGGTCGCCGCGTCTACCTCGAGCAGATCCACAAAGCGCCCGCTGTCGATCTCCTGACATGCGGTACAGGTGCCGCATGGGGTAGCGGTGATTCCTGTTTCGCAATTCAAGGCCTTGGCCAGGATACGCGCCAGGGTGGTTTTCCCGACTCCACGCGTGCCGGTAAACAAATAGGCGTGATGCAGACGCCTTGCGGTCAGTGCGTGCGTCAGCGCCCGCACCACATGATCCTGCCCGACCAGGCTGGCGAACGATCGCGGGCGCCACTTGCGCGCCAGGACTTGGTAACTCATGGCGGGATTCTAGCAGATGGTGTTATCGGCTCCACGGGTGTTTTCCGTGCCGACCGGCCAGGGAGACCCTGCATCAATCTCGACCAACGGCTTGCGAAACGAAGAGAGAAAGGTGGCGAGCCTTACCCCCGGCACTCACATCAGACGGCTGTGGCTGCTTCCTTCCGGACCTGACCAGGTTCACCATCCTGCGATGCGGGGAGACCCGCCACCACGAATGCTAGCACATCATCCGCCGCCGCACCCGAAATTGAGCATACGGTCCCTGTTTGTCAGGCGAAATGGCTTAGAATTCCGGCCTCCCGGATAGACTTGCCGGTCGAACCCGCTACCAAAACATGAGACGCGCACTTGTGGCGCGCAAGATAAAGCGATCTACCCCGACGCCCTTCCTTACCCACCGCGCGCCGACCAGGACCTGGTTCGGAACGTATTCATCGAACGACAGAATATGGAAGAAACAACCCGAATTTGCATCGTCCGGCACGGTGAAACCACCTGGAACGCCGAGAAGCGTATCCAGGGACAGATCGATATCGGTCTCAATGCGCTGGGACAGACCCAGGCAACTGCCGCAGCGAAGTGGCTGTCAGGGCAGCCGGTGGCAGCCTTGTACAGCAGCGATCTGCTGCGTGCTCGGCAGACCGCCGAGCGCATCGCCGTCAGCCTGAGCCTGCTCCCGACCTTGCGACCGGAGTTCCGGGAACGGCGCTATGGCCTGTTTGAGGGCCTGACCTACGACGAATCCCGCGCCCGATACCCGGCCGAGTATCAGGCGTTCGAAAGGAGAGACCCGGATTTCGTGATTCCTCAGGGGGGTGAGAGCTTGCGGCAATTGTACGACCGCGTTCGCACCGGCCTGCAGCGCGTGGCCACCGAACACCAGGGAGCAACCGTACTCGTAGTCACCCACGGCGGTGTCCTTGATATTGTGAACCGCCTGGTCCGCGGCACTTCCTTGAGCCGTCCACGCGACTTCCTGATTCCGAACGCAGGGATAAGCTGGGTCAGCCTGTGCGGCGAACGCTGGGCTCTGGAAACCTGGGGCGGAACCGAACATCTGGCCATGGTCGGCCTGGACGAACTACCCTAGTGCTGCTGCGGCAAATCTGCACTCGTCCTCGTGTGCGTATCGGAAGGAGCCTTCCCTGTATTCGCTGGCGTTAGTGCGGCGGTCGTCTACTGGGCGATGTGCCAGACGCCATTGAATCCATCACCGGTCTTGTCGCCTGGCTTCTGATCCTTCGACCAGAAATAGAGCGGCTTGCCCTTGTAAGCCCATTGCTTGCTGCCGTCGTCGCGGTTGAGAATGCTCCAGCTGCCAGTGGCCTGATCGCTTCCACCGGCCGTCAACGGCGGCCAGTTGGTGGCGCACGGACCGTTGCAGACACTCTTGCCAGCGGCATCCTTGTCGAAGACGTAGAGGGTCATGCCGTTGTTGCCAACCAGCAGGCCCCCCTCGACGCGCGCTGGTGGATTTGTTTCAGCGGCGGCAACTGCTGCTGCCAGGGTTGCACAAAAGGCGAAGGTACGGATGGAAACGTGCAAGGCGCTCATGGGATCTCCTCCGCTGGTGTGAATTTGATTAAACAGCACGCAACGCCAACTTATTCCGTTGCAACGTCAGTCATTGTGACGATTGGCGGCAGCAACGGAAACCTCTCTCCATCTGCGAGCAACCAGAAAACCGCGCTGAGCGATCATGGCCACCCGCGATGCCCGATTGAGCAATCAGGCATCAACGGGCTCAACCCAGCTCTTACGGCTACCGGCCTGCGCAACTGGGACGACGCGCACGCATGTACGCCGCCTCAACCCGCGATGTATTTTTCCATTTGCTGGATGATGAACTGCTGCTCACAGATCGTTTCCTTGACCACATCGCCAATGGAGACAATCCCCAGAACCTTCTGCTCGTCGTCAAGAACCGGCAGGTGCCGGAAGTGCTTTTCCGTCATGATGGCCATGCATTCATCGACCGTCCGGTCCGGCGTAACGTAAAGCACCTTGTCGGTCATGATCTCGCTTACCCGG
The DNA here is from genome assembly GCA_016714935.1 of Candidatus Accumulibacter propinquus. Lineage (GTDB taxonomy): Bacteria > Pseudomonadota > Gammaproteobacteria > Burkholderiales > Rhodocyclaceae > Accumulibacter > Accumulibacter propinquus. The sequence goes on along the minus strand of JADKBU010000023.1, from coordinate 43,954 downwards.
GTGTCCTTTGAAGCCTTGCCATGCAGGATCACCTTGCGGGCATAATCACGCTCGGAGAAGATACCAACGAGATGCTCCCGATCGAGCACTAGAACTGCACCGACGTTATGGTCGGCCATGCACTGCAGCGCGTAAAAGACCGCATCGTCGGGAGCAACGGCCACCAGGGGTACATTCTTGGCGGCGAGGATTTGCCTGAGGGTCTTCATGAAGCGTCCTTTCTGGTCAGGAAGTCATACCATACTAGAGCGTCAGGCGGTCCTTGCCAAGGGGGCAGGATGTCTACTACTCGCCGCCCCCTGGCCTTCCACCCGTGTGAACGGGGACCACCGGCGCCTAGCGCAGACCGGCAGCGTACTCGGAAACAGCGCTGATCTGCTGATCGGAGAGCTTGCCGGCAATCACACGCATCACCTTCTCTGCGTCGTTGGCCCGCTCCTGACTCCGGAAGTTCTTCAACTGAGTGGACGTGTACTCGGCGTACTGTCCGGCCAGCCTCGGATACTGTGCTGGCAACCCGGCGCCGGCAGGGCCGTGACACCCGGCACACGCCGGAATGCCCTTCTCGAAATCCCCCTTGCGCCAAAGCGTCTTGCCATCCGCAAGCAACTTCTCGTCCTTGGCCACTGAAGGCTGCATCTTCTGCTGCGAGAAATACACCGACAGGCTCCGCATGTCCTCATCCGACAATGCTGCAACCATGCCGCCCATGATGGCGTTGTTGCGGACCGCCGGCTTGCCGTCGACTGCCTTGAAGTTGCTCAACTGCTTGTAGATATACTGGGGAATCTGTCCGGCAAGAATGGGATTGGCCGCCGCCGGGCTGTTACCATCGGCACCGTGGCAGGCAACGCAAACTCCGCCAGCGATTTCCTTGGCTTTCGCCAAATCAGGCTTGTCTCTTGCCTGTTCCGTTGCGACGGTGGGGAAACTGACGGCCAGGAGAACCGCAAGTGCCGTTGTACGAATCATGTCCAAACTCCCATTGACAACAATGACTAATCTCAGGCCGCAGAAGCGATGCAACAAAGCTGATATTCTATAACAGTTTGCCGTCCGGGCGCGTGCCTCTCCTCTCCATCCACTCTCGGGTTCCTCCATGCCCCTTTTCCAGCAGGCCATCTTTCACACCACCGTTGCCGATTTGCGTGATCTCCCCACCGATTCGCAGTGTGAGGTAGCTTTTGCCGGACGCTCCAATTCCGGCAAGTCTTCGGCGATCAACACCCTGGCCAATCACTCGCGCCTGGCTTTCGTCTCCAAGACGCCGGGACGAACTCAGCACCTGAACTACTTTCGCCTCGACCCGGGAAAGTATTTCGTCGACCTGCCAGGATATGGATTTGCCAAAGCCCCGGAGGCCATCCGATCGCAATGGGAGGGCCTGCTCGCACCTATCTCCGTCACCGTGAAGCGCTGTGCGGCCTGGTGCTGATCATGGACAGTCGCCACCCGCTCACTGAACTGGACCTGCAGATGTTGGGCTGGTTCGCACCGACCGGCAAACCGATTCATGTTCTGCTTTCGAAGGCCGACAAGTTGACTCGCCAGGAGCAGGCCCTCGCATTTCGCGAAGTACAGACGGCACTGACCGCCATTGGCAGCAACTGCACCCTGCAACTCTTCTCCAGCTTGAAGAAGTCGGGGGTGATGGAGGCCGAGGTGGTTCTTGGCGCCTGGCTGGGTCTCGCCGTCACACCGAAGGCACCACCGCCAACAGGTCTGGCCACCGAGAAGACGGCCCGCGCGAAAAAGCGCAGTGCCATCGGTTGGGGCGCCCGCAGTGTCGATCGTGCCGGCGGGCGTCACTAAAAAAAGCCCCCGGCGAACCGGGGGCAGGACATGCCTTACAGGAATAAGGCACCCGCTCAGGGAGGTGAAGCGGGAGATGGCATAGCCATCTAGGCGCTAAGAACAATTTCTCTGGCGGATAGTTCCCCCGCCACAAGACCATTCCATCAATTGTATCTATCGGACCACAACGACTTCCATGGACTACCACGCGAGTTTCCCTTGTACGCGCATGCGGCGGATGCGCCGCGATGACTTTTCGCGTCGCCTGATGCGCGAATCGCAACTCACTGCCGATGCACTGATCTACCCCGTGTTCGTTCTCGATGGCAGCAAACGCGTCGAGCCGATAGCCTCGATGCCTGGAATTGCACGGCAAAGCCTCGATCAACTGCTGAAAACCGCCGAACAGGCCTGCACCCTCGGCATTCCCGCCTTGGCCTTGTTCCCGGTCATCGAAGCCGAGAGCAAGACACCGGGGGCTGAAGAAGCGTTCAACCCCGAGGGTTTGGTACCGCGTGTGATCACCGCGCTGAAGCGGGCATTTCCCGACCTGGGCGTAATTACCGACATCGCCCTCGACCCCTATACCAGCCATGGACAAGACGGCCTGATCGACCCGGCAGATCCGCGCGGCTACGTGTTGAACGATGAAACGCTCGAAGTCCTGGCACGACAGGCGCTGGTCCATGCACAGGCGGGAGCCGACATCGTCGCGCCTTCGGACATGATGGACGGCCGGATCGGCCGCATTCGCCGCGAACTTGACGCTGCCGGGCAGATTCACACCCGCATCCTGGCTTACTCGGCGAAGTACGCATCGAGCTTCTACGGCCCTTTCCGCGACGCGGTCGGATCCGCCGGCAACCTCGGCAAGGGAAACAAGCACAGCTATCAGATGGATCCGGCTAACAGTGACGAAGCCCTGCGTGAGGTAGCCCTGGACCTCGCCGAAGGCGCCGACATGGTGATGGTCAAGCCGGGGATGCCCTATCTCGACATCGTCCGACGCGTAAAGGAAGAGTTCAAGGTGCCCACCTACGCCTACCAGGTCAGCGGCGAATACGCCATGCTCAAGGCTGCGGCAGGGAATGGCTGGCTCAACGAACAGGCCTGCGTTCTGGAGAGCCTTCTGGCCTTCAAACGTGCGGGGGCGGACGGCGTTCTAAGCTACTTTGCACTGGCCGCGGCAAAGTGGCTCAAGGCATCTGCCTGACGCCGGAAGCCGAGGAGGCTCCGCGAAAGAATCGTTGCGAGGGACTCTCGACCCAATGGTAGAACAGCGCGCCGGCAGCAATGCTCGCCAGCCAGGCAAAGAGCATTCCCGTCAGATTGATCCACGCGTCGCTGCCCGCGAAACGCGAAAATGTTCCGCTGATCAGCAGGCAAATGGGGAAGTGAATCAGAAATACCGAGTAGGAAATCCGGCCAAGGTAGGCCAGCACGCGCGACTGCGGCCAGCTCTCAAGAAAACCCAGCATGCGGGCCAGACTGAGCGCCAGCGCCACCAGCAACGCCACGGCAATACGCGGCCGGTAGTCCAGCAGCAGTGCGGCGATCACCGCCGCGACCAGTGGCAGTAGCCAGACCAGCGGTCGTCGCCCGTTTGTTGCCCAGTAGCCGGCAACCCCCAGACCGTAGGACCCGAAGAAGTACACCCCCCAGTCATCCCAATCGGCATAGCGATTGAAGTGGTACAGCGACGACAGTGCCAGACTGGCCACCAGCGAGGCCCCAATGGCAGCAGTTGCTGCACCTCTTTGTGAAACACCACGGGCCAGCCAAAGGATCGCCACCAGCAGTGTAAACAGTTGAAAATCGATGGCCACGTACCAGACGCCCGCCGACAGCCCGTCGTAACCCAGAATCCCCTGCAACAGCAGCGCGTGCGCCAGGATCTGTGGCAAGGTCGGCGGACCGGGTATTGAGTCATGCACCATCAATTCGCGCGCAATGGCCGCGCAGACGATGCCGATCACCACCGCGGCAAGGAAGGGTGTGACCAGTTTCAGATACCTTTGCTGCATCAGCACGAACGGCTCGTTCGACAGCAACGCCCCGTTGGGAGCAATGCTTCGTGCGGCCAGAAAGCCTGCGATCACCAGAAAAGCCTGCACTGCCATGCGTGCATCCTGGCTCAGCCAAGTCATCAGGACGGGCGCCAGCGGGTAGGCATGGTCGGACATCGGCCCATAAAAAGCCAGGTGATGCAGAACGATCAACTGGAAGGCCAGCGCCTTCAACGCGTCGACGAAGGCCAACCTCGACCGGTCATCAGGCCTGCGGGCTTCAACCATCGAGGAAGCGCTGTTGATACTCGGCGAAGGGCATCGGCCGTCCCCGCAGGTAGCCCTGCATTTCGTCGCAACCCTCGCGTTTGAGGAACTCACGCTGGGTCTCGACCTCAACGCCCTCGGCAATGACCGTCAGTTGCAGGCTGTGCGCCAAGGCAATTACCGCACGCACGATGGCGCAGTCTTCAGTGTCACCGGGCAGCCCGCGCACAAAACTCTGATCCACCTTGAGCTTGTTGAGCGGCAACCGCTTCAGGTAGGCCAGCGAAGAATAGCCGGTGCCGAAATCGTCGATCACCAAACCCAGCCCCATTGCCCGCAGATTGTCCAGAACCTGGACACTGCTTTCGGCCTGACTCATGATGGCGCTCTCGGTAATCTCCAACTCCAGGAACTGCGCCGGCAGACGCGACGCCTCCAGCGCCTTGCGCGCGGTTTCCTGAATTCGTCCGCGCGCGAATTCAACTCCGGATACGTTGACCGACAGCACACCCGGAGCGAACCCGGCAGCCACCCAATCCGCCCACTGGCAGCAGGCAGCATGCTGGACCCACTCGCCGATCGGCACGATCAGGCCTGATTCCTCGGCAAGTTTGATGAACTCGCCAGGCATCACCAGTCCCCGTTCGAAACGAAACCAACGGACCAGAGCCTCCGCGCCGACGACTCGACCCGTGGTCAGCGAAAACTGTGGCTGCAGATACACCTGCAACTCGTCGCGTTCGATGGCCCGCCGCAGGTCGGTTTCCATTTGCAGACGCGCCAGCGAGGACTGAGTCAGGTCCTTGGTGAAGAATTCGTAGGCATTCCGGCCGCGCTCCTTGGCTCGATACATGGCCACATCGGCGTGCTTCATCAGGGTTTCCGCGTCGTCCCCATCCTGCGGAAAGACGCTGATGCCAATACTGGCGCCGACGAAGAACTCCTGCTCGACCGTCACCGGAGAGTCCTGCAGGATATTCAGAATCTTCTCCGCGATGTGCGACACCGCATTTGGCCCGACGACCCCCTCTATGACAATCAGGAATTCGTCGCCACCCAGGCGACCGACGGTATCGGATTCACGCATCAGCCTGCTGAGCCGCCAGGCCACTTCGCAGAGAACCCGATCACCGACCTGATGCCCAAGGGTGTCGTTGATGTTCTTGAAGCGGTCCAGGTCGATGAACAGTACGGCGAGTCCGCACTCGTCGCGGTGCGCACGCTGCAGTGCCTTGTGCAGACGGTCGCCAAGCAGCAGCCGGTTGGGCAGACCGGTCAGCGGATCGTGATGTGCCTGATGATCCAGTTGATCGTGGGCTTTGCGCAACTCGGTGATGTCGGAGAACACCCCGACATAGTGCGTGAGATGCCCATCCTGGTCCTTGACGGCGCTGATCGTCAAGGACTCCAGAAAGGGCTGACCGTCCTTTCGACGGTTCCAGAGTTCGCCACGCCAGCGCCCATAGCGGCCAAGCGTCTGCCACATCTCGCGGTAATAGCTTCTTTTCTGACGACCGGACTGCAACATTCGCGGGTTGCGCCCGATGACTTCATCCTCGCTGTAGCCGGTAATCTCCGTAAACGCGCGGTTGACCGCAATGATGCTGCCGTCTGGCGCGGTAATGGTGATGCCCTCGGCACTGCTGTCGAAGACGGTCGCCGCCTGTTGCAGGCGCACCTCCATTCGCCTGCGATCGGTGATGTCAAGCATCACCCCGACCAAGCCGCCACCGGGCTCTCCGTGCTTGCCATAAGTCGCTTTGTGAAACACCACGTCACGATAACTGCCGTCAGCGTGCCGGACCTTGGTCTCATACACCTGCGAACCACTCCGCTTGAAAAGCTCTTCGTCTGCTGCCTGGTAGCGATCGGCCAGGTCGCGGGGCGCCAGATCATGGACCGTAGCACCGATCACCGCGCTGCGTGGCTTGCCCAGGAGCGCAAGAAAGGCCTGATTGCAACCCAGGTAACGTCCCTCCCGATTCTTGTAGAAGACCGGGCCAGGAATGGCCTCCACGAGTTGACGCATGAAATGTAGCTGCTGCGACAACGCCAGTGTACGTTCGGCAACACGGCCCTCGAGTTCCAACTGCGTTTGCTGCAAGGCCTGCTCGGCAGCCCGGTGGGCGGTGACGTCCTCATAGGTCCAGATCCAGGTCCGCTCTTCCGGATCATCGCCAATGGTGCGGCCGATCACATGCACCCAGATCGAAGTACCGTCGCGCCGGCGATAAAGGAATTCCCCGTCAAAAGTCTCGGTCCCCGGGCCATCTCGATAGATTTCACGTTCGGCCTCCTCCCATTCCTCCAGACTGCCGAAGAGTACACGAGTCGACTGGCCCCGCAGCCCTCGTGGTGGATAGCCAAAAATTTCTTCGCAACGTCGATTGCAGCGCAGGATCGTCCGATCGCGCTGATAGGAAATCCCGATCATCGCGTTGTCGAAGATCAGTTGCTGCTCCCATAGGCTCTCGACGAGCGCCTCCTCAGCGGCTCGACGCGCGCTGACGTCTTCGAACAGCCAGACATGTCCTTCGTCACGGTTGTCCGGGTTGAGCAGGCTACCGGTAACCTGGCACCAGATCGGTGTCCCGTCCGCCTTGCGGTACTCCACCTCACCGATGAACCTTCCCGACTGGTCAATCCCGGCGTGCGCCCGTTCTCCCGCCGCAAGCCATTCGGCTTCGCTGGCGAAACAGACGCGCGTGGATTGCCCCAGCATTTGCCCGGGCAAGTATCCGAAGATGCGCTCGAAACCGGGGTTGCAGCGCTTGATGATGCGGTCACGGAGGAAAGCGATGCCGATCGGGGCGCGCTCGAAGATCAGTGTTTGCTCGCGCAGCAGCGCATCCATCGCAAGGCTGGCCTGACGCTTTTCGGTGACGTCCTCGAATAGCCAGACGTGCCCTTCCTCGGGCTTCGCCGGGTTGAGCAAGCTGCCGGTAACCTGACACCATAGGGGGTTGCCGTCGCCCCTGCGATACTCAACCTCGCCAACGAATTTCCCGACTTCGTCGATCACCATACGGGCGTACTCGCCCTTTGCCCACCAGGCTTCGTGACTGGCAAAGCATATGCGGGTCGACTGGCCGATAAGTTGGCCGGGCGCGTAACCAAAAATTCTTTCGAAGCTTGGATTGCAGCGTTGGATGACGCGATCACGCACGAACGCAATGCCGACCGGAGCACGTTCGAAGATCAGCGTCTGTTCGCGCAGCAGCGCGTCCATCGCCGTGGTCGCCGCACGTTTCTCGGACACATCTTCGTACAGCCAGACGTAGCCCTGGGTCGGGTCTGGCGGATTGATCATGCTGCCGGTGATGTAACAACAGAAAGGCGTACCGTCGCGCCGGTGGAACAGCGTATCGCCGCGGTAGATGCCGGTTTCGACGATCGCCGCATATGCCCGGCGGCCGGTTTCCAGCCAGGCCTCCTCACTCGGATAGTAAATGCGAGTCGATTGGCCCAGCAACTCATCAGGCGCGTAATCCAGGATCTCTGCAAAGCGGCGGTTGCAACGCTGGATGATGCGATCGCGCACGATCACGATACCGGTGTCGGCGTTCTCGAAGATGAGTTGCTGCTCGCGCAACAGGCGCGCGCTGGTATCACGCGCGCAGACCTCTGCAGAGACATCGCGAACGATCCATACCGTTCCCTGGCGCGGCGCAGCGGGGTCGATTGCGCGCGCGATCAGATGCGCGACGAACATCGTGCCGTCACGCCTCGCCAGCCGGGTTTCGAAGTCAACGGTCTGCCCAATGCTCAACTGCGATCGAACCCTGCGGCGCAGTTCTTCACGCGCCTCGCTATTGCGATAGAAGACCAGATCCGGTTGGCCCACCAGCGATCCTGCCGCCCAGCCAAAAAGCTCCTCTGCACGCGGATTGCAGCGGTAGACTCGGCGACTGCGCATGCATACCACGGCGATCCCCGAATGGTCGAGGATCGCCTTGTATTCGAGCAGTTGCTGTTCCAGTGAACCTGAATCCCTCATCGCGACGAGCTATTACTCCTTCCGGCGATGCCAATCTGACGCCGTTGTTGGGTCCTGAGTGTCGTACGCGGCGATGGTTGTCACCGGCAATGGCAGCGCGTCAAATCCACCCCGCCAGACCCTCACCGATGAAGCGTCGCGCGCCGGCAGGATGGCGGGTTGCCCGGCATCGTCACCGGCACAACGACCTCAACCCCAAGCGCCTGCTCACCAGACGGAGGTTTGCTGGTAAGCGGTCGCAAATGCGCGGTCGTGGCAGCCCTGGATGCTCCGAGAATTGGCTTGTGGAGTCCACAAGCGCTGCATCTGGCGCGGCAGGTCAAGAACCGACGCCACCCGCACATCGACCCAGGCAGGTTGACGCGTGGCGGTACTCACCCACACCGTCTTCATCCCCAACTGCTTGGCGGTCCACAGGTTGGACAACGCGTCTTCAACCATGATGCAGCGATGTGCCGAAATGCTTTCGCTACGCAGCAGGAAACGAAAGCCGCCAACTGCCGGCTTGGGTTGAAAGCGAATGCGTTCGATCGAATAGACCGCATCGAAGCAGGCACTGATGCCGGCCAGTCCGAGCACCTTTTGACTATAACACAGGGGTGCGTTCGAGAAGACCAGCTTGCGCCCCGGCAGGCGACGCAACATGGCTCTGAGCCCACGCTCAAGGACCAGCATGTGCTTGAGATCGGGGAACTGGTGAGTGTGCCACAGGAAGTGCCGGGCATCGGTACCGTGATGACGCATCATGCCCAGCAGGGTTGCACCGTAGCGCTGCCAGTAGACTTGCCGGATACGCGTCGCCTCGTCTTCCTCAATACCGAGATGGTCGCGGATGTACTCGACCATCGAGCGATTGATGTGCGGAAAGATGTGCGGACCAGCGTCGTGCAGCGTATTGTCGAGGTCAAAAAGCCAGACCGGTGACGCGGCTTTCAGCACTACCAGGCGATCAGTGCGACTTGATCATCGTGCCGACCCCGTGGTCGGTCAGGATTTCCAGCAACAGCGCGTGCTCGACACGACCATCGATGATATGCACACTCTTGACGCCGTTGCGCGCGGCATCGAGCGCCGAACTGATCTTTGGCAGCATGCCGCCGGACAGGGTCCCGTTGGCGACCATGTCATCAATCTGTTTGGGGGTCATCCCGGTGATCAGCGAACCCGCTTCGTCGAGGACGCCGGGCGTATTGGTCAGCAGGACCAGCTTCTCGGCCTTGAGAATTTCGGCAATCTTGCCGGCCACCACGTCAGCGTTGATATTGTAGGTTTCACCGCCCTTGCCGACACCGATTGGCGCCACCACCGGGATAAAGCCTCCGGCCTCCAGATGCCCGATCAATGACGGGTCGATCTGCATGATGTCGCCAACCTGGCCAACGTCGATCAGGTCATCGCTGTCGTCCTGGTTGGCCAGCAGCAGTTTCTTGGCGCGAATGAAGCTGCCGTCCTTGCCGGTCAGGCCGACCGCCTTGCCACCGGCCTGGTTGATCAGGTTGACCACATCCTTGTTCACCTGACCACCCAGCACCATCTCGACGATTTCCATCGTTTCCGCATCGGTGACGCGCATTCCCTGCACGAACCGCCCTTTCTTGCCGACACGTTTGAGCAGATGTTCGATTTGCGGCCCACCGCCGTGGACCACCACCACGTTCATCCCGACGAGCTTCAGGAGCACGACGTCACGCGCGAAGCACTGTTTGAGATTCTCGTCGGTCATGGCATTGCCGCCATACTTGACGACGATGGTCTTGCCGTGAAATCGTTTGATGTACGGGAGTGCCTCGGCGAGAATGGCGGCAGCATTGGCGGGGGTGATCGAACGATCAGTCATGGCGGCAGTCCTGATAGTGACCGGCGGATTCTACTCGGCGCGGCTGGAAATACAAAGGCGGCTCGCCACGCAGGTCAAACAGGTTGCCGTCGAAGTACCTGCCAGCCCCCTCGATTGGAGTGACCATGAGCCTTGCACCGCTGCCTGACGGAAGCGATGGCGGGATCTACCGCGGCCGCTTTGCACCCTCACCGACCGGCCCACTCCACTTCGGTTCGCTGGTGACGGCAGTCGGTAGTTACCTTGACGCCCGCGCCAATGCCGGCGAATGGCTCTTGCGCATCGAGGACGTCGACCAGCCTCGGACACTGCCGGGCGCCGCCGACGCGATCCTGCGGACCCTCGAAGCCTTTGGCTTTGAGTGGAATGGCCAGGTCCTGTTCCAGAGCCGGCGGCTGGATCACTATCATGCGGCATTGAACCGACTGCACCTCAGCGGCGAGGTTTATCCCTGTACCTGCTCTCGGCGCGAGATCGCCATGCGCCTACCCTCGCCATCAGTGGACGGCGGACTGGTGTACCCCGGCATCTGCCGCGCCGGTCTGGCCACCGGACGAGCGGCACGCGCCTGGCGGATGCGCGTTCCGGATGAGGTCATCGCCGTTGCCGATCGCGTGCAGGGAACTGTGCAGCAGAACCTTGCACGTGCCGTCGGGGATTTCGTCCTGATGCGCGCGGATGGTCAGTTTGCGTACCAGTTGGCGGTGGTCGTCGACGACGCTGCGCAGGGCATCAACGCCATCGTCCGTGGCGCCGACCTGCTCGACTCGACACCACGCCAGGTGTGGTTGCTGCAGCGACTGGGACTGCCGACACCTGCTTACGCCCACCTGCCGGTGGTCAACAATGCCACTGGCGAAAAACTCTCCAAGCAGACGCGCGCAGCGGCCGTACCCCCCTCGGGTGGCAGTGCGCTACTCTCGGCAGCAGCACACTTTCTGGGCCACCCGGTGCCAAGCGAGATGGTTGGCGCACCGGTCCCCGAGTTCTGGGACTGGGCGATTGCCAACTGGTTCATTGAACGCGTTCCACCACTGCGCGGTGCCTTTCCTGGTCGACGGTAATGCTTTTCCATGGCCTCGCGCTGACCACCTGCCTGCTCGTTGTCCCGGCTTCGACGTGCCCATGCAGGATACATTGCTGGCGTAGCCTCAACGCTTGCCACCGTAACCGGTAATGCCCATGAGCGTGCGGACCAGATTGTAGCTACCCCAGCGCAGCAGGCGGGAGTGCCAGGGCAACCGCTTCCAGCTATCGACCGGCAACTCGTGGGCGCCATTGCGCATCGCCTGGCGAAGACTGTGCCGCAGTTCGCTGGCGAACTTCTCATCGCGCATGACCACATTGGCTTCCCTGGCCAGCAGCAGGCTGAAGGGATCGATGTTCGACGAGCCGACAGTCGCCCAGTGGCGATCGATGACCGCGACTTTGGCGTGCAGGAAACTGCGCTGATACTCGAAAATGCGGATCCCGGCACCAAGCAGTTTGCCGTAGAGCGCCTGTGTGGCGTAATGCAGCAAACGGTATTCCACACGCCCCTGCAACACGATGACCACCTGCACACCACGTTTCACGGCATCCTGCAGGGCACGCCGGAAACGCCGGCCCGGCAGGAAGTAGGCGTTGGCCAGAATGATATCGTCCTCGGCGGCGGCAATGGCCTGCAGATAGGCCTCCTCGATGTCGCGCCGGTGACGGATATTGTCGCGCACCAGGAAAGCCGCCGTTTGGTGCCCGCGCGGCTCCGGTTCCTTGTACGAGATTCTGCTCAGGCGGTAGCGGCGATTGAGTTTTGCCCACAGGACCAACTCCCACAAGCGGTGCAACGCCAACTGGATCGGTGCCAGCAACGGCCCTTCGACGCGCACCGCGTAGTCGTAGCGTGGCGGCAGCTGATGCGGGGAGTTCAGATCGTCAATGATATTGATGCCACCGACGAAAGCAATTTCACCATCGATCACCACCAGCTTGCGGTGCAAACGCCGGAGACGATGGCGACGCAAATGAAAGCGGGCGATGTCGGGTCGGTAGATCATTGCCTGAACACCGGCCGCCACCAGTCCAGGCTGCAACCGATCGGCAAACTCGCGGGCACCGAAACCGTCGACGAGGACGCGAACCGTGACGCCGCGGCGCGCGGCATTGGCCATCGCTGCGGCGACGGCACGACCCGTGGCGTCGTCCTCGAAGATGTAACTCTCTAGATGTACTTGTCGCCTCGCCTCGTTGATCGCCGTGATCAGTGCCGGGAAATACTCCGCGCCACTGTTCAGCAGCGTCAGCCGGTTACCAGGAAGGAACTTGGCATCCATCACGTCGCCACGCCGGTAGACAGCCCGATCCTGACTGCCATCGATACGGGACCGCTACGCCTGCGATACCCTCTCAGTTGCGCTCTGGCTGGCGAACCGCGTTCCCCCCGGGATATTGGAGAAGGTGCTGAAACCCGAAGGGGCATCGTCCGGGCCCCCTGCCACGAGAATCCCCTGCGTTTCAGCCTGGTTACTCGCTGTCCCGGACTCTCGCGGCGCAGATCCCTGACGCTACTGCTGATTGACAAACACCACCTGCGCGGGCATCGGTGCCGGGAAGCCCGCCGCTCCGAGTGCTTCACGAATGGTCCGGTTGGTGTCGAAATAGACCTGCCAGTAGTGGTCGTTGTGGCAATAGGGACGTACGGCAAGCACCGGCCCGACAAGATTGAATTCGAGAATCTCGACCTCCACCGGCGGGGTCGCCAGCACGTTCGGAACGAGCCCGATTTTCTCCTTGAGCAGTGCCATTGCCGCCGCGTGGTCGGCTGCGCCGGACAACTGGGCCTTCAGTTCGACACGCCGGTAGGCATTGACGAGAAGTTCTGGATGGTGTCCGAGAAGATCTTGTTATTGCCGACCAGGGTAAGCACGTTGTCGGGCGTGTTGATCGCCGTGGTAAACAGGCCCACCTCCTTGACGGTGCCCGTAATGCCGGCCACCGAGACAAAATCGCCAACCTTCATCGGCCGCAGGATGATCAGGAACACCCCGCCGGCAAAGTTGGCCAGCAACCCGGACCAGGCCATGCCGATGGCCACACCGGCGGCGGCAAAGAGTGCGGCGAAGGTGGTGGTCTGGATTCCGAAATAGCCCAGGATGCCGATCACCAGCAGGATGTTCAGGGTGACATTGATTACCGTGCCCAGGTAGCGCATCAACGTGGCATCGACCTTCTGACGCTCCAGTGTGCCCTGTACGATACGGCCGACCTGATGAATCAGCCAGCGACCAATGACCCAGAAGGCAATTGCCGCGAGTACCTTGACGCCCAATTCCGAGCCATACTGCAACGCCATGTCCTGCCAGCGCGTCACGTCCTGTGCATTCATGTGTTTCTCCAGTGAGTTTGAGAGTGGGAGCAGTTTCCCATTGTGCTGCGGGCAGCGCAAGCCCCCTTTGTGGGGGGGGAGGGGGTTTTAGGGAAGGGAGGGGGGTTTTTGGGGGAGGGGGGGGGAGAGGGGGGGTTTTTTGGGGGGTTTGGGGGGGGGGAGGGGGGGGGTTGTTAGGGGAGAGGGGGGGGGGGGTTTTGGGGGTGTGGGGGGGGGGGGGGGGGTGGGGGGGGGGGGGGGGGGGGGGGGGGTTTTTGGAAGGGGGGGGTTTTGGGGGTTTTTGGGAAAAGTTTGGGGGGGGTTTTTGGAGGGGGGGGGGGGGGGTTTTTGGGGGTGGGAGGTGGGGGGGGGGGGGGCGGGTGTTTTTAGGGGGGGGGTGGCGGGGGGGGAAGGGGGGGGGGGGGGGGGGGGGCGGGTTGGGTGGGGGGGTTTTTTTTTTTTTTTTTTTTTTTTTGGGGGGGTTTTTTTTGGGGGGTGGGGGGGGGGGGGGGGGGGTTTTTTTTTTTTGGGGGGCGACCAGCAGCGGAACAGCAATCAAATCAGGCGAAGGGCGCGACGCCAATCAGCCAGGCGTGCGCAAACCAGGCGAAGGCATTCCACGCGGTGAGACCGACAACCAGGACCCAGACGTCGCCTGACAACCGCGCCTCGACAAGTGGACTCGGACTGCGGCCGCGATCACGCCGACGCGCGGCGGCAAAATCAGCGACCGCCCAGCATAGAAAGGCACCAAACAGCAGCACGTCCGCCAGATTGCCGTTCGTCAACAGGTGCGCGACAGCCCATACGGCCGTACCGGCGACCATCGGATGCCCGACCATTCGCCTGATGCGGTTGCCGGGCACATACGCCGCGGCCACCAGCACGAAAGCCGGCACCGTGAGCAGCGCAGCCAGATGGCGTGTCCATACGGGCGGCAGCCACAATACCACCGGGTCGGATCGGCTCTGTCCATAGCCCCAGACGAGCAGCGCGAAACCGAGCAGCGAAGCCAGCGAAAAGATCGCCTTCCAGCGTTGCTCACCGAGTCTCTCGACCTGCCAGGTACGCCAGTTTTCGGCGAAGATTCGCGTCGAGTGGGTACCGAAGAAGATGACCAGACCAAGCAGCAATAGCACCATGAGCGTTCCCCGCAAACCAGACACGTGCAAGAATAGCGCGCGGCAGACCTGCGGAGAAGCCCCGGCTTCTCCGGCAAGCACCGGACGGTCCTGTTCATCGCGCACGCGCGTCCTTGATCCACGTCAAGGCCATTCCTCCTGGCCTGACTTCTAATGGACTGCTTTCTTTCGGGGATGGCATGATGTTTCGGATCTCGCAGTACATGCAGGAACTCACGACCCCCAGACCACCCGGCCCGAAAGTAAACCCGCCGGCGCCGGTGGTGATCTGGAACCTGATCCGGCGCTGCAATCTGACCTGCAAGCATTGCTACTCGATTTCCACCGACAAGGACTTCCCCGGTGAACTGACCACCGACGAAGTCCTTGCCGTGATGGACGATCTCAAAGCCTTTCGCGTCCCGGTCCTGATCCTCTCCGGCGGTGAACCGCTGCTACGGCGCGACATCTTCAACGTTGCCAGCCATGCCAAGGCGATGGGCTTTTACGTCGGCCTGTCATCGAACGGCACGCTGATCGACGCCACCACTATCGACCGCATCGCCGAATGCGATTTCGACTACGTCGGCGTTTCGCTCGACGGCATCGGTGCAACCCACGACAAATTTCGGCAGATGCCGGGGGCGTTCGACGCCTCGCTGCGCGGCATCCGCCTCTGCCGCGACCTCGGACTGAAAATCGGGGTTCGTTTCACGATGACGCAGGAAAATGCCCACGACCTGCCACGCCTGCTCGAACTGGTCGAGAACGAAGGTATCGACCGCTTCTATTTCTCGCACCTCAACTATGCCGGGCGCGGCAACAACAACCGCAAGGATGACGCCCAGCACCGGCTGACGCGCTGGGCGATGGATTTGCTCTTCGATAGCTGCTGGCACTACCAGCAGCGCGGTCTGCGCAAGGAGTTCACCAGCGGCAACAACGATGCCGACGGCGTCTACTTTCTGCACTGGGTACAGAAGCGATTCCCCGCCCAGGCATCCAACATCCACGCTCGCCTGCTCCAGTGGGGTGGCAATTCATCGGGGGTCAACGTGGCCAATATCGACAATCTCGGCAACGTCCACCCCGATACCATGTGGTGGCACTACAGCCTCGGCAACGTGCGTCAGCGTCCATTTTCGGAAATCTGGATGGATCTTTCCGACCCGCTGCTGGCCGGCCTGAAGCAGTTTCCACGCCGCGTTTCAGGACGCTGTGGGGAATGCCGGTACTTCGGAATCTGTAACGGCAACACCCGCGTGCGTGCCCAGCAACTGACCGGCGACGCCTGGGCGGAAGACCCCGGCTGCTACCTTGACGACGAGGAAATCGGCGTCGCCCCCGGCCGTGAGCGCCTGCGGGTGACGCCACACGTCAAACTGCGGAGGGTCTGATGAACTGGCGCTCTGGCCTTGCTGTCGTCGGCCTGGCGGCCGGTCTTGCCGCCGGGTCATCCCTGGCCGGCGCGGACGGCGCGTCGGCGCTGTACCGGGAACACTGCGCCGCATGCCACGGCGAAACCCGGCTCGGAGGCATCGGCCCGGCGCTGCTGCCCGAGAGTCTCGAACGCCTGCGGCAGACCGAAGCGCTGAAAGTGATCCGTGCCGGCCGTGTTGCGACGCAGATGCCGGCCTTCGGCGACAAAATCAGCGCCGTCGAAGCGCAGCAACTGGTGGAATGGATCTACCGCCCGGTAACGCCGGCCCCCGCATGGGGGGAAACCGAGATCCGCGGTTCGCGGATCTTCAATGCCGACGCCGCAAAGCAACCGGCACAACCGGGACCCGCACTGAAAGGTGCCGACCCGCTCAACCTGTTCATCGTTGTCGAAACCGGCGACCATCATGTGTCGATCCTCGACGGCGACAGCTTCGAGCGGCTGCATCGCTTTCCCAGTCGCTATGCGCTGCATGGCGGACCAAAATTCTCACCGGACGGTCGCTTCGTCTACTTCGCCTCCCGCGACGGCTGGATCAGCAAGTTCGACATCTACAACCTGGTCGTCGTCGCCGAGATCCGCGCCGGCCTCAATACACGCAACGCCGCGGTATCGAGCGATGGCAAGTGGGTGATGGTCGCCAACACCCTGCCGCACAATCTGGTGGTACTCGATGCCGCCGACCTCTCTCTGGTGAAGATCATCCCGACGATGAATGCCGCCGGTGACCAGAGTTCGCGCGTTGCGGCGGTCTATGATGCCGCGCCGCGCAAGAGTTTCGTGGCTGCGCTCAAGGATGTGCCGGAGGTCTGGGAAATCAGTTATGACCCCGAAGCCGAACCGATTGCCGAGGGGCTCGTACATGACTATCAATACAAGGAAGGTCATTTCAAGCCGGCAATGTTCTCCCCACGCCGGACGAAACTCGAGGACTGTCTCGATGACTTCTTCTTCACCCAGAGTTACGACACGATTCTCGGCTCTTCGAGATCGGCAACCCGGGGACAGGTGGTCCTCCTGGACGTCCGCCGCAAGGTTGCCGACCTGGATCTGCCGGGGATGCCGCACCTGGGCTCCGGAATCACCTGGAAGTGGCGTGACCGCTCGGGGAGCGAGCGGACCGTGATGGCCACGCCCAATCTCAATGAGGGCGTGGTCACGGTGATCGACCTTGGTACCTACCAGACCATCAAACAGATCAAGACCCTTGGGCCCGGGTTCTTTCTCCGCAGCCACGAAAACAGCCGATATGCCTTCACCGATTCCATGATGAGCAAGGAACACAAGAACGCTCTGCAGGTCATCGACAAGCAGACGCTCGAAGTGGTCGCGCAAATCACTGCCGAACCCGGTCAGACGCTGGCGCATGTCGAGTTCACGCGTGACGGTCGTTACGCGCTGGCCAGTCTTTGGGAACAGGACGGCGCGCTGGTGGTCATCGACGCGCAGACGCTGCAGGAAGTGAAACGCATCCCGGCGAAGAAACCGGTCGGCAAGTACAACGTCTGGAATAAAATATCGCGTTCCGAAGGCACCAGTCATTGATCCGGCCAGAAAGTTGACCATGAGCAAGCTCCCCCACCGTCTGTTGCGCTGGCTGCTGGCTGCGGCCTTGTCCTTGTTCGCGGTGCTGACCATGGCCGTTCCGAAGGCAGCCGAGGATGCGGATGCGGCGGTGACCTTCGGTGAAGCCGCGGCCCCGCCGAAACCGGCAGCACGAACTGCCCCGCAAGCGGTGGTCAAGGCACCCAAACCGCCCGTAGCCGGCGCAGCGAAGAAGCCGCTGGCCCATCCCGGCAAACCAGTGACGACGGCCAAGCCAGCAACCGCCACCAAGGGATCACGCCCGGCCACGGCCCCTGCCGCCAAGGCGCCAACAAACCGGAAGGCTCCCGCGAAGGCCGCGCCGGGAGGTCCTCGGAAGAAATCGTAACCGTGATCGCCGGGCCGTGCCCGGTGCGGACGTGCGACACGTGATGCGCACGGCTCTCTCGCCATCCATACCGATCACCTTTCCGACCCCCGATCGCCGTCTACGCCGGAGTCTTGCATGTCCAGGTCCGCTTTTTCCTTTTTCCCCCTTGCCCTGCTGCTGGTCGCACTGCCGGTTGCGGCGCAATTGCCGCGCATCGAACTGACGGCCGGCTTCTACCGCATTGAGGCCGAGGTGGCGGCCAATGACCCGAACCGGATGCAGGGATTGATGCATCGCCGCAGCATGCCGGCCAACCAGGGGATGCTCTTCGTCTTCGCGCAGCCCGAACGCCATTGCATGTGGATGCGCAACACCTTGCTACCCCTGTCGGTTGCCTTTCTCGACGAAGAGGGGCGCATTCTGAACATCGAGAACATGCAGCCGCAGACCGAGGACAATCACTGTGCAGCGAAGGCGGCACGCTTTGCGCTTGAAATGAATCTCGGCTGGTTTGCGAGCAAAGGCATCAAGCCAGGGAGTCGAATTGGCGGTCTCGAAAAATCCCCTGCGCCACAATAAGCGGCGGGAGTACGCCGTCTGCGGCAAGTGAGCGTCACCGCCGGTCGGTCCTGGCGCAGCAGCTTGATGCGCGCGCCCGACAACGTGTCCTTCATGCCATGGTTGCGCGATCGCGGCTCGCTGACCGCTCGCATCCAGGCGCGAGGACATTTTGCCGTTCGGGTGCTGCGCCAGGGCCTCGACAGCCCAACGGCCGATGAAGCACTGGCGCTCGGGTTGCCACGCCAGGCGCGGGCCTGGGTGCGGGAAGTGGCCTTGTTCTGCGATGGTCAGATCGTCGTCTTCGCGCATACCGTGCTGCCCCATCGACCGCGTGGTCCGCTCAGCCCTCTGGCTGGCTCGCCTCGGCAACCGCTCGCTTGGCGCCTTGCTCTTCGCGCATCCCGGTTTCGAGCGCGGCACGATGAAGTTCAAGCGCCTTGATCGCCGGCAGGCGTTGTTCACACCGGCGCTGGCGGCCCTGCAACTTGCCGATGGGGCTACGAGCGCGCTGTGGGCACGCCGCTCGCAGTTCGATTTCGCCGGGCAATCCGTCCTGGTGACCGAGGTCTTTTCACCACGCGTGCTGCGACTCTCACCATCCGGAAAAGAAAACTCGACGAAGCCTGGGTGGGTGCTATAATGCGCGCCGCACGACGCCGCCTCAGCGGAGCGTGCAACAAGCATCGCGAACCTGGCCGTAACCCTCAAGCCCCCCTGCCTTCTGGTGTCGATTCAATCAGCGCCGTCCTGGCACAAAGCTTTTGTGCTGATTGGTGCTGACTCCTGTTGATCGAACAGAGTCTGTCTCTCAGCTTTTTCGTTGGTTGGCGTTGCTTTTTTCCCTTGGCAGCGTGCCATGCCGTTACGGCAGCGCGCAGCACACCCATACGAAAGAGAAATATGACTTTTGCAGAAATCGGCCTTCACCCGGCCATCCTGAAGGCACTCACCGACTCCGGCTACAGCGAACCGACGCCGGTCCAGCAACAAGCCATACCCGCCGCCCTCGCGGGCCGCGACCTGATGGTTTCCTCGCAAACCGGTTCCGGCAAGACGGCGGCCTTCATGTTGCCGGCGCTGCACCTCTTCGCTTCGCAGGAACGGCCTGCCGCCCGTGCGGCCGACCGCCGGCCGGCACACGCGCGCCAGCGCTTCCAGGCTGCGCAACCGAAGATGCTGGTCCTGACGCCCACCCGCGAGCTTGCCCTGCAGGTCACCGCCGCCACCGAGAAGTACGGGCGCCAGCTCCATCACCTGCGCGCGGTCGCCATCCTCGGCGGCATGCCTTATCCGAAGCAGATGGAACTCCTCGGCCGCAATCCCGAGATCCTGGTGGCCACGCCGGGTCGCCTGATCGACCACATGAGCTCGGGCAAGATCGACTTCTCGCAACTGCAGATACTGGTCCTTGACGAAGCGGACCGCATGCTGGACATGGGTTTCATCGAGGATATCGAAAGGATCGTCGCCGCAACTCCGGCTTCGCGCCAGACGCTGTTGTTCTCGGCCACCCTCGACGGAACCGTCGGCGAACTGGCACAGCGCATGACACGCGCCGCCGCTGCGGCTGCAGGTCGACGCCGTTTCGGCCCGGCACGACAACATCGAGCAGCGGATGCACTTCATCGACGACCTCGCGCACAAGAACCGCCTGCTCGACCACCTGTTGCGCGACGTCTCGATCGGTCAGGCCTTGGTGTTTACCGCCACCAAGCGCGATGCCGATACCGTCAGTGATCGCCTTAACGTCGCCGGATTCAACGCCGCGGCCTTGCACGGCGACATGCAGCAGGGTGCCCGCAACCGCACACTCGCCGCGATGCGCCGTGGGCAGGTACAGATCCTGGTCGCCACCGACGTGGCGGCGCGTGGCATCGACGTGCCGACGATTACCCACGTTTTCAACTACGATCTGCCGAAGTCGGCTGAGGACTACGTGCACCGCATCGGCCGCACCGGCCGTGCCGGGCGCAGTGGTCTGGCCATCTCGCTGGTCCATCACGCCGAGCATTTCAACGTCCGGAAAATCGAACGCTTTACCAAGCAGATGATTCCGGTCGAAGTCGTCGCCGGCCATGAGCCCACTCGCCGGCCGGCGTCGGCGAACCCGCGCCCAACCACCAAGCCCGCCTGGAAAGGCGGCGAAAAGCGCAGCTACGGGCAACCGGCGGGAGCAGCAGCCGACAGCCGCTTCAGCAAGCCCGCCGCGCCGCGCCGCGACGGCGCACCGCGGGCACCGTACCACGAGTCCGCCAAGGGCAGCCATGGCGCAGGTGCCAGCCGCCGGACTTACGGCGAGCGCTGAAAGACGCGCAGGCTGCACACAGAAGCCCGCCGTGTGCGGGCTTTTTCCTGCCTGCTAATTGCTTCACCGACGCGTCGGCAAGGTCCCGTCTCTCCTCTCCAGGCGATCCTCGAGTTCGCCGATGCAGGCGGCGAGACCGTTCCCCGACTGCTCGATGGCGGTCAACAATTCCCTTTCGAGCCGGTCGAGTCGGGCGACGATCGCTGCATCCACCGGCGCTCCGGCATTGCCGCTGGCCAGTTTCTGCAACTCCACCTCAAGAAAGCTGCGCAGTTCGGTAAAGCGGGAGGCCTCGGCCTTGTCGGCCAGTTCCCGGTTGGCCTGCAGTTCCTGAGCATGACGGCGGGAGTCGAACAGCGCGGAAGCCTGCACGTAAACCACGAACACCAGGAAGAATGCGGCGAGAAAGGCAACCACCCCGAGCATGATTACCCCGAGCGGCGCCTGCACTTCGGCAACCCCCAGAGAAAGCGTTGTCGGGGTGTTGAAGGCGCTCCAGTTCAGCGCGGAAAAGGCAGCGATGGCGCCAAGAACGAGTAGCAGAAGGATAGTGCGAAGCTTCATCGGTTGATCACTCCATGGATTGACATCGGCCACCGACCGGCAGGCGCGGCGGCAGGAAAACACGGCAAGTATCTCAGGCTTTCCGATCGCCCGCCATCGCCCGGAGTACGAGCGCCTGTACGACTGCTCGAACCGTCAGGGTACGTCGGCAGACGGCATGCGGGCGAGAATGATCGCCGTCTTCCGGGCAAGCCCCGGTGCACTGCGGTTGCGGTCGTAAAAGCGCGGGCTGGGAATCATGCCCGCCAGCCGCGCTGCCTGTTCCGGTGCGAGCTGCGCGGCGGAAACGCCGTAATAGTGGCGGGCCGCAGCTTCGGCACCGAACACCCCGTTACCCCATTCGATGACATTGAGATAAACCTCGAAGATCCGCTGCTTGCTCCAGAGGGTCTCCAGCATCAGCGTGATGATCGCCTCTTCGGCCTTGCGCCAGGGGGTCTTGGCCGGCGTCAGGAAGAGATTCTTGGCCAGCTGTTGCGAGATGGTCGAGCCGCCGGCAACGACTCGCCCCTTTTTCTGGTTCCTTTCGAGTGCGTGCTGGATGCCTTCCCAATCGAAGCCTTCATGATCGACGAACTTGGCATCCTCTGCGGCGATGATCGCGCGCTTGAGGTTGCTCGACACCTTCTCATAAGCAATCCACTGTTTTTTCAGTTGCGCTTGCGGATTACTGACCCGCAGTTCGTCGAGGCGGATATTCATGAAACGTGTGTTTTCCGGATTGGCCCAGTTCCACCAAAGCACCCAGCCGAAGAGCCAGAACTGGTACAGCAGCAGCAAGCCGAGGCATCCGAGAAGCAGCCGCTTCACCCAGAGCGCAAGGCCGCGCATGGTCAGTGGGCAGGTACAGTGGCCACGGCGCGCAGCATGGCCAACACCGGCGCGCTGTCGGGAAGCACCCCTCGCCAGAACCGGAAGGCCTCGGCCGCCTGCTCCACCAGCATGCCGAGCCCGTCCGCCAGACGCGCCGCGCCCTGCGCCCTGGCCAGGAGAAGAAATGGCGTCTCGCCGCGCCCATACATCATGTCGTAGGCCAGACTGCCGGACGCGAAAACCCGCTCGGGCAAGTACGGTGCTTCGCCACCCAGGCTTGCCGACGTGGCGTTGATCACCAGGTCGAAGGATTCGCCGACGAGGTCCGGATAGCCGCAGGCACGCAACGGACCGCGGCCGGCAAAGCGCTCGGCAAGATCGGCAGCCCTTGCGGCAGTACGGTTGGCAATGACCATCGCCGCCGGTCGGGCCTCGAGCAAGGGCCCGACGACGCCGCGTGCCGCG
This sequence comes from Candidatus Accumulibacter propinquus, assembly GCA_016714935.1. Taxonomy (GTDB): domain Bacteria; phylum Pseudomonadota; class Gammaproteobacteria; order Burkholderiales; family Rhodocyclaceae; genus Accumulibacter; species Accumulibacter propinquus. Next base: position 21,525 of record JADKBU010000023.1, on the reverse strand, counting down.
CCACCGGCGCCGAGCAGGAGCAGGCGTTGTCCGGTAATACGGCAACCGAGGTTGTTGGTCAGGTCGCGCAGCAGACCGGCACCGTCGGTATTGTCCCCAAGCATCCCGGACGGGTCGAAAACCAGCGTGTTGACGGCACCCGCCTGCGCCGCCCGCGGCGTCAAGCGCGTCGCCAGGCGGCAGGCCTCCTCCTTGAACGGGACGGTGACGTTGGCTCCGCGTCCGCCTGCGGCGACGAAAGCGCACAGGCTGTCGGCGAAGCCGTCGAGCGGTGCCAGGATCGCCTCGTAACTGAGATCGTGACCACACTGAGCAGCAAACGCCGCGTGGATTGCCGGTGACTTGCTGTGGGCCACCGGATGGCCGAAGACGCCGTAGCGATCGCTCATCGCTTCATGGCCCTGGTTTCAAGGCTGTCGCGCTGGGTAAAGTTCCAGGTGCGCGTAATCTCCAGGACGTCGGTGTCGTGCCGGATGGCCGGCGGGAAGGCGGCGAAGGGGGCGGCCATGGCGACGATTCGGCGAGCGGCGTCGTCGAGGATCTTGTGACCCGAAGAGCGGTTGATCTCGATGCCGTCAACGCTGCCGTCATTCCTGATGGTCACGGTCAGCACCAGGCTGCCGTAGAGCTTGCCCCTTGCCGCTTCCGGGTAGTTGAGGGTGCCGACGCGCTCGACCTTGGTCCGCCATTCCTCGAAATACTGCGCAAAGCGGTATTCCACAGCGCTGGTGCCGATGAACTTCTTGCGCGGGCGCTTGTTGTAGTCGTCGAGTTCCTTGGCGATTTCCCCTTCCAGGCGGGCCATCGCCAGCGCGCTCTGTGCCAGATCGCGGCCGCGGACATTCGGTACCGGTTCGGGCTGGGCTTCCTTTTGAGCCGTCGGAGCGACCGCGGTCTTGCTGTTTGTTTGTGCCGCCAGCCGCTGCTGGTGTGCTTCGAGCGCCTGGATACGCTTTTGCGAGTGCTCGAAATCGTCGCCATCCTGGTGTCTTGGCGCGGGTGGCAAGGGCGTCTTCGCCCGCCGCTCATGCTCGGTATTGCCGCCATTGTCCAGATTGGCCTGCGCCTGGAACTGTGCGTCGGAAGGTCTGCGGGCCGAACGGCTATTGACCAGAATGATGTCGAGTGCACGCGCCTTGAGTGCGCGCGAGGCATCGGGAAACTGAAAATGCAGCGACAGCACCAGGCCGTGCAACAGCAGGGAAACGCCGAGCGCCAGCCACAGACTGTGCGCAGCCAGCCATCCCTTGGGCAGTCGGCGTGAGGCGGCGTTCACTTCAATCGACCGCCTCGAGGACCTCGTCATCGGCAGCGCCTGCAGCGACTGTCGCTGGCCCCAGTGTTTCGAGGTAGCGACAAGCAAGCCCAAGGGTCAGGAAGTCGATCGACTCGATGCGCAAACGGATCCGCTGTCCCGGTTTCAGTTCCGGTGCCGACGGCACTCGCTGTATCAGCGGCAGGCCCTCCAACCGGGCCAGATTCTCGCGCCCGATGATCGTCGCCTCGATGGTATCCATGACCTGCTGGCGCAGCCAGCGCAGGCACCAGTAACGTTCCATGCTGCGCTGAAACTCGGCGTAAGCACTATAGGTCAGTTCGAAATCACGTAGCGCGGCGAAGAGTGCGTCAGAGCGCGCGGCGAAGGGAGGCGTCTGACCGTTCAGGCAGGCGATCAACTGCCACTGGTTGAGCAGGTCCACATAGCGGCGCAGCGGCGACGACGACCAGGCATACTGCTTGACCCCCAGGCCTTCGTGTGCCTGCGGCGAAGTGCTCATGCGCACCTTGCCGCCGGTCTGTACCCGATAGATGGCGGCGACCTCCTTGTTGGCCAGCAGTCCGCCCCAGGTGCTGTTGGCGACAATCATCAACTCGGCAACCAGTTTGTCGAGTGGGCTGCCGCGCTTGCGTGCCGAGATGTCAACGCGACACGCCTCGGCATCACCGAGGTCGCCGTCGATCCGGAAGTTGTAGTCGTGCTGGCCCTGCATCGCCGATGCCTTGCCCCGCCGACCTTCGCAGGCATTCGCCAGTTGCCAGAGGGTCATCAGCTCGTCGCGAAAAGCAAAGTCGCTCAGGCCCTCGGCGATCGATTGCTCGTTGAACAGCGGTTCAAGGTCGTGATGCCGCAGGTTGGCGACGACGGGGACAACTTCGAGAAGTGTTTCATGGGCCGAGATCTCGAATTCCGGCGACACGGTGAGGTACAGCGAAACGGCCGGGCAATCGCGGCCGCAGCCCAGCGTGAAAGCGTCGAGCACGCCATTCGGCAACATCGTGATCTTGCTGCCCGGCAGGTAGACCGTCGACAGCCGTGCGCGTGCGATTTCGTCCAGTGGCGATCCCGGCGCAATGCCCAGCGCCGGCGCCGCAATGTGGATGCCGACCCGCCAGCCCAGACCTGGCAGCTTCTGCAGCGAAAAAGCGTCGTCGATCTCGGTCGTCGTCGCATCGTCTATCGAAAATGCCCGCACCTCGGCCCGCGGCAGACCGCTCGGCAAACCTGGCAACTCGACTGCCGGGAAAGTCGTGCCGTGCGGGAACTGTTCGAACAGGAAGCGCTGCAGGTGGTAGTCGTGGGCCGAGCGGATGGCGCCACACCTTTCGAGCAGGTGTGCGGCCGACAGGCCCGTCTCGCTGCACGCCGCTTCAAGCGCTTTGGTCTCGCCGCGGTTGCGATCGGGTCGATAGAGCAACTGACCGAGCAGCGGCGGAAACTCGGCTGGCAGCGCAAATGTCTTGAGCTCGGCAACCATGCGTTCGATGGTCAGGGCTTGCTGCCGCTTCTTCTCCAGACCGGTGAGTGCCGCCTGGAGGATGTCGGCAGGTGCCTTGCGGAAGCGGCCCTTGCCCTTGCGATGGAAGTAGATGGGTGCCGCATGCAGGGCCAACAGCAGCGCTGCCGCTTCGACCGCCGTGGCGGCGTGACCAAAGTATTCGTTGGCCACATCGGCGAAGGAAAACTCCCCGTCACCCACGCATTCCCAGAGAAAATCAGCCTCGATCCCGGTCGCCAGGACTTCGGCCTGATCAAGCAGCAGCGCTGGCGCCGGTTCACTGTAACGCAGGAGGACGTTTGCCGTCTTGATCTTGCTGCGTTTTCCGGAGGCCGTCTCGACCTGCAGGGAGCTGTCGTTGTCGGCGACCAGGGTGGCCGCCTTGAAGGCCCCGTCTTCTTCGAATAGAACATGCATCGCAGTGATTATAACCCACAGAATTCAATGATTTGCGGCACGAGTTCGGGGAAGCGCGTAAAGCTGTGGTCGCCGCCTTCGAGGACCACCTGTCGGCTACCGGCGTAGCGCTCGACCGCCTGCCGATAGTCCAGCACTTCGTCCCCGGTCTCCACCAGCAGCAGGTAGCGCGCGGATGAGACCGTCGCTGCTGAAAGCGCAAGTAACTGTTCCACGTGTTCGAATGTGAACTCGAAACTCACGCCGGTGTGAAAGTTGGTGTGCGTTCCCACCAGGCTGCTGAGGAGGACCGGTGCCATCACCGCGGGGTTGATCAGGACCGCGCGCAGATCGTGCTTTTCGGCCAGCCAGGTCGCGTAGTAGCCACCGAGTGAACTGCCGACGACTACGGTCGGGCCTTCGGCATGTGCCAAAGCCGCTTCGGCGCTGGCCATCGCCTCAAACGGAACAGGCGAAAGGAACGGGCACACAAAGCGATCAGCCAAACCAGCCGCCGCGAGGCGTTCGCCAAGCATCCGCGCCTTCCAGGACGCCGGCGAAGAGCAAAAGCCGTGCAGATAGAGAATTTGCGGGCCTGCCACCTCAGCCGCTCGTCCAGGATACCCAGCCGTAATGCCAGGTCGCCAGCACGACGATGCCGAAAGCGATCCGATACCAGGCAAAGATGGAAAAATCGTGCGTGCTGATATAGCGCAGCAAGCCACGCACCGCCCAGAAGGCCGAAACGAAGGCTGCCAGGAAACCAACACCCCACATCCCGAGGTCGTCGAAGGAAAGTAGCGCCCGTTCCTTGTAAAGCTGGTAGATGGTGGCACAGATCAACGTCGGGATCGCCAGAAAGAACGAAAACTCGGTGGCCGCGCGGCGCGACAGCCCGAAAAAGAGACCGCCGATAATCGTCGCTCCCGAGCGTGAAGTTCCCGGTATCAGGGCCAGCGCCTGTGCGCAACCCAGCTTCAGTGCGTCGCCCAACGAAAGCTCGTCGACCGATTCGATACGGATGCGATGCTCGCGCCGCTCCGCCCAGAGGATGATCAGTCCACCCACAATGAACGCCGTAGCCACGACCGGCGCGTTGAATAGATAGGCCTTGATGGTCTTGCCGAACAACAGTCCGAGGATCGCCAGGGGCAGGAAGGCAACCAGGAGGTTGAGGGCAAACCGTTGCGCTGCCCTATCACTTGGGAGCCCGAGCAGCACCTCCGCGATCTTCGCCCGGTATTCCCAGCACACGGCCAGGATTGCACCCGACTGGATGACGATTTCGAACAGCTTGCCGCGCTCGTCGTTGAAGTCGAGCAGGTCACCGGCAAGAATCAGGTGACCGGTCGAGGAGACCGGCAGAAATTCGGTGACGCCTTCGACGACCCCGAGAATCAGGGCTTTGAGGAGGAGCAGCAGATCCACGGCGACCTTTCGACAAAAAGGCGCATTCTAGCATTCAGGGTCGAGTTGCCCGCTCCAGTGCCGACAGCCAGGCCAGCGCATACCGGCGATCAGCGCCACACATTTCCGCCGCCGGCTTCAGACCGGCACAAAAGCGGGGCCGCTCGGGCTGATCCCACAGACGGCAACGCAGATCATCGGTCAGGTTCGCACAGCACTCACCGGCCGGTTTGCCCTCGGGATGACCGGGGATCGGCGTATTGATCGAGGGTGCGATACAGCATGCCCCACATTGCGGCCGGCAATCGTGAAGCGGACTCATCGACCCCGCCTACAAACTTGCGCGTGCCGGCGCCAGCTGTTTCTCGCCGCTGCTGTCGACGCTGCCGTGTCCCAGTCGCCTGGAAAGGGTTGCCGCAGCGTCCCTGGTGCTCTGCGCCATCGGACTGTCCCAGTCCAGATCGAAACTCCCGATGATACCCAGCGAAGTGATGGCCGCGACCATGTGGCCGGTGTGATCGAAAACCGGCGCGCTGAAACCATTGATCCCCGGGTTAAAGCTGCCCGAAGCCCGTGCAATACCGCGGCGGCGGATTTCGTCGAGTCGTACGGTAAGCGCCTCGAGCAAGGCCGTCGGCGTCGCATTCCGCACCTCGGCCATCGCCAACACTTCGTTATCGAGCATCCTCCTGAGATAGGGCGAGCGGTAGAAGGCGGCGAAGGCCAGGCCAGTGGCCGACGCGGTCAGCGGCAGGACCACGCCGGTGCGCAGGGTGACCGTCACCGGGCCACCGGCCTCGACCCAGCGCACGCAGGTGGCGCCGTGGTTACCCCACATCGCCAGCGCCACGGTTTCACCGAGGCGCTCACAAAGATCGTCGAGCACAGGCCCCGCCAGGCGCACAGGATCGAGCCGCGCCAGGCTGGCCAGCCCGAGCTCAAGAGAAAACTCGCCGAGGTCGTAACGCCCGGTGTTGGCATCCTGCTCCACAAGCCCCATGCGCATGAAGCTCACCAGGTAACGGTGCGCCTTCGCTGCCGGCATCCCGGCGTTGCGGGCAACGTCGCGCAGCATCATCGAGCGCCCGTTGGCCGCCAATGCTCGCAACAGGCGCGCACCAACCTCGATCGACTGGATACCCTGGCGCTGTTTCGTCGGTTCGACGGTGGCGCTCTCGTTCATCGACCATTCATGCGGTGGGTCGTGGGGTTTTTCAGAGCAGGGCCCGCAGGGCAGCGTCGTAGTCGGGCTCGTCCTTGATTTCGCCTACCAATTGGCTGTGCAACACCCGGTCGTCAGCGTCGAGAACAATCACCGCGCGTGCGGACAGACCCGCCAGAGGGCCGGTACTCAGCGCCACTCCGTAGTCTTCAAGGAACTCTCGACCACGCATGGTGGACAGCGTCACCACCTTGTCCAGACCTTCGGCACCACAGAAGCGACTCTGTGCGAAGGGCAGGTCGGCCGAGATACAGAGCACCACCGTATTTTCCAGTTCGCTCGCCTTCTGGTTGAACTTGCGTACCGACGTCGCACAGGTCGGCGTGTCGATGCTCGGGAAGATGTTGAGGACCTTGCGCTGTCCGGAAAAACTGCTGAGCGCTCGGTCGGCGAGATCCTTGCCGACCAGCGTAAAAGCTTTCGCCGTCTGGCCTTCTTGCGGAAAACTGCCGTTCACCTGCAACGGATTACCGGCTAGCGTGACTGTGCTTGTCATATTGCGTCCTTTGTTGAATGTCAGAGTAGGGGAAGTACTGTCTCGACTGGCGACTGCTGGCGTCAGTGCTCCTTTGTCCTTGTTTGGCGCCGGGAGTTCAGCACGTCGCCTCTAATGCTTTCAAAGCTTCCGATACAGTTCGGCCCCCGCCTTGACGAACTCGATCGCCTTGCCCTCCATACCTTTCGCCAGCGCCTCGGCATCACTCATGCCCTGTGCCACGGCGAACTCCCTCACCTCCTGGGTGATCTTCATCGAACAGAAATGCGGACCGCACATCGAACAGAAATGCGCCACCTTGGCCGAGTCCTTGGGCAACGTTTCGTCGTGGAACTCGCGCGCCTTGTCGGGGTCGAGGCCGAGGTTGAACTGATCCTCCCAGCGAAACTCGAAACGCGCTTTCGACAAGGCATTGTCCCTGATTTGCGCGCCCGGGTGACCTTTGGCCAGATCCGCAGCGTGCGCCGCCAGTTTGTACGTGATGATCCCTGTCTTTACGTCATTCTTGTCCGGCAATCCGAGGTGTTCCTTCGGCGTCACGTAACACAACATGGCGGTACCGAACCAGCCGATCATCGCCGCACCGATGCCACTGGTGATGTGGTCGTAACCCGGCGCGATGTCGGTGGTCAGCGGGCCAAGCGTGTAGAACGGCGCCTCCTTGCAGTATTCGAGCTGCAAGTCCATGTTCTCCTTGATCATGTGCATCGGCACATGGCCCGGACCTTCGATCATCACCTGTACGTCGTGTTTCCAGGCGATGTCCGTCAATTCACCCAGGGTCTTCAGTTCACCGAGTTGGGCCTCGTCGTTGGCGTCGTAGATCGAGCCGGGACGCAGGCCGTCACCAAGGCTGAAGGCAACATCATAGGCCTTCATGATTTCGCAGATTTCTTCGAAGTGCGTATAAAGGAAACTCTCGCGATGATGGGCAAGGCACCATTTGGCCATGATCGAGCCACCTCGCGAGACGATTCCGGTGAGGCGCCCGGCGGTCAACGGGATATAACGCAGGAGCACGCCAGCGTGGATCGTGAAATAGTCGACGCCTTGCTCGGCCTGCTCGATAAGAGTGTCGCGAAAGATTTCCCAGTTCAGTTCTTCGGCCTTGCCATTGACCTTCTCGAGCGCCTGGTAGATCGGCACCGTACCAATCGGCACAGGGCTGTTACGAATGATCCACTCGCGCGTCTCATGGATGTTCCTGCCGGTCGACAGATCCATGACCGTATCGCCACCCCAGCGGATGGCCCAGGTCATCTTTTCGACCTCCTCCTGGATGCTTGAACCGAGTGCCGAATTACCGATGTTGGCGTTGATCTTGGTCAGGAAATTGCGCCCGATGATCATCGGCTCGCTTTCCGGGTGATTGATGTTGCACGGGATGATCGCTCGACCCCTTGCCACCTCGGAGCGGACGAACTCCGGGCTGATTTCTTCCGGAATGCTGGCGCCGAAATCCTTGCCCCGGTGCTGGCGGCAGAGGATTTCAACAAAACGCTGGCCTTGCGGACCGGAGGCCTGCAACTGCTCGATGTAGCCGCGACGGTTATTGTTCTCGCGGATCGCCACATATTCCATTTCCGGGGTAACGATGCCGCGCCGCGCATAGTGCATCTGACTGACATTGGCCCCAGCCTTGGCGCGCAAGGGTCGGCGCTGCAAACCAGGGAAGCGCAATTCATCGAGCGCCATGTCGGCGGCTCGGATGCGCCCAAACTCCGAACTCAGAGCAGCCAGTGGTTCACTGTCATTCCTCTCGGCAATCCACTGCGCCCGCAGCGCCGGCAAGCCCTTGCGGATATCGATTCTCTCCGTCGGATCGGAATAGGGTCCCGAGCAGTCGTAAACATAGATCGGAGGGTTTTTTTCGCCACCAAAATCGGTGCCGGTATCCGATTGAGCAATCTCCCGCATCGGAACACGAATGTCCGGCCGACTACCGACGACGAAGATCTTTCGGGAATTGGGTAGCGGCTTGATCGCCGCCTCGTCCACATGAGCGGCGGCGGCGATGAATTTTTCGTTAGCGTTCATGGTGTTTCCTGGCAAAAGGCGGTGGCAAAGGCGCGGCGGACACATGGAACGAGCGAGGGCCAAGCGGGGCAAGGAGAGCGGCAAAGAAGATACTGCGCAAGGAAACCTGCGCTCCGCTTCCCTACGACGGCATGACCCGTACAGGTTCGAAGGGACTCTCTCAGCCACAGCGAAACCGCTATGGCACCCCCAACGTGAGCAGCCAAGTTACTGGAATTGCCCGTCTTTAGCAAGGCGCTTGACGCCCGCTCGCCAACCGGGAGCGGAGCGCTGCGCGGCTATCGGCAGCCCAAAATGGACACTGGCCAAGCGCAACGCCGCTTGGCCAGCGTGGACCACTGTTCAAAGCAGCCGCATCAATTGATCATGGCCACCACCAGGACGCCGTCGTCACCGAATGCGACCTTGTAGGAGGTCTCCTTGTAGGTCTTGTTGTCGGCCAGGAGTGTTGTCTTCACGGTGTATTTCTTGCCCTTGGCCGAAGCGGGCAGTTTGAACTTGGAGTTGGTCTCGTAACGCCCGCTCCCATCCACTGCGGCCACTCGTTCGGACTTTTCTTCGACCAGTTTGTTGTTCTCATCATAGATGGCGTACTTCTGGGTAACCTCAGGCGCCTTGTCGCCGTAGCCGATCAGGTCGGTATTCGAGGTCACCTGTACCTCTCGTTGCCCATCCTTCTCAGGCACACCTGGCTTGACGACGGTTTCGAACTTTGCCGGTTTCACTTCGTCCTTCGGAATGATCTGGCCTTTTTTCTTGTACTCGTTGTTAACCTGGCTAGCACTCGCCACCTTCTTCGATTCGAAATACCACCCGATCATGAACCCCACCGCCGCGCCCATCGCCGCCCCGGCTAGACAACTGTGGCCGGTCGCGGAAGCCAGCGCGCAGCCGGCAGCGGCGCCAATGAGTGCGCCAGTCGCTCGATCATCCATCCTCTTCGATCCGTCCGGATTGGTGACACAGGCCGTGATCAAGAAAATGCTTGCCAGCGCCGCCGCACTGCGGCGCAAGGTAAAACAATGCTTCGTCATACTCCCCCCCTGAAATCCATCCTATTGCGATTTGACGGCTATAGGATCATCAATGCCAACCGTGAAGACCACGGGGCGCTGCTCCTTCTTCGTCAATTCCATGACCCGCTCGGTGACATAGCTTTGCAAGGTCGATGGACGAATCAGACCGTCCTTCCTGAAATCCGCCCCACCGCGAATCCCTTCAATGATGGCTTTGGTAAACGCTCCGTTTCCCCATGCCGGGTCTTCCTGCGAAAGCTCCTTGCCCGTTGAGGAAGCGAATACGATTACCCCGCGCTCTTCGTTGATTTCGTTCAGGGCCTTGGTCAAGTCCGGGTTGGTCGATTGACCTGGACGGGCGTTCACTCCCGAGTGACAGGTATCGATAAAAAATGCTGCACGCCCCTTGAGGCCGAGGAGGGTGCGGGAAATCTCTTCTCCGGGAACCCAGCGCTGCGGAGCATTCTTCTGCTTCCACAGATCAAACTCCTGGGTACTCTTGAACGCCGAACGCGACGGCAGAACGTCCGGGTCACCTGGAATGAAATAATACGCGGGCCCCACCCGATCGCCGTGCCCGGCCATGAACACGATGCCGGCATCCTTCTCGCCAACGTTTTCCCGCAACCAGCGCAGACCCTCGAGGATTTTTTCTCGGGTCGCCTGCTCGTTGATCAACAACCGGGGCACCGCGGTGCCATACAGCTTTCCGGCCTGCCGAACCATGTGGTAATTGAAGTCCTGAGCATCCTTCTCCGCAAGGTCCAGTTTCCACTCTTCCGGGTACTTGCTGACCCCGATGATCAATAAATAGAGCTTCTCAAAACGGGCTTCAGTGACCTTGGCAGGTTCAACACTGCGCCGGACATTGACCACAACCGGCTCGGATTTGCCATTCTTGTTGGCTGCAAAGAGCCTGATCTGGCTATCCACAGGTGGTACTGCCACCTGCACTTCCTGAACATCGCCGCGCGTACTCCGCAAAGCCCTGTTGTCGAGTGATCGGACAAGCTTGTCATTGACCCGCACCTTGACTTCGCTCACCGGTGCATCCGGCGGGCTGCGCAGAGCGAATCGCACCGGAACCGTATTCGCCGAGGTCTCGATCTGACTGTCGGTCTGCAGATCGATCACCGGCGGCAGCACCGTGGCTACCGCCGTCTTTTCGAAAGCCAGCGGTGCCTGCGGTGGTGGCACCGGTGCTGCGGGCTTGCTGGTTACAGCCGTTGGCCGTACGGTGGGTTCGCTCACTGCCAGAGCGACCGCGGCAGCTTGCACCCGACGTACTGCCTCCCCCTCATCCATCGTCTGAACAATGCCCTGGATGATTTCCGGACGATAGAAGCGGTCCCGGAATCGGCCAACCGAGAAGAAGTCGGAAGCCTGGTTCATGCCCCGGTTAAGGTGCCAGCCAACCAGATCTTCACCGTCCAGAGAGGTGTCGTAGTAACCTGCCGGCGACCAGATGATCCATCGTTTGCCGTCAACGTGGACGAAGAGTGAAAGTTGCTCCTTACCGTCCTGCATGCGATACCAGCGCACCGTGCCGTCCCCCAGCGCTGCGAGCACCCATCTGCCATCGCCGGAAATATTGACCGCCCACGCCGCTGCAGGCGTTCGCTGCTCCCAGAGTGGATTGCCGTCACCGTCAAAGGCTCGCAGATACCATTCTGTTCCGAGTACAAAGCGCTGCTTGTCAGGGGATAGCGCGACGCTACGAGAAACTTCGCCCGGACGCAGGGCGAGTGCTCGTGAACCGACCTTCGGTGCAGTCGAGTTCTTCCAGTTGCTCGGCCCGCCGCTCCAGCCTGGCAGCCGCGGAGGATCGACCTTTGCATCCGCTGTGTAGGCTCGGATGTCACCTTTCGCAAGATCGAACAGCAGAGCCTCGCCGCCACGCGTCGTCGGGAAGGAAACGCGTTGGGCGTCCGCTGCCACCTTGAACTTGTCGTCAGCGTCGCGGAAGTCACCGGTCTGTGGTCGGGCGAAAAGGCGCCGCTTTCCGCTACCGTCGAAGGTGGCCCAGGACGGCTCGGCACTGGCCGCGATAAAACCATCGCGCAGCGGTGCCAGCGAAGTCACGATGTTGCTGAACCCGGCAAGTTCGCGACCCGGGCCGCGGCCCGCGTCGGCAAAGCCGAAGACGGCGAAACGCTCGCTGGCCCTGGCTGTTCCGGCGCCGATCAGCAAGCTGCCGTCGGCCGTCCAGGCGACGCGCCCAAGATTGCCCTCCGGAGTGGCCGCTGTCGAGTAACGCACCGACAGCGACGCTGCATCCAGAACGTCAATGTGGCCAGCGTCCTGATAACCCACCGCGATCAGGCTTCCGTCCGGGGAAAACGCCACGGCGTATGGCCGTCCACCCGGCATCTGCTTCCTCGCTGTACGTGTCAGACCGCGTTTGTCTACGCGGTACAAGCGAATGCTGCCGTCGAGGCTGCAGGTGACCAAACGACCGTCGGCCGCAAAATCGGCGCCGTAGATGGCCTCGTTGTACTCCGGGTCACTACCGACAAAAGCAAGGTTGCGCTGAAATATGCGCAAGCCCGATTGTCGCAGACCAACAGCCACAAACTGGCTGTCCTTCGACCACGCCAGTTGTGTCAGCGGCGCTTCCAGACCGGATAGGGTGCTTTTCGGGGGAAGGCGGCCGGTCGATCGATCAAACAGATAAAGCGAGTGACTCTTCCCGTCAAAAGCGGCGTTACCGCCAAGCGCCACCTGTTTGCCGTCCGGGGACAAAGCCGCCGCGTAAAGGGCGCCCACACTCTCCGGTCCAACCGGCGGGCGAAGAACGGAGAGCAGGCGTCCTGTAGTAGCGTCCCAGACACGCGCGGTCTTGTCCTCCGACGCAGACACTATCCAGCGCCCCTGAGCGTCGGTGCTGACACGGGTCACCAGTGACAAATGCGCCCCCGCCTCAATGCGCAAGATGGGCTCGGTTGACAGCTGTGCTGACGCACCTCCAGGCGAGCCCATGCAGGCCGCCATAGCGACAAGCAGGAGCGTCCGGAGAATTTTCGTGAGGATCATTCTTTACCGATTGAAAGGGACTACCGGACCAGAATCTCCACCCTGCGGTTGCGTGGCTCGGCTGTTTCGTCAGGTGTTTCTATCAATGGCTCGCGTTCACCGCGGCCGGCGGTCTGAATCGCGTCGTCGGCGAGTCCTCGCTCCTGCAGCCGCTTCTTGAATGACTCGGCGCGACGCTTGGCCAGACGATCGTTGTCAGCCACTGTACCCACCCGATCAGTGTGGCCGACAACAACAATGTCCGGTGCCGGACGCGCCGTGATCTCCGCCATGATCGCCTCGAGGTCACGTTTCGACGCTGGCGTGAGTTCGTCGCTCCCTTCCAGGAAATAAAGCGTGAAGCGCGCCACGGGCGGGGGAGAGGCGTCCAGAGCCGCTGCATAACGCTTCTTCACGTCCTGCTCGCTGCTTGTTCCTTCTTCGAAACCGCCGCCCAGAGTCGAACTTGCCGCCTGATAAGGTTGATCGAGTTTGATCGGTTTGCCGCCTTCCACAGGTTTGACATTCAGCGTTCCGGCCTGACCCGTGCGGTCGGGCAGCAATACGTAATTGTCCCGATGTGCGCAAGCGCTGGCCGTAAGAGCGAGTGCAAGTATGATCAGTAGCCTGTTCATTGCTTATTCCCCAACGCTGACAACGTAATTCTTGGCCGTTCCGCTGAGTTCGGCTTTGGGCGTCACCATCCGCATGGCATCTGGAGCCTGCTTGGCGATGTTACCCGCCTGTACCGAGACGGTTCCTCGCTTGATGTAGGCATCGAACGCTCCCATATAGGTGGTCGAATCGTAAGCATAGCGTTGCAGGATTACCTCGGCATCGGGGCCGAGTGACAGCGTCGAGTTGTCGTTGAACATGACACCAACCGAACCGTTTCCGCCCGTCTGGATAACGTCTTTCTCCTTGAGACGGGCGCCCACCAAGCCGGGATAGCGTTGCCCGTCACGCTCGATACTGACGACTCCTCGTGAAACCTTGATCTGTGCACCCCATATATTCCCGGCTTGCGGTGCAGCCTCTGCAGCAAAAACGGTGGCCGAGAACATTGACGCCAACCCAAACGCCACGCTGCCGAGGTGAATGCGAACCCTGATGTGTTTTCCTGTTCGAAACATGGTCGCTATCCCAAAAAACGTTGTTCGGAAGGAAAGCGCAGTGTAGCGCCGAAATACGCCCTTGGCGATGCCAAAAACGCTCGCTGGCCGGGCCAGCAGTGGTCCAGAGACAAAAAAACGACGACACCGTGCCTTTCAACCCGGCGCCGGGGTTGCGGGCGCACCCGCACAAGCTTCCCGCCTGGCTCCCTATCCTGGTCCCTTTGGCTTCCATGATGGAATCGAGCGCACCAAAAAAAGCAGAATAAGTCTCGCCGGTCCATCAGCAATCGAGGTTGCGCAGGCAAGACCGGACCGACAAAAAAAAAAAGCCACCGATGACGGAAAACCGTCATCGGTGGCCTCAAGCAAGCAATTATTTCTTGGCGTCGCCGATAACGCCAGCTTCGTTGGCTGCGGTGTTGCCCTTGCCAACAGCAACCGCTGCTGCATTCTTCTGCTCGGCCTTGATCTTGGTATCACCCTTGATCGTGGTGTCACCCTTGATGGCGCCGGCGGTGTTCTTGGCGACGTTGTCCTTACCCACTGCAACAGCAGCCACATTCTCCTGCTTGGCCTTGATCTCGGTGTCGCCCTTGATCTTGGTCTGGGCAAAAACCGGGGAAGCGGCAAAGACGGCGGCCAGGACGAGGGTAGCGATAGTGCGCATAGAATTTCTCCTTGGTTAATTGATATGGTTGGTACTACGATGTCTGCCGTTAGCCGGCAACAACCTTGAACACCACGCGGCGATTTTTCGCATCACGAGGATCCAGGTCTCTTAACGGATCGGTTGAACCCTTGCCAACCGGCACCAGCCGCTTGCGTTCAACCGCTCCCTTGTCCGCAATGAACCTGACAACAGCATTGGCACGCTCGCGCGACAACGCCAGGTTCTTCTCGGGATTACCCTCCGCATCGGTGTGTCCTTCGACAATCACGCAGCGGTCAGGTGTCAGTGCGAGAATCTTTCCTATTTCGGTCAGTGTGCTCCCGGACGCCGGAGTGATCACCGCGCTACCCGGACGAAACTGGATCGGAAACTGCACCGCTGTAGCTCGTACATCCGGTGGCAACGCGGCACAATCCAGGGGGCCACTGCTCGCCGCGGGTGCGCTGGCCGGCGCCTGCGATGCGTCGCCATCAAAAACGATGGCACGTGTCCGCTTCTTCTTCGGAGCCTCCGAGGGTTCGGTCATCGCCCGCTTCAACTCCTCGAGACTGGATGCTTCATCATCGGCTGCCCGCGCCGGAACCACGCTAACACCATTGGCCAGTGTCAGAAGAGCCACAAACGCTGCACGATAGAGGTTCATTTTCATTGGGTTTCTCACTTGCAAATGTTGATGACTTCTTTGGTCGTGACGACGATATCCTTGGGGGCCTTCTGGCCAGGTTTCACGGTACCCACGTTAACGTCGCACGTGCCAGCTCGCTTACTTCCGATGTTAACCACCTGCTTCTTCAGGTTTGGGTCCGACTCGGGGTTACCGCCCTTCTGCCAAGCCTTGGCCATGGCGTTGTTCACCTTCGTCTGAGAAGAGGCATTCAAGCCCTGCACGGCAAACGCGACGCCCGACGACGCGCACAGGATCATGATCACAAGGTATCGCACAAGCCCGGATCTATTTGCATTCATCACTGACAATCGCTCCTATGTTGGTACACGCTTTCTTGTTCCGTCCCGAAACGACCGTTGTTACGTTGCTGGCCGAAACATTGATTTTTGTGTTTCCCTTCTTTTCACCCTGTATAACGCCTACCCGGTTCTTTGCGATGACATTCTCGCCAACCGCAACTGCAGTTGTATTGTTCGTCGTGGCATTGATCTCGGTATTCCCCTGAATGCGCGTCGACTTCTGGGCCAGACCAGACTGGCAAACTCCCAGACCGGCCAGCAGGACCACCCCTACCCTGATAAGGTCAAACTTGCTCATGGCAAATCTCCAGCCTTGACACCAATCGGCAGTCGAACTGGCGGGCGACCTTTCAGGAACGCAGCGCGCATTGCTGCCAGTTCGCTTTCCGGAATGCCGAGTCGGGCTGCGGAAAACGATCCTGCATCCGGTGTAAACATCAGGTACGCGTGCATCTCGTTGATCAGGAGATCTTCATCCTCGACCGAGTAACGCATGCTGGCAAGGAATCTTTTGAATGCTTCCTTCTGGCGTTCACTCAGTCCATCTGCCCAGAAGGCCCGACAATACTTGTTGTAAGCCGCGTTGGTGTGAAACTCCGCATGCGCAAGTTCGTGCAGGAGTATCGCGTAACGGGCATTGCTGGTCACCCCGGGCTCATTCGCACGCCTATCCTGAACCTGCGGAATCGAAAGGATCACCGTGTGGGGCTTTTGCGACTGGTGGAATCCACGCCACTCCTTGATCAGGCCTTGCTCGTTGAGAAAGTCCCGAAGTGCGTACTCTTCAGGAAAAAGTTCGACCTTGTCCCGATCCGCCAGGTTGAAGAACTGCACCAGGTCGGAGACTCGCAGGTCGTGTCCAGCCGCAAAACTTGCAAAGGTCCTGTTTGCTGCAACGATGTATTTTGCTAGCTCCTCCGAGGTCAGCACCCGGGGATAAGGCTCGGTGTATTGCTGTTCCTTGAGTTGTGTCACCCGGTTGAACGTCCGACCCAACAACTCCAACCCAGGCATGTCCAGAATCCAGATTTCGCTGTTGGGCGTATAACGCCAAGCTACCGACACGTCGGACTTTGCATGGAATATCGTCTTCAGGTCGCCATCCTTGACCTCATAGGCATGAAGATGTCCACTCTCCAGCAAGGTGACGATCAGGCCAATCAACAACAACACCGATTTCACGAATTGAGGCAGGCGCACAGGTTTCTCCAACTTCGTCAAAGACTGTCCAAGGGACTCCAATCAGTTCTTCTCCGTGACTGTCACGCCCTCACCCTTTTTTCCCCACCGGATAGAATAGACCTTCCGGGTCTTCTTCGATACATACTCGGCCGCACCTCGGGAAATTTTGTGGCCATCAATATAAAGTTGATCGTTGATGATGACGACTCCTTCAATGTCGGCATCCGGATCAATAGATCCTTGTTCGTTGGCAACCGTATTCTTGGACCCTGCACCTGCCTTCACACCAGCTCCCGAAAGATCGACAGACACCTGCGCTCCAGCAAGCATGGAGAAGAACATCAGAACTGGTGCAAGAGGAAAACGCATTACCTAACTCCTCGTAAGGTGCAGGTGCCCGGCGCCGGAATTGGTTCCCTCATCTTCGAGTAACCTGCCGTGCCCCACACCAGACACACGTTTATTCACTGCGCTCTCTATAGCTATTGGCGCGTTGACGGTTATCGTGAGCAGACTGACCAGCCGGAGTATAAGGTTGATGCACTGTCGTCCCCGGTACTGGCGCTAAAATAACCTGATTAGTTGCAGACACCTCATCCCCATTCAGGCGGTTGGCGTTCGCCCGCACTCGATCGTATGCGGCACTGTTGGCTGCCTGAGAACCAGCGCCTGTCCAACCATTTGCGCCATCAATAATGACGATGTTCTGACTGGATCCGTCTTCGATCCGGCTCACTGTGGCGCGTTGACGGTTTTCCCTCGCCGACTGTGCGGCACTGCTCGCGCCAGCAACGCCACTCGAAACAGTATTCGACCCAGGGCCCACGATAATCTCTCCCGCAGCCAGCCGCCCATGGGAAACAAGCAAACAAGCAACAGCCCCCGTCGCAAACAGCCAAGACAGCCGTGTTGAATTTGTCTTCATTGAATGGGTCCAGTGGCAATTTCACTCACTGCGTCACTCACTGCGTAACCGTAATATCAACCATGCTGGTAACGGCAGTAGGATTGTTCTGCTTGAACTGACCGATAACATCGTCTACCGACCTGACCGGCAATGGGGAAAGATCACGCGCCCCACGCAAAGCGCTCGGCACGATCAACTCCCGATCAGAACCGATACACGCTACACGCTCCGGGCCCGGTTTGTCGAAACGGATCTTGAACCCACCCGAAGGCAGTCTGACACCCGCCCCTGCCGGAACCGACGAATCGGATCGAAACTGATTCGGAAAAATTCTGGCGGTGGTCGTCGATACGTCCTGGTAGTAGCAATACGCCGTGCCCTGTGCATTCATCGATAAGGTCATGTTGAGGAATTCGCCAACTCTATACGATGGCTTGCTTCCTCGGTCAGTGTCGAGCTTCATCCGGAAGATTGGATTCGGGGCACCTGCCGGACCAGCCGCCGGGCTGGCTACGACCTGAGTCGCAGCGGGCGGTCGAGGCGCAGCCGGGCTTACCCCGGGAACATAATTCGACTTCGGTCCACCAGCGGCAGGGAGCGCAGCAATCTGGTTCTGGAGATCATCGAGAAGGCTTGCGTAAAGGTCGAAATTGACGACGCCATCGGCGACCAGGCCGGTAGTCGCCTGATACTCGGCGATCGACGCCTTAAGCGCAGCACTGGGGACTCCGTTGAGGGGACCGGCATAACGACCCATGCCCGCAAGCTTGCGTTGCACGAACAGGACGCGGTCGTTCTCCTTGGCATTGTCGTACCACTCCCGCGCCTGTTCACGGATCAACGGGTTAGTGAGATCGGTATCCAGACATTTCCAGTAGGGAACCTGTGTGAATTTGCCGAGGGCCTCGATCAGTCCCAACTCAACAAGAGTGCGAGTAGCCGCGCCAACGCCTTCGCTACGACTGATGTCAATGTTGAAACTCAGACCTAGCTTGCCAATCTTTCCACCACCTTCACCAGCGACGCCACCCTTGCTAAGGACCAAGGTGTTTGAGGTGCTGGTAACCGGAATGATCTTTCGAGTCGCTGCATCCCCAATGCTGATATCCATACTGAGCAGGTCATAGCCATCGTCCTTCGATGCTCCGAGGTCCAGAAATGGCAACGAGAACCCGATACCCTTGTTCTTGCGGACAGTGTTGTCGTCCATCTGGGTAATCGAGCCGCGAATATAGTAATCTGGCATGGTCCGGTTTTGCTCACCACGGGCAGCAAAAAGGGCCGACAGGTCGTCGGCCGCCGAATGAAAGTCGATGAAATCAAAAGCGTTGCTTTTCACTGTCATCTTCGACACGGCAGTAATCAACATTTCCTTGGTGCCGGTCTTAACCTTGCCAGTCTCGTCAGGAATTCCCGCCGAAGTTATGGCAATGCCTTGCTTCCCGTAGGCGTAAAACAGCTCGTCCATACAGCGCAAGGATTGCGTGAAGTTAGTAATCGTCTTGATGGCCGGAGTTTTCGGTGCAGCACTCGTTTGCACCTCGGCACCAAGATCATCACCAATACTGGGCAGGGGAAACAGCGACAAGGCGATCAACGAGAGACGAAACGTTTTCATTATGACCCTTCGACATGGTTGACTGCACCTTGCCCACCACGGAAGCCTGAGTAACTCTGCCGGAAACGTCGATCGCAAGCACGGTCGTAGCCGCCGCGCTCCGACAACATTGCGGCCACGCGAGTTTGCAGTTCGTCTAGGCCATACACAGCTATTCTCACAGCTCCCCCTCCTGGCGCCAGACAGCATAGCCACCGCGAAACCTCGGACTTAAGCAGAGCAGTGTCCAAGCAGCACCTCTCGGAGCGAGAGAAACATCTGGCGAGACAACGGAGACTACGAAAACGCACCCCTGACCAGTGTTCTCGCCAGCTTCGCCCACACTCTTTTGATGCCTGCCGGAAACTTTCCTACTTCTCAGTTCTCAATAGCGACTGACCGTCAAAATAGTTGACAAGAATGCCAAAAAAAGAACTTCATTGAATCAGGCGAAAACGTGTAGATCACTGAGCATGCCAATACAGAACTTGCGACCACTTGTGCCGGCTTTCCTGCAACCCCTTCAGCAACCCATACGTGCATTGCCCATCGCGTGCTGTAGAACGGGCTCCATGCTTCAGTAAGTCTAACATTGGGACCTCAGCAGCACTTGAGAAGTTTGTCGCAGATCGCGGTTCGTGGTCAACCGCTGAGCACTAGCTGAGGAAGTCTCGGAAAGGCTGCAAAGGCTCTCAAAGACGCTGAACAGATGTTCGCGTACGCCAGTACGCTGCTCGTTTACCCATTGCCCTGCTCCAAAGCTGGTGGTTTTTGGCATTCCGAAGGCAAGAAGAACGTTTCTCCGCTTTCAGGGCAGACGTGCTCGTTTGGGTTACGCACAACAGACGTCGAGCATCATAGGGTGCTTCGCCAACCAGTGCAATACGCTGATGCCCTACCTTGCCCAAGGTCACATGGTTTGATCTGTGACCACGTAGGGCAAGCCAGAACGTTCTACTCCTGTCTGAGGAGGTGATCGCTTCTCCAGGCGATACTGACCCCGGGTGTCTGCGCGTCAATGGCGATGAGAGTGACACCGGACACTGTCAAGGTGGGGCCGAAGCAGTGGTACCGGGTGACGAACTGGTCGGAAGACGACCGGGAGTTAAGTCAACCGGGGCAAACTGACGTTTCGGTTTGACGAGACGAGCATTCGGGATCAGTGGACGCCCGCACCACCGCCGGGGCGTGGCCAGACAGAGCTTACTCGGAAACCGCCATCCAGAGACCTGGCAGACGATCGAGAGGCTGACGAAGCTCACATCCGGGCGGCTAACCTCAGCACCTTCACCGCCCTCGGGATGTCCCATCGGTCCGGATAGGGCAAATTGCGCCTAATGCACGAAGCAGGACGGAGATAGGGTGCACTCATGCCGAGCATGAGAAGTCCAGCCCTATGGAATATTAGTAATATCTAATTTTTAACCAACGCCGTACACGAAAAGCTCGCTGAAACCCATCCATAGCAAGTGAATCAACTTGCATTTTAATAAATACCATATATAAGATCTATAAAAACAAAGTAAAGGCCAAGTCTGTGGATAACTATAAGTTATCCAATTTATTCAAAAGCCTGCTTGTCTTTTACATGAGTGCAGAACAGCCGTATTGAGCTGTGGGCAAAAACTGATAACTTATGCACAAGAGCCCGATACGCACCTTGTCCACTTTTTGTCAGCCCTTTACACACAGAGTTCTACAGGGATCATTTGCCTTTCAGGAATTGCAGATTATCCCATATGTCATGTTATGGTTCGTAGTCCCTGGTGCTCGAGTCTGCGCAGGAGCGTAGTAACAATACAGGACATCTCCACTCGGAATGCACATTTTAGGACACATTTTGGGACTACTATTGTTCTCTTGACCACTTGCCGTTCGTCTCTGTGGTTTGCTCTCGACAGCCAGCGAACGCCCGTCATCTCCCCGACCCTTTGCCGAGAAATGTAATGACTGCAACCGACGAAATCCTGGCCATTCCGTTGTGGATCAACGGCCACGCCTACCTGACCATGGCGCCGGCCTTTCTCGATGTCTGCGATCCGCGCAATGGCCAGGTCAGGCGCCGCACGCCATTGTGCGGCGAACTTGAAGCGCGGGCCGCTGTCGAGGCCGCGCGGGCAGCCCTGGCGGCCTGGTCGGCGCAGACCGTTGGCCAGCGTGCCGCGCTGCTGGCGGCGCTTGGTGATGCTCTGGCGGAATACGGAGGACACTTTGCCGCGTTGATTGCCGAGGAAACCGGTCAGCAGGTCGAAGTAGCGGCTGTCGAGGTGGGCAATGCCGTAAGCCTGCTGCGGGCGGCAGCAGGGGGTATCGCGGCAAGCGCTGGCGGCAGCGTCGTCGCGATCGTCAGCGACCAGCACGCGCCTTTGCTGGGACCGCTGCAGCGTGCCGTGCCGGTACTGCTTTCAGGGGCGACCGTGGTGCTCAAACCGAGCCCGAGGGCGCCTTCTGCCGCCTTTGCCCTGGCCGAACTAACGGCGCGCAGCGGCTTTCCGGGCGGCGTTTTCAATATCCTGCACGGCGACCAACTGGCCACCGAAGCCCTGTGTGCCTCGAAGGAGGTGAGCCTGCTGCTCGTTGTCGGCGAGCCGGCCTTTGATGCCAGGGTGGCGGCCATCGCCACCCGTCACGGCAAGCCTTTTACGGACTGAAACGGCATGCACCGGATTGTCTACCTTGAACGTGCGTCGATCATTGCCGAAGTGCCCCGCCCAAATTTTCCCCA
>JADKBU010000022.1 GCA_016714935.1 Candidatus Accumulibacter propinquus | reverse complement strand
GACGTGAATCTGGTTCAAATTCGCCGGCTTGAAAGTGGAGCGCTGACGGGGACGTGAAGGGGGTGGCTGGCGCAAGGCGAAAGCCGCCGGCGACGGGGAGTCGGCGGCGGCGGAAGGTTGGTGGAGAGGAGATCAGGCGTCGGTCTGATCCCGCATCCGATAGCTGCCCCCTTCGATGACAACGGATTCGGCGTGGTGGAGCAAGCGGTCGAGTAAGGCCGAGGTCAAGGTGCTGTCGTTGTTGGAAGATCTCGGGCCACTGCTTGAAGGCACGATTCGTCGTAATGACCGTCGAGCCTCGTTCGTAGCGCTGGCTGATCACTTGGAACAAGCCGTCGGCGCCGAACTTGTCGATCGGCAAATACCCCAACTCGTCGACCACCAGGAGCGAAGGTTTCATCAAGCGCGCCATTTCACGCTTGATCCCGCCGGTGGCCTGCGCCGCCGCCAGGGCATTGACGATATCGACGGCGCTGGTGAAGAGCGCCATCCGGCCTTGCAGGCAAGCCGCATACGCCAGGCGACCGCAAGGTGGGTCTTGCCGACGCCGACGCCGCCCAGAAGAATCACGTTGCCGTGCTGAGGCAAGAACTCCAGGCGGAACAAATGCTGCACCTGTGCCCGGTTGATCTTCTTCGGCCAACTCAATCGAAGCCATCGAGCGTCTTGATCCCCGGCAGGCGCGCCGCCTTTACCCGGCGAGCGACCAGCGCCTCATCGCGGCGCGCCACCTCGCCGGCGACCAATTGCTCCAGGAAGCGGCCTGCGGCCACGACTCGCGGGCCGCCTCGGCCATCAGGGTTTGGTGATGTTGCGCGAAATACGGCAACTGCAGACGCCCCAGATGTTTCGCCAGCAAGGCATCAGTCATGGCCATCGGAACCTCCGTCGTCGTGACCGCGAGCGAAATCCGAATAGGCCGACAAGTCGGCCGGCGGCAACTCCAACTCGAGCACATCCTGACGGCGCATCAGCACAAGCGGACTGGCCTCCGGCAACTGCCGGAGCGCGCCTCGATCAGATGCGCCACGTACTCGCTGCTGAACGCCTCGAACGCGAGGGCATCGGTCAGCGCCCGCACACCGCGTCGTCGCCGTGAATCTCGGCCAGTGCCACGATCTTGCGCACATGCACGAGCGCATGGCCGCGTCGCTCCAGCAGGCCCGCGTGATAGCGCACCGCCAGCGGCGTCAGGGCAAAGAACGCCGCAGCACCTGCGCATCGCGGGCATGACGGCGCTGCGCCACCAGGACTTTCGGATGATCAGGATCCTCGATGTCGCGGTGTCGCTCGAAGGAGCGGGCATGGCGCGCGATCAAGTCCTCGCCGTGGTAAATGCACACGCGATCCGGATAGGCCTTGACGGTGACCTGGCGCCGGCAAAGCGCGCCGGCACCGAATAGCGGTTGGCCTCGAAGTTCACCCGG
Organism: Candidatus Accumulibacter propinquus; assembly: GCA_016714935.1. Classification (GTDB taxonomy): domain Bacteria; phylum Pseudomonadota; class Gammaproteobacteria; order Burkholderiales; family Rhodocyclaceae; genus Accumulibacter; species Accumulibacter propinquus. The sequence continues at coordinate 5,022 of JADKBU010000022.1, read as the reverse complement.
AACTGGCGGGTGGCGCGCAGCGTCAGCACCCGGCCGACATCGAACGGACGGGGATTGACCGCGTGCAGATGCGCTCGCTCATCGGCCCACAGATCGGTCGGCCGGCGATGCGTTTCCCGATGCACCCGGACATTGGCGACCGATTCCAGCCAGACCTGCGCCGCCTGACCCAGTGCGGCAAAGTCCGGCAACTCCAGACCGGACAGGAAGTTGCCCTTGACATAGCCGACACCGCGTTCGACGCGCCCCTTCACATGAGCAGCCAACTGCAGATGATGCATTCGATCAGCAACAAGTTTTTCGGGTCACCCACCCGTTTCATCCCCTCTTCGGGCGCGAGTTCGTTCTGATCGAACGGCGCAATGCCTGGGGCGAGGAGCGCGTCTACTTTCACGATGACAGCGGCCGGGTGAGGCGCCTGACAGCCGCCTGGACCAGTGCAGTGGCGCCGGATCCGTTCGCCAGCGTGTCGGCTGGCCGCTCGCACTTCCGGGTCGACGACCTCTTGCACCTGGTGGCGCTGATTGTCCGCCAAAGCGCAGCACAGGGGGCGGCCGGGGCAAGCTCCCGGCAGCGCAAAGTGTCAAGAGAATAATGCCGGCAGTGTTAAGTGAATTCTGCCCCGCTGGGAGAACTTCCGGAGGACTCGATGCCATGACTCCGTTTCCGATATGGGAAGACCATGACCAATCAGTGCGTTACGGATCCAACTCAAAAACGGGTCTTTGCATCGGCCTTGTTGTGTCATAATTATGCTTACAATGACACCGCCCTCGAAGCCCGACACCAAACTCCCTCGCTCTCGCCGAGAGCGGAACCGTGAATCCGCACGCGCAGGACGTTCAGGATGCCGCCTTTCTCGACAGCGAGTTCTTCGATCCGCGGGACTTGGTACAGGTGCGTTACGAGATGCTCCGTCGTGTACGCACCGAAGGTCAGACCGTTGTCGATGCCGCCAGCAGCTTCGGCGTCTCCCGGCCGACCTTCTACAAGGCCCAGGCAGATTTCGAACGCGCGGGTCTCGCCGGACTGTTGCCGGTCAAGCGAGGGCCGCACGGACCGCACAAGATCACCGACGAGGTCATGGCCTTCATCGAGGCGGCACGTGCCCAGGAAGAAGGACTGGACGCACAGGAGCTGGTGGAGCGGATCGCAGAGCACTTCGGACTGGCCGTCCATCGGCGCACCGTCGACCGCGCGCTGGCACGGAGCAAAAAAAAACGCCGATGAAGCCGACGGTGATGACCAATGGCCAGACCTTGGCCGAGGGTTACGAGTCCTTGCGGCAAGAGACCGCCGAGAGGCCTGGCGGCCGTCACCGCTCGCCCGGGCGTGCACTCTTCCTGTTCAAAGGGATGGCGGCCTGGATGCGTGGCGTCAGCGAAACGGCCCCGAGTCCGGCCGCCGCCGCTCTGCGCAATGAGTCGAGGGTTACCGGCGGGGATGGAACAGCACCTGATCAATCTGGTCGCCAGCATGGCGCTGGCGACGGCACGGGAGAGTAGGCCATGATGGGTGAGCAGCACGCAAAAATACAGGCGCGACACCTGAAGAGAAATGCCTATCTCTACGTGCGGCAGTCGACGTTGCGCCAGGTACTCGAGAACAGCGAGTACCAAGCGCCAGTACGATTTGCGCGAGCGGGCACTGGCACTGGGCTGGCGTCTCGATCAAGTCGTCGTCATTGACTCCGATCTCGGCCAGTCCGGGGCGAGTGCGGTGGATCGCGAAGGCTTCCAGCGACTGGTCAGCGAGGTCGGTCTGGGGCGGGCGGGGATCGTCATGGGCCTGGAGGTGTCGCGTCTGGCGCGCAACTCGACGGACTGGCACCGCCTGCTGGAGATCTGCGCTTTGGCGGACACGCTGATCCTCGACGAAGACGGTGTGTACGACCCGGCGCACTTCAATGATCGCTTGCTGCTCGGCCTGAAGGGTACGATGAGCGAGGCCGAGCTGCACGTCTTGCGGGCCCGGCTGCGCGGTGGCATCCTCAACAAGGCTCGCCGCGGCGAACTCGAGATTCGGCTGCCGATCGGATTTGATTACGATCCGGCCGGGCGCGTGCGGCTGGATCCCGATGTCCGCGTTCAGGAGAGCCTGCGGCAGTTCTTCCGCACCTTCCGGCGTACCGGTTCGGCAACGGCGACGGTCAAGGCCTTTCGTGCCGAAGGGCTGAGCTTCCCGCACCGGATTTACCGCGGACCGCAAACTGGCGAGCTGTTGTGGACTGATCTCGAACACTCGCGCGCGCTCTGGCTTCTGCATCATCCGCGCTATACCGGTGCCTTTTGCTTTGGGCGGACGCGCGTGCGCAAGCAGCCCGATGGTTCTCATCGCCATCAACGGCTGCCATCCGAGGAATGGGTCGCGCTGATTCGTGATGCCCATGCTGGATACATTACTTGGGACGAGTACGAAGAGAACCTCCGGATCCTGCGCGACAATGCGCAGGCACCTGCCACCGGGCGTGATCGGGGCACGCCGCGTGAAGGCCCGGCGTTGCTGCAAGGATTGGCTCTCTGCGCCAAATGTGGTGATCGCATGACCGTTCGCTATCATGTGAACGGCACACGGCGCGTGCCTGATTATGTTTGTCAGCGCGAGGGGGTCGAGCATGCGCAGCCGATCTGCCAGCAGATTGTCGGAGGCGAACTCGACGCGGCCATTGGCCGCTTGCTGGTGGAGGTCGTGACTCCGATCACCCTGGGGGTGGCGCTGGCGGTGCAGAAAGAACTGGAGAGCCGAAGCGAAGACAGTGATCGCTTGCGCCGTCAAGCCGTCGAGCGGGCGCGCTACGAGTCCGATCTGGCACGCCGCCGTTATATGCGTTGTGATCCCGACAACCGTCTGGTCGCCGATTCGCTGGAAGCGGAATGGAACCAGGCGCTGCGCAACCAGACGGTGGCCCAGGAGCACTACGACAAACAGCGCGAGAGCGAGACCGGGCTCGATGACCAGCAGCGCGCCGCCATCCTGGCACTGGCGAAAGACTTCCCACGCCTGTGGAACGATCCCCATACGGCTGACCGGGAGCGCAAGCGGATGGCCCGGTTGCTGATCGCGGATGTCACCTTGCTCAAAGAGGCCGACATCAGGGCGCAAGTGCGCTTCAGCGGTGGTGCGACGCACCGCTGTACCTCCCGCTTCCCAAGCCGGCCTGGCTGCTGCGCCAGACCCCCGCCAGCGTGGTCGCCGAGATTGACCGACTCCTCGAAGATCACACCGATAGTGAAATCGCGGACTGGCTCAACGACCAAGGCTTGATCTCCGGCGACGGCAAGCCCTTCCACCGCCCGATGGTTCGTCGTATCCGGATCGACTATGCGCTGCCCAGTCGCCACGATCGGCTGCGCGCGCGTGGCTTGCTGACCCTGCATGAAATGGCACAGCGTCTCAACATCTGTCCGGACAGCCTCAAGCGTTGGCGGCGCGCCGGCCTACTCAAGGCCCACAAGTATGACGACAGGGGCGGCTACCTCTTCGAACCGCCTGGTCCTGACACGCCGGTCAAGCATCAACATCAAGGCAAAACCACAGGCAAATCAACCACCCGCGAGGGAAGTTTCCCCGCACATACCGCATGAGGTGCAATATGCAGCACACTCCTTCTCGTTGCCCTTCGCCACCGCGCAAGCCACCGGCTCGAAGCCGTAGTGGCGGGCGAAATCGAAGATAGCGCGGATTGAACTGCGCCGCTTCGCCGCGCCTGTGCTGGAGCACCGCGCAGCTGGATTGTCGACCATCACCTTCCTTGGCACGCCGAGCGCATGGAAGCCATTGACATGCGCCGCGAGGAATTGCTCCATCGTCTGCGACAGCGTGAATTCGACGTACATCTTCCGGCTGTACGCCAGCACCATGACGAAGAAGGACAGGCGCCGCCGGGTATCGCCGACGGCGATCGTCCCGAATTCGCCCCAGTCGACCTGGGCGGCCTCGCCCGGAGCAAAGGCGAGCGTCAGAAAGGCTTCCCGCGGACGCGGGCGGATGGCCCGCACATAATCCTTGACGATGCTGATGCCGCCGCCGTAACCGTTGTCGCACAGCCGCTGAAAGACTTGCTGCGCCGACAGCGGATGGGCGTCGAGCCAGCCGACGATGCGGCCCTTGAAGGGATCGAGCTTGCTCGATCGGCGGACCGCTTGCCGCGGCGCGTAGGGGCGTCCGATCCAGTGGCGTACGGTCTTGACGTCGAGGCCCAGCGAAACCGCGAGTTGGGCGGCAGTCAGGTGTTTCGCAACGCCATCGCCAATGGCGGCCCAGGTCGCGTAGTCGATCATGGACGCCCTCCAAGAATGGCGTGCAGACGCTCGATGCGGGCGGCAACGGGCACCGACTCGGGCAGGCTGAGCACTTGGGTGAGCGGCGGGTCGTAGGCGATCAGGTCGAGGGCGATGAGCTCCCGGCGGGCCTGGGCCAGCCGTCGCAGGTCCAGCTTCAGGCGCCGGGACAGGCTCGCGTCGCTGTAATAGCTCAAGCCATGGGCATCGGCGGCGGTGACGAGAAACAGATACAGCGCCCAGGCACAGACGTCAGCCTTCTCGATGGTGTGCTCCCGCACCAGGCGGTGATCGAGCCAGCTGAAATGCTCGGGCACTTGGCGCAGGCGTTCCGGGTTCAAGACCCGCTTGGTCGTACTCATGGTTTCCTCCTCGGATGTCGAGCCCGAGTTGTAGCAAGCGCGACAGGGCCGAGGCGATGTCCTCTTGTAACGCACTGCCCCAGATGTGGGCAATTAGCCCCACGAGAACAATGGGTTGCGCATTCAAGAGATCTTGTAACGGTGCCGCCGGAGCGTTACAAGATGTCTGCGCCGGCAGTGCGGGCGGCGTCGGTTCTGACGCTGGCGGTGGGGTGATTGCGGCAGCGGCCGCCGTGATCCAGTCGTCTTGTACCGGCTCCGGCAGCAACCGCGTTCGTCGGCTGTACCCGGGATGGGCTGCCCGCCACGCCTTGACCCGGGCCACCGATTCCGGTCCCCGGTGGTAGTCCCGGTTCTCCGGCTTGGCCAGCCAGTTCGCT
>JADKBU010000021.1 GCA_016714935.1 Candidatus Accumulibacter propinquus | reverse complement strand
GATGGCATTGCCGACACCGCGCGAGCCCGAGTGCAGCATCAACCAGACGCGCTGTGCCTCGTCGAGACAGACCTCGATGAAGTGGTTGCCGGTCCCCAGCGTACCCAGGTGCTTGTGGTTGTTGCTTGCCTTGAGGCGCGGATACTTCTCGACGATGCGCTTGAAGCGCGGCAGGAGTTCTGACCACAGGGTATTGACCAGTTCCGGCGGATTTTCCCAGCTTCCCTCGTCGCGCCTGCCGTGGCTGAGCGTGCGGCCATGCGGTACCGCCTGCTCGATCGCGACGCGCAGCGGGTGCAGGTTGTCCGGCAGATCGGAGGCGTTCAGCGTGGTGCGCGTGGCGATCATGCCGCAGCCGATGTCCACGCCGACGGCTGCCGGGATGATCGCACCGCGCGTCGGGATCACGCTGCCGATCGTCGAGCCCTTGCCGAGGTGTACGTCGGGCATGACCGCCAGGTGGTGGAAGATGAACGGCATGCGGGCGGTGTTGACCAACTGCCGGCGTGCGTCTTCCTCGACCGGGACGCCTTCGGTCCACATCTTGATTGGGCGCCCGTCGGGTACCCTGATCACTTCGATTGCTTCGTTGTCGATGTTGTCCATGCGGATTCCTGGTTATTGTTCCGTTGTTCTATTCCCGATCACTATCCACCTGCCTGGCGCGAGCGCTGTTCAGACCAGCCGCGATGGTAAGGCAGCTCACCTGCCTTCGTCAGAGCCGCTTTCTGCTCCAGACCCGCCAGCATGCGGCTTCGCGCCTCTGCCTTGCGCAGTCGTTCGTATGCGCGGCAGGCGGCGCAGCGACGTGCCCTGCTCGACAGTTCGCCGCCGGCGACCTCGTACCACCACTTCTGGCGCGCCGCCGTCCAGATTCCTTCCGCTCCGCAGTCGATGCAACGGAAGTGCAGATCCTGGTAGAAACCGCAGCGTACGAATTCCGGGTGGGGGCCGCTGTGGTAGGCTCGCAAGCGGCCGGTATCGACCGGCGCCGTTCCGGCCAGGAGCAGTTCGAACTGCTGCCGCTGCGCCGCGGCCAGCTTCCGGCTCCTGCGCAGGCGCCTGGCGGCCAGCATCGCCGTACGGCGCCTTTTCCCGCTACCCATCATCATTGCTCGCATGCTCTCGGCCCTTTCCTGTCCGTTCTTCGGTAAACCTCACCGCGCTTGCCCGATCCTGACCAGACCGTTCAATACCTGGTCCAGGCCACCGAACACCGAGATCCGGTCGATCCGCTCGGCCACCCGCTCCAGGGTCTCAAGCTCCTTGAGACGCAGGGCGGTGGGGTTGTCTTCCATCACCCTTGCGGTATTCAGCAGCGAACGCGTGGCCGCTGTTTCCTCGCGTCGACGGATGACGTTGGCTTCGGCGGCTTTCTGCGCCTCGACCACCTGGCCCAGGATGGTCTTCATCTCGCCCGGCAGAATGATGTCCTTGACGCCGACACCGCTGACCTCGATCCCGAGGCCCGGCAGCTTGCGCGCGACATGCGCACTGACCACCTCGTCGATCACCTGCTTGTTCTCCAGGAGTTCGTCGAGCGAGCGGGTTCCGACAGCCGCGCGCAGACCGAGCTGCAACTCGCGGTACAGGTGCTCTGCCGGCTTGCAGAGGTGCTCGAAGGCACGCAGCACGTCGGTGTAGCGCCAGGTCGCGGCAAGATTCAGGCGCAGACCGACCTTGTCGCGCGACAGGATTTCCTGGCCGCTGACTTCCATGACCTGCAGACGGGTGTCCACCAGTTCGACCTGCACGTCACGGTTATAGCGCCAGAATGCCGCCATCCCGGGTTGCAGCAATTGCGTCACCTGGCTGTCGACTTTGAGTACCCCGAGGTGATAGGCCGGCACCTGCGTCAGCAGCAAGCCGCTCAACCCTGTCACCGGGCGACCCCGCAGGTTCGGTTGTGCCAGGCGCGTGGCCAACGCCGCCGGCAACGCCGCCTGAGCAGTTAGGTCGATGCGCTCCAGACGATGCACCAGCAGCCCTTTCCAGAAAAAGCACCGCGAACCGGGCGGCAGGATTTCCACCAGGATGTCCATTTCGTAGCGCAGTCCGGCTTCGTCTTCGCCGAGGACCATGCACTCGAAGTGTTCGGCTGCCGTTTGCGGCTGATGGCGCAGCAGGTAATCGACGGTATTCAGATCGCTCATCGGCGCGTCGAGCCGCCACACCTGCAGAGCCAGGCGGCGCAGGGGATCGACGAAGTAGTGACGGCCGCTGTCGAGGATGCACTCGAAGTCGCCGTCCCTGAGCAGCACGCCACACTCGTTCTTCTTCACCACGAATCTTCGCAACATCGTCTTTCCTTTCATTGGTGTGACTTGCCGGTCCGCAGCGGGCCGCCGGGCTACCGTTCCGGGATCCGCGGGCGAGCGGGCAACAGGGGGTGGCCGGCGTTCCTCCCGGCCATGCAGGCACGGACAGGTTTCGCTCGACCGCCCTCCGGCACGCTCTGCCGCGAATGCAGGGCAGGAGCCGATGCGGCCCGCTGGCGGGTGCTCGCGCACACCGCGACCGACGGGTACTGCATTGACATGGCTGTCTTGGAAGACAGGATTTGGAGCAGGAGTCGAACCTGCGGCCGACCGCCGAAGCGGCTGCTCTACCCGACTGAGCTATCCAGTGGCTCGCAGGCCGGGAATCGAACCCGGATTCACTCGCCAGAGCCCGCGACTCGACCACATCCGCTGCGGCGGCATACGCGGTGACAACGGACCGTGATCCGGTCACCGCGCACCGGCGTGGCTCGAGCCACGACCCGTGGGCCATTGCAGGGAGGCTGCGGTCGGCTCTGTATCAGCGAATCGCGTGCCAGATCGGGCGATAACCACTCATTTCCTGCAAGCCCCTGTAGTTAATGGGGATTGTGTAGCCGGTGGCGAATTCGCTGGTCGACCACCGGCCAGAAAACTAGAATGACAGCGAGTAATTTATCGCAGGAGATAAAGCATGAAACGAACCGTCGTCATCGGCTTCCTCGGCACGCAACTCGACAACGGTGGCCGCGGCAGCGCGCGTTGGCAGAAGTGGCGTCCGACGGTCGGGCTTTGCCAACAGGAAGACCTGCTGGTGCATCGACTCGAAGTGCTGCATGACGAACGCAGCCGCGGCCTCGCGGAGCGAACCCGTCTCGACATCGCGACGGTGTCGCCGGAAACCGAGGTGCGCCACGTCGAGATGGCGCTGCGCGACCCCTGGGACTTCGAGGAGGTGTATACGACGCTGCACGATTTCGCGCGTGCCTACCCTTTCGATACCGAGAACGAGGACTACCTGATCCACATCACCACCGGCAGCCATGTCGCGCAGATCTGCTGGTTTCTGCTCGCCGAGGCACGCTACCTGCCGGCGCGCCTGCTGCAGACATCGCCGCCACGGGGCAAGGACGTCGCCAACAGTATCGGGAGTTACGCGATCATCGACCTCGACCTCTCGCGCTACGACCGGATCGCGCAACGCTTCCGGCGCGAGCGAGAGGACACGGTGGCGTTCCTCAAGTCCGGCATCGCGACGCGCAACATCGCCTTCAACGCGATGATCGAGCGCATCGAAAAGGTCGCCGGCCGCTCGCGCGCACCCTTGCTGCTGGTCGGCCCCACCGGTGCCGGCAAGTCCTTCCTTGCGCGCCGGGTGTACGAACTCAAGCGGCAACGTCAACGCCTTGCCGGCCGCTTCGTCGAGGTCAACTGCGCGACCGTGCGCGCCGACGCCGCGATGTCCACGCTGTTCGGTCACCTCCGGGGGGCGTTCACCGGTGCGCTGAGCGAACGCATCGGCCTGCTGCGTGCGGCCGACGGAGGTCTGTTGTTCCTCGACGAAATCGGCGAACTCGGTCTCGACGAACAGGCGATGCTGCTCAAGGCGGTCGAGGAGAAACGCTTTTTCCCGCTCGGCAGCGACCGAGAAGTCAGCAGCGACTTCCAGCTCATCGCCGGCACCAACCGCGACCTGCACCGGCGGGTTGCCGATGGACAGTTCCGCGAAGACCTGCTGGCGCGCATCAATCTCTGGACCTTCGAGTTGCCCGGCCTCAGCGAACGCAGCGAAGACATCGAGCCCAACCTCGACTTCGAACTCGAACGCCATGCGCGCGAGCAGGGGCAGCAGGTCCGCTTCAACGTCGAGGCGCGGCAGCGCTATCTGAGCTTCGCCTGTTCGCCGGAAGCGCGCTGGAGCGGCAATTTCCGCGAACTGTCGGCTTCGGTGACGCGCCTGGCGACGCTGAGCGACGGTGGACGGATCAACGAAGAGAACGTCGGCGAGGAAATGGCACGCCTGCGCCGGAACTGGTCTGCAGGCAGCGGCGGCGATGCCGCGCGGCGCCTGCTCGGAGACGGCGCGGAGGCCCTTGATCTGTTCGAGCGAGGCCAGTTGAACCTGGTGATCGACGTCTGCCGGCGTGCCGGCAGCCTTTCCGCCGCCGGGCGCCTGCTCTTCGCCGTCTCGCGCCTGCAGAAAAGCCAGGCCAACGACGCCGACCGCCTGCGCAAGTACCTCGCGCGCTTCGGGCTCGACTGGGGCAGCGTCGCGGGCTGAGCGACAGGGCCTGGCGTCGTGGGCCAGGCCGATGCCGGAGGCGTCCGGGAGCGACCTTGTGCGCCAGGGTGTGCCTCCCACCTTTCCCGATTCGGATCGCGCACCCCAACCGATCCCCTGGTTGATTTACAGGTGGCGCGGCAGGATGCTTACTCCAGAACCATGCGTTGGCATTGCCCCTGCGGAAGAAGCGGCTCCGCACCCGGGGTGGATCCTGGCCCAGATCGCCAGCAAGTCGATTTCCGGGGAAAGTTGATGCCTCATTTGTGCGCTTGATTGGTCGTGCCGAGAACAGCCCCGCAAGTCACGAGAATTACGCCTAGAAGGGTCGTGAGGCCAAGCCTTTCACCAAGCAGTGGGATTGCCGCCAGGGCGGAGATTCCGGGCACCAGGGCCAGCATCAGTGAGGCTTTCATGGGTCCGATTGTCTGATTGGCGTACGCATAGAGCAGACCGGCTAGCGAGGCGGCTATGACCCCCTGGTAGAGGCACTGCAGGAGAATCAGCGAAGTGGGAACCAAGGCCAGGCCTTTGGGAAGGAACAGGGCGTAAACTGGGAGATAGACCAGCATTGAAACCGTTGCGATTCCTACCGTGGTTTCCCATGGATGAACTCGCCACTTTTTCAACAGGAGGCCAAAGCTTGCGAAGCAGCTTGCCGCGCATAGGAAGAACAGATCTCCAAGCCATTGGCTGCCCGTGGAACCGTTCTCCTCACTGAAGCTTTGTATGCCGATAAGCAGGATTCCGATCGAGGCCAGTGCCAGCGACGCGATCGCTCGGCGCCCCGGTCGATAGCCGAAGGCGAGGCTGGACACCAAAACCGTAGCGAAGGGAATACCGCCATTGACCAGGACTGCAGCGTGGGCTGCGGGAGCCAGCGCAAACCCGGAGTAGACGAACAATCCGTAGCCAAGTCCTCCCAGGCAAGCCAGGACAAGCAACTGCAGCCAGGTGACTGAATGCCGTCCAAATACAAAAAATGGACAAAGCAAAATTCCCGACACCCCGAAGCGTAAAGCCGCGATATCGTATGGCGTAAGATGACTTCGCCCCCCGAGGCGAGAGACGATATTGAAGCCGGACCAGCACAGCACCACCATTGCTGCCGCGGCAAAGCCTTTGAAAATTTTCCGGCGCTCATCCTGCACACGAGCCGATGATTCGATAGACAAGGATTTTCCTTTGCAAAGTGGAAAACTTCGGCTCACGGCGCTGGGCGGCAAGCGTTGCGCGCGAGCGACCATGATCTCTTGGCATGGATGGGGGCTGTGTTGCGACCCAAACGCACCGACATTGGGAGGCTGGCGATGGGGGCGACGTCGGGTGGAAATCGTGTTTGCAGGCTGGCTCTCCACTTCATGCCTGACGTTCTGACCTGATCGGGTTCCGGTTCGCAAGCACGCTTGCGGATCAGCCGGTATCGATCACCCGTTGACGGAAGTTTCTCCTGTTCGAGTTACCCAGCAATCTGATCATGTACCGAATCGGCGCCAAGGTCTGGATTGCGCGCATCATGATTACCTGGAGGCTGATGTCCGCCTCGTTCATCTGGGTAACGACGCCCAACATGCTTTATTTCATGCGCTTTCTGCTGGGGATGATGGAAGCCGGTTTCTACCCCGGCATCATCCTGTACCTGACCCAGTGGTACCCTTCGCACTGGCGGGCCAAGATCATCGCCCTGTTCATGTCGGCGATCCCGATTTCCGGCATTTTCGGAAACCCACTCTCCGGCTGGATCATGGATGCCTTTCACGACGTGGCTGGGTGGCATGGCGGGCAATGGATGTTCGTGATTGAAGCGGTACCTGCAATCATCGTTGGTATTGCCGTGCTGTATGTGCTGGATGACCGGATTGCGAAGGCAAAATGGCTCACCGACGCCGAGAAAGCATACCTCGAAAGCGAGATCACCGCAGGCCATCACGAAAAGGAAAGTCCACACAGTGTCGCGGCTGTTTTCGCCGACAAGCGCATCTGGCACATGTGCCTGATCTATTTCTGCTTTGTCATGGGTCAGTACGGGCTGACTTTCTGGATGCCAACGCTTGTCAAGGCTTCCGGCGTGTCCGGCAACCTCAATATCGGGTTAATCAGCGCGATCCCGTTCCTGTCGGCGGTCATTGCCATGAACCTTTGCGGTCGCAGTGCAGATGCGCGTCGCGAACGCCGCTGGCATCTGGTGATTCCTGCTCTGGCCGGTGCGGTCGGTTTCGTGGTTTCATCGCTGGCTGCGGACAACACCGTTATTGCCATCATTTTCCTGTCGATCGCCGCCTGCGGCGTGCTGACCTGCGCACCACTGTTCTGGTCGCTCCCGACCGCTTTTCTGTCCGGTACCGGTGCCGCTGCCGGCATCGCGGTAATCAATTCCGTCGGCAACCTCGCCGGCTTCCTCAGTCCATACTTGATTGGGATATTGAAGGACTACACCCACAACAACCAGTCCGGCATGTTCATGCTCGCTGGAACGCTGGTAGTCGGCGCAATAGCGGTCCTGCGCACCTCGGCCCGAATGGTCAACCGGTAATCATCACCTGCAAGTATCGCCAACCATTTGCTCATTTCTTTCGCGAGGTTTCGCCATGTGTCGTTTCGCTGCCAATCTCTCCATGATGTATCCCGAGCATGCCTTCACCGATCGCTTTGCAGCGGCGGCGAAGGATGGCTTCAAAGCCGTGGAATACCTGTTTCCGTACGAGTATGAAGGTTCACTCCTGCAGTCATTGCTTGCCGATAACGCGCTGACCCAGGCGCTGTTCAACGCTCCGCCAGGGGACTGGGCTGCCGGCGAGCGCGGTCTTGCTTCCTTGCCGGGGCGCCAAGACGAGTTCAAGCACTCGATCGACACCGCCCTGGAGTACGCCCGTCTGTTGGGCAACCGGAAACTGCACGTCATGGCCGGCCTGATCCGGCCGGATCAGGAGCGTGCCCGCCATCGCGCGGTGTACCTGGACAACCTGGCCTACGCCGCGCGTCTCGCTGCCGCCGACGGCATCACCATCGTCATCGAACCGATCAACACCCGCGACATCCCCGGTTTCTTCCTCAACCGACAGGATGAAGCGCAGGCGATCTGCGCCGAGGTGGCCACCGATAACCTGCAGGTGCAGTTCGATCTCTATCACTGCCAGATCGTCGAAGGAGATCTGGCCACCAGGCTGAAGCGCGACATGGTGCGGCCGCACGCCGGTATTGGCCATATCCAGATTGCCGGCGTACCCGACCGGAATGAGCCGGATGTCGGTGAGGTCAACTATCCCTATCTGTTCGACGTGATTGACAGCCTGGGGTATCAGGGCTGGATAGGCTGTGAATATCGTCCGCGTGCCGGCACCTCCGAAGGACTTGGGTGGCTCAGGCCCTGGCTGTAGTTTGCATAACCGCTATTCGCAGTAGCTCCCACTTGCGAATCTGGTCCTCATTCATACGCGGGGCGTCGGGGACCAGGCTGCTTACGTAGAAGCGGCGATCAACAGCGGTTTGTCCCTTGATCGTCCGCTCGATCGTCACCCTCGCGAACGACTTCAGGTCTGGCCAGCGCTCTGGAGCGCGCAGGTAGCCAAGCTGGTCGAAGACATGACACCGCCGGACTTCCAGGCGGCCATGATCCTTCTAGACGACTTCGTGAAACTGATGGGGCGTCTTGGCTGGTTCCAATTCGATGACGAGATCGGTCGGCTGCGCGAGGCGAACATTCTCTATCTCGTCGTCGCCAAGTTCTGCGACGTGGACCTGCACCCGAACACGGTGCCGAACGAGCAGATGGGGCTGATCTTCGAGAACCTCATCCGGCACTTCAACGAACTGACCAACCCGCTGCAAGATTTTCCCCTCCACGGAGGGCTTGCCGGTTAGTCGAAGTAGGTCCGTGCCGCATCGAAGCGCTGCGCGAAGTAGCGGGCATCGAGTTGATCAATGCGCACCCGGCCGCTGCTCGACGGGGCGTGAACGAATCGATCGTCACCGATGTAGACGCCGACGTGCGAATAAGCCGCGTTGCGGGTATTGAAGAACACCAGGTCGCCGGGACGCAGCCCCGTACGTTCGACCGGGCGGCCACGCCGGGCAATGTCGGCCGCGCTGCCGCTTACCCGGAGGCCCACCGCGCGGTTGTAGATATAGGAAACCATGCCACTGCAGTCGAGGCCCGCTTCAGGGTTCTTGCCGCCGAAGCGGTAACCCGTATCGATCAGACTGAGAGCAAACATCACCACGTCGTGGCCCTTGTAGCTGCTCGTCGGATGCCGGGTCGGCGGCTCGGGCAGTCTTTCCGGCAGCGGTGTCTTGCCGGCACAGGCGACCAGCAGCAGGGAAACGGCTCCCGCGAAGAGGATATGGACACGCATGGTGCACAGTATAAACTGCAGATTTTCAGATTTCGGGGAATTGCCATGCACCTCACCGACCCGCGCCTGCTGCGCTCGAACTGTTACCTAGACGGACGTTGGGAGGCTGCCGATGACGGCCGCACCCTGCTGGTCAGCAACCCGGCCGACGGCGAGATTATCGGCGAGGTCCCAATGATGGCGGCGGTCGAGACTCGGCGTGCGATCGCCGCTGCGGCGGGGGCGCTATCGGCCTGGCAGGCGAAGACGGCCAAGGAACGCGCTGCCGTCCTGCGACAGTGGCATGGGTTGATTCTTGCCAATGGCGAGGATCTGGCGCGGCTGATTACGGCTGAATGTGGCAAACCGATCGGCGAAGCACGCGGCGAGGTAGCCTACGGCGCATCATTCGTCGAGTGGTTTGCCGAGGAGGGCAAGCGCGCCTACGGCGAAAGCATTCCGAGCCCGACCGCCGATCGGCGTCTGCTGACCATCCGACAGCCGGTGGGGGTGTGTGCGGCGATCACGCCGTGGAATTTCCCGCTGGCGATGATCACCCGCAAGGTGGCACCGGCGCTTGCGGCTGGCTGTACGGTGGTGGTCAAGCCGGCCGAGCAGACGCCATTGACGGCTCTGGCACTGGCGCGCCTGGCGCACGATGCCGGTCTGGCGGCGGGGGTTCTCAACGTGCTGACCGGCGATCCGGTAGCTATCGGAGGCGCGCTGACCGCCAGCCCGGTGGTTCGCAAGCTGTCGTTCACCGGGTCTACCGAGATTGGTCGTCTGCTCATGGCGCAGTGCGCACCGACGATCAAGAAGCTTTCGCTTGAGCTTGGTGGGAACGCGCCGTTCATCGTCTTCGACGATGCGGATATTGCGGCCGCAGTCGAAGGCGCCATCATCGCCAAGTATCGCAACACCGGACAGACCTGCGTCTGTGCCAACCGGCTGCTGGTTCAGGACCGAGTCTACGATCGCTTCGTCGAGCAATTGGCCAGGCGCGTAGAGTCGCTGAAGGTGGGGCCAGGGAACGACGAAGGCGTCGCTCAGGGGCCGCTGATCGACGCGGCGGCGCTGGCCAAGGTCGAAGCGCATATCGCCGACGCCGTTGCCGGGGGCGCGCGCGTGGTCACCGGTGGCCACCGGCACGAGCGCGGCGGCACGTTCTTCACGCCAACGGTTCTCGCCGATGTCAAGCCGGAGATGCTGCTGGCGCGCGAAGAGACTTTCGGGCCAGTGGCGCCGGTCTTCCGGTTTTCGAGCGAGGCAGAGGCCGTCGGGATGGCCAACGACACCGAGTTCGGTCTGGCAGCATACTTCTACAGCCGCGATATCGCGCGCTGCCTGCGCGTTGGTGAAGCACTCGAGTACGGCATGATCGGCGTGAACACCGGCCTGATCTCGAATGAAGTGGCCCCCTTCGGGGGTGTCAAGCAGTCGGGAATCGGCCGCGAGGGCTCCAGGCATGGGCTGGACGAGTATCTGGAAATCAAGTACCTGTGTTTCAGTACACTTTGATGGCGCGGGCACTCTAGATGAAGATGATGGTCGTGTTGTTGTTCGTCGCCCTGATCGCCGCAGCGATCTACTGGTGGCGCTCGTTGCTCAGGCAGCGCGCCACGTTCATTGACGCTTATCCTTATGCGAAGTTTCTCGATCGACGCCTGGCGGCACGGCGGCCCGAACTGGACGAAGCGCAGCGGGTGTTGGTCTTTGACGGCTTGCGCGAATACTTCCAGCTGTGCCGGGAGGCCAGGAATCGGCTGGTGGCCATGCCATCACAGGTGGTCGATGACGCCTGGCACGAGTTCATTCTGTTTACCCGCCAGTATCAGCAATTCTGCGAGCGTGGGCTGGGGCGCTTTCTACACCACACGCCGGCTGAAGCGATGCGTGCGCCGACCGACGCGCAGGATGGAATCAAGCGCGCCTGGCGGCTTGCGTGCAGACGCGATGGGATCGATCCGAAAGCGCCGCAGTCGCTGCCGATGCTTTTTGCGCTTGATGGCCTGCTCGGGATCACCGGGGGTTTTGTCTATCAGCTCGACTGCCTGGCCGCAACCCGCGACGGCACGGGTTATTGCGCCGGCCACATCAGTTGCGGGGGCGGCTGTGGCGGGAGCAGCGGCTGTGGCGGCGACAGCGACGGCGGCGGGTCAGGCGGCGACGGTTGTGGCGGGGGAGGGTGCGGCGGCGGCGGCGGTGACTGAAGCAGCGGCGAGCAGACCGCGTCTGTGAGCCGCAATGTCTGTCCCTTCAAGGGCTTCAAGGCATCCGCCGGTGACCGACAACTGTTCTTTGATACAGGCCGGGGCCGATCGCCTGCCACTGGTGCAAACCCGTATGTTGGTCAGCGCACAGAGCCTGCCAGCGCTTTTCATTAGCCTTGGTACCTGGCCACGACGAAATGATTCGTGGGCTTCAGAGCACGAGCCGAGCCCGGCTTGTGTATCAGCGGTACCAACCAAGCTAGGAGTTCATCATGAACAAGGATCAAGTCAAGGGCGCAGCAAAAGACCTCGGTGGGACGATTCAGGAACAGGTCGGCAAGTTGACCGGTAGCACGGAGCAGCAGGCAAAGGGTGTCAAAAATCAGGTTGAAGGCAAGCTGCAACAACATCTCGGCGACCTGAAAGAGAACGCCAGTGACGCTCGGGACGCCGTCAAGAAAGCCGTGAACCCGTAGGACAACGCGCTCTCGACTGCAAGCGCTGGCTGCCGATGGGTTTGCCGGCAACTTGGCATGTTGCCGAGTTGCCGGCAAATGTAAACAAGGCTATGGTACCCATTGCCTGCGGGATGACAAGGAACAGTCAGCTGATGTAATGTGCGCTTTTGGTTCCGACCGAGAGGTTTCCCCACCATGAGCGCTCTGGACCAGGTCATCGCGGAAGTCGGGCGCGGTGAGGTCGCTTTCCCCACCCACGCCGATGTCGCCTTCCGGGTGCGTCTTGCCCTTGATGATCCGGATTTGCATCTGGGCCAGGTCGCGCAGCTTGTCCTGGCGGAACCTCTGTTGGCCGCACGGGTGGTGGCGTTAGCTAATTCGGTGGCGTTCAACCGCTGGGGGCAGCATGTAGCCGACGTGCAAAGTGCCGTAACCCGGCTGGGAACCCGCTTCGTGCGCACCCTGGCCACGGCGGTTGTGATGCGTCAGATGACCAGCGGCTTGCGCTCGCCGGACTGCCGCGCACTTTCGGAGCGGCTCTGGGAGCACACCGCACATGTGGCCGCGCTGGCCCATGTGCTGGCGCGGCGCTTTCTGCGCCCTTTGGCTGATGTGGCGCTGTTTGCCGGGATGGTCCACGAGGTGGGGGGCTTTTTTCTGATCTCACGCACCGAACTGCATCCCGACCTATTCGTGGCTGGCAGCATACTGTCGCCGGAAGTCGACAGGTTGATCGGCCAGGCTGTGCTGAAAGCGCTGGCTGTACCGCAAGAAGTGGTCGAAGCGGTGGAAATGCTCTGGGAGCCGAGGTCAGGCAGTTTTCCACCCGTTGACCTGAGTGATGTCCTTTCATTGGCGCACCGCCTGACGCCGATCCCTTCGCCGCTGCACAGTCCGGACGCTGAGGACGTGGCGGGAGACGTCCAGGCGGCACCCCTTCTGGCCGAGATACTCGAAAAATCTGGCGAGGAGATGGAGTCGCTGATAAGCGCCTTGCACTATTGAGACTATTGGTGTAGATTCTAAACAGCTAGTCTTACTGAAAAAGGCAAACCCGTCGAAAGGCGGGGACGCAAAGTCACCGGTCTACAGAAAACGGAGTTGTCGCCGCTTTCTAGGACGGCGGGACCGCCAGGCGAACAGATGCAGCATCCGGACCATGAACAGCGCTGCATCCTTGACCAGAAGCCCGTCGGTGCCCTGAGGGGCCAAACTGCCGCTCCGAGACAGTGACCTTGCGCCAACCCGCCACATTTAGCGGTTTGGCAGTGCGTGTTTTTTCAGCGCCAGCGGCAAGGAGAATCGGTGATGGCAGTCCCAGTTCCAGCAAATAACGTGATCAGGTTCCCTGAAGGGGTTCGTGGCGCGCTCGTTGATGTCGATCATCCCGGTGTCCTCACAGAGGCACGGGATCTCATGGGGTGCAAGCTCCGTGACGCCTTCAGGTCGGTGCTGCCCCGAGTCGAGGAGGAACTGCTCAGCAAAGGTGACGTCGCTTGCGGACGCGCGCAAAGGGTCCTGTTCTACCACACGGGAGAAGCGATTCACGCCAAAGCGCCGCAGCTCGAAGGCGCTTTGCTCGCCAAGTGGTCAGCACTCTTCACGCAGGCATGCCGTGCTTCGAACAAGGGCAGACGTGGTGCTGCCAGCAGCCCTCCACAAGAACTGCAATTGGTTGACTTTGGCGCCATGGACGAGGAACTGGTCGTCAAGGCCATCGCTGGCAGCCTTCGTAGTCAGTGTGACGAGGGGCTGTTTGCCATTGGGCGCCGGCTGGCGTTCTTGTCTGGAGAACCGGAAGGCAGCCTGCCCATAGAACATCTCATCGCCGAATCGCTGGGCGGTGCATTCGAGGATGCCGGGTTGGTCGGCAAGGCGAAGCTGGAAATCCTGCAACTCATGGAGCGCCACGCCGTCGATGTCTTTGGCCCGACCATTGACGATCTGAATGCTTTCTTGATTGGCCGTGGTGTGCTGCCACAGCTTTCCCGAACCTGCTCCCCGTCACCAAACCAACCGCGCAACGCGACTGACCCCGGCAAGCCTGCCGAATCTGCCGACCTCTTTGCTTTGCTGCAGGAACTCGTGCGCCCGCAGCAAGTGTCCGCAGGGACGGGCGGCGCTGGCGCTGGCTGTGGCCCTTCCACCGGCGTGTCCATGGGCGGTGCGTCGCCCGCCGGCATGGCCGTTGCCATGGAGCAGGTCATGGCCTCTCTGGATACCCTGCAGAGGGCGGTGCCGGTGCAAACGGCCGCGGCATTGATGGACAACGTCTTGCGGCAGTTCCATAGCAGTGACGCAGGCCAGAACCTCGACTATCTGCATTCCGTCACCGTGGATATCGTTGCCACCCTCTTTGACTTCATCTTCGACGACGCTTCTGTCGCCGACCCGATCAAGGCCCTGGTTGCGCGCATGCAGATTCCGGTGCTGAAGGTCGCCATGTTGGACAAGACTTTCTTTTCGAGCAAGTCGCATCCGGCGCGGCGCCTGCTGGACGGGATTTCGCGAGCGGCGGTGCGTTGCGGCCCGCAAGCGGGTCACGATAATCCCTTGTACGCGCGGGTCGCGGAAATCGTCGAACGGCTGCAGAACGAGTTCAGTCAGGATACCGAATTGTTCGATACGCTGTGCATCGAACTGGAGGCATTCCTTGAAAGCCAGGAGGCTGCAGCCGATGCCCACGCCGTCAACGCGGCGCCACTGGTTGCCGAACAGGAGCGCTACGAACTCGCGGCTGCGGCAGCCGATCACGCCCTCGTCGGCTGGCTGGCGATGCCACTGCCATCGGCGGTGACCGATCTGCTGGACAACGAATGGCGCAAACTCCTCGTTCGGCACTCTATGGACGGTGACAATGCCGCCTGGGAGGCAGCCATGGACACGGTCAGTGAACTGGTGGCGAGCGTCGACATCCCGTCGGATGTGCCAAGCCGGAAGCGGCTGGCGGCCCGCTTGCCGACCCTGGTTCGCCGCATCTGCAACGGGCTTGGCCGCCTGGAGATGGCAGATGATCGCCGCCTGGCCCTGATCGATGCGCTCTTCAGTGTGCATGCCGCGGTCCTGCGGGGTACGGCACCGCCGATCGTCACTCCACGGCCGGTGTTGCCGGTGGCAGAGCCCGTGCCGGTCAGTCTTGCCCGCGAGCAGGTCGTGCGCGGCGAAACGCAGATCGAACGAATTTCACTGGCCGGGGCCAATGAACTACCCCCTTCGCGAGACAGGGCAGACGTACTGTCGCTGGTGGGAAGCCTGCAGCGTGGCGATTGGGTCGAATTTGCGAATCCGGAATCCGGACCCTTGCGTTATCGCCTATCGTGGATTAGCCCGCAGCGAGGCATTCTGCTATTCACTACCTCGCAGTCGCCGCGTGCGATATCGGTGACCCCGAATGCCCTGGCGCTCCAGATCGAGCGCGGTGAAGCGATCCTCATGCCGCCGGAACCGATGTTCGATCGCGCCGTTAACCGCGCACTGCAAAAACTGAAGGCTGCGTAACTCTGGTCACGACTGGAGTCCGGAAGTGTTGCCGCCGGTGAGTCAACGCTGCGCAGCTTCAGCGGCCGCAACACGCTGACGCCCTTACCTTCGCCAAAGCGTTCGAGCGTGCGCCTCGACTACGATGCACAGTTCGAACTGGCAGCGCCACTGCCGCCAGTGGTGAGGCGACTTTTTGGCGTCAGCGCGATCCGGCGCACGATGCGCGAGCAGTTCGAGGCGATGCTGCGCGAGATCGCACGACGTCAGGCGTGGCTCGCGGCCGGGGAGGATGCCGGATGAGACTTTCACTGGGCCTGGTGGTGGCATGCTGCGTGTTGCCCGGTTGCGCCAGCGTCGACCCCTATGCGCACGCTCCGGTCACCCAGACGCTGCAGCGTGAAGACGCGCTGGGCGAATGTGCTCGGCGGTTTCAGGCCAGTGACGCATTGATCGATGCGATCGGCACGCGTGATGCGCAGGAGCCACGTGTGCCGGGGTTTCCCTACTTGCGGGTTGATCGCGTTCTGGCGAGGCTGGCTCCGACCGCAGCTGGCGAAGTCGAGCAGACGTTGGCGTGGAGGGAAGCGCTGGCGGCGCTGGATGATGCCGCGCGTCGCTTTGAACTGGGTAACGCGGGTGTCGACGGTGCGCTGGCAACTGCACTGACCACCTGTCGGCAGCAACTGGCGTTAGCCGATCGCCACGATCTACCCATGCTGATCGACGCTGCCAGGGTGCCCGACGACTACTCGAACAGCATGCGTGCGCTCGGCCTGTATCCGCTGACGCGGCATGCCTTCGCTGCCGGAATACGGAACTGGCAGCGCGACACGCTGGCGGATTTCGCCACGCACGCCGTCACCGACCCGGTCGCGCATCGTCGTCTCCGCTACATCCCGGCAGAATCGCCGGACGGCGTGCCGATGCTCAAGGAACCTGCAGCACCGGGGCTGCCCCTGATGTCGCCTTCCGAATTGGCGCGCCTGATTGTACGCCATGCGCCCCGATTCGAGATTGAAACCGCCAGCGACGACGATCGCCCTGGGGCCGTCGCCTGGCAGAGCGACCAGGCAGGACATCTACAGATCGGCATTGCCCGCGAGCAACCCGTGCTGTACGTCCGCAGCAGCCATGCGCAACTGGACGGCCACTGGCTGCTGCAACTGATATACACTGTCTGGCTACCGGCGCGCCCAGCGCTCGGAGCCTACGATGTGCTCGCCGGCCGTCTCGACGGCGTCGTTTGGCGGGTCACCCTGGCCGAGAACGGAAGTCCCCTGATCTACGACACCATCCATCCCTGCGGTTGCTACCACCTGTTCATTCCCACCGAGCACGTGCACGCGCGGCCGCAACCCGAGACCATCGAGGAAGGGCTCTTCATTCCACAAGCCTTGCGTGCGCCGGCACCACACCAGCGTGTGGTGCTCAAACTGGCGGCGTTTACGCACTATCTGCAGCGGGCCGGGATCGAGTCTGCGCGTCGCGATGACGGGGTCGTCCTGGCACTGCGCGATGAGCACCAGCTACGTGCGCTGCCGCTGCCGGGCGGCGGAACACGCAGCGCGTTCATGCCTGACGGTCTGGTCGCCGGCAGCGAGCGGCTGGAGCGGTTTTTCTTCTGGCCAATGGGGATACGCAGCGCGGGCCAGATGCGGCAATGGGGGCGACAGGCGACGGCTTTTGTCGGGCGGCGCCATTTTGACGATCCAGCCTTGCTGGATCGCTATTTCGAGCGTTTGCCGTGAGCCGCGATCAGGCCGGTGCGTGTCGGGTGCGGCGATGAGGCTCAGGGTCGCGACTTATAACATTCACAAGGGCGTCACCGGTATCCGGGGACGGCCGCGTATTCACGATGTCCGCCTGGCGCTGGATGCGATCGACGCCGACATCGTCTTCCTGCAGGAAGTGCAGGACCGCAACGAGCGGCTGGCATCGCAGCCCGGCTACCCGATATCCGGTACGCAACTGGACTTCCTTGCCACGGGTGCCTACGCGCACCGCGCCTACGGCATGAACGCCGTCTATCCGCATGGACACCATGGCAACGCGATTCTCTCGCGCCACCGCATTGTGGACTTCACGAATCACGACATCTCCGACCATCTGCTGGAAAAGCGGGGTCTGCTGCACGCGGTGACGCGCTTCGGCCGTGGCAAGGGCCGGGACGTGCACCTGATTTGCGTGCATCTCGGCCTGATCAAGCGCAGTCGCCTTCGTCAGGCCATTTTTCTTGCCGACTTCGTACAGCGCGAAGTGCCGGCCAAGTCTCCTCTGATCATTGCCGGCGACTTCAACGACTGGCAGCAACGAGTCGACGGTCTGCTGCGCGACCGGCTCGGCGTCGATGAAGTCGCCGTGGCCGCCACGTCGGCGACGCCCGACCGCGGGGTCCTCGACTGGCTGCTGCCGTGGCGCACCGTCAGCGATACGCAGGCCGGAGTGGCGCGTACCTTCCCGAGTTTTGCCCCGTGGCTGACGCTCGACCGCATCTATGTGCGCGGTTTTCGGGTGCTCGACATGCACGTTCCGAAAGGCCTTGCCTGGGCTCGCTGTTCGGACCACGCTCCGCTGATTGCCGAGCTCGAACTGTGACTCGTGTGCTGTTCGTGAGGCCTGGATTGACCACCGAAATACCTTGCGAGGGAGACAGATGACTACCCAGTTCGAGCATCAGCCCATCGGCCGCCAACTCACCCTGCTGATGGTGGGCGCGCTGGTCGTGATCTTCGCGGTGCTGGTCTGGATCGTCCAGCATTTTTCGAGCAAGGCTCTGGTGGCGGAAACCGAGCACAGCCTTGAACAGGAAAGCAAGATCATGGTCGGCATGCTCGACTCCCTGTTCGAGGGTGTGAAGGCACGGGGCGAGCGCCAGTCGAGCTTCTTTGTCAAGTACGCGGGCGGAGAGCCGCTTCCTGGACAAGGCACGATGCGCACTGGGGAAGTCGATCTGCCGGTGGTCAGGATCGGCGATGAGATAGTTAACGGCAATGATCGCCTCCTGGAAGGCAGCAAACGTTTACGGAACGTGGTGATTGGCGCCGGCAGCGGTGCCGCCATCTTGCTGGCCGCACTGATTCTGCTGCTCGTTCGTCAGCGACTGGCCGGTCTGGCTACCCTTGCCGAAGCTGTCGATCGCCTCGGCAAGGGCGACCTGCGCGCCGCTGCTCAGCATGCCGCTCCGGGTAGCCGGAACGAGGTCCACCAGATTGGTAGCGCTTTCAACGCCATGGTGGACAGCATGCGCACTCTGGTCAACGGCGTTGCGAGCACGTCGCGGGAACTGGGCAACTCGGCTGACGAGTTGTCAAGCACGGCCAGTACGGCGATGCAGGGGGCGGCGCAGCAATCCGAGTCGGCGGCGGCGATTGCAGCCTCGGTCGAGGAAATGTCGGTGAGCATCACCGAAGTGGCGGAAAACGCCAGACAGGCCACGCGCATTTCGGAGGAAGCCAAGTCGCTGACCGAATCGGGGCGTGGCGTCGTTGATACGGCGGTCAGAGACCTGGAAGAGGTCGCTGACGACATCAAGGAGTCGGCGGCTCTGATCCAGTCCCTCGGTGAGCGCTCGCAGCAGATTTCCAGCGTCGTTGGCGTGATCCGGGAGATTGCCGAGCAGACCAACCTGCTGGCGCTCAACGCGGCGATAGAGGCGGCACGTGCAGGCGAGCAGGGGCGAGGTTTCGCGGTCGTGGCGGACGAGGTTCGCAAGTTGGCCGAGCGGACGGCCCTGTCGACCCGCGAAATCGCCACCACGGTACAGTCGATCGTCGATGAGACGGCGCATGCTGTCGCGCGCATACAGACGCTGCGTACACGGATGACCGGCAGCGTAGACCTCGCACGCGAGGCGGGCCAAGCCTTGGCCGAGATCGACGTGTCTGCCCGGCAGGCGGTGGCGACTGTCCAGAGCATCGCCGCGAGTACCCACCAGCAGAGCGGCACCAGCCAGGAGATCGCGCGCCTGGTCGAGCGCATTGCCCGGATGGCCGACGGCAGCAGCGGGCGCGCGACACAGAACAGCGAACGGGCGGGCAGGCTGCAGCGTCTGGCGGCGGCGCTGCAGGCGCAACTCGCACGCTTCACCACCTGAAGCCGGGTGATCATTGTGTTTGTCGACCGGATTGCCCGGGCAATGGCCCCTTGTCCTGCGAAAAGTTAGGGCGTAGCATGGTTTAGGGCCGTCGCAGTAGCTGTTGGCGGTGTTCGAAACCGTTTGGCGATGATGGGAGCGTGTGATGACTATTTTGAAGGAAGGGATGTCCGGCCCTGAAGTGGAGCGCCTTCAGGATGCACTGAAGCGACACGGTTTCGATCCAGGGCGTGTCGATGGGCAATTCGGCCCCGGGACCGAAGCCGCCATTCTTGCTTTTCAGAAAAGCGAGGGCTTGCGGGCGGATGGCGTCGCCGGGCCGAAGACACAGCAGGCCTTGGGCCTGGAGGTCGCCGCGGGTGAAACCGATGCGCCTTTCGATCTGTCGGAAATCACGGTCGGCAAAGTCTCGAAGATGTTCCCGTTGACGCCTCTGGACCATATCAAAGTCAATTTGCCGCATGTCCTGAAGGCGCTTGACGAGGTCGGACTGGCCGACAAGGACATGGTCTTGATGGCGCTGGCGACCATTCGCGCCGAGACTGCCAGTTTTCAACCGATCAGCGAATTCAGATCGAAATTCAACACCTCGCCAGGCGGGCATCCTTTCAATCTCTACGATTCCCGCAAGGATCTGGGTAACCGAGGTGCACCGGACGGTGACAGCTACAAGGGTCGAGGCTTCATCCAGCTGACCGGGCGGGCAAACTATCAGACGCACGGCGCAGCGATAGGAATTGGCGATCAACTGGTCAGCCATCCGGAGTTGGCCAATGACCCGGCGATTGCCGCGAGACTCCTCGCGAGCTTCCTGAAGAGCAAGGAAAGCCGCATCAGGGCAGCACTGCATGAAGGCGATCTGGCACAAGCCCGGAGGCTGGTCAATGGCGGGAGTCATGGCTTGGCGGAATTCAGCGCTGCGTTCAAGATTGGCGATGCGCTTTTCTAGGGCGCCGTTGTCCGTGCCATGACGATGGCTCGAGCCATTCTCTACGCCGCGACGTGTTGGCCGGCAATCGCGCTGGGGGTGGGCAGCCACTGTTCATCGCACGAGGCCAGGATCTTTTCCTGTGACACGGGGAAAGGCGTGGTTTCGGTCTGTGCTTCGCAAGACCTGTCGGCCCGTAGCGGCTACCTGCAATATCGCTTTGGGCCGCTCGGCCAACCCAGCCTGATGTTTCCGGTGATCACCGCCCGCCCTGAAACGGATGTCCGGGTGCGGACGCTGACGTTTGCCGGTGGGGGCGGGGCGTATGTTCGGTTCCGGCGTAGCCAGTACGCCTACGTGGTGTACGATGCCTTGATCAAGGGCAGCGGCGAGAGGTCCGGTGTTGCCGTGATACACGCCGGCAAGACCATCGCCAACCTGTCCTGCAGGAATCCCGCCGCCTCCTCCCTTGGCCCCGACTTCTTTGCGGCGGCCGGATTGGTAACCGATGCCGACGATTTCGAGATCCCGTAACCGTTTGGCGTCGCCGCGGGCGTTCGAGCGGACGCCGAGTTGCAGGTTTGCCATCGCTCCGGAAAGGCGAAACATTGACCGCTGTCCAGATCAGTCCGTCCCTGGGAGCAGCCAGTGGTCAACTACTGCAAGCAGCACATCGACCGTAAACGGCTTGGCAATGAAGTCGTTCATGCCGGCGGCCAGGCAGAGACCCTTGACGTCGGTGCTTACGTTGCCGGTCAGTGCCAGGACCGGCACCTGCGCGTTGATCGGCAAACGGCGAATCCTGCGTGTCGCTTCCAGCCCGTCCATTCTGGGCATCTGCAGATCCATCAGGATCAGGTCGTAAGACAAGCTGCCCGCCAGTTCGACCGCTTCCTCACCATTGGCCGCGCAGTCGGCCTTCATACCGATGGTTTCGAGGATCGCCAGAATGACTTCCCGGTTGATACGCTCGTCGTCGACGAGCAGGATGCGTTTCTCTTGGCGCATGCGCTCCTCCACTGCCTCTACCGTCACGGCTGGCACTGTATCGCTGTTCCCGGCCAGATCGGCACTGGTTTCGATCAGCCGGCGCAGCCGTGCCGTAAACCAGAAGGTACTGCCAGTACCTTCGCAGCTCTCGACACCGGCGCGGCCGTCCATCATCTGCGCGATCTGCTTGACGATGGCCAGCCCCAGGCCGGTGCCGCCGTATTCTCTGGTCATCGAGTTGTCGGCCTGTTCGAAGCTCTGGAAAAGCCGCCCAATGGTGTCGGCGGCGATGCCAATGCCTGTGTCCTGAACCTCGAAGCGCAGCAGGAGGTGGTCGCCGCTGGATTCCTGGCAGCGGACGCGGACGGTGACGCTGCCTCGCTCGGTGAACCGGATGGCGTTGCTGACGTAGTTGAGCAAGGCCTGCCGGATGCGTATCGGGTCGCCGCGTAGCTGGCCCGGGATGCTCTCGCAGTCGGTGAGCAGGGCGATCTGCTTCTGGCGGGCGCGATCAGTCGTGATTTCGACGACGCTGTCTACGATGCTCGCCACATCGCAAGCCGCTTCTTCGAGAACCAGCTTGCCGGCTTCGATTTTGGACAGGTCAAGCACGTCGTCGATGATGCCCAGCAGATGCCTGGCGGCGTGGTTCATTTTCTTCAGGCGCTCGGCCTGCCTGGTCGTGACGCCGTCCAGGTTCAGCAGTTCGGCGAGGCCAAGGATGGCGGTCATCGGCGTACGGATCTCGTGACTCATGTTGGCCAGGAAGAAACTCTTCGCCCGGTTGGCCGATTCGGCGATCTGCGTGGCGATGGCCAATTGCCGTGTACGTTCGTCGACACGTGCCTCCAGGGTTTCGTTCATCTCCCGTAGCGCTTCTGCAGCACGTTTGGTTTCGGTAATGTCGCGTACGGTGGCAATGACGCCAATGATCTGCCCATGGGTGTCGTGCAGCGGTGCTGCGCACCCGGACACCCAGCCCGTGCGACCTGTCTGGCTGACCGCAAACGGGAACTCGGTGCTACCCGGCAGTTTGCCCGAGAGCGCTTTTTCGAGGCGAGCGATCGAGCCGGTTTCGTGCAGGAACGGAAAGAGTTCGAGGGGATGCGAACCAATCACCTGTTGCGCCGGTAAGCCCGTGAGGTTTTCCAGATAGGGATTCCAGACCTGGCAGCGCAGGCCTTGGTCATACACCACGATGCCTTCCTGTGCCCCGGCAATGATCTGCTTGTTGAACTCGATCGCTTCGAGCAAGGCCTGCTCGGCAAGCTTCTCGCTGGTAACATCAAGGTGGGTACCGAACATGTGCAGCGGCTTTCCGTCGGCGGTCCAGTCCATGACCTTGCCGCGATCACGAACCCACACCCAGTGGCCGTGTTTGTGACGCATTCGGCACTCGCAGTCGTAGTGGGTCAGTGCGCCGGCAAAATGCCGTTCGGCGAGGTCGTTGGATCTTTCCAGATCGTCCGGATGAGCGAAGCGTCTCCAAGTGGCAATGCTGACCGGCGAGATTTCGGCCAGCGTATAGCCGATGATTCCCGCCCAACGTTCGTTGACGGTGGCTTCACCAGTTTGCACGTTCCATTCCCAGGTGCCGACGTTGGTGCCTTCGATGATGTTGGCGAGGCGCTGGCTCTCCGAACGCAGCGAGTTGGCCAGGCGCCGGCTGCGGGTGACGTCTTCATGGGTGACCACGACGCCACCGCAATCTCCCTGCAGAGGCTGGACTTTCATCCGGAACCAGATCTCCTCGTCGGGCGAATGGCAGGTGTACTCCATCTCGAAAAGCGGCAAGTGTCCCGCGAGCACCGCTTCGATGCCCTGCCACGCCGCCAGTGCTTCCACCGCGCTTGGCCCGGTGGCGGACAGACAGGCTTGGCGGTAATCGATACCGGTTGGGTGCGCGGCCAAGGTGGTGCCGCCGTTGTCTGCCGCGAACTGCCTCCACGCCCGGTTGACCGCGGTGATTTTCCCCTCACGGTCGAGAACCGCAACGTGTGCGCTTAGCGAATCGATCACCGCGACATTGAATGCCTGGCCTTTCTGCAAGGCCTCCTGGGCTTGCTGACGCTCGGTGATGTCGCGCAGCGCGACCGTGAATAGCCGCTGCCCGCGCACTTGCACCTGGGAAATCGACGCTTCGATCGGGAACTCCTCTCCCCCGGCTCGCACCCCGCAAACCTGGCGGGTCTTCCCCATCGGGCGTGATACAACAGGTGTCGATGCGAAGTCCACAACCTGTCGCCGATGTATTGTGCGGAAGCGCTCCGGAATGAATCGGTCCAGAGATTTTCCGAGAGTTTCCGCGGCCGCACACTGGAACATCTTTTCGGCGGCGGCGTTGAACAACACGATCCGGTACGCTTCGTCTACCGTCACAATCGCATCGAGGGCGGCGTCGACGATGCCGCTCAGGCGCTCCTGGCTTTCCCGGATCTGGCAGTCGGCTTGCTTGGCGGCGGCGATGTCCCAGGCGAGATCGGCAAGCTGGCTGACGGTCGTCAGGTCCTCGTCGCCGTAGGGTTCGGCCTTGTTGCCGACACCCAGGATGGCGACGATCAGTCCGTTGCGGAAGATCGGGACCACCAGTTCGCGCAGCAGCGTGGCGTGCCCCTGCGGCAAACCGCGCCTGTGGGGCAGCGCGGCATAGTCGTTGTGCATTACCGGGCAGCGCAGGCGGATGCATTCCACCCACACGCCGGCCTCGGCGACATCGTAATGCCGGCCCTGACCCTCGGCCCGGCAATAATCTCGGGACGTCTGCGTGGACCACGCCTGCAGCGTCAGCGTCTGCTGATCAGCTCCCAGAAAGTGGTAGAAGCCGAGGCTGCTGCCGGTCAGCGCGCACACTTCGTCGAGCGTGGCGACCAGCAATTCCTCCAGCGAGCAGGTCGTCGCGCGTTGCATCAGGCCCAGACGAGCCGACAGGATGCGTTCCTGAAGCCTGCTCGCGGAAATCTCGGCGATGCGATCGGCGGCTGGGCTGGCAATCGCCTGGTCCGCCGACCCGACCGTCGCCACCCGATGAGGGTGAGCGGCCTCAGCACCTCCGGTGATGTCCTGTATCGCACCGATCACCTGCCTCGCTGCGCCGTCGGCACGCGGCAGGAGCTGGGCGTGGGCACGCACGACCCGTACCTCGCCACGGCGAATGATGCGGTGCTCGAATGGCGACGGCGATTTGCCGGCCAGCACGGCCTGCAAGGTTTCGCGAACGGCAGCGACGTCGTCGGGATGCATGACCTGCTCGAATTCGCTCATCGAGCGGGGTGGCACATGGCATCCGTGGATGTGAAGCCAGCCCGGCGAACAGCAGAAAGCATCGCTTTCGACGTCCCATTGCCAACTGCCGGTCCGCGTCAGCCGTTCGCCGGCTTCGAGCATGGCTCTGGTTGCTTCTGTTCGATAGTCAGGCTGGTTGCCGGCGGCGATTTCCGCGTCATTCATTGTTCGCTCCCTTGCCGGCGCAGCAGGTGTCAACGACCTGGTCCCGACCTGCGAACTATAAAGGGATTGTGCAGTGATGCCTATTACGGCGAATCGGGTTTTGCTTGACGCGGACGTCGATACCACTACACTCGCCGCCAGGGCTTTGCGGGCATATCGCCGGATGGACGAGAGCAATTCATGAAGCGAGAGACGGGATGAAACAGCGCCGTCGTTTCCTGTGGGCGGCCTGCGGCATCGGCGGCGCGGCCCTGGCGGGATTGGCGGCGCAGCGCTCGCGGGCGCTGTTCAACAATTGTCAGGCGCAACTGCCGTCAGATCCGGCGGTCGATCACCTGATCCGTTCGGCCTGGGCTGGGGTCGACTCCTCGCAGTTCCTGGATTGTCACGTGCATTTGGTGGGCACGGGTGATTCGGGCAGCGGCATTGAGGTGAATCCCGACATGGAGAGCCTTTTCCATCCGATGCAGTATGCGCAGCGTCTGTTCTATCTGAACGCCGGCTGTGTCCATGATGCACCGGGGCGGATCGACGACAGCTACGTCGAGCGCATGCAGAACCTCGTCGACGGCTTGCAACCGGGCGCCCGGTTGCTGCTCTTCGCCTTCGACCGATTCCACACCGCCGCCGGTCGACCAGACCCCGAACGCAGTTCCTTCTACACGCCGAACGCCTATGCCCAGGCCGTGGCTCGACGTCATCCCCGCTATTTCTGGTGGGCGGCGTCGATCCATCCCTATCGCGAGGATTGCGTCGAAGCCCTGGCCCTGGCCGTCGAGGGTGGTGCGCGGGCGGTAAAGTGGCTGCCGCCGGCGATGGGTATCGATCCCTCTTCAGCACGCTGCGATCGCTTCTACGCGGCCCTGGCCAGGCACGGGCTACCGCTGATCAGCCACGCCGGCGAGGAAAAAGCGGTGCATGGTGGTGATCAGGAGGATCTCGGCAATCCCCTGTTGCTGCGGCGGGCCCTCGAACACGGGCTGCGGGTGGTGGTTGCCCATTGTGCCTCGTTGGGCAGTGCCGTCGACCTGGATCGCGGGGCGAATGGCCCGCGCGTGGCCTGCTTCGATCTCTTCGCCCGCATGATGGGCGAAGCACGCTACGAAAAGCTGCTGTTCGCCGACATTTCGGCACTCACGCAGCGGAACCGCAGCGTCGAGATGTTGCGTTTGCTGATTGAACGCAGCGAATGGCATTCGCGCTTGCTCAACGGCTCCGACTATCCCTTGCCGGGCATCGTGCCCCTGATTCTGCCCGCGGACTTTGCCGCCCGCGGCATGCTGCCGCAATCGGCAGTCGCGGTGCTCGAAACCATACGACAGCACAATCCCTTGCTCTTTGATTTTGTGCTCAAGCGACACCTTTCTTCGCGAGGGCTCCACTTTGCCCCCGCGATCTTCGAAACGCGCGCTTTTTTCGAAAGGGAGATGGCATGAGTCTGCAGGCAGCCATGCCACTATCGGCATGGCTGCACAAGCAACGCGCCACAGGATCCCCAGCGCCCGGTGCCGGCGCTGGTTTTCCCTGCCTGCCGTTGCGGCGGATGATGCTCACGAGCTTTCGTTTGCCGGCACGACGCGGGGCGTACGCCGGTTCTTGCGCAGCGACAGCACGACCGCCGTGGTGACGATCAGAGCGATGACCGCCAGCGAGACCACGACCGGGATCTTGATGACATCGAGCAGCAGCATCTTGCTGCCGACGAAGACCAGGACCAGCGCCAGGCCGTATTTGAGCAGCGAGAAGCGGTCGGCCATGTCGGCGAGCAGGAAGTACATCGCCCGCAGGCCGAGAATCGCGAAGACGTTCGAGGTCAGTACGATGAAGGGGTCGGTGGTGATCGCGAAGATCGCCGGAATCGAGTCAACCGCAAAGATCAGGTCGGAAATCTCGACCAGGATCAGGACCAGGAACAGTGGTGTGGCGTAGCGAACCCATTTTCCGTTGGTCTGACGCATGACGAAGAAGCGCTCGCCTTCGAGCGCGCTGCTCAATCGCAGGTGGTTTCGGAGCCACCTGATCAGCGGGTTGTTGTCCAGATCGGGTTTTTCATCGGCTACCCACCACATCTTGATGCCGGTGACCAGCAGGAAGGCGCCAAACACGTAGAGGATCCAGTCGAATCTGGCGATCAGCCAGACGCCGGCGAAGATCATGATCGTGCGCAGGATGATCGCCCCGAGCACGCCGAAGATCAGCACGCGTTTCTGCAGTTCGAGCGGAACGGCAAAGAAGCTGAACAACATCAGCCAGACGAAGACATTGTCGATGGCCAGCGATTTCTCGATCAGGTAGCCGGCGACGAACTCGAGTGCCCTGGCATTGGCGACCTCGCGGCCGAAGGCGCCGTCGAGAGTCCACCACAGGCCGCCAGCGAAAGCAAACGAAACCCCGACCCAGATGGCGGACCAGGTGGCCGCTTCCCTGAGGCTGACGCGATGTTCCTTGCCGCCGCCGACCCACAGCAGGTCGATGGCCAGCATGACGAGGACGATGGCGAAGAAACTCGCCCACATCCCTGTGGTACCAATGGTTTCCATGAACAGATACTCCCGATCAGATCAAGTTTCCCGTTCTCCTCGTGCTGGTGGCACAAGAAAAAACGGCCCTTTGTCCAGCGAGGACTGAGGGCCATGATTCTGATTGCGGTGTTCCGACCAGGGGACCTTTTGCCATCGCGGCAAAGGTCTTGCTCATGGTTACCTGGCGATAACCACCCGGGCGCCGGGAACCTCGTTCATTGAGGCTTTCCGTCCTGACGACGCCGCGGTTGCGAGCTACTCCCCCTTGGGACAACCGCAATCTAGCAAGACACGAATAAAATAGTCAACAATTATTTGTCCGGGAGTTGGGCCTGCTGAAATCTGGGGACACCCACCTTGACGCTTTGACGCTAGAATTCGCACCCGCAGCCGGAATCCTGGCGTATCGCTACGTGCCGCCAGTCTGCCCAGCATGCGCGGCCTGCCTTGTCACTCACTTTAGGAAGACGGCATGAGTTCCCAGTTTGGTCTGCTCAGCACCCGCCGCTTTGCGCCTTTTTTCGGAACGCAGTTTCTCGGCGCGTTCAACGACAACCTGTTCAAGAACGCCCTGATCGTGCTGCTGACCTTTCAGGCCGCCAGTTGGACGACCCTGACCCCCGAGGTGCTGACCAACCTGGCAGCGGGAATCTTCATTCTGCCCTTCTTTCTGTTTTCGGCTACCGCCGGCCAGTTGGCCGACAAGTACGACAAGGCGAAGCTCGCGCGGCTGGTGAAACTGCTGGAAATCGTGATCATGGGCGTGGCCTGGCTCGGCTTCTCGATGCACAGTCTCGAGGTGCTGCTCGCGGCGCTGTTTTTGCTTGGCCTGCATTCAACCCTGTTCGGGCCGGTCAAGTACGCGATCCTGCCGCAGCAGTTGCGCGAAAACGAACTGGTTGGCGGCAACGCGCTGGTCGAAGCCGGTACCTTCGTCGCGATCCTGATCGGTACCCTGGCAGGCGGTCTGCTGGCCGGGGCTGCCGGGCATCCGAGCTGGGTGGCGTATGCCGGGCTGGTGATTGCAGCCCTCGGCTATCTGTGCAGCCGCGGTATCCCGGCAGCACCGGCACCGGTTCCCGGACTGGTGGTCAGCCTCAACCCACTCTCCGAGACGTGGCGCAACATCGGCTTCGCGCGCGAGAACCGGACGGTGTTTCTGTCGATTCTCGGGATCTCCTGGTTCTGGCTCTACGGCGCATTGTTCCTGGCGCAATTCCCGGCTTATGCGAAGAATGTGCTGGGTGGCAGCGAGACCTCGGTGACGCTGTTGCTGGCCGTGTTCACCATCGGCATCGGTCTCGGTTCGCTGCTCTGCGAGCGCTTGTCGGCCGGGCACGTGGAAATCGGTCTGGTGCCTTTCGGTTCGATCGGCTTGACACTGTTCGGCATCGATCTGGCGTTCGCTTCGCCCGCGCTGCTGCCCGCCGGCGCACCACTGCCCCTGGCTGGCCTGCTTGCGCTGCACGCGACCTGGCGTGTCCTTTTCGATCTGTTTGCACTCGGGCTGTTCGGGGGCTTCTTCATCGTTCCGCTGTATGCCCTGATTCAGCTGCGCAGCGCGCCCGAGCAGCGGGCACGCATCATTGCCGCGAACAACATTCTCAATGCACTGTTCATGGTCTGCGGCTCGCTGGCCGCCGCCGGCATGCTCGGCAACGGCATTTCAATTCCGGTCCTGTTCGGCATCGCCGCGCTGTGCAACGCCGTGGTGGCGATCTACATCTACAGCCTGGTACCGGAGTTCATGCTGCGCTTCATAGCCTGGCTGCTGGTGCATTCCGTCTATCGTCTGCAGCAGAAGGGGCTGACAAACATCCCGGAAGAGGGGGCAGCGGTGCTGGTCTGCAACCACGTCAGCTTCGTCGACCCGATCGTCATCGCCGCCGCAAGTCGGAGACCGATCCGCTTCGTGATGGACTACCGTATCTATCGCACACCGCTGATCAACTTTGTCTTCCGGCACATGCACGCCATCCCGATCGCCCCGGCCAGGGACGACGCGGCGATGATGGAGGCGGCCTTCGAGGCAGTGGCGAGTGCGCTTGAGGCTGGCGAGCTGGTGGCGATTTTTCCGGAAGGCAAGATTACCGATACCGGCGAGCTGTATCCGTTCCGGCCAGGAGTGCAACGTATTGTCGGGCGCACACCGGTGCCGGTGATTCCGATGGCACTGCAGGGCCTGTGGGGCAGCTTCTTCAGTCGCAAGGATGGCCCGGCGATGAGCAAGCCATTGCGTCGCGGCATGTTCTCGAGGATTGCGCTGGTGGTCGGCACGGCGATCGTTCCCGCGGCGGCGACCCCCGAACATCTGCAGGAGGTCGTCGCCGGTCTCCGGGGCGAGTGGAAGTAGCGACCGCAGCGGCTCTCCCGGGAGCGACCAGACGCCAGACGAAGGAGAGGCGTTAGAATGTCGGCCATGCGGATGACACGTGAACTACTACGCGAAAGGATTGGCCTGTACGAAAGGCTGATGCGTCTCGACAAGCCGATCGGCATCCTGCTGCTGCTCTGGCCGACGCTGTGGGGTTTGTGGCTGTCGGCGCTGGGCCGGCCGGACTGGCTGGTGGTGTGGATCTTCGTCCTGGGGACGGTGCTGATGCGCTCCGCCGGTTGCGTGATCAACGACCTTGCCGACCGCGATTTCGATCCGCACGTATCACGGACGCGTGACCGTCCGCTGGCTGCGGGCAAGGTATCGGCAAGAGAGGCTCTGATGCTCTTCGCCGTCCTGGTGGCCAGCGCCTTTCTGTTGGTCCTGCCCTTGCGTAGCTGGTTGCTGGCGGCGCTTTGTGCGGCAGCGCTGTTTCTCGCTGTCAGTTATCCGTTTACCAAGCGCTTCCTGGCGATACCGCAGGCTTATCTGGGCGTGGCCTTCGGCTTCGGAATTCCCATGGCCTATGCTGCGCAACTCGGCAGGGTCCCTGCCGACGCCGGCTGGCTGCTGCTGGCGAATGTCTTCTGGGCGATCGCTTACGACACCGAATACGCAATGGTCGACCGCAGCGATGACCTGCGGATCGGCATCAGGACATCGGCGATCACCTTCGGCAGTGCCGACGTCGCGGCGGTGATGCTGTGCTACGCGCTGACCCTCGTGCTGATTGGCTTCGTTGGCCATGGGCTCGGCCTCGGCGCGTGCTTCTACGGCGGCCTGATGATTGCGGCCGGCATGGCCGGCTACCATTACACGCTGATCCGTGACCGCGATCCGCAGCGCTGCTTCCAGGCTTTTCGGCACAACAACTGGCTGGGGGCCAGCATTTTTGCCGGCATCGCCGCCGACTTTCTGGTCACCCGAGGAATCAACGGATGAAGAGGTGCTTATTCGTTTTGCCGGCGCTGTTGACGGGCACGCCACCTTCGTATCGTGTGCGCTAGCCGATGAAATATCACGACCTGCGCGATTTCATCGTACAACTGGAAAGCCTCGGCGAACTCAAGCGCATCGGCATTGGCGTCGATCCGCAGCTCGAAATGACCGAGATCTGTGATCGCGTGCTGCGTGCCGGTGGGCCGGCGTTGCTGTTCGAGAATCCCAAGGGCCACACCATGCCGGTACTGGCCAATCTCTTCGGCACGCCGCGGAGGGTGGCGCTGGGTATGGGGCAGGAGTCGGTGGTGGCGCTGCGCGAGGTCGGCAAGCTGCTCGCCTACCTCAAGGAGCCGGAGCCGCCGAAGGGACTCAAGGACGCCTGGGACAAGCTGCCGGTGCTCAGGCAGGTGCTCAACATGGCGCCCCGCCTGCGCTCGTCGGCACCGTGTCAGGAGGTGGTCTGGGAGGGGCACGCGGTCGATCTGTCGCGCCTGCCGATCCAGCTTTGCTGGCCGGGCGATGTGGCGCCGCTGATTACCTGGGGACTGACGGTGACGCGCGGACCGCACAAGAATCGCCAGAACCTCGGTATCTACCGTCAGCAGGTCATCGGCCCGAACAAGGTGATCATGCGCTGGCTCGCGCATCGCGGTGGCGCACTCGATTTTCGTGACCACTGTCTGCATACGCCGGACCAGGCCTTCCCGGTGGCGGTGGCGCTGGGGGCCGACCCGGCGACGATGCTCGCGGCGGTGACGCCGGTGCCCGACAGCCTTTCTGAATATCAGTTTGCCGGGTTGCTGCGTGGCGGCAAGACCGAGGTCGTGAAGTGTCTGGGCTCTGATCTGCAGGTGCCGGCTTCAGCCGAGATCGTTCTCGAGGGTTTCATCGATCCGCAGGAGAGTGCGCTCGAAGGACCGTACGGCGACCATACCGGCTACTATAACGAGCAGGCGCGCTTCCCGGTGTTCACTATCGAGCGGATCAGCATGCGCCGCAACCCGATCTACCACAGCACCTACACCGGCAAGCCGCCGGACGAGCCGGCGATGCTCGGCGTGGCGCTCAACGAAGTCTTCGTGCCGCTGCTCCAGAAACAGTTTCCCGAGATCGTCGACTTCTACCTGCCCCCGGAAGGCTGTTCGTACCGTCTGGCGACGGTCAGCATCAGAAAGCAGTACCCGGGACACGCCAAGCGCGTGATGTTCGGGATCTGGAGTTTCCTGCGCCAGTTCATGTACACCAAGTTGATCATCGTCGTTGACGACGACGTCGACATCCGCGAATGGAAGGAAGTGATCTGGGCGATCAGCACGCGCGTCGATGCGGCAAGAGACGTGCTGATCGCCGAAAACACGCCGATCGACTACCTCGACTTTGCCAGCCCGGTCGCCGGTCTCGGCAGCAAGATGGGTCTCGACGCCACCAACAAGTGGCCTGGCGAAACCAGTCGCGAGTGGGGCACGCCGATTGTCATGGACGCCGCGGTGAAAGCGCGCGTCGACGATCTGTGGAAGGATTTGGGCTGGTGAGCGGCGAGCCTTGCCCGCGGTGTATCCGGGTGGCCGCTATCGGTCGTGGCGATATTTTTTCGCATGGTCTGCAAACAGGGAGGTTGAAGTGAGCAACGAGTCAGACTCCGGCGTCGAACTGGATGGCGCGCGCGCCTGGTGCCACGTCATTTACGGCTTGCATGCCCTGGCGGTGATCGTCGGGGTTACCGGTGCCGCCACGGTTGCCGGGGCCTTTGTTTTTGGCGTGCCCTCGCTGCTGGCCGTCGTTCTCAATTACCTCAAGCGCGGCGAGGTGCGGGGAACCTGGCTCGACAGTCACTACCGCTGGCAGATCCGCACCTTCTGGTTCACCTTCCTGTGGCTGCTGGTCTACGGCCTGCTGATCGTCACCATCATCGGTATTCCCTTTGCCTGGTTGCTGATCGTGATGCTCGGTCTGTGGGTTGCCTATCGGGTCATTCGCGGCTGGCTCGCGCTGGCCGGTCGCCGGCCGGTCGGGGACGCCTGAGCTGCGGTGCACTGCGCGGCACGCAGGATCTGCCGGGAGCTTCGGCTGGCTTTCCAGGCTGCGCTCAGACAGTCGGCTGCTACAGTCGATTGGACGGCACGTGCAATCGTAGTCATGGATTTCCTTCGCCGTCTCTGTCTGGTGTTCCTTGTCGGGATTCTGGCGACACTGGTGCAGCCTCGCGGCAGCGCCGCCGAACACAGCGCGCTGGCCACTCTGAATGTGGTCATCGACGACAACTATCCGCCCTACGTCTTTCGCGACAGCAACGGCACGCTCATTGGTTATCTGGTCGATATGTGGCGATTGTGGGAGACCAAGACCGGTGTGCGAGTGGACCTGCAGGGCAGCGACTGGGCTACCGCACAGCAACGCATGCGCCGACGCCAGGCCGAAGTGATCGACACCATCTTCCGAACCGAGGAACGCGAGCGCAGCCTGCAGTTCCTGCCGGCCTATGAAGCGATCCCGGTTTCGATCTACGCGCATGCCGGTATCGGCGGCATCATCGACCTGACCACCTTGCGGGGTTTTCTGGTGGGCGTGAAGGCTGGCGACGCCTGTATCGACCGCCTCGCCAGCGCCGGGATCCGCAGCCTGCAGCAGTTTGCCAGTTATGAGGCGCTGGTACACGCGGCGGTTGAGGGAAAGGTGCGGGTGTTCTGTCTGGACGACCCGCCGGCGCGCTACCTGCTCTACCTGAACAACGCCGAGCAACTGTTCAATCAGGCCTTCACGCTCCATACCGGAGAGTTCCACCGGGCGGTACACAAAGGCGACGCCGCGACGATGGATCTGTTGCAGCGGGGCTTTGCGAGCATTACTGCGGGCGAAGAAAAAGCATTGCGGGAAAAATGGATGGGCGTGCCGCTGGCGTTGTCGCCCTATGCGCGCTATCTCGGCTACGCGCTTGTCGGGGGATCACTGATCGGTGTTCTGCTGCTGCTGTGGGTGATGACCTTGCGGCGCGTCGTCAGGCAGCGGACGGCCAAGCTCGCAGCGACCCTGCAGGCCATTCCGGACCTGCTGTTCGAGTTGGGATTGGACGGTCGCTACCATGACTACCATTCACCGCGTACCGAACTGTTGGTGGCTCAACCAGAACTTCTGATTGGCAAGCTGGTATCCGATGTATTGCCTGCGGCAGCGGCCGCCAGTTGCCTGTCGGCCTTGCGCGAGGCTCATGAAACCGGCTACTCCCTCGGCCAGCAGTTCGAGCTGCTGCTACCGCAGGGCAGCGCGTGGTTCGAACTGTCGGTGGCCCGCAAAGTGACGGGGATTGGCGAAGAGCCGCGCTTTGTCGTCCTCTCGCGCGACATCAGCGCGCGCAAGCGCGCAGAAATGCGCTTGCGCATGGCGATCGAAGCCACCCAACTTGTGTTCTGGGAACTGGATCTCCGCAACGGCAGCATTCGCTACGATGCGAGCATGCTGCAGTTGCTCGGGCTCGATCAGGGTGAGGATCCGGCGACTTCGGACGCACTGATGGAATTGGTACATCCTGATCATCGTGCCGAGTTGCTGCTGCGCTTTCAGGAGGCCATGCGTCCGGGCGATCCGGTGTTTGGTTTCGAGCATTCGATCATCAACAAGGCAGGTCAATGTATCTGGCTACAGACGCACGGCAGGGTGGCGCAGCGTGACCCCGCCGGGCGTGCGTTGCTGGCCGTCGGCACGGCGATGAACATCAGCGAGCGCAAGCAGGTCGAGCAGGCGCTGCGTGAGAGCGAGGCGCTGAAAGGCTCGGTTCTCGCGAGTGCAGCCTGCGGTATCGTCGCCACCGACCCCAAGGGCCTGATCACGGTGTTCAACCCTGGCGCGGAGGCGATCTTCGGCTACCTCGCCGAGGAAGTCGTCGGCAAGGTGACACCGACCGTGTTTCACGATGGTGACGAGGTCGCAGCGGTGGCCAGAAACCTCAGCGAGGCGCTCGGTTTCCGAGTGGAAGCGGGTTTCGACGCCTTGGTCGCGCGGGCGCGCTGCAGCGGCATTACCGATGAGCGGGAACGCGCCTGCGTGCGCAAGGATGGGCGTCATATCACGGTGCGCCTGTCGGTGACCGTCATGCGCGACGCACAGGGTGTGCTGACCGGCTATCTTGGCACTTTGGTTGACATCACTGCACAAAAGCAGGCAGCGGCGCAGCTTGATCTGGCCGCCAAGGTCTTCGAGCAGGGTGGCGAGGGCATTGCCATTACCGACGCCAGCGGCAAGATGGTGATGGTCAACCAGGCGTTTACCCGGATCACCGGTTACAGCGAAACCGAAGCGCTCGGGCAGGACCCGCGCCTGCTCGCCTCGGGGCGCCATGGTGCGGCTTTCTACCGCGGCATGTGGGAGGCCATCGCATCGCTGGGCCACTGGCAGGGCGAAATCTGGAACCGCCGCAAGGACGGAAGCATCTACCCGGAATGGCTGTCGATCAGCCGGGTCGAGCGCAATGGATTACCGACGCACTATATCGGAACCTTCATCGACATTTCGCAGCTCAAGGAGGCCGAAGCCAGCATCCAGCGGCTGGCGCATTTCGATCCGCTGACCGGCTTGCCCAACCGCAGCCTGCTCAACGAGCGAGTCAAACACGATCTGAGCCGCGCGCACCGCGCGCGTGAGCCGCTGGCGTTGATCTTCCTGGACCTCGATCGCTTCAAGAACGTCAATGATTCCCTGGGCCACCGGATTGGCGACGAATTGCTGGTGCAGGTTGCCGAACGGCTGACCGGTGCGGTTCGCGAAGAGGATACGGTGTCGCGTCTCGGGGGGGACGAGTTCATCCTTCTTCTGCCGAGTGCCGATGCCGCTGGCGCGGCGCATGTGGCAACAAAATTGCTGGAAGTCGCCGCGCCGCCGTACAGGATCGGGCAACATGAGTTGAGTTGTACGGCATCGGTGGGTATTGCCATGTACCCGGTCGACGGCGAGAGCTTCGAGGCGTTGTCGATGTGTGCCGATACGGCCATGTATCGCGCGAAACAAAGCGGTCGCAACACCTATTGCTTCTTTACTGCCGAGATGCAGGAACGGTCGGCGCGCACGCTGCAACTCGAGAACGACCTGCGGCGCGCACTCGAACACGGCGAGTTGTGTCTGCATTTTCAACCGCAGTTCGCCATTGATGACCGTCGCCTGATCGGGGCAGAGGCGCTGTTGCGTTGGCAACATCCTGAACTCGGGATGGTGTCGCCGAACGAGTTCATCCCGATCGCCGAAGAGTCCGGGCTGATTCTGCCAATCGGCGAATGGGCTCTGCGACTGGCCGTTCGCCAGATGCGCGCCTGGCAGGACGCTGGTCTGTCTCTGCAGAGCATGGCCGTCAACCTGTCGGCGGTGCAGTTCAGGCAGTCGAACCTGACCCAGGTGGTGTCGCGGATCCTTGACGAGGAGGGCATGCCGGCGCAGTTTCTTGAACTCGAGCTGACCGAGAGCGTGGCGATGGACAACCCACTGGCTGCGATCGAGACCATGGACAAGCTGCGCACGCGCGGTGTGCGCATGTCGATCGACGACTTCGGTACCGGCTATTCGTCGATGAGCTACCTCAAGCGCTTCCGGGTGCACAAGCTGAAAATCGATCGCTCGTTTGTCGCCGACCTCGCTGCCGACCCGGATGACGAGGCGATCGTAACGGCGACCATCAGCCTGGCGCACGCCCTCGGCCTGCAGACCGTTGCCGAGGGTGTGGAAAGCGAGGCACAGTTGACCTTCCTGCGCGGCAAGGGTTGTGATGAGGCACAGGGCTATCTGTTCAGCAAACCCTTGCCGGCTGCGCAGTTCGAGGCCTTTGCGCGTGCCAGCAGCCTGCTGCTCTGAGGTGACTCGCAAAGGCCGGTGGGGCGGAGCGCTGCAGGCCGGGCGGGGTCAGCGCGTCGCCGCCCAGAGCAGAAGCGCGTCGATGGCCGGTTTGCCGGCTCGCGCTTTCGGGTCGTTGATCAGGCAGACGACGATCCAGCGCTTGCCATTCTGATCCAGCAGATAGCCAGCGATCGCCCGCACCCCATCGAGGTAACCGCTTTTCAGGTGTGCCCGCCCGGTCACTGATCCGGCGTTGAGCCGCTTGCGCAAGGTGCCATCGACACCGGCGATGGGCAGCGACGCGACGAGTTCGGGCATCACCGCGCTTTGCCAGGCGGCACGCAGCAACTGCGCGAGATCCTCAGCCGAGATACGTTCGCTGCGTGATAGTCCCGAACCGTTGTCCAGCGCCAGAGCGGCCAGCTTCAGCCCCTTGGTCTGTAGCCAGGCGCCGATCTGCCGGCGCGCGCCCGCGGCGGTCGCCGGCCGCTCGCTGTCCAGGGTCAGGAAGAGTTGCCGGGCCATGACGTTATTGCTGAACTTGTTGATGTCGCGCACGATTTCACCCAAAGTCGGAGATTCGTAGACAGCCAGCGTCTGCGCGCTTGCCGGTGCGCGCCCAGCGCGCACGCGGCCGCCGAAGCTGCCGCCGAGTTCACCCCACAGTGCACGAAACAGTCCTTCGAACTGGACATCAGGGGTCCAGGGTGCCAAGTGCAGCGCTTTTTCGCCGCAAGCCGCCGGAAAGCTGCCGCCAAGTTCGATGGTCTGGCCGAACACGGAGGGCTTGATCCGTTCTCGCCAGTCGCCGCAGGCGTCGTGCCCCAGGTTCAAGTGATTGCTGATTCGCAGACCGTCACTCGGGGTTTCGGCAATGACGTTCACGACCTTGCGTAGCGGGTCTGGCTGCAAGGTCAGGCGAACGCTGTTGAGGTTCAGCAGCAGGGCGTCTGGTCCCGCGTTGTAGGGTCGCAGCGGCTCGTGGTCAAACTCTCCCGGATCGTGTACCGGCACTGAGAAAGCGCCGCGATCAAGCACCAGGTCGCCGCCGATGTCCTTCACGCCGCGCGCGCGCAACTGGCGCAGCAGCAGCCAGAACTGTTCAAGACCGAGCTTGGGATCGCCACTGCCGCGCAGATAGAGGTTTCCTTCGAGCCGGCCATTTCCCGGAATGCTCTCGACAAGTGCCTCGGTGCGCCAGGTGTACGCTGGTCCGAGCATCTCCAGGCCGGCGTAGGTGGTCAGCAGTTTCATTGCCGATGCCGGGTTCATGGCTTGGCG
Source organism: Candidatus Accumulibacter propinquus (assembly GCA_016714935.1). GTDB lineage: Bacteria > Pseudomonadota > Gammaproteobacteria > Burkholderiales > Rhodocyclaceae > Accumulibacter > Accumulibacter propinquus. The sequence goes on along the minus strand of JADKBU010000021.1, from coordinate 61,310 downwards.
GGCGTTATGACTGAGCAGTGGCTGCCCGCCATCGGCCGCCTGCACGACGATGCCTACCGAGCGCTCCGGGATGCCCGCCTCCTGCAGGGCCTGGCTGACAGCCGGCGGTAAACCGGTGGTGGCGGGCAGGCAGTCCAATGGAAGGGCCAGCAGAGCCAGGAACAGGATGCTCCTGGCTCCGGCAAGGGTCGTGGTTTGATTCATGGCTTGATCGCGAACCCTGTTCGCTGCCGCGCCGGCAGCCGTCTATCAGTTTGCCGGCGCGCGACGTTCCAGACGACACCGGCTGGCTTACGGCAGCCGGTGTTTAGTTGTGCTGTTCCCGACGTACAGGGTTTCAGCCATGCTCCCAAGGTGGCTGGTGACTCAGAAAGTCGCCCAGCAGCGCGGCGAGTTGCCCAAGCATGATGTCATTGCGCCCAGCCAGCCAGGCACGTACCAGATCACTGTGGTGGCCGGGTTGTGCCGCGACGGCAAGCTGCTCGGCGACGACATTGTCGTTCATCCGGCCGAGCAGATCGAGCAAGCCTGCAGCGCTTTGGTGATAGCGCTGCAGGCGGCGTGCCGGGAAGAGCGGTGCGAAGAACTCGAGTGCGTAGCGCAGCCGCTTCAGGGCCACGCGCAGCGCGTGTCGGGCTTCCGGGTCGGAATCCCTGGTCTCCAACGCCAACGCGGCGACGCGCTTGGCGCGCTTGTTCAGGGAACGCGGTGCGAATACAGTCAGCGGTGGCTTCTTGCTTTCCTCCAGAGCGACCGTGGCGGCGGTGAACTCGAGCAACAATTGCGAGTAGGTGGGCGAGGTCATAACCTCTTGCGCTGCCTTGCGGCACCCCGCCAGGTGGCTCATGGCCTGACCGACCAGGCGCTGCAGGTCGCTGTGATCCGGGAACGCCTTGCTGATCGGAGGCAGGATCTCGGTAATGAAGACGTCCCAGTTGCGCGTGTCGCCAAGTTGATTGGCCAGCGTTCGCCAGCGGGGGTCGAAGTTGTTGACGTATTCCTCGGGCAAAAGCGGCCTCCAGAGACGGATCGCCGAGCGCAGCCGGCGCATGGCGACGCGCGCCTGGTGGATGAATTCCGGGGCGTTGCTCTCGCGCAGACCGCGCTCGTTACCCTGCAGTTGCGACAGGCACGAGAAGGCGGTGCTGCGGAACACCGCGATGCTGGTCATGCCCATTTCCAAACGCACGTCGGTGGCCTTGTTCGGTACCAGGGCCTCGGCGCTGGCCAGACGGTAGCCGCGCTCGGCCTTGCTGGCGCCTTCGGGATGCAGCGGCAGATCGCTCTGCAGGGACAGTGCGGCAGTAAACAATGCGGCGACCTCTCCCTCGAGCAATTCGAGTTCGACCTCGCAGATCGGCTCCTGGCGTTCACCCGCGACGATCTTGCCACGGTCGAGTGCGACCTCGATGCGCGTTCCCGCCTGGGGAACCACGACCCAGAAGTTGCGCGTGAAGTCGGTGGTGAAGAGGGGTACCAGTTCGGGTGTCACCGATTCGAGAAAGCGGCGCAGCTTCGGATTATCCACGTGCGCGAAATCGAAATCACCGGGTTGACCGGGAGCCTCCCACTCGCTGCGCTGCGCCAGTCCGCCCGGCGAAGGGGCGTCACTCTTGACGGTCAGCAGCCATTCGGTGCCCTTCTGGCGGTAGCGCACGGCGACACGCTTGCGCTGCAGACGCCGGTCAGGCGTGTCATAGTAGGTGTTGACCAGTTTCTGGCGGAGCGGCTTGCTGTCGGCCAGCAGGCCGTGTGCAGGCAGCCGGCGGGCGGCGCTTGCCGGCAGGCTCAGCTTGATCTCGGTTTCCAATGCCATGCGAGGTGTCTCCTTTATCGGTTGGTGTAAGTGCCGCAGACTTCATTGATCATGCGTGCGTAGTCTATGGACATCGGGAATGTGGATTTTTCGCCCTTCAACCACGATCAGCCCTTTCTCGGAGAGTTCGTGCAGAATGCGTGAGAAGTGCTCCTGCGTCAGATTGAGGCGCGAGGCAATGACGCCTTTGTTGGTCGGGAGCGTGACGGTGGCTCCCTTGTCGCCGTCGACAGGATTGTCGCGCAGCAGGTAGCCGATGATGCGCTGTCGACCCGAATGCAGCGAGTACGACTCCACGTCGTTGATCAGGTGATGGAGCCGCATCGAGAGGCCGGCGATCATCTTGCGGCCGAGCCTGGGATCTTTGTCGAGTTCGTCGAGGATGGCCGTCTTGGCGATGTGCAGCAGCAGCGAGTCCGCCAGGGCCTGCGCATAGACCATGAACGGCTTGTCCATGAACATCACTGCTTCGCCGAAGGTCTGACCCTGTCCCAGGATGTCGACGACCTTTTCGCCTCCTTGTGCCGAAGTGAATGCCAGCTTCACCTGGCCGTAGACGATCAGATAGAAGCCGGTCGGCAGGTCTCCCTTGTGGAACAGGATGTCGCCACGCGATGCCGCAAGTTCACGCGAACCCCGCGCGAGGCGGACAATTTCTTCACTTTCCAGCTCATTGAACAGCGGCACATGCGCCAGCAGCGCCTGGATATTGATGCCGTGATGATGAGAGTGCATGGGCGATTTCCGAAAGAGTCGGCTGGAGCCTGACCGGCAGTCGGCAATATTCGCATTTGTGATCGCCGGGGGCAAGTGAGTTGCGAGCAGCAATCGCCTTGCGGTCCGGGAATTCGGCAGGCGCCAATCACAGCACTACATGCCGTACGTCCAGTGCTCGCCGGCGATGATGAATGGGAGATCCCGGTGGATGCCCCGCGGCATGTGGTGTGGCCCGGGGCGTTGTGGTGCCGATCTGATGGCGCGGTTCACTGCGGGTTGCCTTCGACCCGGCCCGCTGGTCCCTTGGCCGCCATGGCGCAGCCCTCGTCTGCTTCAAGCCCGGCAATGACCTCGCCGGCGATGCGATACGACTTGCCGCGGAAGAGGGCGATGACCTTGCCATGGTGATCGCGGATGGTAGTGTCATAGACGCCGGTGCGCCCCGAACGAGAGCGTTCTTCGCACTCGGCCTCAAGAAGTTCGCCTTCCCTGGCCGGTGTCAGGAAGTCGATGTGGCAGGCAGATGCGACCGTGTTCCGGTTATAGGCATTGCAGGCGTAGGCGAAGGCCGAATCGGCAAGGGTAAACAGATAGCCTCCGTGACAGATGTGGTGGCCGTTGACCATGTCCGGTCGGACCTTCATCGTCAGTAGCGAGTAGCCGGGACGGATGCTGACGATGGTTATGCCAATCAGCCGGCTCGCCGCATCGCGGCTGAACATGGCGGCAGCGGTTTGTTCGGCGAGCCGCGCCGCAGCTTCCGAGTTGGCGGTGTTGAGACTGGATCTGGGCATCACACATCCTTGGGAAAGAAGATCCGGCCTGTGGTCGATAAGCCGGGCGGGAATGGCGTCACGCCACTGCCGCGGCACCGGCACTGGCAATTCCAGTCGGGTACCTGCCGGATATTGTCGGTGTCTGCACAGGGCGACCACGCCGTTTCTGCAGAGTGCACCGCTGCGGATGGCATTCAGGGCGCCGCATGCCGGAATGTCAATTCAGTGAACAGCTCATTCGGTCGCCGTTGGGGAAGCCGGCATGTTGCGGCGTCCCGGGATGGTCATGAAAATACGCTTCAGGCCTTGCGACGAGCGGGCAAATACCGCGACCGCGTTCTTGGCGGCAGGGGATTGGGATTGATACAGCTGATAGAACTGCGTGACCAGTTGCACGTAGTTGCGCGTTTCCGGATACGGGGGAATGGTGTTCTTGTATTGTTGAACGGCGCCTTCACCGGCATTGTACGAGGCCAGCACCAATTGCTGCTGATTCGGGAACATTCGGTGGAGGTCGCGCAGGTAACGTGCCCCCAGGCGAATATTGATCGCCGGGTCGGTCAGTTTCTGCTCGACGGTCTTGTTCTTGTCGCCCTGCAAGCCATAGCGTTCAGCAGTCGCGGGCATGAGTTGCATCAGTCCGATGGCGCCCTTGGGGGAAATCGCACCCGGATTGAAGCCCGATTCGGCAGCCATCACGGCTTTGAGCAGGGCGGGGTCGACCGCAAATTCGTCGCTGGCGAGTCTGAGCAGTGGTTCAAATTTCTTCAGATTCGGGTGTTCCGACAAATAGCGCAGTAGTGCGGGCTTTGCCGGACCAGTCGTCAAGTCGGATGAATGCAGCTGGTTGCCCTGCAGGAAGAGTTGATAGCGCGCATCCATCTTCTCGGTGGCAAAATGCGCTGCGCCCTGATCATCGATATAGCCATAAATGCTGGCCTGGGCGCTCGCCGAAACGATGCCCAGTGCAAGCATGCAGATGAGGTGGAAGCCTTGCATCAATCAACTGCTCCGCAGTTTGCCGTGTTCCTGAAGTCGCGCGCGCCGTGCTGCTTTGCTCTTTCCCGTGGTTCCGTGACTGCTGCTGACGCAGCAAGTTCAGGGGCAAGCTGCGAGACAGCAGAAGAAGCGTTCCGCAAGGGGAGAACTGCCTGCAATCGAGAGAGGAAACCAGGGCACTTGCGCGGACATGCCGAAGCGTCGCGGTCGTTGTCGATCACGACGCAACCAACATTATAGCTGATCACTCCGGCTTCGCCGTGGATCAGTACGGGACCATGTACCTCTTATCCGGCCCCCACCAGTGAAAACGTGTGGCTGTGAGGGGTGTCGTCGTGCCGACAGTGCAGCGTCGTTTCCGCTGCACTGCGCCGGCAGTCGAGGAGAGAGGGCCTTACTGTTTGGTCGACTTGATGTCGCCGTCGGCCCCGAAGCCCATGGTATATCCCATGGAAACGTGATGGAAGCGGCCACTGGCATGGTCAGAGTGAATGGCGACGCCGAAGGGTGTCGCCTTGCCCTCTGCCAGAGTCCCCGAGAGCTTGCGTGTGAAGGTGACGGTATAGGTCTCGCCCACCTTGCTCCCTTCGGCCTTGACGCCGGCGGTGCCGCCTTCCATGTTGCGCTTGTCGGTCACCGAGCCGTCGGCGACCTTGGCACCCTTGGCACTCTTCCATTGCATCAGTTCGTAGGCGCCGTCCTTGGTGTACTTGGTTTTCTTCTCGTCGGCGCCGGGCATGCTGCGCGCATCGCTGTGACAGGTCGCCCAGCAGCCGATCTGTGCGCCCTGGGTGACCTTGTCGTTGGCAAACATGACCGCAACCTTGACGTCGTTCTCCTTGTCGGCGGGGTCGACGGCTCCGCTGGGTGCCTTGAAAGTCAGACGGATGTAGGCATTGTCCTTGTCGTAGGCAGATTGCACGCTGACCGGGAAATTCATCGTCCTGGGTGCGCCCTTGGGTTCGAGGTCCTTGCCGGCGAGACGCTTCATGTCGAAATTGAGACCGCCCTTCTCTTCGTGGCAACCGACGCAGCTTTCGCCCTTGTTGATCCCGGTGCGGCCGCTATGGTCGGATTTCTTCATGACCCACTCGATCGGCGTCACGGCCGGGTGAAAAACCTGCACATCGCGCTTGGGAACCTTGCTCCAGTCCGGAGCAGCTTGCGCCATCGGCGCGCCCAAAGTCAGCACGACGCCGAATATGGCGAGGGAAAGGCTCGTTCTTTTCATCTCAGACTCCACTCAAGTGTTGATGCGATTGTCGCCGGCCGAAGTCGGCCTCAGGTTTCATGTTCGCCTTCGTCCGCAGATCAGGACGCCACGGTCGAGGTCATTGCAGCTAGTCCTCGTCAGGTTCTTCGGGCATGTTCTTGGGTTTCCGGTGCGCGATTCCCTTGTGGCAATCGATACAGGTCTTCTTGTCCTCCTGCCCGAGCTTGTGCATCTTGGAGGCACGTGCTTTCTGCTTCTCGATGTCCATCGCCGAGAACGAGTGACAGTTGCGGCATTCACGGGAATCGCTGGCTTTCATCCTCGCCCACTCATGGGTTGCGAGTTCGAGGCGCTTGGCTTCGAACTTCTCAGGCGTGGAGATCGTCCCCATGATCTTGCCGTAGAGTTCCTGGCTGGCCTGAATCTTGCGCATCATCTTGTGCCCCCAGTCCTTGGGCACGTGACAATCCGAACAGTAAGCGCGCACACCGGTGCGATTGCTGTAGTGAATGGTGGTCTTGTACTCCTGATAAACGTTGTCCCGCATCTCGTGACAACTGATGCAGAAGTCGAGTGTGTTGGTGGCTTCCATGGCGGTGTTGAAGCCGCCCCAAAAAAGGACGCCGCAGACGAAGCCGACCGAAAGCAATGCCAGTAGCGAGTACCGGGTGCTTGGTCGTTTGAGCTTTGTCCAGAACCCTGGAACATTGTCGGACACGATGCTTCTCCCCTCCCTGGATTTCTAGTGCCATCTGCCGAGCGCCGAGGCTGGCTAGAGTCTAGCGGAGGAGGAAGAGCCGACGGTTTGATCTAGGTTAACAAATCGGACAAATCGCGTCGGCCTGCAGGCCATGGCGTGGCCGACGGCTCAGGGCTGAACCTGGTCGATCTGCAGACGCAGATTGCGGCTACCCGGCTTGATGCCGCTGAGGCTGCCCGACAGATCGCCACTCGAACTCTGGGCCTTGCCGGCTTTGGCGACGCGCGCCTCGATACTGATCGTGGCGAAATCGGAGATCTTCCTGCCGCCGGGGAGCGCCATCGAGTCGTCAAAGATGAAGCGCAACGGCAGGTCGGCAACCGTCGCCCGCATGGCGGCCAATGGCATCCGGGGCCCTTCCTCTGCACGCGCAAAGACGAACAGCACGTCGTCCGGCCTGGCCAGCGCGGCAAGCCTGCTGCTCAGGGTGACTTCGCCACTGACGGCGCCGACACCGGCCGCAGGCTTCCCTGCTGTCTTCGCGGCAGCGGCCTGGGTGGCGATCTCGCGTGCCTTGTTGATGGCGGCTACGAGGGCCCTGGCTTCCTCGGAATCGGGTTCGAGTTGGGCGTGCAGCCGCGACCAGTACTCGGCGGCGGCAGCGAACTCCTGTCGGTCGGTCGCTGCGGCACCGGCCAGCAGCAGCGCCTGCGGCTCGTCGGGGTCGAGCTTGAGGGCCCGCTCGACCAACTCGGTCGGCTTGCCCTGCAGTTTGCCGCCATTGCTCCGGCTGAGAACATCCGCGTAATCGGCGAGCAGGACCGGGTCCTGGTCGACCAGTGTGGCGGCGCGGCTGTAAGCATCGGCCGCTTCGGGAAAACGTTCCAGGACCTTGTATGAACGCGCCAGCATCACCCAGCCCTGGCTATCGTCAGGGTTTTTTCGGAGCTTCTCGACGAGGCCGTTGACCATCTCCAGAATCTGTTCCGGGGCGATGCGCGTCTGTCGCTGCAGTGGGTCGAGCGCGCGCGGATTGCCGATCAGCGTGTAGCCGACGGCGGCAGCCAGCGGCACGACGATGAGCAGGGCCAGGGCGGTCTTGCGGCTGCCCGGCCGAGTGTCCGGCGGTGCCGCCGCGGGTTCGGCTTCGACTTCGTCGAGCAGGCGACGCTGCAACTCGTTCCGGCTGTTCACGAAATCCTCGTCGGCGAGCGAGCCGTCGTGGTGCTCGCGTCCGAGTTCGGCGAGCTGGTCCCGGAAGATCGCCAGATTCGCTGCACGGCGGTCGGCGGTAGCTGAAGCTCCTGGCGCCCGCCAGAGCGGCGGCAACAGAATGGCAATGACGGCAACGAGCAGCAGCGCCGCGGCGATGATGAAAGTGGTCATGACGGTCCCTGGCCTGAATCGCGGTCCTGCAGCAGCGCCTCGGCCCGCTGCTGTTCGGCAGCCGTCAGCGGTGTGTTCCTGATCGCCCGGTCGCGCCGGCGCAGGTAGATCACCAACGACGTCAGGCCGGTCACGAAGAGCAGGCCCGGGCCGAACCACAGCAGCAGTGTGCTTCCCTTCAGCGGCGGCCGATAACGCACGAAGTCGCCGTAGCGGCTGACCATGAACTCCATGATTTCAGCGTCGCTCCTGCCGTCCCTGATCAGGCCGCGGATCTCGCGACGCAGATCGTTGGCCAGTTCGGCGTTTGACCCGGAGAGCGATTCGTTCTGGCAGACCAGGCAGCGCAGCTCGGAGGCAATGGCGATCAGGCGTTGTTCGGTGGCCTCGTCGGCGGCGAGCGGTCTGGCTTCTCCGGCGTGGAGGTTGTGCCAGCCCGTTCCCGCCAACGCCAGCAGCACGACCAGCAGCAAGCGCTTCATCGCGACAGCTCCGCCACCAGCGGCAGGATCTTGCCCGAGTACACGTCAGGGGAGATCGGGCCGGTATGTTTCATGCGGATGATCCCTGCCTTGTCGATGACATAGGTTTCGGGTACGCCATAGACGCCGTAGTCAATGCCGACGCGGCCATCGATGTCGAGCACCGACAGGGTGTACGGGTTGCCGTGGGTGCGCAGCCAGGTGCTGGCACGCTCGATGACCATCGATTGTTCGCTGCCGGGAGCGACCTTGTCGAGGTCGATGCCGCCGTCACCGCGGACCTCCTTGTAGTTGAGACCGACCAAGGGGACCGTGCCTTTTTTTGCCAGTTCGACCAGCACCGGATGCTCCTGTCGACACGAGACACACCACGATGCCCAGACATTGAGCAGCCAGACCTTGCCGAGCATGTCCTGCGGCGAGAACTTCTGTTCCGGTGCGGCGAGTTGCGGCAGCGAGAAGTTCGGTGCGGGTTTTCCGACCAGCGGCGAAGGGACATCGCGCGGGTTGAGGTTGAGCCCGACGGCGAGCAGTACGACCAGCACGATGAAGCCGATCAACGGCCAGAGAAACCTGTTCATGGGCAGTCCTTCAGGCGTTTTGCGCCAGCGACGCTGCGGCAGATGAGGCGGGTGAACCGGCGCGTGCCTTGATCCGGTAGCGGCGGTCGCTGATGGCCAGCAACCCGCCGAAGGCCATCAACACGCAGCCGCCCCAGATCCAGTCGACGAAAGGCTTGTGATAGACGCGCACTGCCCACGCGGCATCCGGCCTGGCTTTGTCGATCGGCTCTCCAAGCGAGACGTAGACGTCGCCCAGCAAGCCGCTATCGATCGCGGCTTCGGTCATCGGCATCGCAGAAGCGACGTAGAAACGCTTCTCCGGGAACATCTTGCGCAGCACCCGGCCGTCCTTGATCAGGTCGATGTCACCGAGCAGGGCCCGGTAGTTGGGTCCCTGCTGCGGCCGTACGCCGTTGAAGCGGAAAGTGTAGTTGCCGACGCTGACCGTGTCGCCGACCTCCATCCGGACGTCCTTCTCGGCCTGATACGCACCGACCATCGTTACCCCGACGATGAACACGGCGATACCCACATGCGCCAGGTGCATGCCGAAAAAACTGCGCGGTTGCCGCAGCGCCGCAGTGATGAACGACTGTCCGGCGCGCGTTGATTGCACGCGTTCGAGGATATTGAGCAGCGCGCTGAGAACGATCCACGCCGCCAGCAACAGGCTCAACGCCACCAGTGGTTTCCACTGACCATAAATGAACGGGGTGCCGATGCCTACCAGGGCGGCGACCAGAAATGCCCAGCGCAGCGTGCGTGCGAGTTCGCCGACAGTAGCGTGCTTCCAGCGTGCAAAAGGCGCCACACCGATCAGAAAAGCAGCCGGCAACATCAGCGGTACGAAGACGGCGTCGAAGTAGGGCGGACCTACCGACAGCTTGCCGGCGCCGAGGGCATCGATCAGCAGCGGATAGAGCGTGCCCAGCAGTACCGACGCGCAGGCGACGACCAGCAGCACGTTGTTGGTGAGCAGCAAGGACTCGCGCGAGAGCAGGCCAAAACGGCCGCCGAGACCGACCTTGGGCGCGCGCCAGGCAAACAGGGCCAGAGAACTGCCGATCACCGTGACCAGGAAAAGGAGGATGAAGATCCCTCGCCGCGGATCGGTGGCGAAGGCGTGCACCGAAGTCAGCACGCCGGAACGGACCAGGAAGGTACCGAGCAGCGACAGAGAGAATGCCGAGATTGCCAGCAGCACCGTCCAGTTCTTGAAACTGCCGCGCTTTTCGGTGACCGCCAGCGAATGCACCAGTGCCGTGCCGACCAGCCAGGGCATGAACGAAGCATTTTCGACCGGGTCCCAGAACCACCAGCCGCCCCAGCCGAGTTCATAATAGGCCCACCACGATCCGAGCGCGATGCCCAGGGTCAGGAAGATCCATGCCGCGGTGGTCCAGGGTCGCGACCAGCGCGCCCAGGCGGCGTCGAGCTGTCCGGAGAGCAGCGCGGCGATGGCGAAAGCAAAGGCTACCGAGAAGCCGACATAGCCCATGTACAACATCGGCGGATGAATGATCAGCCCGGGATCCTGCAGCAGCGGGTTCAGATCGCGCCCCTCTTCGGCGCCCGGCAGCAGTCGCTCGAAGGGGTTCGAGGTCACCAGGATGAACAGCAGGAAGCCGGCGCTGACCAGTCCGAGCACGCCAAGCACGCGCGCGACCATGTGCACGGGGAGTTGCTTCGAGCGCACGGCAACCGCCAGCGTCCACAATGCCAGCATCACTACCCACAGCAGCAGCGAGCCTTCGTGTCCGCCCCAGACCGCAGCGACGCGGTATTCGAGCGGCAGCAGCGTGTTCGAATGTTGCGCCACATAAAGCACCGAAAAGTCATTGTCGATGAAGGCCATGATCAGGCAGGCGAAGGCCACCGCCAGCAGCAGCGCCTGCGCCACCGCCGCCGGACGGGCGAGCGCCATCCAGGGCTGCCGGCCACGGTGGGCGCCGAGCAGCGGCAAGGTACCCTGTACCAGGGCGACGATGAGCGCGACGATGAGCGCGAAGTTGCCGAGTTCCGGGATCATGGTCGTGTTGTCCGCGTTACGGTCTGATGGTTCTGGTGGCCGCTTCGGCTGCCGCCCGGTTTGCCGCGGCGCGTTCGTGCGCGTCGCCGACCGCTTTGGCAGCCTCCGGCGGCATGTAGTTCTCGTCGTGTTTGGCGAGCACTTCAGTGGCGGCGAACACCCCGTCGTCGCCAATCCTGCCCTGCGCGACGACGCCTTTGCCCTCGCGGAAGAGGTCCGGCAGGATTCCCTTATAGACCACGGGCATGTCCTGATCGGTGTCGGTGACGACGAAGCGCATGCTGATGCCGTCGGGCTGGCGTTGCAGCGAGCCTTCGCGGACCATGCCGCCGATGCGGAAACTCTTGCCCTTGGGGGCTTCGCCGGCGGCCACCTGGGTGGGCGAAAAGAAGAATACCAGGTTGCTCTGGAAGGCGTTGAGCACCAGCGTGGCAACCATGCCGAGGATCGCCAGGCCGCCGAGGATCAAGGCGATGCGTTTGTGACGAGGTTTCAATTCCTGCTCCTGCCGGGATTTCCGTGAAAGTCGCTGTCGCGCTTGGCAAAGCGCCTGCTGTCCGAGATCTCGGCAGAGTACTGTCGCCTGAGGCGGGCGATGAGTTGCTTCCGACCATGCCGCAGCAGCATCGGTTCCGCCAGCATCAGCAGTGCCATCACGATGACCGAGCCCCAGACGTAGAGGCCGTGGCGGCCCATGGCCAGAAACTCGGCGAGGCTGTTCCAGTGCATGCGTTTACTCCGGGTCGATGAGCAGGGCGTGTACCCAGTCGGTGTGCCGCTCACGTTCGAGCATGATCATGCGCACGCGCATCAGGGCGACGGCAATGCTGTACATCCAGCACGCCAGGGTGCATAGCAGCATCCCCCAGAGCATCATCGTCGCCATGCTCGGCGCTCGGGTCAGGCTGACCGACGCCCCCTGGTGCAGGGTGTTCCACCACTTCACCGAAAAATAGATGATCGGAATGTTCACCACCCCGACCAGCGCGAGGATCGCGCCCGCCTTGTCGGCCCGGCGAGGATCGTCGATCGCCGCCTGCAGGGCGATGAAGCCGATGTAGAGGAAGAGCAGGATCAATTCCGATGTCAGGCGCGCATCCCACACCCACCAGGTACCCCACATCGGTTTGCCCCACAGCGCGCCGGTCCATAAGGAGAGGAAAGCGAAAAGCGCACCGGTGGGTGCCAGCGCCGAGGCCATCATGCCTGACAGGCGAGTATTGAAAGCCAGCCCGGTAGCGGCCCAGAAAGCCATTACCAGGTAAATGAACATCGACATCCACGATGCCGGGACATGCAGAAAGATGATCCGATAACCTTCCCCCTGCTGCTCGTCGATCGGTGCCAGCAGGAAACCTACCGTCAGCCCGGCGACGCCGAAGATTGCTGCCAGGGTCCAGAACCAGGGTATCAGTTTGCCCGCGAGCGGGTAGAAGGTCTGCGGACTGGCGTACCTGAACCAGTTGATTAGGCGGTTGCTCATCTATTCCAGGGCAATTCTCAGGGCCGCGGCAGTGGGCCACGGCGCAAAAAACACGCCGCCCAGCGCCAGCGCGCCGAGCAGCGACAGATGGGCCTGCGCGCCGAGTCCGGTCACCGTCGCGTCGACCGCACCGGCGCCGAAAATCAGCACCGGGATGTACAGCGGCAGAACCAGCAGCGACAGCAGCACGCCGCCGCCGCGTACGCCGAGGGTCAGCGCCGCACCGATCGCGCCAATGCCCGACAGGGCTGGTGTGCCGATCAGCAGGGACAGGGTCAGCACTGCCAGCGCATCCCCGGCCAGGTCGAACTGGATCCCCAGTACCGGTGCCAGTACCACCAGCGGCAGACCGGCGACCAGCCAGTGCGCCACGATCTTGCCGATGACGATCAGGCCGAGCGGTTGCGGTGCCAGCGCCAGTTGTTCCAGCGAGCCGTCGCGGTGGTCGTCGGCAAACAGCCGCGGCAGCGAAAGCATCGTCGCCAGCAGCGCGGCAACCCACAACACACCGGGCGCCAGCTTGCGCAACTGGTCCGGTTCCGGACCGACGCCGAGTGGGAAAAGGCTGACGACGATGATGAAAAAGAACATCGCGGCAACGATGTCGGCCTGTCGTCTCATCGCCAGTCGCAGGTCGCGACTGATGACCGCACGGATCAATTTTAGCATCAACTAGGGTCGGTTGTGCGCTGCATCATCGGTGCCCAGCCAGAGTTCACGCACGCCTCCGGCCGCCACCGCCACCGCCTGATGGGTGGTCAGGACAGCCAGTCCGCCGCGCTGCAGGTGCGCGCCGACCAGGCCGGCGACCAGTTCGACAGCCGCCGCGTCGAGCGCGACATAGGGTTCATCAAGCACCCACAGGGCACGCCTTTCATGCACCAGCCGCGCCAGTGCGGTGCGGCGCTTCTGCCCCTGCGACAGATAGCGGCACGCCAGGTCCTCACGGCCACGGAGTCCGACCCGCTCCAGGGCGTCGAGCGCCGCATTCTCATCGAGGGCTTCCTGGGCCAGGGTGGTCGACGCGACGACATTCTCGAGTGGCGTCAAGTCCTCCTTGATGGCGTTGTGGTGGCCGAGGTAGAACAGTTCGCTGCGGAACTCCTCGCCAAGCTTGCCGATCGGCTTGCCGCGCCAGCGTATTTCGCCACTGACCGGGGGCGTCAGCCCGCACAGCATGCGCAGAAGACTGGTTTTCCCGGAGCCGTTCCTGCCCTGCAGGGAGAGCATCTCACCGCCCTCCAGGCGAAAGCTGACGCCGGCGAACAGGCGCCGCTCGCCGCGTACGCATTCCAGATTTGAAGCTTCAAGCATGCCGAGAGAGAGTCCGGAAATGGCCGAGGACGGCGAGGAGATATTGTGAAGGCGGGAGTTTAGCCCCGGATTGATGGAAATCAAAATCGATTCAAAGGCTTTTAGTATGCTGCGTAAAGATTCTCTGGCTCGACTCGCCGGCGGGCAGGACGAAGATCCTCTGCCTGTGTCGCTCGACCCTTGCGCGCCGGAAGAGGTGAAGATCACGAATGCATGAAATGTCGCTGGCCATGGGGGTTCTGCAGATCGTCGAGGAAGCGGCGCGCGCGCAGCGCTTTCGGCGCGTCAGGTCGGTGCTCCTCGAAATCGGCGAACTGTCGATGGTCGAAGCCGAAGCCATGCGTTTCTGTTTCGATGCCGTCAGCCGCGGTACGCTGGCCGAAGGCGCCGTCCTGAACGTAGTCGAGGTGGCCGGACAGGGTTTATGCTTTAATTGCAATATGACGGTGCCGCTCGCGGCTCTGTACGACCCCTGTCCAGCCTGTGGTGGCCACCCGGTTCAGGCAACCGGTGGTACCGAGATGCGGGTGAAGGAACTGGAAGTCGAATAACAATACAGGAGACAGCAATGTGTACAACCTGCGGTTGTGGCACCGGGGAAACCCGGGTCGCCGGCAAGGCCGTGTCCGCGCCGGAGGATGCTCAGGCAGTCGACGCGGTGCGCGAAATGCCGCAACTGTCGGGGGAGGGCAGTGGGGGCGCTTCTGGAATTGCCCAAGGCGCCCACGCTGTCGATGCCCATCAGCACCCCGACAGTCGCCGTCAGTTCCATATGCCTACGCATTCGCATGGCCATGGGTCCGAGCACGCGCACGTGCCGTCGGCCATTCAGGAATCGACGACGCCGTCGCGAATGGTGCAGATCGAGCGCGACATTCTGGCCAAGAACGATGGCTACGCGGCAGAAAACCGGCGTCGCCTCGAAGAGCGGGGGATCTTCGCGCTCAATCTGGTGTCCAGTCCCGGCTCGGGAAAAACCAGTCTGCTTTGCCGCACCATCGAGGCCCTGAAGACGCAACTCACGATCGTCGTCATCGAGGGAGATCAGCAGACCAGCCGCGACGCCGAGCGTATCCGTGCGACCGGCGTCGCTGCCGTGCAGATCAATACCGGCAAGGGCTGTCACCTCGACGCGCATATGGTTGGCCACGCCCTGCACGATCTTGCGCCGGCCGATGATTCGCTGCTGCTGATCGAGAATGTCGGCAATCTCGTTTGTCCGGCCGCCTTTGATCTGGGCGAAGCGCACAAGGTGGTGATTCTTTCGGTTACCGAAGGGGAAGACAAGCCGCTCAAGTATCCCGGCATGTTTCATGCCGCCTCGCTGATGGTGTTGAACAAGGTCGATCTCCTGCCCTACCTGTCTTTCGACAGTGCTCTGGCGATCCGCTATGCCCTGCAGGTCAATCCGGCGCTGCAGGTGATCCCGCTGTCGGCGACTACCGGCGAGGGTTTCGAGCAGTGGTTGGTCTGGCTGCGGGCAGGCTGCGCCGCGAGTCAGGAGAAGAAGGCCGCAATGGTGGCGTCGCTGCGACGACGCATCGCCGAGCTTGAGGCGCAGCTTGCCGCGGTCTCTGGAGCTTGACATGTCCGAGCGTATGATCTGTCAGAACATCCGCGTCAGCGGAGTGGTGCAGGGTGTCGGCTTTCGTCCCTTCGTGTGGCGGCTGGCTCGGGAACTTGGTCTTGCCGGCTGGGTGCGCAATGACTCGCGCGGTGTCGAAATCGAGGTCCACGGCGCAGCGGCGCAGGTCAGGCATCTCATCGCACGCCTGGAGCAGGACGCGCCGCCGTTGGCACGCGTGAATTCGGTGATCGCCCGCGACGTTGCCACAGCGCATAACGGACAGGGTTTCGTGATCATCGATAGCCGTAGTGGACGGGCAGCGACGATGATCGGACACGACACCACGGTGTGCCGCGACTGTCTGATGGAGATGTTCGACCCTGGCAGCCGTCGCTGGCGTTACGCGTTCACCAATTGCACCAATTGCGGACCACGCTACACGATCAGCCGTGGCTTGCCCTATGACCGGGTACGCACCAGCCTGCGGACCTTTCCGATGTGTCCCCGTTGTCAGGGTGAGTATCGACGACCTGACGACCGGCGTTTCCATGCCGAGGCCAACTGTTGCCCCAAGTGCGGGCCGCAACTGTTCCTGCTCGATGGGGAAGGTCATCGGCTGCCCGAGGACGCAGTCGCCGGCGCGGTTGACCTGCTGCGCGCGGGCAAAATTGTCGCCATCAAGGGACTCGGCGGATTCCACCTGGCGTGTGACGCCCGCAATGCGGTCGCCGTCGCGCGGCTGCGTGAGCGCAAGCAGCGTGACGAAAAGCCCTTTGTCGTCATGGTCGCCAACGCGCCATCGGCCGCCCCGTTTGTCCAGATGGGCATCGGCGAACCGGGATTGTTGACCTTGCCGACGCGTCCGGCGATCCTGCTCAGGAAGCGCAGCCAGTGCGACGAAGCGTTACCCGGAGTGGCTCCCGGGCTGGCGTGGCTTGGCGTCATGCTGCCGTATACGCCGCTGCAGTTCCTGCTCTTCCACGAAGCCGCGAAGCGCCCGGCGGGCGTCGGCTGGCTGGAAAGAGCACAGGATCTGGTGCTGGTAATGACCAGCGCCAACCCTGGTGGCGAACCCCTGGTGATCGGCAACAGTGAGGCGTTACTGCGTCTGTACGGTCTCGCCGACGCCTTTCTGATGCACGACCGTGACATCGTGACCCGTTGTGACGACAGTGTGGCACGCATTACCACCGGCGGCCTGCAGTTCATCCGTCGCGCCCGCGGCTACACGCCACGGGCGATCAAGTTGCCGCTCTCCGGCCCTTCGGTACTGGCCGTCGGCGGTTGGTTCAAGAATACCGTCTGCGTCACACGTGGTGATGAGGCTTTCGTTTCGCAGCACATCGGTGATCTCGACAACGCTGCCGTTTGCGATTTCCTGGATGAGACGGTGGCGCAAATGGTTAAGCTGCTTGGCGTCGAGCCGACGATCGTGGCGCACGACCTGCACCCGGATTTCTACTCGACACGTTTCGCTGCCGAGTTTGCCCAGCAACGACGACTGCCCTTGCTGGGTGTGCAGCACCACCACGCGCACGCCGCGGCGGTACTCGCCGAACACGGGATGCAAGGCAGCACGCTGGCCTTGTCGCTTGATGGCGTGGGGACCGGCAGCGATGGCGCGGCCTGGGGTGGCGAGTTGTTGAGCGTCGATGGCGCACGCTTCGAGCGTCTTGGACACCTGGTGCCACTCACCCTGCCGGGCGGCGATCGCGCAGCCAACGAACCCTGGCGGATGGCGGCGGCAGCTTTGCACCGAATCGGCCGGACGAGCGAGATCAGCGAACGTTTTGCGAGTCAGGCGGCGGCGTCGGCGGTGACGCAGATGCTGTCAGCCGATATCCATTGCCCACCGACGTCGAGCATGGGGAGGATGTTCGATGCGGCTGCCGGCCTGCTCGGGATCAAGGCGGTGATGGCTTACGAAGGACAGGCGGCGATGCTGATGGAAGGGTTGGCACAGCGCTACGGCGATATCCTGCCACTCGACCAGGGCTGGCGTATCGACCAGGGCCGCCTTGATCTGCTGCCGCTGCTGGCGGTCCTCGCCGATGAGAAAAACGCCGAACGCGGCGCGGCGCTGTTTCATGCCACGGTGGTGGCTGCCATTACCGACTGGGTACGCGTACTTGCTCCCGGCACCAGGGCAGTCGTCGGCAGCGGTGGGTGTTTCCTCAACCAGGTGCTGGTGCGTGGTCTGCGCGCTCGTCTCGGCGCGCAAGGGGTGCAGATCATCGAGGCGCGGCAGGTCCCCCCCAACGATGGCGGGCTGTCGGTCGGGCAGGCCTGGGTCGCGCTGCAGCATCTGCTGGGCCGTTGAGGGAGCCCTGGCGATGTGTCTCGCACTGCCCTGCCTAATCGTCGCACTGCTGCCCGGCGAACAGGCGATGATCGACGTTGCCGGCGTCGGCAAGGAAATCTCGCTGGCACTCGTGGATGACGTCGCCGTCGGCGACTATGTCATCGTGCACGTCGGCTACGCCTTGAGCCGCCTCGATCCGGAGGAGGCCGGCAGGACGCTGGCGTTGTTTGCCGAACTCGGTGCGGCCGCCCTCGGGGAAACACCCGGTGCGGCTGGCTGAGGCCGTGCATTTGCCGGTGACGGATTTGCCCATCTCCGCGCAGGCGGTCGACGCGAACGCTTCTCGTCGCTCGATGCGGTTCATCGACGAGTTTCGTGATGGCGAACTGGCCAGGGGTCTGGCGGCAGCGATTCGGCAGGCGGTGCGGCCCGATCGGGATTATCGTTTCATGGAATTCTGCGGCGGTCACACGCATGCCATCGCCCGGTACGGCGTTACCGATCTGCTCCCGCCAAACGTGCACATGATTCATGGTCCTGGCTGCCCGGTCTGCGTCCTGCCCATAGGACGCATCGACATGGCCATCCGTCTCGTCAGGGAGGCCGGCGTGACGCTCTGCAGCTACGGAGATCCCTTGCGTGTCCCGGCATCCGGCGGTTTGTCGCTGCTCAAGGTCAAGGCGGCGCTCGGCCGCGACGGCAACACGCCGGGTGACCTGCGGATGATCTATTCGGGTGCCGATGCCCTGGCCTTCGCGCAGCAGCATCCCGAGCGGCAGGTGGTGTTCCTGGCCATCGGCTTCGAAACCACGACGCCGCCGACGGCCGTGCTGATCAGGCAGGCGCAGGCGCTCGGTCTCAGGAACTTCTCGGTGCTCTGCTGCCATGTCCTGACGCCACCGGCGATCGCCAGCATCCTCGCCGCGACGGAAGTGCGGCAATGGGGCAGCGTGTCGCTCGACGGCTTCATCGGTCCCGCGCATGTGTCGACCATCATCGGCACGCGCCCCTACGAGCGCTTCGCCGAGGAATATCGCAAACCGGTGGTGGTCGCCGGCTTCGAACCCCTGGATGTCATGCTGGCGATCCTGATGTTGATCAAGCAGGTCAATGCCGGCCGGGCGCTCGTCGAGAACGAGTTTTCGCGGGCCGTGACGCGTGATGGCAATCACCGGGCGCAGCATCTGGTGTCCGAGGTCTTCGAGCTGCGCCGCTCGTTTGCCTGGCGGGGTCTCGGAGAACTGCCGTACAGCGCCCTGCGGATTCGCCAGGCGTTTGCCGACTTCGACGCCGAGCAGCGCTATGCCGTACGCTACGAGGCGGTCGCAGACCATCCGGCCTGCGAGTGTGGTGCGGTCTTGCGTGGAGTCAAACAGCCGCGGCAGTGCCGCATTTTCGGGAGCGTTTGTACGCCCGAAAATCCGGTCGGATCGTGCATGGTGTCTTCCGAGGGGGCCTGTGCAGCGCACTATTCGTTCGGGCGTTTTGCCGACGCGGCGCCGCCGGCAGGCGCCGATTTTCCAGATTCACCACAAGCATCCGGATGAAGGCCGTGCGCCAGGCATACATTCGGCCTCTCGACCTTCGCCACGGTTGTGTCGAGATGAGCCATGGCAGCGGCGGCCGGGGCATGGCGCAACTGATCGAGGAGCTGTTTGCGCGCTGGCTGGGCAACGCCTATCTCGGACAAGGCAACGACGCTGCCGTGCTGCCCGCGGCAACGGGCAGGCTGGTCATGTCCACCGATGCACATGTCGTCTCGCCGCTGTTCTTTCCCGGCGGCGATATTGGCTGCCTGGCGGTGCACGGCACGATCAACGACATTGCCGTGATGGGCGCGACCCCACTCTACCTCGCGGCAAGCTTCATCCTCGAAGAAGGTTTTCCGCTTGGCGATCTGGCACGGATCGTCGAATCCATGGCGCGCGCGGCAGAGGCGGCCGCGGTGCCGGTGGTCACCGGCGATACCAAGGTCGTCCAGCGAGGCAAGGGCGACGGCGTCTACATCACCACCACCGGTGTCGGCGTCGTCGCCGAGGGCGAGGACTATGCCGGTGACCGTGCCCGACCCGGTGACCGGATCATCGTTTCGGGAAGCATCGGCGAGCACGGCATGGCGATCATGGCGCAGCGCGAAAACATCGGTTTTGCCTCGGCGATCGTTTCGGACACCGCCGCGCTGCACGGCCTGATCGCCGCCATGCGCGCGAGCGGGGCGACGATCCGCGCGCTGCGCGACCCCACGCGCGGCGGCGTGGCCACCACCCTCAACGAAATCGCCCGCCAGTCGGGCGTCGGCATGATGTTGCAGGAGTCTGCCTTGCCGGTGCTGCCCGAGGTTGCCGCCGCCTGCGAATTTCTCGGCCTCGACCCGCTCTATGTCGCCAACGAGGGCAAGCTGCTGGCGATCGTCGCCCCTGAGGACACCGACACGCTGCTGCAGGCGATGCGCGCGCATCCGCTAGGCCGGCAGGCCGCAGTGATCGGCAAGGTGCATGCCGATGCCCAGCATTTCGTGCAGATGACGACCGGGCTTGGCGGGCGCCGGATCGTCGACTGGCTGACCGGCGAACAGTTGCCGCGCATCTGCTGAGAGACTTCGTGGCGCCTGCTCTGCCGTCAACGGCAGCTCACGGTGCGATGGGCACGGCTGAGGCGCTCCCCCTGACTTTTCCGGTGATCCTTGGCGGACTACTCGTGCCGCGGCACCGGCAGCAGCGCACGTGCCTGCTCCCGGCAGCGGCTGGCGACGCCGGGATCGAGAGCGGCGAGCCAGCGTCGTGGCAGCGCGTCTGCACCGTACAGCGCGCCGAACAGCATGCCGGCGATGGCGCCGGTGGTGTCGGCATCGCCGCCGCGATTGACGACATCGACCAGGCCGTCCTCGAAGCCGGTGTTCTGGAGCAGCGCCTGCAACACCGCCTGCAAGGTTTCGACAACCCAGCCGCTGGGGTTTTCACGGGGAGGGCGGTCGTGGAACGACAACTCCGGATGCTTTGCCACCAGGGGCTGGATGCGCCGACAGACCACCTCCGGCAGGGTGTCGCCGCGCAGAAAGTCCTGCACCGTCAGCGTCAGGAACTCGCACACGACGTCCGAAATGGCATTGTTGTGGGTCACGTGCGCCTGTGCGCGCACGGCTGCGCGCACCATCGGCTCGGATTCTCCGAAAGTCGCCAGGGCTACCGGCAGCACGCGCATCGCCGCCCCGTTGCCGGCGTCGTGGTCGGATTCCGGGGCGGCCGGCACGCCGGTCTTGCGGAAGGTCACCAGATTGCGGCGCACGGTGTTGCCGATGTCGATCGGCTTGCTGCGCATCCAGGCATCGAAGGCGTTGGCACAGGCCAGCGGGACGACACTACCCGCATGGGCGATGATGGCCTCGCCCAGCGCCAGCGACATGCCGGTATCGTCGGTGACCTGACCGGCCTTCAGTCGCAGCCAGCCGCCACCGACGATTTCCCGGTGGATGCCGTAGTGATGGGCGATCTCGCGCGGGGTCATGAACTCGACCGTCGCCCCCAGCGCATCGCCCACAGCCAGGCCGAGATAGGCGGCCTCGGCCCGTGCCAGGATGGCGCCGAAAGCGGCAGTCGGCGCCGGCATCAGCGGCTCGGATACTCGACCAGGATGTCCTCGTCGCGAACGATGTACTGGCAGGCCAGGCGCCACTCGGTTGGCGGCAGGTCATCGACGTACATCTGTTCGATCTGTGCCTGCTTGATCTTGCCCATGTCCTTGAGCACCGCCACCTCGCGCACGTTGAGCGGGCCACCCATGTGCCCGTACTTGTTGTGGCTGCTCTTGTCGACGCTGCTGACCTTGACCAGACAGGTGCCGCATTCGCCGTCACCACAGGAAAAGTCGATCGGGACATGGTTTTCCTTGGCGAGCTTGAGAATCGTCTGGGTGTGGCTGCCGGCAACGGCATAAATGGTCTTGTCCTTGTGCATCGGACTGGAAAAGGTGATGTTCGGCATTCGAGGCTCCTGATAAATGGAAGGGGTGGGGTGAAAACTCAGGCCGGTTTGACGACGATGTTGCCGCCGAGAATCTGAGCCTGACAGGCGAGGCGGTGACGGCGCGGTGCGAGGTTGTCCTTGAGCACCTGGTCTTCGAGCACCGAGGGGGCGGCGAGGTGCTCATGACCCGAGACGATCTTGGTCAGACAGGTGCAACACTCGCCTTCGCGGCAGCCGTAGGTGATACCGGCACCGACCTTTTCCGAGACCTCGATCAGGCGGGTGCCTGCGGGAACGGTGACGGTGACGCCGATATCCTGAAAGGTGACGCTGGCTTTGGGCATGCGGGTTCTCCGATGAGTGAAATCAAACGAGGTTGGCCATGTCGATGGTCCGTGGCGTCGCGCGGCCCAGCAGGTGCAGCGCGATCTGGCGGCCGAGATCGTGGCAGGCAGAAAAATCATCGGCGGTCGGGGTCAGGCGTGCCTTGACGCCGGGCAGCGGCACGCGCAGCTTCAGGCGGCGCAGGCGATCCTCGATCATCGGCACCGCTTCGCCACTCCAGCCGTAGGAGCCGAACGCCGCGGCGAGCTTGCCCTTGACGTCGACCATGGTCAGCGAGGAGAGCAGATCCCATACCGGCTTGACCGCGTCGCCGTTGATCGTCGGGCTGCCGAAGACCAGTGCGTCGGCTTCCTCGATCAGGTCGACGAAGGGTTGCGCGTGCCCGCCCTCCAGGTCGTAGAGCGAGACGCGCACTTCGCCGGCGGCGCTCGACGCCGACTCGGCGCCGGCCGCCACGGCTTCGGCCATGCGCCGCGTGGCGCCGTAAGCCGAGATATAGAAGACCAGCAACGTCTTCGTACCGGCGCCGTGCAGGCTGGGCGCCGATAGCGAACGGTAGCGGGCGACGTAGTCGCGCGGGTCCTGGCGCAGGATCGGGCCGTGCCCAGGCGCGATGATGCGTATCGGCAAGGGTTCGATCAGGTCGAGGGCGGTGCGCACGTGGGCCCGAAACGGACGCATGATGTGCGCATAGTAATACTCGAAGGAAAAGCGAAAGTCACCGACGGCGTCGTTGAACAGGCGCGTGTCGCAATAATGGCAGCCGAGGAAATCGGCCGAGAACAGGACGCCTTCGGCCGCCAGCCAGGTGCATTGTGTGTCCGGCCAGTGCAGGTAGGGGGTATTGAAGAATTCGAGTTGGCGGTCGCCGAGATCGGCGCTGTCGCCGGTGCCGACGAAGGCGATGCGCCCTTCGAACTCACCCGGATCAAACAGCCCCTTCAGCATCAGGCGGGCCTGTGGCGAGACCAGCAGCGTTGCACCGGGCGCGCGCCGCAGCAACTCCGGAAGCGCGCCGGAATGATCGGGTTCGAGATGATTGAGGACGATGGTGGTGATTTCGTCGTAGTCGGCAATCGATTCAAGACGGCGAAAGAAGGTTTCGGAGAAGTTGAGCTTGACCGTGTCGATGACCGCGACGCCTTCGCTGCCACGCACCGCATAGGCGTTGTAGCTGGTGCCGTTGGCGGTGCGCAGGATGATGTCGAAGTTGCGCAGGTCCGGGTCGAAAGCGCCGATCCAATGCACACCGGGAGCGACAGGCACCGCGCCTTCAGGGGAGGCAGCGGCGGGCATGCGCTGGGTCGTCGTCGAAGCGGCAGGGAAAAGCACCGCCGCCGGCTGATTGCACATAATAGACACGGCCGCTGGAGTGCTTGCGGCGGCAGGCTTCAAGGTCACCCGACGGGAAGTCCGACAGCCCGATCCAGGCGTCGATCGTCGCGGCATCGAAGCCCACCCGCCGCTCGTCGCCGACTTGCAGCAGAGGCCGGCGAATCAGCAGTGGATTGTTGCGCAACACGGCCAACGCGGTGCGCTGGTCGAATTCGTCCGGCACGATTTCACCGGACTTGATCGCAGGTGCCGAGGGGTTGAACCACTGCGCGACCGGCAGATCGGCGAGGAACTCCAGCAGGCGCAGATTGCTCCAGAAGTGCTGGCGCAGGTCGCGGCTCTCGACCTGATGGCCGGCGGCGATCAGCAGGGCCTTCTGGCGGGCGTTGCCCGCACAGCCTGTCTTCTCGTAGAAAATGACGTCGGCCATGACTAGCGCGCCGCAATCTCGGCCTGCGCGGCCGCCCAGCGTTCGGGCGGGATGCCGGTCAGCGACCCCGGCGGATTGAGCGCTTCGCCGAGTTCGTTGATGATCGCCCCTTCGATCGGGCAGATGCTGGCGCACTGCGCCTCGGCGAAGTCGCCCAGGCATTCGGTACATTTGTCGGCCTCGATCAGGAAGTGCGGTGTCGCTTCGTAGATCGCCTGATTCGGGCAGAGGGGAGCGCATGCCCAGCAATTGACGCAGCTTTCGATGATTTCGAGGGCCACCTTGTCCTCCTCAGGCGCGTTTGGCGACGATTGGTCCGGCGGCCAGCTTGCCCGCCGCCAGCATCTCGTGCCATACCGCCATGACCGCATCCGCGATCGGTTGCATGGCGTGTTCGCCGTTGGGCTGGATGCCGGCCGCCTCCAGTTGGCCCCAGGGTTCGTATCCGATGCGCGCGCAGAGCACGACTTCACAGTCGGCGAGTGCGCTGATCGTTTTCTCCAGCACCGACTCGGCGTCGCCACAGCTTTCGTCGCCCGAACAGTAGGATTCCGCCTTGCGGTGGCCGACCAGGCGGGCGCCGCTGGCCGAGGCTTCGTATACGAGGAACTCCCGGGCGTGCCCGAAGTGCACGGCGACCAGCCCGTCCCTGGCGGCGACGGCCATCAATACCGGTCGACCGGGCACTGGCGCCGGCTTCGCGGCGTGCGGCTGGAAGCTGATCACCTGTGGCGTTGCGGTGGCGGCCGGCGGGTGTGCCCTGGCGCGTTTTTCGGCCAGCTCGGCGGCAATCTGCGCGCGCAATTCGGCGCGTACCACCATCGCCGCCTCGTAGTCGATCTCCATGGTGTCGATCCTGTCGAGCGTGAACTCGGCACCGCGGTCCTCGCCGAGCAGGCCGACCGCATCGGCACGGCACTGGCGGCAATGGCGCATCATGTTCATGTCGCCTTCGCAGGCATCCTGCAGGGCCTTGAGTTCAGCCGGTTTCGGGCTCCTTTGCCCCATCACGCCGTAGAAGGTGCCGTGT
Source organism: Candidatus Accumulibacter propinquus (assembly GCA_016714935.1). Taxonomy (GTDB): domain Bacteria; phylum Pseudomonadota; class Gammaproteobacteria; order Burkholderiales; family Rhodocyclaceae; genus Accumulibacter; species Accumulibacter propinquus. The sequence goes on along the minus strand of JADKBU010000021.1, from coordinate 36,861 downwards.
TCGGCCTCGGCGATCAGCGGCATGACGTTGTGCAGAAAGGCTCCCTTGGCCTTGACCACCTTCGACACTTCCGGCAGGTGCTGGTCATTGACGCCGGGGATCAGCACCGAGTTGACCTTCACCAGGATGCCGCGCGCGGTGAGCATTTCCAGGCCCTTCTGCTGCTGCCCGATGAGGATCGCCGCCGCCTCGCGGCCGAAGACGCGCTTGTTCTTCCAGAATATCCAGGGATAGATGCGGGCGCCGACGTCGGGGTCCACGCAGTTGATGGTGATGGTGACGTGGTCGATGTTGTAACGTGCCAGTTCATCGACGTGATCGGGCAGCACCAGGCCGTTGGTCGACACGCAGAGCTTGATGTCCGGCGCCTTCAACGCCAGTTGCCGAAAGGTTTCGAAGGTCCGCTGCGGATTGGCCAGCGGATCGCCGGGACCGGCAATGCCGAGGACGGTCATCTGCGGGATCGTCGCCGCCACCGCCAGCGTTTTCCGGACCGCCTGATCCGGTGTCAGCAGTTCGGAAACGACGCCCGGCCGTGACTCGTTGGCGCAGTCGTACTTGCGGTTGCAGTAGTGGCACTGGATGTTGCAGGCCGGCGCCACCGCGACGTGCATGCGGGCGAAGTAGTGGTGGGCGTCTTCCGAATAGCAGGGATGGTCCTGCACCCTGGCGCGAATGGCGTCGGAGAGGCCATCCACCTGCTGGGCCGTGGAGCCGCAACTTCCGGCGCTACAGCCGGTGGCTGCGGGCGGTGAGGATTCGATGACTGGCAGATCCATGGCGAGCTTCCCTCGTGTTTTCTTTGGGTTGGAGGCACCAGCTACCCAGCAACTGGCGTGCCAGGTCTGCCAACTCGATTAAGTCGCTGAAAATTCGGGGATGTCCGGTGACGATGGGCATGTCGCAAAGACGACAATGGCGGGTTGACGACCCACCGCAGCGACTTGCGCTGATATCTGGCTGCCATGCGCTTGCGGTGCAAATTGCGCCGGCATTTGCCGCCAACCTCCGGAGGGATTTCGCGACTGCCCCACGATCCGTCGAACAATGCCGGATACAATCGGGGGGTGGCTGCCGGCGTCAACGTCCAAATTATCTGCCGCCCAGCGCCTGGTACGAGTACCTGCTCGCCCAGCCGGAAGGCCCGGAACTGGCCGAAGCCGTGGTCACCGCCATGGAGCACATCGAGGCTTACAACGCCACGCTGGCCGGCATCCTGCCCAAGGCCTACCGGGGCTTCGAGCCGCGCCTGCTGATGGACCTGCTCAAGACCTTCAACCGCGACACCCTGAACAATCCCTCCGGCGACGTCTTCGGCAAGATCTACGAATACTTCCTCAACAAGTTCGCCCAGACCGGTGCCCAGGAAGGCGGCTCATCCTCCTCCCCCGCCTGATCTCCGGCCAGCTCCGTTCATGGCGCTCATCCCCTGCAAGGCATAAGTATAAAATACACCCCCAAGGGCGTATTTGGTTAATATCCCCTGTACGACGTTTTTTCGGAGCGTGCCGTGCCCTTCGTCATTACCAACCCGCAACAGCTTGGTCCCATCCTGAAAGGCTTGCGCAAGCAGAAAGACCTGACGCAGGTTCAGATGGCGGAGCTGAGCGGTCTGGGCCAGAAGACCATTTCCCTGCTGGAAACCGAGCCCTGGCGCTGCAGCGTCGATAGCCTCTTGCGCTACCTGTCGGCGGTCGATGTCGCCATGAGCCTCGATTGGATTGCCGCATTGCGCGGCAGCGGAGACGAGGCGTGGTGATGCGGCGCATCCGAAAATCCGGCGCGCTCGGGCTGTGGATGAACGGCCAGCGGGTCGGCGCCTGGGTGGTCTCCGCGCAGGGCGAGCATCAACTGCACTACGACGAAACCTGGCTCGCCTCGCCGCTCGGGCGGCCGCTTTCGCTGTCTCTGCCGCTGCGGCCGGCCAGCGTGCCTTACCAGGGCGAACGGGTCCGCAATTACTTCGAAAATCTGCTGCCGGACAACGACCACATTCGACAGCGCCTGGCCAGGCAATTTTCAACAGGAACCGATGCTTTCCGCCTGCTCGCCGAAATCGGCCGGGACTGCGTCGGCGCCCTGCAGATTCTGCCCGATGGCGAAACCCCGCCAGCCACCGAGGCCGTTCAGTCTGAGCCGCTTTCCGACGCACAGGTGGCAGAACATCTGGCCGGCACGCTGACTACCCCGGCCTTTACGCAGGACGACGACAGCTTCCGGATTTCGATTGCCGGCGCGCAGGAAAAGACGGCCCTTCTTTGGCACTTGGGGAATTGGTGCCGCCCGCTGGGTGCCACGCCGACGACCCATATTTTCAAACTGCCGATGGGGCAGATGCCGGGTGGCATCGATTTGTCGACTTCCGTCGAGAACGAGTGGCTTAGCCACCGTCTGCTGCAGGCTTTCGATATTCCCGTGGCCAGCGCCGAGATCGTGCAATTCGGCGAAATGAAGGCGCTCTGCGTCGAACGCTTCGACCGCCGCTGGCTGGCCGACGGTCGCCTGCTGCGTTTGCCGCAGGAGGATTTTGCGCAGGTTTTCGGTGTGCCGCCGGACAGCAAATACGAAAGCCAGGGCGGCCCCGGCATTCGGCCTATCCTCGATCAACTCAACGGTTCGCGCCAGGCGACCATCGACCGCCGGGACTTCTTCCGCACGCAGGTCTTGTTCTGGATGCTGGCCGCCATCGATGGCCACGCCAAGAATTTCAGCGTCTTCATCGAGCCCAGGGGGTTTTACCGGCTGACGCCACGTTACGACGTGCTTTCCGCGCATCCGGTGATGGGTCATGGGGCGGGGCGTCTCGCTGCGCAAAAGGTCAGGATGGCCATGGCGGTTGATGGGAGGAACCGGCATTACAGGTGGGCTGAAATCCGTCGCGAGCATTTCGAACAGATGGCCCAGGACTGCCGCCTGCCGGATGCGCCGGCACTGATTGACGAACTGATTGCCAGAACCCCGCACGCCATCGCCGAGGTGGCCGACGATCTACCCGCAAACTTCCCTGTAGACCTGGCCAGCACGATATGCGACGGCCTGAAGCAGGCTGCCGACACTCTGGGGCATGCATGAACGCCAACGCCTATTCCGAGGACCAGATGATCCAGGCCGGCACGGCCGATTTCTTTGCGGAACATCTGGGTTGGCGTTCGGAGTACGCCTTCGGCCGCGAGGATTTCGGGCCGAACAGCCTGTTCGGTCGCAGCCATCGCGGCGAGGTGGTGCTACCGTGGCGACTGCGTCAGGCGCTGCGGAAGCTCAACCCCAAAGCACCTCCGGCCGCTATCGAGGCGGCCATTTCGCAACTGGTGGATGCGGAAGAACGGCGCTTCGTCCGCGAAGGCTTCGACAACGACGAGCAACTGGCCATCTTCGACCTGCTGCCCCGTCTGGAACAGCGCAAGGTCCTGGCCGACTGCTGGCGGGAGCGTGCCGCTTCACGCGCGCAGGTCGAAACGGCGATTCTCGACCACCTTTACAAGGAACTGCCGGAAGAAACATTCGACGAGAACGAGGTGCGCTTGTTGAGCGCGCGCGTGCTGGGCTTGTTGATGCGGCCCGGTCATGATTTCGGCTATCATCCAGGCAGCGCGGGGGCGCACGCTGTTCGGGGCAAGGTGACGGGGGGAGTACAGGATGCTGGCGTTGCGTGTCGTTTCTCTTGATGGAAAACCGTATCCGACACCATACGATGCGGAATTCGACGAGTCTGGCGGGAGCATCGGGCGCAGGCCGGACAATCGCCTGGCCTTGTCGCATGATCTCACCGTATCGACCGTGCACGCGACGATTCGCTTCAACGACGGCCAGTATTTCCTGATCCCCCAGGGTCGGAACTCCACTCGCCTGAATGGTCGGCGGCTGAACAACGGCATCGCGGAAACACTGTCCGATGGCGACAAACTGGCCTTGGGCGCGTCCGTGCTGGCGGTGGTGATCAAGCCGCGCCAGGAAATCGTCCGCCATCTCAGCTTCACGATTCTCGAAGACATCGCTCGCGATCTGTCCTCCGAGGCCATCTCGTTTCCGACCTTCCTCGACATCACGGTCACGATCCGCAACGCACTCAGGAATCCCAACCTGACGATCGATGAGTTGGGTACCCTGGTCAGCGCCGAACCCTTGCTGAGCGCGAAGGTGATTCGTCTGGCCAACTCGGCGGCGCTGAACCCTGCGGGGCGGGCGATCATCACGGTGAATGGCGCGATTGCGCAGGTCGGGATGGAGGCTGTGCGTGGTCTCTCGTTTGCCGTCGCCATCGAACAGTTGCTGGGTTCCAAGAAAATGGTGCCGTTCGAAGCGCTGTCCAGGCGACTGTGGGAACACTCGATGCACGTCGCCGCGCTGTGTCGCGTGCTGGCGCGTGCGCTGACACGCATCAGTCCCGACGAGGCGATGTTCGTCGGCCTGGTTCATGATATCGGGGTCTTCTACCTGCTGTCGCGGGCAGCGAATTTTCCGGAAATGATCAACGATCCCGCAGGACTGTATGAGTTGCTGGTGGAATGGCACGAGCACATCGGACATGCCTTGCTGGCCGCCATGAGCCTGCCGGAAGAGGCGGTGACCGCGGTTCGGGACCATGAGGCCGAGCTGCTGGTGGCGACGGTGAAGACGCTGCCCGAGGTACTGTTCGTCGCCAACAAGCTGGCCAACGTCGATCACGCGTGGCGAAATCCGAAGTTCTGCGAAGTGGTTGACGCCTCTTCACTGTCGGCCCTCTTCGATGCGGACGAACTCAGAGCGCTGCTTGCCGATTCGGCCGAAGACGTCGACTCGCTCAAGCGCGCACTGAACACCTGAGGCTGCCGGAGCGGAAGCGGGCAGAGGCCCTCGGGTCGACATCCGGTCCGGGAGCTATGCGCTGGCCCAGGCCGCGTCCTGGGTCAATTCGTCGGGCAGGCAACCCACTGGTGGCCCGAGTTCGCCGGCCTCTCCCGCTTCGCCTTCGAAGCGTACCAGGTAGATTTCCTGTGCCGGATCGGCTGCGGCGTGACCGTGGTTCACCACCACCCCGCGTCGACCGGGCGTCGCCAGGACGGCATTCTCCGCCAGGCCGGGTATGCCGCCGTCGTTGACCAGCAGTTCGCGACTGAACACGATGTCGCCGATTTGATACTCGTCCTGCCTTGTCATCTGCTTCTCCTTCAGGTTTCCAGTTCGTCAAGTACCTGCTGCAGCCAGGCGTCGATGCGCGCTTCGCTGAGCGATGCCTGGTTGATCGGGTCCAGCGCGAGGCCGACGAAACGGCCGTCGATCAGGGCCGGCGAGGCTTTGCAGGAGTAGCCTTCGGCGGACCAGGCGCCGATGACGCGGGCGCCACAGGCCAGCACGGCAGCGCGCAGCAGGCTCAGTGCGGCAACAAACTCGCTGGGGTATTTCTGCTGATCGCCCAGGCCAAACAGCGCGACCGTCCTGCCCGACAGGTCCCGCCCCTGCAGGCGCGGAAGAAATTCTTCCCAGCTCTCCTGCGCGAGGTCGACCGAGCGGCCCGGCAACTGGCCGGCACCATAGGTCGGTGTGCCGAGGATCAATACCTGGTTGGCCAGGAATGCGTCGACCGAAACGCGGTTGATATTGAGCGGTGGCTGTGCGCGCATGCCGAGTTTTTGCGCGATCAGCTTGGCGACACGACGCGTACGACCGGTGTCGGTGCCGAAATAGATGGCGATGGTGTTCATCAAATCTGTTTCACCTCGATGTTGAGGATCTGGACGCGGTAGGCGATCTGGCGTGGGGTCATGCCGAGGAGGCGGGCGGCGCGGGCCTGTACCCAGCCGGCCTGCTCGAGCGCCGCGATGACCCGTTCGCGTTCGCTCTGTTCGCCGCCGGGTTCGATGCCGTCGCCGCTGCCGGGACCGTTGACAGCGGCATTGGCTGTTGCCGCGACGGTCGTCGTGGTCGGCGCCGGGCGGCGCCCGGCGCGTTCGCGTCCCTTGTCGATGCGGATCAGGTCGACGTCGATCTCGCCGCTTTCCGACATCACCGCCGCGCGTTCGAGACAGTTTTCCAGTTCACGCACATTACCCGGCCATTGGTGTTGGGCCAGGCGCCGGTGGGCGCCGGCGGTAAGCCGCAGCGGCCGGCGCTGCATGCCGCCGAGTCGGTCGAGCAGGTGGTTGGCGATCTTCGGCAGATCTTCGAGGCGCTCACGCAGGGGGGGCAGCACAATCGGCATCACGTTGAGGCGGTAGTAGAGATCCTCGCGGAATTCGCCGGCATCGACCGCCGCCTCCAGGTCACGGTGCGTCGCGGCGATCAGGCGCACGTCCAGCTTCAGTGTCCTGCCGCCACCGACGCGTTCGAGCTCGCCTTCCTGCAGTACCCGCAGCAGCTTGGCCTGGAAGGCCGGCGAGATGTCGCCAATCTCGTCGAGAAACAGGGTGCCGCCGTCGGCCATTTCGAAGCGGCCCTTGCGGGCGTTCACCGCGCCGGTGAACGCCCCTTTCTCGTGTCCGAAGAGCTCCGACTCAAGCAGATTCTCGGGCAGCGATGCGCAATTGAGGCGCACGTAGGGCCCGCGTGCGCGCGGCGAGTTGTAGTGGATGGCGTTGGCGATGAGTTCCTTGCCGGTGCCGGTTTCGCCGCGGATCAGAACCGTTGTCGGCCATTTGGAAACCATGCGGATCTGATCGAAGATCCGCAGCATGGACACCGAGTGGCCGACGAGGTTGCCGAAGCCGGGCCGCTGGCGAACCGAGCGGCGAAGGCTGTCGCGCTCCCCGTCGGGCGACTTGTCAGCCTGCGTCATTTCGACCGAAAGCCGGAGATTCTGGCCGATCAGATTGGCCAGTATTTCGACAAAACGGGTGCGCTCTGCGAGCCGGCCATCGTCCGGCGCGTCGGGCTGCACTGCCAGCACGCCCTGCAGCGTGCCGCCGACGTGGATCGGTGCGGCGATGAACGGCAGGTCGCTTTCGTAGAAGCCCAAGCGGTTCAGGAAGCGCGGCTCGTCGCCAAGGCGAACGACCGCGCAACTGCGGCCGCTTTCCAGGATCCGGCCGAGCAGACCTTCGCCGGCCTGGTAGCGCACCGCCTGGAATTCCTCGTGTTCGAGTCCATGCACGAGGTGCACGCTCAGGTCGCCGGCGTCGGGATCGACCACGCCGAGCATCCCCCGGCTCAAATGACCGGTGATTTCGAGCGCGCGCAGCACTTCGCGCAGGCTCTGTGAGCAATCGACCGCGCGCGCGAGGACTTGCGAAACCCGCAACAGGGTTTCGAACTGGGAGTGCGTCAAGGACCCTGGACGGTTCTCGCTCATGGTCGACGGTCCAGTGGCAGCAATACGCGCACGCGGCAGCCGCGCGCCGTCGCCGGTTCGATCTCGATGAAACCGCCGTGTTCGGCCGCGACCTGCTGTGCCGAAGGCAGGCCGGTACCGAGATGGCCGCCGCCGCGCTTGGTGGTGTGAAAGGGCTCGAAGACCTTCAACTGCTGGGTGCCCACGATGCCGGGTCCGGTATCGGCGATAATCACTTCGATGCCACCCAGACGCGCCTTGCTGACTACCGTCAGTTCGCGTTCCCGGCAGCCGCGCGTGTTCATCGCTTCGATGGCATTGTCGATCAGCGCCTTGAACAGCGAACGCAGCTTGTTCGGTGCCCCCTTCAGGGTCGGCAACATGGCCTGCGGCTTCCAGTTGACGGTGATCCCGGCGGCGAGCAGGCGACCGGTCGACAGATCGAGGACATCGCGCAGCAGTTCGTTGAGATTGACCGGGCCGATCGGCTCGCGTGTTTCGCCGGGAATCATCGAGCGCAGTTCGTCGAGTGCCTTCTGACCGGCGGTGACCGCATCCGCCAGCGCCACCGACATCGGGTCCGTCTCGCCCTTGCGTCTGGCCAGCATGCCGACCACCGAAGCCATCATGTTCAGCGGTCCTTCGAGGCGGAAGGTGGCGGCGGCGAGACTCTCGCGCAGGGAGGAAACCCGATCCTCATCCGCCATCACCGCCCGCAGGGCGGCGACGCGGGCCTTTTCCTGCTGCGCGCGCAGGCTGGTGATTTCCTTTGCCACCAGCAGCAGGTAATCGCGACCCTGTCCGGCCAGGAAGGCTTCAGCGGTGCCGGCGTCCTCGCGCACACGGCTTCCCGAACACGAGAACCAGCGCGGTTGCTTGCCGCCGGGCGGATCGAGCCGGACTTCGCGATCGAGAAAAAGGTAACCGGAGGTCCGTCGTCCGCGCCCCGAATCGAGTTCGAGGCTGGCGCGGACCGCGGTCATCAACATTGGCGCCGGCTCGGCCATCCCCAGGTCGGCCTGCAGCATCTTGTAGGCATGGTTGTCGAGCACCACGCGGTCGTCGATGTCGAGCAGGGCGATCACCACCGGCGCGGCATCGACCACCGACTCGATCAGCGCCTTCTGGTTCCTGACCTGGTACTCCAGGCGCTGGACTTCGGTGATGTCGCGGTGCATGCCGAGGTAGTTCAGGACTTCGCCGGCGCCATTGACGACCGGTGAGATGCTCAACTCGGCCAGGTACTTGCTGCCGTCCTTGCGGCGATTGACCAGCCGGCCTCCCCACGGCTCGCCGTGCGAAATCCGCTTCCAGAGCGATTGATAGAACGCGCGCGGCATGCTCTGGTTGGACAGGATCGACTGGTTCTTGCCGATCGCCTCGTCGCTGCCGTAGCCGGTGACGCGGGTAAAGGCCGGATTGACGTACAGGATGTTGCCACGCACGTCGGTGATCGAGATCGCCATGTCGGCCTGATTGACGGTGTGCTGGAAGACCTGCGGGTGAATGCTCGGAGAGAGCTTTTCCGTTACCTGCGGCTCGCTTTCGGCCGCTGTCCTGAGTTGTTCGTTCGCCATCTCGCGTCCCCGGTCTAATGTCTTTCCGATCCGTAGCAGATTTCGTGCCGACCTTGATTTGGCTACAGTTCGCGGTGACTTTTGTTGTCTTTTGTAGGACTTGCGACATCTCCGGGAGGACGCGCCGGTGCCCTGGCATGCACGGACACCGGCCAAAAACTTCCGTGCTGGTGCGGAGTTACGAGCACCCGCACGTCTTTGGTGTGCGCTGCAACAAACTTGGCACAGAAAATGCGGGGTATCGGCCAACGCATAGGCCGCATGATCATGAACCCTTCCGAAACACTCCTTCTCTCGACAAACGTGCTCCTGCCCACCAGGCGAGGGGGGCGGCGATGACCCTGCCAAGCCTGCGGCACGGATTCATCCTCGGTGCCTTCTGCCTCGGCTTCGGCCTCGTACTGGCGGCGATCGACCAGGTCACGATCGACGACATCGCCGCGCGGGCACTCGAGGATCGCCAGAATTCCCTGAGCCAGGTGCTGGCCGGCGTGCCCTTCGACAACAACCCCGCCACCGATACCGTGCGCATCGAAAACGCCGATCACAAGGAGATCACCGTCTATCGCAGCCGCCTGAAGGGCGAGGTGACCGGTGTCGCCTACGAAATCTACGGCAGCGGCTACGCCGGCGAGATCAAGCTGATGTTGGGCGTCGATGCCGACGGCCAGGTGCTGGGGGTGCGCGCCCTGGCACACCACGAGACACCCGGCCTCGGTGACAAGATCGAGGAGAAGAAGGGCGACTGGATCCTGCGCTTTACCGGACTGTCGCTCGCCAATCCGCTGCCCGAGCGCTGGAAGGTGAAGAAGGACGGCGGCCAGTTCGATCAGTTTGCCGGCGCCACCATCACCCCGCGCGGTGTCGTGACCGCGGTCCGCGGTGGCCTCGAATTCTTTGCCGCGCACAAGGCGCGGATGACGGAAGGGAACTGAAATGAGCAACAACGCCTACACCAGGATTGTCCGGGATGGCCTGTGGGACAACAACGGCGTCTTCAGCATGCTGCTGGGGATGTGCCCGACCATGGCCATGACCACCAGTGCCACCAACGGCTTCGGCATGGGGCTGGCAACGGCGGCGGTGATGGCGGCCTCCAGTCTGCTGGTCGCCACCTTCCGCAACCACATCAGCCAGGAGGTACGGATCCCGGTGTTCATCCTCATCGTGGCCACGATGGTGACCCTGGTTGACCTGGCGATGAACGCCTGGATGCACGAACTGTACAAGGTGCTGGGGCTGTTCATTCCGCTGATCGTTTCGAACTGCCTGCCGCTCGCGCGCCTGGAAGCTTTCGCCGCCAAGGCACCGATCGTTCCGGCATTCGTCGATGGCCTGTGCATGGGCCTTGGTTTTACGATCGCACTGACGGCAATTGGCGCGGTGCGCGAGATCATCGGCTCGGGAACGCTTTTCGCGGATGCCTCCCTGCTTCTCGGACCGTCCTTCAAGTTCATGGAACTGCGTCTGCTGCCGGCCAGCATGGGCGTGTTGATGATGATCCTGCCACCTGGGGGCTTTCTGGTGACGGGGCTCATGGTGGTGGGCAAGCGCCTGCTGGATCTGCGTGCCGGCAAGGAAATCCAGATGGCCGGCGCACACGGCATCGCCTGAATCATGACGAAAGGGATTGACATGGCAGCTACGATCAGCAGCAGCGACACGGTCGAGGGCATTGCCCGCGTCGTCCAGGCAAAGGATGGCGTGATCTGGCTGGAACCCGAGCAGACCACCAGCTGTGGCGCCTGCGCCGCCGCCGGACAGTGCGGCAGCAAGGGCATCGGTAGCCTCGCCAACCGCATCGAGGCACGACGCTTTGTGCTGCACGGACAACAGGATTTCGGCGTCGGTGAGCGGGTCGTCATCGGCGTCGGCGCGCAGACCCTGCTCAAGGGCGCATTGATCGCTTACGGCTTGCCGCTGGCCAGTTCGCTGATCGCCGGCGGCGCCGTGCAGGCGCTTGGCGGTGGGGATGTCGAGAGCATGGCTGCCGCCGCGGTGGGTCTTGCCGTCGGCCTGCTGCTGGCGGGTTTCGGGGCCCGGCGTCTTTCAGCGCGCGGTGAATTGGCGCCCCGCTTCCTGCGCCGGGCGCGGCCTGGCGAGTCCTGCGGCGGAAAGGGTGAGGCATGAAAGACTACGCACTGATGATGATCGGCGCGGCGCTGGTCAACAACGTGATCCTGGCACGCTTCCTGGGCCTGTGTTCGTTCATGGGCGTCACGACGCGGATCGACGCGGCCGCCGGCATGGGGTTGGCGACGACCTTCGTCATTACCGTATCGTCGATGGCCGACTGGGCGGTGCAGCACTACCTGCTGGCCCCCTATGGACTGGGTTTCCTGCGCACCGTCACCTTCATCCTGGTGATTGCCAGCGCGGTGCAGTTCACCGAACTGACGGTACGCAAGGTCTCGCCGCCGTTGTTCCAGATGTTGGGCATCTACCTGCCGCTGATCACCACCAACTGTGCCGTGCTCGGCGTTGCCCTGCTGCTGGTCGAAGGCCGCATGAACTTCATGACCAGCACGCTGTTCGCCTTCGCTTCGTCGGTCGGGTACAGCCTGGTGATGGTGATTTTTGCCGGGCAGCGCGAACGCCTGGCTGTGGCCGCGGTGCCGCGACTTTTTGCCGGGCCGCCGATCGGTTTCATCGTTGCCAGCCTGCTGGCGATGGCTTTCATGGGTTTTTCCGGTATCAGTACCGGTTGAAAAGGGGATCGTCATGTTCATCGCAGTCGCCAGTCTAACCCTCATGGGTATTGCCCTGGGCGGCCTTCTCGGACTGGCCGCCCGTTACCTCGCGGTCGAGGAGAATCCGCTCGAAGCCGAATTGCAGGCGCTGTTGCCCGGCTCGCAATGTGGGCAGTGCGGTTTTGTCGGCTGCGCCCAGGCCGCGGCAGCCCTGGCGCGCAATGAAGCGGCACCGACGCTCTGCCCGCCGGGCGGACGCGCTGTCGCGGAAGCCATCGCCGCCAGACTCGGTATCCGGATCGACCTCGCGGCGGTACGTGACGATGGTCCGCAACTCGCCTTTGTCGCCGAGGACATCTGCACCGGCTGTTGTCGTTGCAGCAAGGTCTGCCCGACCGACGCGATCATCGGCGCGGCCAAGCAGATCCACAACGTGATCCGTGAAGCGTGCACCGGCTGCGGCGCCTGTGTGGACCGTTGCCCAACCGAGGCCATGGGCATGGTGCCGGTGCCGGTGACCCTGCCGCACTGGATCTGGCCAAGACCCGCTACCGTCTGAAGGAATCGCCATGCGACTGATCGAACGCTTCTTCAAGGAACCGCGCTGGGGCGTGCATCCCGACGACCACAAGCGCCCCGCGGCCGACGTTCCGCTGCGCGTGCTGCCGCAACCGGCACGCGTCCATATGCCCCTGCAGCAGCATGTGGGTGGCGCCGCGCGGCCGGTGGTCCTGGTCGGCCAAAAGGTTCTCAAGGGGCAGTTGCTGGCCCAGTCGCAGGGCAACATCTCGGCGCCGATCCACGCCTCGGTGTCCGGCACCGTCACCGCCATCGCCGAAGTGACCGCTCCGCATCCATCCGGGCTCGGTTTTGCCGCGATCACGATTGAATCCGATTTCGCCGACCGCTGGATCGATACCGACCCGGTTGCCGATCCCTTTGCCCTGGCGCCCGAGGAAATCGCCAGACGCACCGCGGCGGCGGGGGTGGTCGGCCTCGGCGGCGCCACCTTCCCGGCCGCTGTCAAGTTCGTGCTGGGCCGACGCCTGGGCGTGCGCACGCTGATCGTCAATGGCGGCGAGTGTGAGCCCTATGTTTCGAGCGACGACCGCATCATGCGCGACTTTCCGGAGCAGGTGGTCGACGGCGCGCGCATCATCATGCATGCCATCGGCGCCGACGAATCCCTGGTCGGCATCGAGGACAACAAGCCCGAAGCCATCGCGGCGATGACCAGAGCCGCCGCCGCCTACCCGGAAGTGAAGATCCGGCCGGTGCCCGCGCGCTACCCGATGGGTTCGGACAAACAGTTGATCCAGACCCTGACCGGCAAGGAAGTGCCCGCGGATGCGCGCGCGGCCGAGGTCGGCGTGCTGGTGCACAACGTCTCGACGTGCGCCGCCGTGCACAAGGCCATCCGTCTGGGGCAGCCGCTGGTCGAGCGCATCGTGACCATCAACGGCGCAGCCGTGACGGCGCCGGGCAACATCTTCGCCCCGCTCGGCACCCTGGTCGACGACCTGCTCGCGTTCTGCGGGCTCGCACAGGCGCCGGCGCGGCTGATCCTCGGGGGGCCGATGATGGGCACGCTGCTGCGGCATGGCCGCGTGCCGCTGGTCAAGGGGGCCAGCGGCATCCTCGCCTTCGATGCCGTCGAGGCGGCGGTGCCCGAGGTCGGGCCCTGTATCCGCTGCGGTTCCTGTACGCGCGCCTGTCCGATGGGCCTGCTGCCGCTGGAAATGGCGGCCCACATCCGCAGCGGCGACCTCGACGGAGCCATCGGATACTCGCTCAGCGATTGCATTTCGTGCGGCTGCTGCGCCTATGTCTGTCCCTCGCATATTCCGCTGGTGCAGTACTTCAGCCACGCCAAGGGCGAGTTGTCGGCGCGCGAGCGTGCCAAGCTGCGCACCGAGGCGGGCAAGCGCCTGGCCGAAGCGCGCCTCGCCCGCCTCGAACGCGACGCCCGGGAAAAAGCCGAGGTAGCCGCGCGCCGCAAGGCCGAGCGTGCCGCCGCCAAGGCCCGCGTGCCGAGCCCGCAGCCCGAGCCCCAGGAGGCAAGCACATGACCCGGCCTGTGGAAATGCCGGTGGCTGCACCCTATGCCGCCACGCCGAACAGCGTCAGCCGCGTCATGATCATCGTGATGGTCGCGCTGACGCCGGCGACGCTGTTCGGATTCTGGCTTTACGGCTGGCCGGCGATTTACCTCTGGATGATCACCGTCGGCGCCGCCGCCGGTGGTGAAGCGGTGTGCCTGCAACTACAGGGACGTGCCGTGGCACCGGTCCTCTTGGATGGATCGGCGGTGCTGACCGGCTGGCTCCTGGCGTTGTCGCTGCCGCCCTGGGCACCGTGGTGGATCGGCGTCTTCGGCGGTCTTTTCGCGACGGTGTTGGGCAAGCAGGTTTTCGGCGGTCTCGGCCAGAATCTGTTCAATCCGGCCATGGTCGCGCGGGTGGCGCTGCTGATTTCCTTCCCGGTGCACATGACCGCCTGGGTGGCGCCGCTGCCGATCGTCGCGGCGGCCGCGCCGGGGCCCATTGCCGGGCTCCTGATCACCCTCAAGGGCATGCAGCCGGCCTTCGACACCGTTGCCAGCGCGTCGCTGCTCGGCTTTGCCAAGACCGAACTGTCGCGCGGCGTCGACCTGGCGCAGTCGCTGCTGCATGCGCCGATCCAGGGCTGGTACGGCAGCCGCGCCGGCAGTCTTGGCGAAACAGCCACCTGGTTGATTGCCGGCGGCGGCGTGGCGATGATCTTCCTGCGCACCATCACCTGGCACATCCCGCTGGCGATGCTGCTCGGTATTGCCATACCGGCGGCGATTCTCAACGCCATCGACCCGGCACGGTACATGGAAGCGTCCACCCATCTGCTCTCCGGTGGTGCCATGCTCGGTGCGTTCTTCATTGCTACCGACTATGTCACCTCGCCCAACACGCCACGCGGGCAACTGGTCTTCGGTGCTGGCTGCGGCGTGCTGACCTACGTGATCCGCACCTGGGCGGGCTACCCGGAAGGTGTGGCCTTTGCCGTGCTGCTGATGAACTCTCTGACCCCGATCATCGACAGTTACATCAGGCCACGGATCTATGGACGCAATCGCCAGGGTGTTGCGCTTGAACCCGGCAAATAGCTAGGAGACAAACATGCAGATCGGAGTGGCCTACTCGGAAGCCGGCCAGCAAGTGTGGCTCACCATCGAAGTTCCGGAGGCGTCCAGCGTGAGCGACGCGATCAACCACTCCGGAATCCTCAAGTCCTTCCCGACCATCGATCTGGAAACCCAGAAGGTGGGGGTCTTCGGCCGGCTGGTGAAGCTCGATGCGCCTCTCCGGCCGGGCGACCGGGTAGAGATCTACCGTCCGATCACCTGCGACCCGCAAACCGTGCCGCGCCGGGACGGTAGCGACGATGACGATTAGCCGCGCTCACAACACCGATTCGGCGGCAAGACGGTGGTGAGACGGGCGAAGATATCGGTCTTCCTCCCGACCTCGGAGAAGAGCCTGGCGCATTTGACGATGGGGTTTGCCTGGCGGCGACCGCTCAAGCCGCAATCTCGCGCGAAGTGATCTTGTAGCGAAAGTTGTCCGGATCGAGGCTGTCGAAGCGCCCAGCCGCATTCTCTCCCTGTGGATACATCAGGAAAGCGATTCTCGGGCCGTTCGACCCTGGTAGCGCGAGGTCGTGGGCGACATTGAACGCCAGCCAGTTCATCTCCCAGGCACCAAACAGTTTGTTCCGGGCCGCTACGACGACGTCGTCCGCCAGGACGAGGCCAGGCTTTTCTTCGAGCACGACCTTGCGCACATCGGCCGGATCGACCGGGACCCAGCCGAAACCGGCCAGCCAGACTTCGGCGCGACAGTGCTGTGCCCTGGTAATGTCCCCACTCTTGCCGAGGCTCTTGTAGCCGAACCGGGAGTCGGCGACGCGGATGCCGTAAACGTCGCGTGCCGGCAGGCCGGCGGCGCGTGCGAGCCCGACGTACAGGGCATTGAGGTCGGCGCACTTGCCGGTGAGGTCGCCGGTTTCGAGCATGGCGCGAATGTCGCCGGTACCGCAGCCGCGCGTCCTGGGGTTGCGCGCGGTGTTGTCCACAATCCATTCGTAGATCGCCCTGGCCATTTCGACATCGCTGCCGGCACCGCGGGTGATTTCCGCCGACGTCTTCTTGACGATACCATCGGTTGGCAGCAGTTGCGTGGCGCTCGTGTAGCGCTTCGCCGTGGCCTTGTCCAGAGGCGCGACCTTGCCCGGCCGGGAAAGGTCGATCGACCGGTCGCGGGTTGCGAAACGACTGGTCACTTCGATGACCGGCGTGGCCTCATTCGCCTCCCAGGTGGCGGCGAGCATCAAGGCGCCGTAGGTGGCATCGCGTTGCACTTCGGCGGTGGCGGCATTGCCCTGCCAGACGTTGCCCATGCCCCTGATCCAGCCTGGGTCATCCAGCGAAGGCAGCGGCAGCCAGACGCGCGTCGGGCTACCGGTTTTCAGGACTTCGGCACGCGTGCTGACCTCGAACACGCGCCAGCCGTTGTTCGGCGAGGGATTGAAGCGGCCGTCCGTGGCCGCCACCGCGGCACCCGCCCCGGTGAAAGTTCCTGCGCCCAACAGCGCGGCAGTCTTGATGAAGTGGCGACGATCCATGGTGGTTCTCCTGCCTGGGTTGAAAAGGGCTTGAAGTTGTTTCTCTACCGCCGGGGAATCCCAGTCAATCGTCCCCTGAGCACGCAGTCGAATGCGGTGGTGCCGATCAAGGATCACGGTCGTGGGAAGTACACGGGCACCCCAGGCACGGCTGATGGACTGTTCGCGATCATCGACGACCGGCAGTTGCACGGCGTTCTCGGCGAGGAAGCGGTCGAGCGTGGTGCGCTGGTCGGCGACTGCGACGGTGGCCACCGCCAGGCCCTGTGGCGGTTGCCGGCGGGCGAGGCGCTGCAGCGAGGGCATCTCTTCGCGACACGGTTCGCACCACGACGCCCAGAAGTTGATGATCACCGGGCGCCCTTTCCAGGAGGCGAGCAGCGCGTGCAGGGCGTCATCGTCCGCGCCCGGCGGCGAAGCGGCGGGCACAACGAGCCATTCGGCGGCGTGCAGCACACCGGCGCATGGCCCGGCAAGAGCGGCGATCCAGAGGATGGCGGCAAGGCGACGGATCGCCAGGAAAAAACGCCGACGCAAAACATGCGCATCGGGTCGCATCGATGACTCCCGATTTTGTTAACCGTCGTGAGGCGGAAGCCCTCACGACTTACGATACGCCGTCCCGCGGAGCGGCGCGCTGCGATGGCGGTAACGCAGACCGCCGAAGGCGCCATTGTCGCATTGTTTGCCGCGCGGCCACTGGCGAATCGGTTCTGTCGCCGTCGAACCGAGCTGGTGGCGGCAGTCCGATGCCGATTCGAGAAAGCCGCGTCGAAAGAGCATCCTCTCGGCTAGCGTGGGCCGGTTCTGCCGCACAGGATTGTTGCTGGCGTATGCAGGCGATGCCAGCATACGCTATCATCAGACCGTCTTATCGACGGTCCTGGGAGACTAGGCGTGGCGAGTCTAAGTGTAAGAAAAATCGATGATGAGACCTTGGTACAACTGCGCGTGCGGGCGGCGAGGCATGGGGTGTCGATGGAAGAAGAAGCGCGCCGAATCCTGAAGCAGGCGGTCGCGGCGCCCGAGCGGCTCGGAGACTTGGCGGTGCGCGTGTTCAGTCCGGCTTACGGAGGCACGGAACTGGATCTCCCGGAGCGAGAGGTGACGGAGCCTCTGGAATTTCCACGGTGATCGGGTTAGCCCCCTTCACCTCGCGCCGCGAGGTAGATTCCGACGAGCAGCAGCACAAACCCGGTTCCCTGCAATAACGCGAAAGCTTCGCCGAAGAACATCCATGCCAGCAGCGCGCTGCCGACCGGTTCGCCCAAAGTCACCACGGCGATGAAGGTCGCCGAAACGTGCTTGAGCGACCAGTTGTACGCGCTGTGGCCGAGCAACTGCGGGCCGATCGCCAGGCCCAGCGCGACCACATACGCGGCGTTGCTATATCCGGTCAGCGGCGTACCACTGGCCTGGCAGGCAAGCAGCAGAAAAATCGCGGCGCTGCCGTAGGCGAGCCAGACATACGCCGGTAACGGCAGGCTGGCGCGCAGGCGGCGGCCGATCAGCAGATAGGCCGAGAAGCACCAACTGCCGACGACGGCGAGGAAGTTGCCGAGCAGGGGATTGCTGCCCGGCGCGCTGTCGCGGCTGTCGCTCCAGAAGATCAGCCCACTGCCGGTGATCGAAATGGCGATACCGACAGCCATCAGCCGACTCGGCCGGTCGCCGAAGAGGACGAACGAGGCGATGCCGATCCACAGCAGGTTGGTGGTCACCAGCGCCGTGCTGCTGGCCACCGAAGTGTATTCGAGGGAAGTGATCCAGGTCGCGAAATGCAGCGCCAGGAAGAAACCGGCGCCAACGGTGAGCAGCCCCTGCTGACGGGTCAGCGCGCGCAAGGTGTGGCCCGATTGCCAGAGCGCGAGCGGGGTGATGAGCAGCGCCGCCAGGCCGAGGCGCAGCGTGGCGATGGTCAGCGAGGGCAGGCCATGAGCCTGCGCGAAACGCGCCAGAATGGCGCCGCAGGAGATCGCCAGCAGCCCGACGCCGAGGACCAGAAACGGCAGCCAGCGTGGCGGCGCCTTGCTGCCGTCCACGACCTAGCTGGCCGTCGCGGCCTGGCCGCCTTCGAGATAGGCGGCGTGCACCTCGGGGTTGGCCAGCAGTTCGTGGCCAGTGCCCGAGAGGATGATCTGCCCATGCTGCAGGACGTAGCCGCGGTGCGCCACGCGCAGGGCGTGGTGGGCGTTCTGCTCGACGAGCAGGATGGTCATCCCGTGCTCGCGGTTCAGTTCGCGGACGATCTGGAAGATCTTCTTGATGTACAACGGTGCCAGGCCCAGCGAGGGTTCGTCGAGCAGCAGCAGTTGCGGCCGGCTCATCAGCGCGCGGGCGATCGCCAGCATTTGCTGCTCGCCGCCCGAGAGGGTCCCGGCACGCTGCTGGCAGCGCTCCTCGAGAATCGGGAAGAGCAGGTACATGCGTTTGAGGTCGACTGCGAAGTTCATCTCCTCGCCGAGCACCGCACCCATCTGCAGGTTTTCCATCACCGTCATGCGCGGAAAGATGCGCCGGCCTTCGGGGACCAGCGCGATGCCGCGGCGGGCAATTTCATGCGTCGGCAGCTTGCTGATATCTTCGCCGTTGAAGACGATGCGCCCGGCCGAGGCGCGCGGCTGGCCGAAGATCGACATCATCAGCGTCGACTTGCCGGCGCCGTTGGCGCCGATCAGGGTGACCACCTCGCCGACCTGGACCGAGACGTCGACCCCGTGCAGCGCGTGGATGTAGCCATAGTGGGCATGCACCCCCGACAGTTGCAGCATCATTGGACGGCCTCCGGGTGCAGTTCTTCGTCGGCATCTTCCTCGCCGAGATAGGCCTTGATCACGTTCGGGTCGCGCTGGATCGCCGCCGGCGTGCCTTCGGCGATCTTGCGACCGTAGTTGAGGACGCAGATGTGGTCCGAGACATTCATCACCACGCTCATGTCGTGCTCGATGAGCAGGATGGCGATTCCTTCGTCGCGCGCCAGGTGCTTCAGCAGTTCGTTGAGTTCGGCCGATTCGCGCGGGTTGAGGCCGGCCGCCGGTTCGTCGAGGCAGAGCAGCAGCGGGTCGACGCACAGCGCGCGGGCAATCTCGATGCGCCGCTGCATGCCGTAAGGCAACTCGCCGGCGGCGGTATCGGCCTTGTCGATCAGGTTCAGCCGTTGCAGCCAGCCGACGGCCTTTTCGGTCGCCGCGGTCTCGGCGCGGCGATAGCCGGGCAGGCCGAAAAGACCGGCCAGCGAGAAACGCGAGGCGTGTTGCAAGGCGTTGTGCTGCGCGACGATGAGATTTTCGAGCACGGTCATCTTCGGGAACAGGCGGATGTTCTGAAAGGTGCGCACCACCCTGGCGGTACGCGCGACCTGGTGGCTGGCCAGCTCTTCGAGCCGCATCGGGCCGCGCTGCGGATGGTTCAGGCGGACGCTGCCCAGCGTCGGCTTGTAGAAACCGGTCAGGCAGTTGAAGAAGGTGGTCTTGCCGGCGCCGTTTGGTCCAATCACGCCGGTGATCTGGCGCGCGGCGACATCGAGCGAGAGGTCGTCGATGGCCATCAGGCCGCCGAAGCGCATCGTCAGGCGCTCGACACTGAGCAGGGGCTGCGGCGCCGCGCTCATCGCTTGTCACCTGTCGTCGCAAGGTAACGCAGCGTCGGTTCGCGGTGCGCCAGGATGCCGCCCGGCTTCCAGATCATGATCAGGATCATCGCCGTGCCGAAGAGCAGCATCCGGTATTCGGCGAAGTCGCGCCCCAGTTCGGGCAGCAGGACCAGCACCAGCGAGGCGAGAACCACGCCCAACTGGCTGCCCATGCCGCCGAGAACGACGATCGCGAGAATGATCGCCGACTCGTTGAAGGTGAAGGATTCCGGCGAGATGAAGCCCTGCCGGGCGGCGAAGAAAACGCCGGCGAAACCCCCGAGCATGGCGCCGATGGCAAAAGCCGAGAGTTTGACGTTGCGGGCGTTGATGCCCATCGCCTTGCAGGCGATCTCGTCTTCGCGCATCGCTTCCCAGGCGCGGCCGATCGGCAGCTTGCGCATCCGCGACACGAACAGGTTGGTGAGCAGCGCCAGCGCGAGGATCAGGTAATAAAGAAAGACGATGCGGTGGCTCGGCGAGTATTCGAGCCCGAAAAACGAGGCAAAGGTCGGGTCGTCCCCCGGCGGCTTGAACGGCAGGCCGAAGAACGACGGACGTGGAATCGAAGTGATGCCGTTCGGGCCACCCGACAACTCGGTCCAGTTGACCAGGATGACGCGGATGATCTCGCCGAAGCCGAGCGTCACGATCGCCAGGTAGTCGCCGCGCAGACGCAGCGTCGGCCAGCCGAGGATGATCCCGAAGCTCGCGGCCATCGCGCCGGCGACCGGCAGCGCCTGCCAGAACGTCCAGCCCAGTTGCGTCGCCAGGACGCCGTAGGTATAGGCGCCGACCGCGTAGAAGGCGACGTAACCGAGATCGAGCAGGCCGGCCAGCCCGACGACGACATTCAGTCCCCAGCCGAGCATCACGTAGATCAGCACCGTGGTCGCGGTGTCGACCACGTAACGGTTGTCAGTGAAGACGATCGGCAGCGCCAGCGAGACGCCGAGCGCGCCCCAGCCGACCCAGGTCAGCAGCGGACTCGCCGCCAGGTTGCGGTCGCGCACCGCCGCCGCGGCCTGCTCGCGCGCCAGTTTGCGCGCACGCAGTTGGTCGAAGCCGTAACGCAGCAGCAGGCGACCGACGAAGCAGGCGGCGATGAAGGCCAGCAGCGCCGGCCAGCGGGTGGCGATGCGCAGCGCGCCGCCCTGGTCGATGGTGGTCAGGCCGATCATCGGAATCCCCAGCAGCAGGGCGATGAAGGCCACCGCTGCGGCGTCCTTGAGACGCTCGGTGGGCGAAATCCGGTGATGCGCGAGAACGAGAGCGGACATCAGACTTTCTCCACTTCAGGGCGACCGAGCAGGCCGGAGGGGCGGAACATCAGCACCAGGATGAGGATGCTGAAGGTCGCCACATCCTTGTATTCCGCCGACAGATACGCCGCCCAGAACGCTTCGATCAGGCCGATCAGCAGGCCGCCGAGCATCGCTCCCGGCAGCGAGCCGATGCCGCCGAGCACCGCCGCGGTGAAGGCCTTGATGCCGGCGACAAAGCCGATGAAGAAATCGACGACGCCGTAATACACCGTGACCATCACCCCGGCGACCGCGGCGAGCGCCGCGCCGAGCATGAAGGTCAGCGAGATCGTGCGGTCCACATTGATCCCGAGCAGCGCGGTCATCGTTCGGTCCTGCTCGCACGAACGCTGCTGACGGCCGAAGGAGGTCCTGGTGATCAGCCAGGTGAAACCGGCCATCAGCGCAATGGTGACCAAGACGATGAGGATCTGCGAATACGCCAGGCGGACCGTGAAGCCATCGACGGTCAGCAGGTCGATGCCGCCGACCAGCACCGGTGCGATCGGCTTGACACGCGCGCCCTGCGTCAGTTGCACCATGTTCTGCAGGAAGATCGACATGCCGATCGCCGAAATCAGCGGCGCCAGCCGCGTCGAGCCGCGCAGCGGCCGGTAGGCCGTCCGCTCGACGGTCCAGCCATAGACCGAGGTGAACAGCACGGCGACCAGCAGCACCAGCAGCAGCGACAGCGGGATCGAACTGATGCCGAAAGTCGCCAGCAGGGTGAACACCGTCACCGCGATGAAGGCGCTGACCATGTAGATGTCGCCGTGCGCGAAATTGATCATCCCGATGATGCCGTAGACCATCGTGTAGCCGATGGCGATCAGGCCATAGACGGCACCCAGGGTCAGGCCGTTGATCAGTTGCTGAAGGGCGAGAGCCATGAACCTTCTCCTTGTTGCATCAGATGTGTCAGCAAATCACGCGGTTATACTGGGTGCGCGATCGGTAACTCTTCGAAGCTTCTACGAGCCGTACCAAGCGCATCCTGCCGATTGGGATGAATGGCACCTATCGAGAGGATGCAGTAGTACGCATGCAGCGAATGTGTAATTCGGAGTGGCAACAAGCAAGCATCGCGCCTCGGAATCGATTTCAATCATGGGTGTCCAGGGATGAGATGGTCCAGTGTCCGAACTTCACTTGTTCAAAGGTTTGGCTGCGACTTCCGCTTCCGCCAATAGCCGGGGCAGCGGCTATGGTGGGCGACGGCCAATACACGAATTTCTTCTGTGGCGATCATATAGACGATGGCGTAGGGGAAGTGCCTCATATTCAAGCGCCGCTTCTCGTAGATCCAAGGTGTTCCAAGCAGCGGACGTTGCATCAGCAGTTGAACCACGCGCTCAAACTCGGCAAGAAGTGATTGCGAAAGAACAGGACCTGCTTGCTGCCTGTAATATTCAGCCGCTTCCCGAAGGTCTGAGGCCGCCCCGGGGTGCAGCGAATACTTCATTTAAATTCGGCCCGCAAGCGGGAGAGAGTTTCAGCGCCGGGTAGTAGCGGCACTGTTCCACTTTCTATCTCTCCCTGGCGTCTTTCAACTTCTTCCGCCCAAGCGTTTTCAACGTCTGGTTCAACTTCAAGACTGGCGATGAGCTTTTCTACCAGGCGAGCGCGTTGTACAGCAGGCAGGCCGAGCACCTCGGCCTCAAGTTCTTCAACGTTGGCGGACATGCCTTTCTCCCGAAAGAGTATTCATTTGATCACAGGGTGCCATAAGGTCACGCGTGCAGGCAACTGGCCAATGCGAAGGGTGGTTCACTCGCCTTCGTCGAGTGCCATCAGCCCGGCGTTACCCCCCGCCGCGGTGGTATCGACAGAAACGGTGCGCTCGCTGGCAAAGCGATACAGATAATGCGGCCCGCCGGCCTTCGGACCGGTGCCGGAAAGACCCTCACCACCGAAGGGCTGCACGCCGACGACGGCGCCGATGATGTTGCGGTTCACGTAGGTGTTGCCGACGTGCAGGCGGTCGGTGATGCGCTTGATGGTTTCGTCGATGCGGCTGTGGATGCCCAGCGTCAGGCCGTAGCCGGTATGGGCGATGGCCGCGCAGACCTGATCGAGGTCTTCGGAGCGCCAGCGGACGAGGTGCAGGATCGGCCCGAAGACTTCGCGCTCGAGACGCGCGATGCTGTCGATTTCGTAGGCGCGTGGCGCGAAGAAGGTGCCGTGGCGGGTGGCGTCGTCGTCCAGCGGGCAGGTGAAGATCGGCTTTGCGAAACTGTCGAGCCAGCGGGCGTGCGCGGCGAGTACGCCGCGCGCCGCCTCGTCGATCACCGGACCGACGTCGGTGGCGAGCTCGGCCGGGTTGCCGATGCGCAGTTCCTGCATCGCGCCGGCGAGCATTTCGCTGACCCGGTCGGCGATGTCGGTCTGGATGTACAGCACGCGCAAGGCCGAACAGCGTTGCCCGGCCGAGTTGAACGCCGAGGCGACGACGTCGCGGACGATCTGTTCGGGCAGCGCCGACGAATCGGCGATCAGCGTGTTCTGGCCGCCGGTCTCGGCGATCAGCGGCACCAGCGGGCCCTCCTTTTCGGCCAGCGTGCGGGCGATCAGGCGCGCGACCTCGGTGGAACCGGTAAAAGCGACGCCGGCACACTCGCGGCCGGCGACCATCGCCGCGCCGATGCGGCCATCGCCCGGCAGGAAGGCCAGCGCTTCGGCGGGAATGCCCCCAGCGTGCAGCAGCTCGACGGCCAGAGCGGCGACCAGCGGCGTCTGTTCGGCCGGTTTGGCGACGACCGTGTTGCCGGCGGCCAGGGCCGCGGCGATCTGGCCGACAAAGATGGCCAGAGGGAAATTCCAGGGACTGATGCAGACGAATACGCCGCGGCCGTGCAGCGACAGGCTGTTGCGTTCGCCGGTCGGGCCGGGCAGGGCAATCGGCTCCGAGAATTTCTCGCGCGCCTGCGCGGCGTAGTAGCGGCAGAAATCGATCGCCTCGCGCACCTCGGAAACCGCGTCGGCCTGCGTTCGCCCACCTTCGCGAACGATCAGCGCCACCAGTTCCGGCAGGCGTCCCTGCAGCAGGTCGGCGGACCGCTCGAGGGCGGCGGCGCGCGCCGTGGCGGGAGTCCCTTCCCAGGCCGGAAAAGCGGCCTGCGCGATGGCCAGCGCGTCGCCGACGTCGGCGACGCCGGCTTCGATCACGTGGCCGACGATCTCGCGCTGGTCGGCCGGCGACAGCACCGGCTTGCTGGCGCCACTGCGACGCTTGCCGGCGATCAGCGGGGCCGCGCTGTAGCTGATCCGCACGCTCTGGTCGATGGTGTTGCGCAAGTCCTCGATGGTCGGTTTGTCGTTCATGTCCAGTCCTTCACTGTTGGCGCGTTCGGCACCGAAGAGATCGCGCGGCAGCGGGATGCGCGGTTGGCGTTTGATGGGCAGGGTCGCTATCTTCTCGACAGGGTCGGCGATCAGCGCGTCGATCGGCAGACTGGCGTCGGCGATGCGATTGACGAACGACGAATTGGCGCCGTTCTCCAGCAGTCGGCGGACCAGATACGCCAGCAGATCTTCGTGGCTGCCCACCGGCGCATAGACCCGACAGGCACGCCCCCATTTGTCTTCGCCGACGACCTGGTCGTAGAGTTCCTCGCCCATGCCGTGCAGGCGCTGGTACTCCCATTCGTCGCTGCCGCCGGCGCTGACCGCGATTTCGGCGACGGCGGCCAGGGTATGCGCGTTGTGGGTGGCAAATGCCGGGTAGAACGCCTGTGGATCGGCGAACAGGCGTCGCGCACAGGCCAGGTACGAGAGGTCACTCGACCCCTTGCGGGTGAACACCGGGTAGTCCGCGAGGCCGCGCTCCTGCGCGATCTTGATCTCGGCGTCCCAGTAGGCGCCCTTGCACAGGCGCACCATCAGGCGCCGGTCGGCGCGGTGCGCGAGGTCGGCGAGCCAGTCGATGATCGGCAGTGCGCGCTTTTGGTAGGCCTGCACGGCCAGGCCCAGGCCATCCCAGCCGGCCAGTTCGGGAGCCGTGGCCAGCGCCTCGATCAGGTCGAGCGACATTTCCAGGCGATCGACTTCCTCGGCGTCGATCGTGAAACCGATATTGCGGGCCTTGGCCCTGAGCGCCAGCGCCTTGACCGCCGGCAGCAGCTCGTGGCGTACGCGCGCTTCCTGGGCGACTTCGTAGCGCGGGTGCAGGGCCGAGAGCTTGATCGAGATCGACGGCGCCTCGAAAGCCGGCCGGCCGGCGGCGGCATCGCCGATCGCCCGGATCGCCGCGCTGTAGGACTCGAAGTAGCGCAAGGCGTCGGCGCTGCTGCGCGCCGATTCGCCGAGCATGTCGTAGGAGTGGCGATAGCCGGCCTTTTCGGCGCTGCGCGCGCGCTCCAGCGCTTCGTGGATGTTGCGGCCCATGACGAACTGCTTGCCGAGGATGCGCATCGCGGTGATCACCGCCTGCCGGATCACCGGTTCGCCGGCGCGCGCGACCAGGCGCTTGAGCGTGCCGCCGAGGTTGCGGTCGTCGTTGTCGAGATTGACGATGCGGCCGGTGAGCATCAGCGCCCAGGTGCCGGCATTGACGAAGGTGCTGTGCGAGGCGCCGAGCCGCTTTTCCCACTCGGTATTGCCGATCTTGTCGCGAATCAGGCGATCGACGGTAGCCGAATCGGGAATGCGCAGCAGCGCTTCGGCGAGGCACATCAGGACCACGCCCTCGCGCGACGAGAGGTCGTAGGTGGTCAGGAAGGCGTCGATGCCGCCGGTTTTCAGGCGGCTGTCGCGAACCGTCTGCACCAGTGGCGTCGCGCGTTGGCGGATGCCCTGCTGTTCGGATTGGCTGAAGCGCGCGCGGGTGATCAGTTCCTCGACGAGCTGTGCTTCGTCGATCCGGTGATAGTCACGCAGACGCTGCCGTAGGGCGTTGGTCTGGGCGACGTTCATGCTGTCTTCCTGTCGATCTGAACCGACACGGGTGTCGGCACGCGGTTGGTTCATGGTCCGCCGCCGGGCGGAGGTCGGGGCCGCATCGCTGC
Source organism: Candidatus Accumulibacter propinquus (assembly GCA_016714935.1). Taxonomy (GTDB): domain Bacteria; phylum Pseudomonadota; class Gammaproteobacteria; order Burkholderiales; family Rhodocyclaceae; genus Accumulibacter; species Accumulibacter propinquus. The sequence goes on along the minus strand of JADKBU010000021.1, from coordinate 10,757 downwards.
GGTGGTCGCCGCGGCGGTCGTCGCCAGTCGGCGGCACGCCGGCCTGGCGGCGCGCCCGCGACTACTTCTTGACGTAGTCGTACTGGCCGTCTTTCCACTGATAGACCATGAAGCCCGGCAGCTTGTTGTCGCCCTTGGCGTCGAACGACAGTTTGCCGATGACCGTATCGAAGGTGCCGCTACGCAGCGTCTTTTCGATGTCGGCGTATTTGGTGCTCTCTTGCCGCGTCGGCGCCCGTGGCGAGCTGCATGGCGGCGTAGGCGTACAGCACGTAGCCTTCCGGTTCGACCTTGGCGTCGTGGAATTTCTTGACGATCGGCGCTGGCCGCCGGGTTCTTGCGCGCATCCGGACCGAAGGTAAACAGCACGTTGTTCGCCTCGGGGCCGGCGGCGGTGGCCAGCTCGGTGTTGGACATGGTATCGCCGCCCATCACCGTCAGCTTCAGGCCGGCCTGCTGTGCCTGCCGCAGGATCAGCGCCACTTCGGTGTGGTAGCCGCCATAGGCCATCACCTCGACGCCGGCCGACTTGAGCTTGCTGACCAGCCCGAGTAGTCCTTCTCGCCGGCGGTGATCGACTCGCGCAGCGCCGGCTTGACGCCCTTGGCTTCCATCGCCTTGGCGATCTCGTCGGCCAGGCCCTTGCCGTAGGCGCTCTTGTCGTCGACCACGGCGATCTTCTTGCCCTTGAACTTGTCGGCGAGGTAGGCGCCGGCCACCAGGCCCTGCTGGTCGTCACGCCCCATGATGCGGAAGATGTTCTTCAGGCCGCGCTCGGTGACTTGCGGGTTGGTCGACACGGTGACCACCGGGATGTTGGCCTCGACATAGACTTCGGACGCCGGGATGGTCGACGACGAGCACCAGTGGCCGTGCATGAAGATGATCTTCTTGTTCACCATCTGGTTGGCGACGGCGACGGCCTGTTTCGGATCGCAGGCGTCGTCGCCGATTTCGAGCTTCAGCTTCTCGCCGTTCACGCCACCCTTGGCGTTGATGTCGGCGATGGCCATTTCGGCGCCCTTGCGGATCTGGTCACCCGCGGAAGCGTATTGGCCAGTCATCGGGCCGGCGATGGCCACCAGATGTTCGGCCCAGGCGTTGGTGCCCGCCAGGGCCAGCAGACAGAAGCCGGCCGACAGGATGTGCTTGCTCATGTGTTTCCTCCTTTGCTACGGTGCTCGTTGAGATAATGGACAAGTGACGCACCCGCATCGAGCACATGCGCCCGAGTGAGTTCTGCCGCCGCGTCGGGGTCCCGGCGGACGAACGCGTCGAGGATCGCGGCGTGTTCGTGCTGGGTTTTGGGCATTTCGGTGGTAACGGACAAGAGCGCGCGTACGTAACGCTCGACCTTGTTGTACAGGGAACGGATTTCGGCAAGCAGGATCGGCCGTGCCGCCGCGGCGTACAGCGTCGAATGAAAGAGCCAGTTCAATTCGCCCCAGCGGCCGGCGTCGGTGGCCAGGCCGAACTCGTCGAGATGCTGGCGCGCCTGTGCAATGGCCTGGTCGCTGATCAGCGGTGCCGAGAGGCGTGCCGCCCTGGCTTCGAGCATGGCGCGGATTTCCATGTATTCATCGATCTCGGCTGCCGACAGCGAGGCGACGACGGCGCCGCGATTGCGCAGAAAGGTCACCAGACCCTTGGCCTCGAGGTGCTTGAGCGCTTCGCGAACCGGGATCTTGCTGACGTGGAAGTGGCTGGCGATCTCGTCCTGCCGGAGCAGTTCGCCGGCCGGCAACAAACCATCGACAATCGCCTTCTTGAGCGTCTGCGCGACATGATCCGACGCACTGAGGCGCGGCGTCTTCTGAGCGGCGACAAGTTCGAGAAGCGATGGCATGTGCGAGTGGTGAACTCCGAATATCGTATACGATATATATTCCAGTTCGCGACCTTACAGCCAGATTTGGCGCTTGGCAAGTTGCGGTGCAGCAATCGGCAGCCCCGGGTGGAGAGGAGTACTCCTGTAGAATTCGGAGCCCATGAACCCTCTCCGCAGCAGCATGCCCGATAGCGCCCCCCGCAATCTCTTCTCGTACCGCAAGTACTGGGCCAGTCGCTTCGGCACTGCGCCCTTCCTGCCGATGTCGCGCGCCGAAATGGACGAACTGGGCTGGGATTCGTGCGACATCATCCTGGTCACCGGCGACGCCTATATCGACCACCCGAGTTTCGGTATGGCGCTGGTCGGGCGACTGCTCGAAGCGCAGGGTTTTCGGGTCGGCATCATCAGCCAGCCGGACTGGCTGTCGGCGCAGGCTTTCCGGGTGCTCGGCAAGCCGAATCTGTTCTTCGGCGTCACCGCCGGCAACATGGATTCGATGGTCAATCGCTACACCGCCGACCGCAAGCCACGTTCCGACGACGCCTACACGCCGAACGGCGAAGCCAACCGGCGACCGGATCGCGCGGTTGTCGTCTATGCCCAACGCTGTCGCGAAGCCTTCCCCGGCGCCAACGTGGTGATCGGTTCGATCGAAGCCAGCCTGCGCCGTATCGCGCACTATGACTACTGGTCGGACAAGGTGCGCCGCTCGGTCCTGCCCGATTCGAAAGCTGACCTGCTGATCTTCGGCAGCGCCGAGCGCGCCCTCGTCGAACTGGCGCATCGTCTGGCTGCCGGCGAGAACATCGCCGCGATCCGCGACCTGCGCGGCACGGCCTTCATGGTGCCGCGCGGCTGGCTACCTGGCGAGGGTTGGGCCGAAATCGATTCGACCGAGGTCGACACGCCGGGGCTGCTGATTCGCCACGCCGATCCCTACGCGCCGACTCCGGAGACGGACGCGGCTGCGGCAGCCTGTGCCGCCAAGCCGCCGCCTGCCGGCGGCCGCACGCAGGTGATTCAACTGCAGTTCCAGTCGCATCAGCGGATGCCGAAGCTCGATCGGGCGCGGACCGCGATCCGCCTGCCTTCGTACGAGCAGGTGGCCAGCGATCCCGTGCTCTACGCGCACGCCTCGCGCACCTTCCACGTCGAGTCGAACCCCGGCAACGCGCGCGCGCTGGTGCAGGCGCACGGCGAGCGCGACGTCTGGCTCAACCCGCCGCCGATCCCGCTGTCGACGCCGGAGATGGACGGTGTCTTCGCCGCGCCGTTCCAGCGCCGGCCGCATCCGTCCTACGGCGAGGCGAAGATTCCGGCCTTCGAGATGATCCGCTTTTCGGTCAACATCATGCGCGGTTGCTTCGGAGGCTGCACCTTCTGTTCGATCACCGAGCACGAGGGACGGATCATCCAGAGCCGCTCGGAGCAGTCGATCCTGCACGAGATCGAGGAAATCCGCGACAAGACGCCGGGTTTCACCGGCGTCATCTCCGACCTCGGCGGACCAACGGCGAACATGTACCGCCTGGCGTGCAAGGACCCGAAGATCGAGTCGGCGTGCCGGCGCCTGTCGTGCGTCTTCCCGGGCATCTGCGAGAACCTCGACACCGACCATACGCCGCTGCTGCAGCTCTATCGCAAGGCACGGGCGCTGCCGGGGGTGAAGAAGGTCCTGATCAGTTCCGGTCTGCGCTACGACCTCGCGGTGCGCGATCCGCAGTACGTCAGGGAACTGGTCAGCCATCACGTCGGCGGCTATCTCAAGATTGCGCCCGAGCACACCGAAGACGGGCCGCTGGCGCACATGATGAAGCCCGGCATGGGTTCCTACGAGCAGTTCCGGATCCTGTTCGAGAAATTCTCGAAAGAGGCCGGCAAGGAGCAGTACCTGATCCCGTATTTCATCGCCGCGCATCCGGGCACCACCGACCAGGACATGCTCAATCTGGCGCTGTGGCTGAAGCGCCACAACTTCCGGCTCGACCAGGTGCAGACCTTTCTGCCGACACCGATGGCGATTGCCACGGCGATGTACCACACCCGCAAGAACCCGTTGCATAAGGTCGGCCGCGACTCGGCGGCGGTCGACACCGTTCGCGCCGGCCGCCAGCGGCGTTTGCACAAGGCTTTCCTGCGTTACCACGATCCGGCCAACTGGCCGCTGCTGCGCGAAACCCTGAAGCAGATGGGGCGCGCCGACCTGATCGGCAACGGCAGGAAACACCTGATTCCGTTCTTTCAGCCGCTGGGCACGGCGGCGGCCACGCCGTACGCGAGAACGAGCACGCGCGCGCCGACGCGGGAGGCGATGCCGGCCAGGGTTGCGGCCGCCGGCGGCGCGGCCCGCCGCAAGCGCTGACCGGCGGCGGCTTCGGCGCCCGACCGCAAGCAGTCGGCCAGGCGCGTGCCGGCTAGCGCGTGATCGGCTTGTAGCGAATCCGCTTCGGCTTGGCCGCCTCCTCGCCGAGGCGACGCTTCTTGTCTTCTTCGTACTCGTGGTAGTTGCCGCTGAAGAAGCTCCATTGCGAATCGCTCTCGCAGGCCAGGATGTGCGTGCAGATGCGGTCGAGGAACCAGCGGTCGTGCGAGATGACCAGCACGCTGCCGGCAAATTCGAGCAGCGCGTCTTCGAGCGCGCGCAGCGTTTCGACGTCGAGGTCGTTCGACGGCTCGTCGAGCAGCAGCACGTTGCCGCCGGCGATCAGCGTCTTGGCCATGTGCAGGCGACCGCGCTCGCCGCCCGAGAGTTGGCCGACGCGTTTCTGCTGGTCGCCCCCCTTGAAGTTGAAGCGGCCGATGTAGGCGCGCGCGGGCGTTTCGTACTTGCCGACGGTCAGCAGTTCTGCCCCCCCGGAGATCTCTTCGAAGACCGTCTTGTCGCCGTCGAGGCAATCGCGGCTCTGGTCGACGTAGGCGAGCCGGACGGTGTTGCCGATCTCGATTTCGCCGGAGTCCGGCTGCTCCTGGCCGATCAGCATGCGGAACAGCGTCGATTTGCCGGCGCCGTTCGGGCCGATGATGCCGACGATCGCACCCGGCGGCACGTTGAAGCTGAGCTTGTCGATCAGCAGGCGTTCACCGAAGGACTTGCTGACGTCCCTGAATTCGATGACCTTGCCGCCCAGGCGCTCGCCGACCGGGATGAAGATCTCCTGCGTTTCGTTGCGCTTCTGGTATTCGACGCTGGACAGCTCCTCGAACCGCGACAGGCGCGCCTTGCTCTTGGCCTGCCGGGCTTTCGGGTTCTGGCGCACCCACTCGAGTTCCTGCTTCATCGCCTTGATGCGGCCGGCCTCCTGGCGCCCCTCGGTTTCCAGGCGCGCTTCCTTCTGCTCCAGCCAGCTCGAGTAATTGCCCTTCCAGGGGATGCCGTGGCCACGGTCGAGTTCGAGAATCCACTCGGCAGCGTTGTCGAGGAAGTAGCGATCGTGCGTGACGGCGACCACTGTGCCGGGAAAACGGACCAGGAACTGTTCGAGCCAGTCCACCGATTCGGCGTCGAGATGGTTGGTCGGTTCGTCGAGCAACAACATGTCCGGCTTCGAGAGCAGCAGCTTGCACAGCGCGACGCGGCGCTTCTCGCCGCCGGACAGCGTGCCGATCAGCGCATCCCACGCCGGCAGGCGCAAGGCGTCGGCGGCGAGTTCGAGCTGGCTGTCGAGGTCCGATCCGGCCGTGGCGATGATCGCTTCGAGGCGAGCCTGTTCCTCGGCGAGTTGATCGAAATCGGCGTCCGCTTCGGCGTAGGCGGCGTATACCGCTTCGAGCCTGGCCTGCGCCTGGAATACTTCACCGAGACCCGACTCGATTTCCTGGCGGACGGTCTGCACCGGGTCGAGCTGCGGTTCCTGCGGCAGGTAGCCGATCCTGAGATTCGGCATCGGCGTCGCTTCGCCGATGATGTCCTTGTCGACGCCGGCCATGATGCGCAGCACCGTCGATTTGCCCGAACCATTGAGGCCGAGCAGGCCGATCTTGGCGCCGGGGAAGAAGGAGAGCGAGATGTCCTTGATGATCTGGCGCTTGGGCGGGACGATCTTGCCCACGCGGTTCATCGTGAATACGTATTGAGCCATGGCAGTCGGTCAGAGGTGAAAGGGAGGCGGGCGCGCCCTGTGGCGCGCCCGAGATACGCAAGTCTACCCGAGACTGACCGGCAATGGCTCGCCACCTTGGTCAACGGGTGCAAATGAAAGAGTTGGCCGATAATATCAATTTGCCTTCCGTTTCAACGGAGATTCGGGGGACGCACTCCCTCCCCTTCAAGGGGAGGGACGGGGTGGGGATGGGGTAGCGGAGCAGGAATGGACAATGGAATAGGTGTATGAAGGGGCAGACGAATCGTTCGGTTCTCGACAACGCGCTTCAGAAAAAGCTGCGAACCCACATGACCGATGCTGAAAATCGCTTGTGGAAATATCTGCGCGGTCGGCAGATGACGGGCTTCAAATTCCGCCGCCAGCATCCGTTCCTGGAGTACGTGCTCGATTTCGTGTGCCTGGAAATGCGGTTGATAGTGGAGGTCGATGGCGGCCAGCACCAAGACTGTGAGGCAGATCAGGTGCGTGATCGCCGACTGCATGAGGCCGGCTTCCGCATCATGCGATTTTGGAACAACCAGGTGTTACAGGAAACTGACGCAGTGGTAGAGGCTATCTGGATGGCGTTGCAACACGAATCCGGGGATGCTGCTTCGCTGTTGACCCCATCCCCACCCCGACCCTCCCCTTGAAGGGGAGGGAGGTCAATATCGGCAATGCCCGCGCGACCATAGTTTCATTCGCACCCTTGGCCAACGGCGCTGATCGGCGAGCGCCGGCCGTGCGGAGCGGCTACTTGTCGACGAAGGCGCGCTCGATCACGTAGTCACCCTGCGCGCCGATATACGGCGAAACCTGGAAGCCGCGCGTGTCGAGCAGGCCGCAGCAGTCCTTGATCATTGCCGGGCTGCCGCAGACCATCGCCCGGTCGCGTGCCGGGTCGAGTGGCGGCAGGCCGATGTCGGCGAACAGCCGGCCGCTGTCGACCAGTTGCGTGATGCGGCCCTGATTGCGGAACGCCTCACGGGTCACGGTCGGGTAGTAGATCAGCTTGTCACGCACCAGGTCGGCGAAGAACTCGTGCCGCGGCAACTCTTCACGGATGAAATCGCTGTAAGCCAGGTCCTTCACCCAGCGCACGCCATGGATCAGCACCACCTTCTCGAAACGCTCGTAGGTCTCCGGGTCCTGGATCAGGCTGATGAATGGCGCCAGGCCGGTGCCGGTGGCCAGCAGGTAGAGGTTCTGGCCCGGTCGCAGGTCGCGCAGGACCAGTGTCCCGGTCGGCTTGCGGCTGACGACGATTTCGTCGCCGACCGCCAGGTGCTGCAGCTTCGAGGTCAGCGGACCGTCGGGAACCTTGATGCTGAAGAATTCGAGGTATTCGTCGTGATTGGCGCTGGCGATGCTGTACGCGCGGGTCAGCGGGCGGCCCTCCTGGGGCAGGCCGATCATCAGGAACTGCCCGTTGATGAAACGCAGGCCGGGGTCGCGCGTGGTGCGGAAGCTGAACAGACTCTCGTTCCAGTGATGCACCGAGAGGACGCGTTGCGCGGAAAAGTTGCTCATGGTCTTGCCCTTGTTGTGCGGTTGACCCGGAGCATCGTAGGGGCTCATGTTATATTTGTAAAAGTGGTTTTTTGAATAAACGATATCTGGAAACTGGATATGCGATTCAGCTTGCGGCAGCTCCGTATCTTTGTGGAGGTGGCCCGCCACGAGAGCGTTTCGCGTGCCGCCGCGACGCTGGCACTGTCGCAGTCGGCGACCAGCACGGCGCTCGCCGAACTTGAACGACAATACGACACGCAGCTCTTCGACAGGTTCGGCAAGACGCTGCGCCTGAACGAACTCGGACAGGCGCTGCTGCCGCAGGCGGTCGAATTGATCGAGCGTGCGGCGGCCATCGAAAACGTCCTCGAAGGCCGCGCCGGCTACGGCCTGTTGCGCATCGGTGCGACGCTGACCATCGGCAACTACCTGGCGACGCTGATCGTCGCCGATTTTCTCAAGCGCCACCCGGAGAGCACGCTGCAGTTGCGGGTGCACAACACGGCGGCGATCATCGACCAGTTGGTGCGCCATGAGTTCGATCTGGGGCTGATCGAAGGCACTTGCCGGCACCCCGACCTGCATGTCGAACCCTGGGTGGCCGACGAGCTGGTGGTGTTCTGCGCGCCGGCGCACCCGCTGGCGCGCCGCGGCTCGGCGACGCTCGCGGAACTGGCCGGTGAAGCGTGGATCGTCCGGGAGCCGGGTTCGGGGACGCGCGAGACGCTCGACCAGGCGCTGCGCCACCACCATTCGGCCATGAATATCCGCCTGGAACTGGAGCATACCGAGGCGATCAAGCGTGCCGTCGAGTTCGGCCTCGGCATCGGCTGCATTTCACGCCTGGCGCTGCGCGAGGCCTTCCGGCGCGGCAGCCTGGTCGCGATCGAGACGCCCGAGCTCGATCTGCGGCGCGATTTTCAGTTCCTCTGGCAGCGGCGAAAGTTCCAGACTGTCGGCATGCGCGAGTTCATCGACCTGTGCCGGGCGATGACCGCGGGCTGCGAGCGCAGCGACCAGATCGAGTGGTCGTTCATTCCCTGCAGGCGGGGGGGCGGGGGGGGGCTGGCAGGGGGGGTGGTGGCGGGGGGGGGACGTAAATTGACAGGTGGCCGGCGGGCGTTTGGACCTTTGCTTCGGGCAGGATCTGGCGCGCCGGGTGTCCGCGGCGCGCGTCGCCGGCGTCGGCGCGCCGGCGAACCGCAACACCACCTCACGTTCCCACAGCAAAGGAGAATCAACATGTTCAAGGGCATCCTGATCACCAGGGATGAAGCCGGTTACCGGGCGCAGTTGCAGGATATCGACGACGCGGTGTTGCCGGCAGGCGACGTCAGCGTGCGTGTCGAGTGGTCGACGCTCAACTACAAGGACGCCCTGGCGATTACCGGCAAGGCGCCGGTGGTCCGCCGCTTTCCGATGGTGCCGGGGATCGATCTTGCCGGCACGGTGATCGAGAGCAGCAACCCGGCGTGGAAGGTTGGTGATCAGGTGCTGCTGAACGGCTGGGGCGTCGGCGAGACGCATTGCGGTGGCCTCGCGCAAATGGCGCGCCTGCAGGGCGAATGGCTGGTGCCGCTGCCGGCGAAGCTGACACCGCGCCAGGCGATGGCCATCGGCACCGCCGGCTATACCGCGATGCTCTGCGTGCTGGCTCTCGAAAAGCACGGCATCCGGCCGCAGGACGGCGAGATTCTGGTCACCGGCGCCAGCGGCGGCGTCGGCAGCGTCAGCATCGCGCTGCTCGCCAGACTCGGCTACCGGGTCGTGGCCTCGACCGGCCGCGTGGCGGAAGCCGCGTACCTCCAATCGATCGGCGCGGCGGCGGTCATCGATCGTCAGGAACTGTCAGCGCCAGGCAAGCCGATCGGCAAGGAGCGCTGGGCCGGCGTGATCGACAGCGTCGGCAGCCACACCCTGGCCAACGCCTGCGCCACCACCCGCTACCGCGGCGCCGTGGCAGCCTGCGGCCTGGCGCAGGGAATGGATTTCCCGGCCACAGTCGCGCCCTTCATCCTGCGCGGCGTTACGCTCTACGGGATCGACAGCGTCATGGCGCCGCTGGCCGTACGGCAGGAAGCCTGGGAACGTCTCGCCCGCGACATCGACATCGCCCGCCTCGATGCCATCAGCCATGAAATCGCTCTCTCGGAAGTTGTCGCGCTGGCGCCGCAACTGCTCGAAGGCAAGGTGCGGGGGCGGGTGGTGGTTGATGTGAATCGTTGAGCAAGTGGGGGGAATGTTGTATCGGAGAGTTCTGGCCCCGGGAATTCGGATAGTAGGACAAGGGCGATTTGCCTCCACGAAGGGCTGCGAGGGTTGCACGCGAAATGAGCACGAGCGTGACGAACAAACAGAAGCACAGGTGGAGCGTGCCGCGGCGAACAGGGATAAAACGCGAGCGGCGCGGGCGCAGCATAGGGAACGCTGAGACTTCATCATCCGCAGGCATCCACTGCATCGCGAAGAAATACGGTCGACATGTCGAAAAACTTTACACGTTGATGGCCACTAGTTGGTCAATCCAGTCGAAAAAATTTGCTAAATCAATATTAATTTTCTGGCGCAAGTTTTGCTTTTGACCTTTCAAGCGCCGTTTCGTGGGGTGGCAGGTCTTAGTCAGGAGGAACCTCTCATGAGTACCGTGTCATTCATGAGATGCCGGGTTTTCATGACGATGCTGGCCCTGCGAGCGAAGGGTTCAACGTCCTGAGGACCGCCTGCGGTGCGGGGACAAAGGCCCCTGGCGAGGTGTTAGAGGCTGTATTAATGGGCTCGGCGCGGGCGCTTTTATTTGCGCTCGTCGTCTATCCTTAAGATGATTACAGCATAAATTCCGCGTCGCCGAACCGAATGTCAATAGTTAGGTGTATCCGTAGGAACACGTGACGGAATCTCCCCAGCTATTTTTTTGAACGTATTCGACTCAGAGACCAAAGCCATGAGCACATTCACCATTCGCGTAACCTCTTCAGCCACCAACGTTGCCGGCACCGCTTATCAGACCAATGGGCAGCCGGATTTGGGCGCGCCAAGCTTCTTCGACATGATCGTCACGGACAGCATCGATACTCAGCTTCCCAACGGCGTTTACGACGCGTACTGCCTTACTCCGTTGCAAACCATCAAGGTGTCGCCGACGACCTATTCCGCCGACAACTATGCTGGCAACGTAGTTCCATCCTTTTTGCCGGTTGGTGCAGCGGGTGCACCTTCGCTAGACCAAACTAAAGTGGATCAGATTAATTGGTTGCTGTCGCAGAACCTGACCTCAGATGCCAAGTTCGGCGGCCAGTATAACTACGGTGAAGTTCAGATGGCCATCTGGAAGA
>JADKBU010000020.1 GCA_016714935.1 Candidatus Accumulibacter propinquus | reverse complement strand
TGAATTTCGATTTATCGCTATAGCCTTACCTCGATGCTCATATGTGACCAGCGCGGCAGCAATACTTCCTTTGTCAATCGACATCTCCAACCTCCCTGGACCACTACCAGCCAAGGAAAATGACTGGGCGTGGAGTAACGCTGATGCGCTGGCGCTGGTCGAGCAGCTGCGAAACCAGGAAGACGGATTCGGCAGGAATTTTATGGGTAATGCTTTGCGCAACTTCCTCGCGCTTTATTCGGTAACTCGGCAAGAGGAATCGCCCGGGGGGCCAGGCTGGTACAGTCTGCCGGTAACAAACGGCGAGTTAGCCCGAAGTGCGCTATTTGGAGACGGCTCCCTCCAGGGAAGCTTGATCGGCCGTGTCATTATTGGGGCAGCAAGCCTGCTGAAGCAAAGCATCAACGAATGAAGGAAATCATCGATCTGCTTGGACTTGCAGGGTGGAGGAACTACCGTGTCTCGCCTCACCATCATCATTTCCACATTGACCTCCACGTGCCTAGGATTGCAAAAATTGGCGGTTCATCATTACTGCTCGCGTCGGGTGCTTCCACCAACCAATTCAATGAAGGGACCCATATGCTGCCGATGGATACACCGCCGATGGATGACTTAGTCAGACCGCCTGCGCTAATTGCGCATGGGATTTCTATGACCCCGAGTTACAAAGCAGTGTTGGGAGCGTGCACGTTTGTTAACTTCGTACGTCCGGATGTGATTGATTATAAGACCGCTATAAATGATCTTGCGGTTCTTGGACCGATTGTTGAGTATCTTGGTGAAGACCCTTCCGACATTTCCCCAGACTATCGTATAACCGTGTTGAGTGCTCCCAAACATGGCACGATTCATACCAACTCCTTAGCCGGGAAATTAACGTACGGGATATACAAGTATTTGGTCAGTGACCCCGACTATCGAGGGAAGGATCAGGTGACGTTTGAGGTTTTAACCAATAACAAGCGATTCAAGGTCATATTCACCATTTATGTCGTGGGCAGTGTCGACCAAATACCACTCAAGCTCGAAAAGCGCTGTCCAATGACCAGTTACCGTATTGCCTCCACCTCCGGCGATTTTAGCTTAATCGCCGAGAGCAGTCGGATTTTCTCGGATCTCCCGAACGCGAGCCTTGCCCAAACTATCCGTACTGCCACCAACTCCACCATCACCCTCGACACCGACGCCGCCGGCCACGGCTGGTTCATCGACTATACTCCGGCAGACAACGTTGAATTCCTCCCCACCTCCAACCCCAACGAATGGGTTGCCAGACCCGGCTCGGAGGCCGAGGGGAGGATCGATCTCCTGACCGTGCTGCTGCACGAATACGGTCACACGCTGGGACTTGCGCACAGTGCGGACGCGCATGACTACATGGCCGCGACGCTGCCACCGGGCGTGCGGCGTACGCTTTCCGTCGACGAGCAACTCGCGCTGCTGCAGTTGGCCGGGCATTTCCCTGCGCCGGAGAGTCCGACGCAGCCGTACGCGCCCAGCGACCCAGGCGTTCCGCTGCCGTTCACCCGCGTCACGGGTCTGGCGCGCAGCGCTCGCCTGCGCGGCATCGAGGGCTTTGCCACTGCCGGCAACGCCTGGGTGCAATACGACATCGCCGCCAACCCAACGCTGGAGAACCCCACCTTCGACAACGGCACCGGCTGGAGCACGACCGGCGACGTCAGCTTCGCCGACGGCTCGGCCATCCTTGCCGAGTCGCCGAGCACCCAGACCCGCCTCAACCAAGTCTTCGTGCTCGGCAAAAACGATCGTTTCCTGTCCTTCACGGTCGCTGCCGCTCTGGGCGATCAGGCCGACGGTCCCGATGATGCTTTCGAAGTGGCGCTGATCGACGCCAACCGCGGCGTGTCGGTGCTCGGCAGCACGCGGCTCAGCCATGGCGACGCGATCATCAACCGGCAGGCGGATGGTAGCGAATATCGGGCCGATGCGATCAGCGTGCTCAACAATCCCGACGGCAGCCGCAGTTATCAGGTGGATCTTGGCGGCGTTGCCGCGGGTACGGTGCTCAACCTCGCTTTCGACCTGATCGGTTTCGGCAAGGGCGCGGATGCCGGAGGCAGTCGGGTCAGCATCCGCGACCTGCACCTCGGCAGCGAACCGGCAAAACCGGAAGCGATAGACGATGCCGTGATCACCGACGAAGACCACCCGCTGCTCATCGACGCGCTGGCCAACGACCGCAACGCGCGTCAGCCAGGTTTCGCGCCGGTAGTCGTCGACGGCCCGGCACACGGCGAATTGGTGGTCAACGCCGATGCGAGCTTCCATTACACGCCGGCGAAGGATTGGCACGGCGAGGATCGCTTCACCTACCAACTCAGCGATGGCCAGATCGGATCCGGAGTCGCCACGGTGACCCTCACGGTGACACCGGTGAATGACGCGCCGCTGGTAAGCCCGCTCACCGGTACGCTGCTCGAGGATGGCAGCGTGACCCTCGATCTGCTGTCCGGCGCGACCGACCCGGACGGCGATGCGCTGGCCGTATCTGCCGGCTCGCCCCGGCACGGCATCTTGAGCAGCAATGGCGACGGCAGCTACACCTACCGCCCGGCGATCGACTACCACGGCGAGGATGAGCTCGCCTTCACGATCAGCGACGGGCAAGTGGCCACCGAAGGCACGCTGCGCCTGACAATCAGCGCGCAAGCCGATGCACCGACGCTGACCCTCACTGACGGCGCCGGAACAACGCGGGAAATCTACCGCAGCGGCTGGGAAAGCGTCGCCAACGCCGGCGCTACGCCAACGCCGGTCAAGGGAGACGTGCTCGAAGGCTGGCAACGGCTGAGTGGCGGACCCAGCATGCCCGGCGGCAGTTTCCAGATCTGGAGCGGTGGCGACCGCATGCGCAATGCCCTCGGCGGTAGCCTGAGCGCGTACCCGGCTGCCGGCAGCGGCCAGAACTGGCTCGAACTCAACATCGTGGGCAGCACGCCGATTCCGACACGGGCCATCGAGCGTGGCATCGACACCATCGCCGGCGCCACCTACACCCTCTCCCTGACCCTCGCCGGCGCGCCGGGCTACGCTGCCGAATACACGCGCATCGGCATCACCCTCGATGGCCGGAACATCGGTAGCGACGCGAGCACCAGCCCGCTCGACGCGCTCGCCTGGCAGACGCGAACCTTCCAGTTCGTGGGCGCGGGCGGCCGGCAGACCTTGCGCATTGCCTCGGAAGCCACACGCTTCGACGCCTGGAGCAGCGGCACGATGATCGACGACATCGTGCTCAGTGAAACGCTGCCGGCCAACGTCGGCTACGAGGATGCGCCGATACAACTGCCGACGATCGCCGCCACGCTGCGCGACGACGACGGCTCGGAAGCCCTGTCGATCGACATCGCCGGCCTCCCTGTCGGCGCGACGCTCAGCGACGGCGAGCACCATTTCACCGCCACGCGCCTGACGCAACGGCTGACGATCAGCGACTGGGATCTCGGCAAACTGTCGATCACACCACCGCCCGACAGGACTGGCCGCTTCACGCTGACCATCGTCGCCACGGCCACCGAGCAGTCGAACGGCAGCCAGGCCAGCACGACGGCCAGCTTCGAGGTTCTGGTGCTGCCGGTGGACGATGCACCGACGTGGACCAGCGCTCCTCCCGCCAGCTTCGAACTGCAGGCGGGCATGGCCGCGGCCGGAATGCGCCTGCAGCCGAGCACGACATCGCCAGGCGCAAGCGCGGCGTTGATGACCCAGCCGATCACCGCAATGCCGACCGTCAACGATATCGGCCCTGCCCGGCCGGATGCCCCCGGCGCGCGCCTCGACATGCCGCCGCAGGTTTTCAGATACCAGGCCACAGCTCGCGATGCCGACGGCGACGCGCTCAGCTATCGCCTCCTGGACGGACCCGCCGGTGCCCGCATCGACGCGGCCAGCGGACTCCTGCTCTGGGAATCACCGCAGGCCGGCGAGCAGTTCTTCCGGCTGGAAGCGGACGACGGTAAGGGCAACCGCGTCGAGCAGCGGTTCACCGTGCAATTCGGCAGCGCGCAGCGCACCGGCACGAGCGGCAAGCCGCCGGCCCGGCCACACCCGGCCAGCGTAACCACGAATTCCAGCCGGGCGAACGAGCAAAGCCCTCGCAAGCCAGGTCCGCAGAACACGGCCCCGTCGCGCATCGACTGGAGTGGCGCGCAACCCGCCTGCTTTGCCGGCCCACGCCTGACGCCCAGCCCCTGGCTGCCGGAGTTCCTCGGCGCCGCGGGCCGTGCGCAGAGCACGGATCGTGCAGCCCTGCAGATCCGGATCACGCCTTGAGGTGATCCGGGACGCGCGCTTCAGACCAGGTCTTCCGGCACCACCCACTGGTCGAACGCTTCGGCGCTGACCAGGCCGGAGGCGATTGCCGCCGCGCGCAGCGTCGTCCCCTCGGCATGCGCGCGCCTGGCGATCTGCGCGGCGCGGTCGTAGCCGATGTGCGGCGCCAAGGCGGTGACCAGCATCAGGCTGCCGTGCAACAGTTCATCGATGCGCGCCGTATTCGCCTGCAGGTCGCACACGCAATGGCTCTCGAAACTGCGCATGGCGTCGGCCAGCAGGCGGGCGCTGTGCAGAAAGTTGCGGGCGATCAGCGGCTTCATCACGTTCAACTCGAAGTTGCCCGCGGCACCGCCGAAGCTGATCGCCACGTCGTTCCCGAAAACCTGCGCGCAGACCATCAGCAGCGCCTCGCATTGCGTCGGGTTGACCTTGCCGGGCATGATCGAACTGCCCGGCTCATTCTCCGGCAGACGCAACTCGCCGATGCCGCAACGCGGACCGCTGCCCAGCCAGCGCAGGTCGTTGGCGATCTTGCTCAGCGCCGTAGCCAGCGTCTTCAGGGCGCCGTGCGCCATGACCAGCGGCTCGTGACCGGCCAGAGCCGCGAAATAGTTGCCGGCGGCAACGAAAGGCAAGCCGCTGTGACGCGCCATTTCGGCGATCGCGCGCGTGGCAAAATCCGGATGCGCATTGAGACCCGTGCCCACCGCCGTGCCGCCGAGCGCCAGGGCATACAGGCCGGGCAGGGTCATCGCCATGGCCGCGCGCGCGATGCGCAGTTGCTCGACGTAACCGGAAAACTCCTGCCCGAGGGTGAGCGGCGTGGCATCCTGCAGATGCGTGCGGCCGATCTTGACGATGCCACTGAACGCTTCCGCCTTCACCCGCAGCGTCGCCGCCAGCATGTCGAGCGCCGGCAGCACGCGCTGTTCGACGAGCAGCACGCCGGCGATGTGCATCGCCGTCGGAAAGACGTCGTTGGAGGACTGCCCGCAATTGACGTGGTCGTTGGGATGCACCAGCCGGCCGATGCCGCGCGGCCCGCCGAGCAACTCCGAGGCACGGTTGGCCAGCACCTCATTGACGTTCATGTGGGTCTGCGTACCGGAGCCGGTCTGCCAGACCGACAGCGGAAATTCATCGGGCCACTGGCCGGCGAGGATTTCGTCGGCGGCCTGCACGATGGCCACGGCGATCGCCGCATCGATCTCGCCAAGCGCGCTATTGGCCTGCGCCGCGGCGCGCTTGATCAGCAACAGCGCGTGGATGATCTCCGTCGGCATGCGCTCGCGGCCAATCGCAAAAAACTTGAGGGAGCGTTGCGTCTGTGCTCCCCAGAGATGCGTGGCCGCGACGTCGATCGCGCCGAGGCTGTCGTGCTCGGCGCGGACCTCGCCGCCGGTCTGGTCGCTGTTGCCCACGCTTCAGCCTCCCCCGGTGGCGGCTCAGGTCCGGAACTGCGCGACGGTATTGCGCAAGCCACCCGCCAGTTGGCTGAGCGTGCGCGCCGCGCTGGCGGTCTCTTCGGCCGCGGCATTGTTCTCCTCGGAAGCCTGCGCGACCTGCTCGACCCGCTGTGCGATCTGCTGGCTGGCGATCGATTGCTCGCTGATCGCATTGCCGATGTCGTTGACCACGGCGACCACCTGCTCGACGCTGCTGCGGATGTCGCGGATCGCCTCACCCGCCGATCCGGCCAGGTCGACACCGTGATCGACCTGCTGCACCGCGGTCGCCATCGAGTCGAGCGAGTTGCGGGTTTCGTGCTGGATCTGCAGGACCATGCCGTTGATCTCGTTGGTGGCCTTGCCGGTGCGCTCGGCGAGCTTGCGCACCTCGTCGGCGACGACCGCGAAGCCACGCCCCGACTCGCCGGCGCGCGCCGCCTCGATCGCCGCGTTCAGCGCCAGCAGATTGGTCTGATCGGCGACCTCCTTGATCACCTGCACCACCGTCGAGATGCGCGTCGCGCTTTCATCGAGGGTGCGCATCGCCCCGGAAGTCTGGCGGACGGTGTCGGCGATGCGGTTGATGGCGCTGGTCGCCTGCTCGATCACGCCGCCGCCGCTGTCCGACAGCTCGGCCGCATGGTTTGCCGTTTTCAGCGCATCGCGGGCATTGTCCGCCACCTGGCTGATGCTCACCGACATCTCCTCGACCACCGCCGCCATCGAGGCCGCCGAATCGCTGGCCGAGCGCGAAGCGGCCGCTACCTGCTGCGACGACCCGGCCAGCGTCTGCGCCGCGCCCTCGGTGCTGACCACGGTACTGCCGATGTTCTTCAACATCGTCCGCAATCGCAACTGCATCTGCTGCTGGTAGGCCATCAGGCTCTGCGTGTCGCCGCTCTGCAGCGCGAGATCCTGGCTCAGGTCGCCGTCGGCGATGCGCTGCACCAGTTGCCGGGCGTATTCGGGCTCACCGCCAAGCTGGGCGGTGATCCGACTGGTGACCAGAAAGGCGATACCAATGCCCAGCGCCACTCCGACTACCAGCAAACCGAGCATCAGTCTTTGCGCCAGCGTGTGTGCAGCCTCCATCGTTTTCTCCGCCTGCGCCTGTCGCTCACTCTGAATCTTGATGAATTTCTCGCTTTCCGCAGCGAGCTCGCGCTGTGCGCTGCGCGCCTCTCCCTGGATCAGCTCGCGCATCGCATCGAGCTTGCCTTCCTTGCCCAGCGCGACCACCTGCTCGTGGCTGCGCACGTAGCGCTCGTTCAGCGCACGCATATTGCTCACTATCTGCCTGGTCTCGGGGTTGCGCTGCTTCTTCTCGAGTTCTTCCGCCTGTTGGACATTTTCCCTGCCGGCCTTGGTCGCACGCTCCATTTGCTGGTCACGCTCGTCAGCGGCGACCAGCGCACTGAGCTGATAGCGTCGCATGCCATTCACCCGCTCGGCAATTTCCCGCGCCATCGATTCGTTGTCATCGGCCCGGGTGACATCGTCGGCGGCCTTGTCGATCACGTTCAATTGCCAGATGCCGATGCTCACCAGCACCGCCATCACCGCACAGATCGCGGCAAATCCACTCCAGAGAAGCGTTTTGATTTTCATTTTTAGAGCCTCTTGTCAAAGAACGTCAGGTTGCAAGCAGAACGGAATCGGCGGGCCGGCGCAGGCGAAGCAAAAATTGGCACGTACTTTGCGTCATGCCACAAGCGCTTGTCAACCCTCACATTTTCCGCCGCTGCAAGCCACCCGGCGGACACCATTCGAGCGCCTTTCAGCACATTTTCCGGAGCGATTCCGCCGTTCCCGATGCGGTCCTGGCGCAGTCAAGCGCAAGCAGAGACTGTTAGAATGCGCCCACCCTGCAACCGGCGTCACTGCCCATGGCCTCCGCCGACAATCCCATCCTGAACTCTCCTTACGACGAGCCGGCGCGGCACTACGCCACCGACGCGCAGGGGAATCTGAACTATCGCGACATTCGCCCCGGCCGCCGCATCTTTACCCCGGATGTGCCGCAGGTACCGATCGGCCAGCAAAACCAGGGCAGCATGTTCGACGTGAATGACTTCCGGGCGGAATACGGTGAACACCTGATCAACCGGCTCAGGGACGAGCTGCGCGCCTGGCGGCAATCAGGCTATCGGGGGTCACCAGCCGCGTCACCCGCGATCTGCTCGACTACTGGTTCGCCAACCCCGAACGGGCCGCGCATCAGAAACTGTTCTTCGCGCAGCAGGAAGCCGTCGAGGCAGCGATCTGGCTCAACGAGGTCGCCGAGAAATCGAATACCGGCACGCATCTCCAGACCCAGTTGCGGCAGCGGCAGGCCAGCGCCGGCGACGACACCGCCAGCCATTTGCCCCGGGTGGCCTTCAAGATGGCCACCGGCAGCGGCAAGACCGTGGTCATGGCCTGCCTGATCCTCTACCACTATCTCAACCGGCGCGAATACCGCAACGATACCCGCTACGTCGATTACTTCCTGATCCTCGCCCCCGGCATCACCATCCGCGACCGCCTCAATGTCCTCCTGCCGGACCAGCGCAACACGCCGCCCGCCACCGCCCGCGACTACTACCAGCAGCGCACGCTGGTACCGCCGGCCCACCAGCACGCCCTCGGCGAACTCGCGCACCGGCTGATCATCACCAACTATCACGAGTTTCTGCCACGCATTCTCGGCGGCAACAAGCGCACGCCCTTCGACGGCAAGCTCGGCGACGATGGCCGCAAGGTCGAAAGCCGCGAGGACGAAAACCAGATGCTGCGCCGCGTGCTGGGCAGCTTCAAGGCCGGGCGCCGGCTGCTGGTGATCAATGACGAAGCCCATCACTGCTATCTGCCGCGCGCCAGGGGCAGGGATACCGAACTCGACAATTCGGAAACCGAAAACGAGCGCGCCGCGGTCTGGTTTTCCGGCCTGCGCGCCTGCACCCGGCGCTTTCAAGTGCGTGTCGTGTACGACCTGTCGGCGACGCCCTACTACCTTTCCGGCTCGGGTTTTCCGGCGTACTCGCTGTTTCCCTGGGTGGTCAGCGATTTCGGCCTGATCGAAGCGATCGAAGCCGGCCTGGTCAAGATTCCCTTCCTGCCGATCGACGACAGCAGCCAGGCGATCGACGAGCCGGTCCTGAAAAACCTTTACGAGAACTGCAAGGCCGAACTGCCCCGCAAGGGACAGCGCACGCAGCGGCGCGCGGCGCAGGAAACCCCCTTCGGCGAAGCCGCCCCCAACCTGCCGGCGCTGGTGCGGCAGGCGCTCGACCAGTTCTATACCCACTACGAAGAATACGAGCGCGGCCTGCGGCGGCGTGGCGAACTGAAAGCCGACCTGTTCACCGCGCCGCCGGTGTTCATCGTCGTCTGCGGCAACACCACCGTTTCGCGCGAAGTGTTCAAGGAGATCGCCGGCTACGAACGCGTGGACGAGAGCGGTCAGGCGACCGTCGTTGCCGGTCGTTTCCCGCTGTTCTCCAACTTCGACCGCGACAGCGGCCGCGCCCTCGCCCGCCCGCCGACCTTGCTGATCGACAGCGACGCCCTCGAACACTCCGGCCAGATCGACGAGGGCTTCAAGAAGGTTTTCGCGCCCGAGATCGAGCGCTTCAAGCGCGCCTACCGTCTCCGTCACCCCGAGCGCGGTGTCGACAGCCTCACCGACGCCGAACTGCTGCGCGAGGTGGTCAACACCGTCGGCAAACCCGACACCCTCGGAGCGCACGTCCGTTGCGTGGTGTCCGTCGCCATGCTCAGCGAAGGCTGGGACGCCAACACCGTCACCCACGTCATGGGCCTGCGCGCCTTCGGCTCGCAACTGCTCTGCGAACAGGTCGCCGGCCGGGCGCTGCGCCGCCGCTACTACTTCACCGACCCGAAGACCGGCAAGTTCCCGCCCGAGTACGCGCACATCATCGGCATCCCCTTCAAGCTTTTCAAGGCCGGCCAGAGCAGCCACGTCGACCCGCCCGAATACGCCACGCTGCGCGCGCTGCGCGAACGCGACAGCCTCGAAATCCGCTTCCCCAATCTGGTCGGCTACCGCCTGCAGACCGACAGCGACCACCTTGCCGCCGACTTCACCGGCACGCCCGACTATCGCCTCGACACCACCCGCCTGCCGGTCGAAACGACGCTCGGCACCGCCGTCTCCGAAGACCGCCAGACGATGCGCCTCAAGCTCGACGAACTGCGCGACCAGACGGTCATCTACAAGCTGACCCGCGACTACCTGCGGCGTATCCACGGTGATGAAGCGCAGCGGGCCGACCTGCGTCTCTTCCAGCAGGTCAGGCAGATCGTCGAGCGCTGGTACGCGGAAAAGCTCAAGCTCGTCGGCGAAGACGACCCGATCTACAAGCGCCTGGTGATCTACGAAGACCCGCAGCCGGTGGTCGAGAGCATCAACCGCGGCATCGTCGCGCACGCCGCCGAACGCGAGCGCGTGCTGCCCATCCTCAACCACTACAACCCGCAGGGCAGCACGCGGCACGTCGTCGGCCAAACCAGCCGGAAGACCTGGCCAACGAAGAAAAGCCACGTCAATCTGGTCGTCGCCGACACCGACAGCTGGGAGCAGATCGCCGCCAAGACGCTGGAAAAGATCCCGGCGGTCGAAAGCTACATCAAGAACGCCTTCCTCGGCTTCCACATTCCGTACATCAGCGGCGGCAAGGAGCGGAGCTACCTGCCCGACTATCTCATCCGTCTGCGCACGCCGAAGCTGCGCACCGCCCAGCTCATCCTCGAAATCACCGGCTTCAACCAGGACAAGGAACTCAAGCGCTGGGCAGTGCGCGAACGCTGGCTGCCGGCAGTGAACAACGCGCGCGACAAGCTCGGGCTGCCAGCGTGGTACTTCGAGGAAATTGCGGACATCGAAGACATCAAGCCGGCGTTGACCCAGGCCATCCGACGCATCGTCGACGAAATCGATGCCGCGCCAGATAGTCTCGTGGAGATTCTCGATCTGCTCGCCAGCCTGCCAGACGACTTCTACCCGGACGGTCGGCACGATTCCGCCGCCTTTGAACAAAGGGAGCCATTCGAGTGACGCCGCGCTATTTGCTCGACACCAATATTTGCATCTTCCTTAAAAACAACCGGCATCCCAACGTGGCCAGGAAGCTGGCCGGTCTCCAGCCGGGCGACGTCGCCATGTCCGTAGTGACCTGGGGAGAACTGGTGCTGGGCGCTGAAAAGTCCCGTGAACGCAGCCAGACCTTGGCGAAAATCACGAAATTGCGAACACTTGTACCGGTGCTGGAGCTCAGCGCAGCCGTCGGCGACCGCTACGGCGCCATCCGTGGCGAACTGGAAAGTGCCGGCCGCACCATCGGTCCGAACGACCTGTGGATCGCCGCGCACGCGCAAACCCTGGGCATTGCTCTGGTCACCAACAATACCGGCGAGTTTGCCCGCGTCGGCGGCCTGACGCTCGAAGACTGGACCACGCCATGACCGACAAGAAGATCGACAGCCTCAAGCACGCCAACGCCAGACGCACGCGCATTCCGAGCCAGGAAGAAGCCGGCTGCGAGCAGGAAAGCCCCGAGGCGCGCCAGACGGAGGCCAACTGGCCGCTCAACCCGGTAACCCAGCGCGGCCAGGATCCTGAACTGTACTGGCTGGAGAAATACGGCGCCGACGATCGCCAGGAAGACCTGGAAGTCGACATCCGCTCGCTCTACCGCACCGAGCACATCGCCCCGGAAAAGCTGATCCAGCGGCTGTATTCGCTGCGGCGCGAAGCCGACCACCAGGCCGATTTCTTCGTCGACGAACTGTTCGCCAACTACAAGGACATCGACGAACTCGACAAGCCGCAGAGCTATTACAGACACGCCGATCGCTGGGCCAACCGCCTGATCCAGGGCGACAGCCTGATGGTCATGGCCAGCCTGCTCGAACGCGAGGGGATGAAGGGCCAGGTGCAGATGATCTACATCGACCCGCCCTACGGCATCAAGTACAACTCCAACTGGCAGATCCGCCTCAACGACCGCAACGTCAAGGACGGCGACGACGCCAGCCTCTCCGGCGAGCCCGAAGTGATCAAGGCCTTCCGCGACACCTGGGAACTCGGGATTCACTCGTACCTCAGTTATCTGCGCGACCGGCTGCTGGTGGCCAAGGAGTTGCTGACCGAGAGCGGTTCGTGCTTCGTGCAGATCAGCGACGAGAATGTGCATCTGGTGCGCT
>JADKBU010000019.1 GCA_016714935.1 Candidatus Accumulibacter propinquus | reverse complement strand
TCTGAAACCGGTTCAAACCTGACGACATGAAACTGGATTTTCTTCCGGGTTGGTCGGTTTCGCATCTGGGGTCTTCTTCGCTGTTTGGGTGTTCTTCGGTGTTCTTCCGGGATCGTGTATTAGCCGGGGTTGCGACTTGGCGAGAGACACGAGATGGGGAAGACGGAGAAGCGGACGTGCCTGAACTGCGGCGAGCCATTCACGGCTGACGCGCGCAACGCGCGACACCAGCGTTACTGCACGGCGGTGGCGTGCAAGGCAGCCAGCAAGCGGGCCAGCCAAGCGAACTGGCTGGCCAAGCCGGAGAACCGGGACTACCACCGGGGACCGGAATCGGTGGCCCGGGTCAAGGCGTGGCGGGCAGCCCATCCCGGGTACAGCCGACGAACGCGGTTGCTGCCGGAGCCGGTACAAGACGACTGGATCACGGCGGCCGCTGCCGCAATCACCCCACCGCCAGCGTCAGAACCGACGCCGCCCGCACTGCCGGCGCAGACATCTTGTAACGCTCCGGCGGCACCGTTACAAGATCTCTTGAATGCGCAACCCATTGTTCTCGTGGGGCTAATTGCCCACATCTGGGGCAGTGCGTTACAAGAGGACATCGCCTCGGCCCTGTCGCGCTTGCTACAACTCGGGCTCGACATCCGAGGAGGAAACCATGAGTACGACCAAGCGGGTCTTGAACCCGGAACGCCTGCGCCAAGTGCCCGAGCATTTCAGCTGGCTCGACCACCGCCTGGTGCGGGAGCACACCATCGAGAAGGCTGACGTCTGTGCCTGGGCGCTGTATCTGTTTCTCGTCACCGCCGCCGATGCCCATGGCCCGAGCTATTACAGCGACGCGAGCCTGTCCCGGCGCCTGAATCTGGACCTGCGACGGCTGGCCCAGGCCCGCCGGGAGCTCATCGCCCTCGACCTGATCGCCTACGACCCGCCGCTCACCCGCGCTCAGCCTGCCCGAGTCGGTGCCCGTTGCCGCCCGCATCGAGCGTCTGCACGCCATTCTTGGAGGGCGTCCATGATCGACTACGCGACCTGGGCCGCCATTGGCGATGGCGTTGCGAAACACCTGACTGCCGCCCAACTCGCGGTTTCGCTGGGCCTCGACGTCAAGACCGTACGCCACTGGATCGGACGCCCCTACGCGCCGCGGCAAGCGGTCCGCCGATCGAGCAAGCTCGATCCCTTCAAGGGCCGCATCGTCGGCTGGCTCGACGCCCATCCGCTGTCGGCGCAGCAAGTCTTTCAGCGGCTGTGCGACAACGGTTACGGCGGCGGCATCAGCATCGTCAAGGATTATGTGCGGGCCATCCGCCCGCGTCCGCGGGAAGCCTTTCTGACGCTCGCCTTTGCTCCGGGCGAGGCCGCCCAGGTCGACTGGGGCCTATGCCGAGCTCGGCATAGGCCCCACTATGCCGAGTCCCGGACTATGCCGAGTCGCTCCACCGAGATAGCCCGTTGGCGCCCAGAACAAGGCCCCGGACCGGCGCGGCGAGCGGTTTACCCGGCATAGTCGGCGCCCCTTCAAAGCGCCTTGAGGAAAGCGAGCAAGGCATCGTCCGGTTTGTAGACGCCAGGGCATCCCTCATGGGGTGTGGTCTTGGCGAGGATCTTCTCCCGCATCGCCAGATCGGCCTCCAGGTAAATGTGGGTGGTTTCGACCGACTCATGGCCCAGCCAGAGCGCAATCACCGTTGTATCGACGCCGGCCTGCAACAACTCCATGGCGGCCGTATGCCGCAACGTATGCGGCGATACATGCTTCGTTCGCAGCGATGGGCAGCCCTCACGGGCGGTGGCGACGTGCTGCGCCAGCAGATACTGGACCCCATCGTTACTCAATCGGCCACCACGGCGATTGGGGAAGAGGATTTGCCCTTCCCCGAGCGCGAGTTCCTTCAGCCAGGCTTGCAGAACGGCCGCTGTTTGTTTGGTGAGCGGAACGCAGCGTTCCTTGCGCCCCTTGCCCAGCACATGGACATGGGCACCGGCGCCAAGATGGGTATCCTCGCGGGTCAGCGCGGTCAACTCAGACGAGCGCAGGCCGGTCTGCACCGCCAGGAGCAGCCAGGCGTGGTCGCGGCGGCCCGACCAAGTGCTCTGGTCGGGGGCGACGAGGATCGCGTCGACTTCCGGCCGCGACAAGTAATGCACCTGCTCATGAGCGCAGCGTTGGGCGGGAATCGCGAGCACGCGCTGGATTTGCTCGGCGTGCTCGGGCAACTCGAAGGCGGCATAACCGAAGAAGGAACGGATGGCGGTGAGCCGCAGGTTGCGGCTGCGCGCCCCGATCCCCCGCTGCGCCTGCAGGTCCTCGAGAAAAGCGCTGATCAGCGGCGCATCAAGCGCTTCCCAGGCGAGCTGGGACGGCTCTTTGCCGAGACGGGATTTTGCAAACTGGAGCAGTAAGCGAAAGGTGTCGCGATAAGAACGGATCGTATGGGGGCTCGCTTGCCGCTGCTGCATCAGGCGTTGGGTGAAGAAGCGGGTCAGCAAGGAAGCGACGGTGCCAGCGGGCTTCATGGCGTCCGCTCCCAATGACGTTCCAGTCGTGCCTTGGCAGCCTCCAGCAATTCCGGCCAGGCGGACAGATACCAATACGTATTGCTGACTTCGACGTGACCGAGGAAGGCTGACAGCACCGGCAATCGCCGCTCCACATCTTGCCCGTCGCGATACCAGTGCAGGACGGTCGCCAAGGCAAAATGGTGTCGCAGATCGTGCAGTCGTGGCCGGGCGCGCCCGGGCTGGCTGGGCAGTTTGGCGGTCAGGCGGTGGAATACATTGAGGACGGCGTCGTAACCCAGGCGTGCACCGTGGGCGTTGATGAACCAGTGAGCCACGTCGCACCCGGCCAGGAAGTGTTCGCGCCGCTGGCGGTAATTGGCCAGGACCTCGAGGGTGGTTGCATGCAGCGGCACCAAACGGGATTTGCCGAACTTGGTGGAGCGTATCGTCAGGACGCCGTCGTCGAGATCGACGTCGTCTACGGCAAGACCAAGCGCTTCGCCAATGCGCAGGCCAGACACGCTGAGCAGTCCGAACAGGCAGTAGTAGGTGTGGTTCGCCAGGCCATCCGTAGCCGGCCACCGCAGGGCGCCTTGCAGCAGGTGATCAATGTCCTCGTCCGTGAAGAAGTAAGGGCTTGGACGTCGATGCGGGAAGGGCAATAAACTCAAGGGTGGCACTTCGGTCCGGGCATCGAACGCACTGCAGTAGCGGGCGAAGCCGCGCACGTAGCTTAGGCGTTGCGCCGAGCGGTATGCCTGTACCGAGGCCGGCTGCGTCGCCCAACTGAGCGCGAGCGCTATCGAGATATGGTCCGCCTGCCTCTCTTCGCTGAAGGCGACGAAGGAGATGAGCCCAGTGCCCTCGGTGCGCAGCTTGAATCCCAAGGCCCGTCGCATGGCCAGGTAATCCTGCAGCAACTCGCGCAGGGTGTTCATGTCGCACCTCCTGGCCAAGGCAGGCTCAGCGGACGCAGAGCCGCGAAATCAACCTTCGCGTAGATGCCGGTCGTCTTGGCGTGATGGTGCCGCAACACGCTGCCGATTTCGCTCAGGGTGGCACCGTGCCGGAGCATGTCGGCGGCCAACGCATGCCGAAACTGATGGCTTCCCCGGTGACGCGTGTCGATGCCGGCCCGCGTGATCGCAGCGCCGACAATGGTGGCGACGGTCTGCGGCGCTCCCAGGCTACGGATAGGAGCGAGGACACGCAGAAAGAGCGCCCGACTGCTGCAAACGGGGCGTCCGTCATGCAGATAATCGGCAATCGCCTCGCCGACTTCGACAGGCAGAGGCAGCAATGCAGAGTGATTGCCCTTGCCGGCCACCCTGATCGTGCCCGCCTCCCAGTCGATGCTGTCCAGCATCAGCGAAACGATTTCGCTCGAGCGCAGGCCCAAACGCGCCAGCAACAGCAGAATCGCATAGTCACGGCGTCCGACCGTGGTGAGATGCGAGCAATGAGCGAGGACGGCGCGGACGTGCTCCGGTGCGATGGCGCGGGGAATCCCGGTCATCGACCAATTGGGTACCGAGGGCACCGCTGCGGCAAGATCGAGCTGAATCTCACCGCAATAGCGCAGGTAACGAAGAAAAGAGCGCAAGGCGGTGGTCGCAGCCTTGGCTCTTGCTGGACTCAGCTGCGCAGCCTGTCGCTGGATAAACGCGATGACATCGCTGGCACGCAAGGCGGCGAACGAAATGGTGTCAGAGCCGAAGCGCTCCGAGAGGAAGCGTCCGATAAACGGGCAGTACTGGATCAGTGTCCTGTCGGAAAGCGCCCGCTCCTGACGCAGGTAGGTGGCAAATGCCTGGACCGCTCGTTCGATCGGCGCGGCTTCATCGTGTTCAGGCAGCGGGTGAATGACCCCCAGTTGATGCAGGAAATCCATGAACCGCCGTAGGGTGGCGAGATCACCACGCTGTGTTGACCTCTGGGGTACGACCTCATCGATGAATCGCCGTACCTGTTCGTCGGACACCTCCGCTGCAGTGATTTGCCTGGCCTGAAGCCATCGGCTGAAGTTCGCCACCAACCGAATCTGCGGACGGAGAACCCGCCGCTTGAAACCTTGTTCATCGAGTACGCGCGCGAACAAATCAAGGTAAGGCACCAACGGACCTTCGGGCTCATGCCGCAAGGCCCACAATCTTTCGACAACTTGTTCCATCTTGGCTCTCCTTCCTGGAATGACGGTCCAGGGTGGAGAAATGTTATGCCGACTAAAATGGACTCAAAGTCGTGCTGTGCAAGGGGTGCAACGGCATCCGGGAGCGACTCGGCATAGTCCGGGACTCGGCATAGTGGGGCGAATTCGGGACGATCGCCGTCGGCGATACCCGGCGGCGCCTGTCCTTCTTCGTCATGGTGCTGGCGTACAGCCGGAAGATGTACGTCGAATTCACGCTGTCGCAGACGATGGAGCAATTCCTCGCGGCGCATGTCAATGGCTTCCATGCGCTCGGCGTGCCAAGGAAGGTGATGGTCGACAATCTGCGCTGCGCGGTGCTCCAGCACAGGCGCGGCGAAGCGGCGCAGTTCAATCCGCGCTATCTCGATTTCGCCCGCCACTACGGCTTCGGAGCCGGTGGCTTGCGCGGTGGCGAAGGGCAACGAGAAGGAGTCGCTGCATATTGCACCTCATGCGGTATGTGCGGGGAAACTTCCCTCGCGGGTGGTTGATTTGCCTGTGGTTTTGCCTTGATGTTGATGCTTGACCGGCGTGTCAGGACCCCAGGCGGTTCGAAGAGGTAGGCCGCCCCTGTCGTCATACTTGTGGGCCTTGAGTAGGCCGGCGCGCCGCCAACGCTTGAGGCTGTCCGGACAGATGTTGAGACGCTGTGCCATTTCATACAGGGTCAGCAAGCCACGCGCGCGCAGCCAAATCGTGGCGACTGGGCGGCATAGTCGATCCGGATACGACGAACCATCGGGCGGTGGAAGGGCTTACCGTCGCCGGAGATCAAGCCTTGGTCGTTGAGCCAGTCCGCGATTTCACTATCGGTGTGATCTTCGAGGAGTCGGTCAATCTCGGCGACCACGGTGCCTGGCGTTTGGCGCAGCATCCAGGCCGGCATGGCAGCGGGAGGTGCAGCGTGTGCGTCGCACTACCGCTGAAGGCAATTCCTGCGCCCTGATGTCGGCCTCTTTGAGGAGGGTGACATCCGCGATCAGCAACCGGGCCATCCGCTTGCGCTCCCGGTCAGCCGTATGGGGATCGTTCCACAGGCGTGGAAGTCTTTCGCCAGTGCCAGGATGGCGGCGCGCTGCTGGTCATCGAGCCCGGTCTCGCTCTCGCGCTGTTTGCGGTCATGTGCTCCTGGGCCACCGTCTGGTTGCGCAGCGCCTGGTTCCATTCCGCTTCCAGCGGATCGGCGACCGGACGGTTGTCGGGATCACAACCGCTACTAACGGCGGCGTGCCAGATCGGACTCGTAGCGCGCCCGCTCGACGGCTTGACGGCGCAAGCGATCACTATCTTCGCTTCGGCTCTCCAGTTCTTTCTGCACCGCCAGCGCCACCCCAGGGTGATCAGAGTCACGACCTCCACCAGCAAGCGGCCAATGGCCGCGTCGAGTTCGCCTCCGACAGTCTGCTGGCAGATCGGCTGCGCATGCTCGACCCCCTCGCGCTGACAAACATAATCAGGCACGCGCCGTGTGCCCGTTCCATGATAGCGAACGGTCACGCGATCACCACATTTGGCGCAGAGAGCCAATCCTTGCAGCAACGCCGGGCCTTCACGCGGCGTGCTGATCACGCCCGGTGGCAGGTGCCTGCGCATTGTCGCGCAGGATCCGGAGGTTCTCTTCGTACTCCACTGTCGCAAGTAATGTATCCAGCATGGGCATCACGAATCAGCGCGACCCATTCCTCGGATGGCGGCCGTTGATGGCGATGAGAACCATCGGGCTGCTTGCGCACGCGCGTCCGCCCAAAGCAAAAGGCACCGGTATAGCGCGGATGATGCCGAAGCCAGAGCGCGCGCGCGAGTGTTCGAGATCAGTCCACAACAGCTCGCCAGTTTGCGGTCCGCGGTAAATCCGGTGCGGGAAGCTCAGCCCTTCGGCACGAAAGGCCTTGACCGTCGCCGTTGCCGAACCGGTACGCCGGAAGGTGCGGAAGAACTGCCGCAGGCTCTCCTGAACGCGGACATCGGGATCCAGCCGCACGCGCCCGGCCGGATCGTAATCAAATCCGATCGGCAGCCGAATCTCGAGTTCGCCGCGGCGAGCCTGTTGAGGATGCCACCCGCGCAGCCGGGCCTGCAAAACGTGCAGTTCCGCCTCGCTCATCGTACCCCTTCCAGGCCGAGCAGCAAGCGATCATTGAAGTGCGCCGGGTCGTACCACCACCGTCTTCGTCGAGGATCAGCGTGTCCGCCAAAGCGCAGATCTCCAGCAGGCGGTGCCAGTCCGTCGAGTTGCGCGCCAGACGCGACACCTCCAGGCCCATGACGATCCCCGCCCGCCCCAGACCGACCTCGCTGACCAGTCGCTGGAAGCCTTCGCGATCCACTGCACTCGCCCCGGACTGGCCGAGATCGGAGTCAATGACGACGACTTGATCGAGACGCCAGCCCAGTGCCAGTGCCCGCTCGCGCAAATCGTACTGGCGCTTGGTACTCTCGCTGTTCTCGAGTACCTGGCGCAACGTCGACTGCCGCACGTAGAGATAGGCATTTCTCTTCAGGTGTCGCGCCTGTATTTTTGCGTGCTGCTCACCCATCATGGCCTACTCTCCCGTGCCGTCGCCAGCGCCATGCTGGCGACCAGATTGATCAGGTGCTGTTCCATCCCCGCCGGTAACCTCGACTCATTGCGCAGAGCGGCGGCGGCCGGACTCGGGGCCGTTTCGCTGACGCCACGCATCCAGGCCGCCATCCCTTTGAACAGGAAGAGTACGCCCGGGCGAGCGGTGACGGCAGCCGCCAGGCCTCTCGGCGGTCTCTTGCCGCAGGACTCGTAACCCTCGGCCAAGGTCTGGCCATTGGTCATCACCGTCGGCTTCATCGGCGTTTTTTTTTGCTCCGTGCCAGCGCGCGGTCGACGGTGCGCCGATGGACGGCCAGTCCGAAGTGCTCTGCGATCCGCTCCACCAGCTCCTGTGCGTCAAGTCCTTCTTCCTGGGCACGTGCCGCCTCGATGAAGGCCATGACCCTCGTCGGTGATCTTGTGCGGTCCGTGCGGCCCTCGCTTGACCGGCAACAGTCCGGCGAGACCCGCGCGTTCGAAATCTGCCTGGGCCTGTGGAAGGTCGGCCGGGAGACGCCTGAAGCTGCTGGCGGCATCGACACCGGTCTGACCTTCCGGTGCGTACGACGCAGCATCTCGTAACGCACCTGTACCAAATCCCGCGGATCGAAGAACTCGCTGTCGAGAAAGGCGGCATCCTGAACGTCCTGCGCGTGCGGATTCACGGTTCCGCTCTCGGCGAGAGCGAGGAGTTTGGTGTCGGGCTTCGAGGGCGGTGTCATTGTAAGCATAATTATGACAACAAGGCCGATGCAAAGACCCGTTTTTGAGTTGGATCCGTAACGCACTGATTGGTCATGGTCTTCCCATATCGGAAACGGAGTCATGGCATCGAGTCCTCCGGAAGTTCTCCCAGCGGGGCAGAATTCACTTAACACTGCCGGCATTATTCTCTTGACACTTTGCGCTGCCGGGAGCTTGCCCCGGCCGCCCCCTGTGCTGCGCTTTGGCGGACAATCAGCGCCACCAGGTGCAAGAGGTCGTCGACCCGGAAGTGCGAGCGGCCAGCCGACACGCTGGCGAACTGGATCCGGCGCCACTGCACTGGTCCAGGCGGCTGTCAGGCGCCTCACCCGGCCGCTGTCATCGTGAAAGTGAACCGCGCTCCTCGCCCCAGGCATTGCGCCGTTCGATCAGAACGAACTCGCGCCCGAAGAGGGGATGAAACGGGTGGGTGACCCGAAAAACTTATTGCTGATCGAATGCATCATCTGCAGTTGGCTGCTCATGTGAAGGGGCGCGTCGAACGCGGTGTCAGCTATATCGGAACACTTCCTGTCCGGTCTGGAGTTGCTGGACTTTGCCGCACTGGGTCAGGCGGCGCAGGTCTGGCTGGAATCGGTCGCCAATGTCCGGGTGCATCGGGAAACGCATCGCCGGCCGACCGATCTGGGGCCGATGAGCGAGGCGCATCTGCACGCGGTCAATCCCCGTCCGTTCGATGTCGGCCGGGTGCTGACGCTACGCGCCACCCGCCAGTTCCGGGTGAACTTCGAGGCCAACCGCTATTCGGTGCCGGCGCGCTTTGCCGGCGCCCGGTCACCGTCAAGGCCTATCCGGATCGCGTGTGCATTACCACGGCGAGGACTTGATCGCGCGCCTGCCCGCTCCTTCGAGCGACACCGCGACATCGAGGATCCCGGATCATCCGAAAGTCCTGGTGGCGCAGCGCCGCCATGCCCGCGATGCGCAGGTGCTGCGGCGTTTCTTTGCCCTGACGCCGCTGGCGGTGCGCTATCACGCGGGCCTGCTGGAGCGACGCGGCCCATGCGCTCGTGCATGTGCGCAAGATCGTGGCACTGGCCGAGATCTACGGCGACGACGCGGTGGTGCGGGCGCTGACCGATGCCCTCGCGTTCGAGGCGTTCAGCAGCGAGTACGTGGCGCATCTGATCAGGCGCGCTCCCGACAGTTGCCGGAGGCCAGTCCGCTTGTGCTGATGCGCCGTCAGGATGTGCTCGAGTTGGGTTGCCGCCGGCCGACTTGTCGGCCTATTCGGATTTCGCTCGCGGTCACGACGACGGAGGTTCCGATGGCCGCGACTGATGCCTTGCTGGCGAAACATCTGGGGCGTCTGCAGTTGCCGTATTTCGCGCAACATCACCAAACCCTGATGGCCGAGGCGGCCCGCGAGTCGTGGCCGCATGGCCGCTTCCTGGAGCAATTGGTCGTCGGCGAGGTGGCGCGCCGCGATGAGGCGCTGGTCGCTCGCCGGGTAAAGGCGGCGCGCCTGCCGGGGATCAAGACGCTCGATGGCTTCGATTGGAGTTGGCCGAAGAAGATCAACCGGGCACAGGTGCAGCATTTGTTCCGCCTGGAGTTCTTGCCTCAGCACGGCAACGTGATTCTTCTGGGCGGCGTCGGCGTCGGCAAGACCCACCTTGCGGTCGCCCTGGCGTATGCGGCTTGCCTGCAAGGCCGGATGGCGCTCTTCACCAGCGCCGTCGATATCGTCAATGCCCTGGCGGCGGCGCAGGCCACCGGCAGGATCAAGCGTGAAATGGCGCGCTTGATGAAACCTCGCTCCTGGTGGTCGACGAGTTGGGGTATTTGCCGATCGACAAGTTCGGCGCCGACGGCTTGTTCCAGTGATCAGCCAGCGCTACGAACGAGGCTCGACGGTCATTACGACGAATCGTTGCCTTCAAGCAGTGGCCCGGGATCTTCAACAACGACAGCACCTTGACCTCTGCGCTGCTGGATCGCTTGCTTCACCACGCCGAATCGGTCGTCATCGACGGGCGCAGCTACCGCATGCGCGATCAGACCGACGCCTGATCTCCTCTCCACCACCTTCCGCCGCCGCCGACTCCCCGTCGCCGGCGGCTTTCGCCTTGCGCCAGCCACCCCCTTCACGTCCCCGTCAGCGCTCCACTTTCAAGTCGGCGAATTTGAACCAGATTCACGTCGGCGCGGACACGAGCAAGAAAGAAGTTGCGCCATTGCCTACGCAGAGCGTGCACCAAGGCCCTGTTGGCATTGGCGTTCCTCGAACAGGTTTGAGCGGGTCCAAGCATTTTATCGGCCCACGCGCCCGCATGCCGCGGCGGGTCCGTTTCCTTGAGGCTCTCCGACAACCCTGCCAGCACCCGCACAGCCGATCGGTGGGAACAGGGTCAGTTGTTCCATCAATGCAGCGCAACAGGCGGCGATCTGTTCGGTCCCAGCCGCCTCTGCCAGCACAGGAGGTGCAACAGCGCCGCCGCTTCCCGACACACCTGCGGCACCGATGTTTCCGGCGGAACCTTTCCAAGGCGTGCGCCCGTGCCTTGATCGACGCCAGGTCCCCAGCCGCCAGATCCTCGCTGAAATGCCTCGGATCCTGGGCGTGCGTGTCGATGAACAGGTTCAGCAGCCGTAGATATTTTGTCGCATTGCCACGCATCAGGGCCAGCCCGCGCTCGATGTCCAGTCTGGAATACCCGCCAGTTGCCGCCGCCATCGATCCGGTTCCGGGTGGCGCCGGCACGCTCGTCGGGGCCACTGACGACACCATCGGCAGCCACTTCGAGCAGTGCGGCATAGAGGGTCTTCGGATCGACCGGCTTGGCGACAAAGTCGTTCAAGCCAGCTTCCAGGCAGGCCCGCCGATCCTCGTCGAAGACGTTGGCGGTCATCGCCAGGATTGGCGTGGCCGCCCTGGCCAGGCAGTGGTGAATGGCACGCGCCGCCTGCAGTCCGTCCATGCGCGGCATCTGCATCCATCAGGATCACTGGTAGGCGATGGCGCGCGCCTTGTCGAGCGCTTCCTGACCATCGACGGCCACATCGACGGCGAGTCCGCCCCGTGCAGCAGTTCAGGCACCTTCGCGGTTGATGGGATTGTCCTTCGGCCAGCAGCAGTCGTACCACCATGGTGCTTGCGCAACTCGGCTTCGGCATCGCCCTCTCCACCAGCAGCAGTGACCGGCATGATCCCGTGGCCGTGCCCAAGGCAGGCCGTGAACCAGAAAGTGCTGCCCTTCCCCGGTTGGCTCTCGACGCCCGCGTCGCCGCCCATGAGTTTCGCCAACCGCCGGGTGATCGCCAGCCCGAGGCCGGTGCCGCCGTACCTGCGGGTGGTCGAGGCGTCTGCCTGCTCGAACGCCTGGAACAGACTGAGCAGTTGATCCGCTTTGATGCCGATGCCGGAATCTTGAACTTCAGCGCACCAGCATCCGTTCAGGGCCATAGTCAACCAGGATGGCACGCAGGGTGATGGAACCTTGCTCGGTGAACTTGATGGCATTGCCGATGTAATTGAGCAACGCCTGACGCAACCGCGTAGGATCGCCACGCAGCCACAGGGGCACGCCATCGTGATCGACCTCGATGACCAGGCCCTTGGCGCGCGCCTGGTCGGAGATCAGCGAGCGAACGTTATCCAGGACGGCATTCAGCGAAAAGTTCGTTTGCTCCAGTTCCAGTTTACCGGCCTCGATCTTGGAGATGTCGAGGATGTCGTTGATCAGGGACAGGAGGTGAGCCGCCGCGGCGTCGATCTTTCCCAGCCGGTCGGCCTGTACAGGTGTTGGTTCTGCTCGGCGCAGCAGATGCGTGAGGCCGACGATGGCGTTGATCGGAGTGCGGATTTCGTGACTCATATTCGCCAGGAAGCTGCTCTTGGCCAGATTGGCAGCTTCGGCGGCCTCCTTGGCCTGCGCCAGTTCCAGCGTCCGCTCCTGGACCAGGTTCTCCAGGATGATGGCGATACTGGTCCAGTTCGTCAACGGACCTTTTCTGTTCGGTGATATCACACAGAAGCCGATATAGCCGAGAATTCAACGACTGTTGTAGCGGGGGGTGCCGTCGTCCCTTATCCATCGATAGCTGCCGTCGGCATGGCGCAGGCGATATTGCATGCTGAAGGGTTCGCGTCGATCAAAGGCTGTGGCGTAGATTTGCACGCAACTGGAAAAATCGTCCGGGTGCACCCTCCGTCCACCCATTGCCAAGTTCCTGTTCCAGAGCACGCCCGGTAAACTTCAACCAGGGTTCGTTGAAGTAGCTGCAGAGCTTGTCCGGGCCAGAGGTCCAGATCAGTGTCGACCCACCATTCGCGAGATTCCGGAAGTGCTGCCCCTCGTCGCGCAACAGCATCTCGGCGCGCTTGCGCTCCGTGATGTCGGAGAAGGAACAGGCAAACTGGTTGGGAGCTGGCCGGAAGGCGGTTACCTCGAAGTATCGCTGCAGTTCGGTGGCGTAGTTCTCGAAAAACGCCGGCTCGCCAGTGAGGGCCACCTTGCCCGTAGATCTCGATCCAGTATTTCTCGGTAGCCGGCATGACCTCCAGAACGGTCCGACCCACGAGGTCTTCTGCCTTGAGGCCGGTCATGCGGGTGAAGGCCGGATTGATGGCCAGAAAGCGGTAGTCGACAGGCTTGCCCTCGTCGTCACAAAGAATTTCGTGCAGCGCAAAACCACTCAACATTTCGCGGAACAGGGTCCGATAGCCGGCCTCGCTCTCCCGCAAAGCGGTTTCTCGCTGCTCCAAAGTGTCAAGCAGATGATTGAAGCCCTCGACCAGTTCGCCGACTTCGTCCTGTCGGAGAATGGGCGAGGCTGAAGGGGCTACCTCCTCCGACATGGCGGACAATGTTCTCGCAGCAGCAAGCATCGGCGAGAATTGTCGACTCAATATCCACCAGGTCAGGCTGCCGCCAGCAGCGTCAGTATGACCGTGGCCAGCAGCACACGCTGCTGCATGCTGTCGATCGGGGCAAATGCCTCGGCGGTGGCAGGTTGACCGACACGATCCAGCCCGCCGCAGGAACGCCTTCTTGTCGGAGAGTCAACACTTCCACGCCCAGTGGATTGACAATAACCGCGGAACCCTCGTAGCCGTCGATGAAACGGTCGATAATCGGGTTGATGCCGGGCGCGGGAAGCGTTTCCATAACACGGCGCTTGTCGGTAGCGGTGACAATCAGCCGGAATTGCGGAGCTACCAGCAGATAGCCGCCGGTTTTGCCATAACTGCTTGCCGTGATTTGATCCAGGAAACTCGGAAGGCTCAGGTTGGTCACTCCCGGAGAGCGCGCCGATCACTTGACCTCGACCATTGCGAATCGGTACCGCCATGACCAGAACCGGGGCACGCAGTGTCTTGCCGGTGATTGGACGACCGATCGTCGATCTGCCCACATCGAGTGCGCCAACCAGGAAATCCTTGTCGCTGAAATTGACGCCGATCCGCTCCGGCAACAGTGGAGCAACGGCAATGGCCACGCCGTCTGCCTGTTAAGCCATGACTCCGTCGTTGAACAGGCTGTGCAGCACATAACGCTGCCTCGGAATTTCTGCAGCGCTGCAGGTTCCCCGATCAACGCGGGCTCTATGGCGTTGGCAATCAACTCAAGCGCACTGATGCGGTTCTTCAGCTCGCCATCAATGTTTGCCGCGACAAACGCCGCCGTCGAGGACGCTGCTCCCCGAGCAGTCGTTCCATGTCCTTGCGTAGTATCTGGCTGGCGTAAAACGACAGCGACCACAGGCCTGCCACGAAGATGAGCAGCGTGGCAAGAGTGATTCTGGTTTTCAGGAATGCCTTGAACGGACGGTCTGAAACATGCCTTACTTTGCCGGCGGAAGCGCCGGAACTAACATCATGCAGAAAGTATCGCCCGCCTGGCCGCAAGTCGCCCCGATCAACTGGCCGTCAACCGCCCATACTCCAGGCAGAGCCGACGGGCGAGATGCGAGCAATGCTTGCTCAGCGCTTGCCGAGTACCGCCTTCCAGTCGCGGAACACATCGATGTCGAAGCCATCAGGATAGAACAGGTAGCCGGGCTTGTGCCCCTTGGTGTCGGTGACGCCGTACTGCCAAATGATTTCCTTGCTCTTGCGGTCGATCACCATCACCCGATCACGCAGATCGTCGACGACGAAGATGTCGCCGGTGTCAGGCAGTTCGCGGGCAATTGACGAGTGATCAGCATCCTCGCCGTTCCTGACAAAGTATTCCCAACTGATTTTGCGCGTCGCCGGGTCGAAAATCACGACCCGCGGGTTTTCCAGAAATCGGCGATCACCTGCTTGCCATCCACAGTCATGAAGGCATCCGACGGATAGCGGATGTTGGGCGCCTGCACGCTCCACGGCACTGACCCTGGCGGTAATCCGCGAGATCAGGGAACCGGAAATTTCCGGTGACCAGAATGTCCTCCATTGTCGAGCGGCGTGGCACCGTTGGGGTAGCAGGTTCTTTGCGTGGGTTGTGGCGGCCCTTGCAGGAGTGTTCCCAGATTGGTGGCGAATACTGTTATCCTTGGAGTCGATAATAGCAGAATGCGGCAATACGAATGAAGGCGGTAATGAACTTGCCGTCGGCCAGCGGATGCGCGTCTGGAAGTAAGTTCAGCAACCGCCGTCCTTGCCGCGCACATCAGGCGTGCCGTAGGTCAGGTAGCGACAACTCCTTTCGTAGTCGACGATATGCACATCGTAGTTGTCTTCCTCGCTGACCGCCAACAACTTGCCATCCGCGGAGAAGTTTACGTCTTCGTTACCTCGAATAGACTTTCCAGGCTGGGTGAGCGAGACTCCCCGATATGCTTTGTCCGGCGCGATCTCGATCAAGCGGTTGTTGCGCCGGTCGTAATGACCACCGGATACGGCGGGGCTTTTGCCCCGGGACGGCACAGGATTCCTGCGGTTACCGCTGACCAGCGGGATCGGTGGCAGCGTGACGCCGCTAGAACGATGCCACTCCGGTCATTTCTGCGGTGACCTTGACCTCGATACCGGGCACGCTCGGCCTGGCCGATCCAACCGCTTCCTGGGCGCGAAGCTGGGCGATGGTCAGCGGCAGTATGGCCGCCAGGGCTACCGGCAACGCTTGGGCGTAGGGACGCATGAAACCCTCTGACTGTAATGGGGTGAAGGAGGTTGTTTTACCATGCCGAGGGGCTCGGTTTTGATCCATCGTCAAGTCTGGGCCTGCAAGCTGTCCCAGTCAGCACCCGAACCGACAGCTAGCGGGATTCGCTGACGATGCGCCCATGCAGAGGTTGCGC
>JADKBU010000018.1 GCA_016714935.1 Candidatus Accumulibacter propinquus | reverse complement strand
TAGCGTTTATCTGCCGCGCTGCAAGCACCCGGGCCAAACGCAGGCGCATCCGCGGCAGATAAACCTTGTTGGACTGAACCGCCGCGAGGGCAGTGCTTATGGGGATTGTAAGGCGGGTCCGCCCAAAGTCAATCGCTTGGCATGCCATCGCGCGCCAGGATGACGCTTGCTGATGGGCAGCCAGGCTGGCAGAAAGCCGGTTTGCCGCGGCGTCACAAGTGAACACGGGGTTTGCGGGGGCGATTGCCCGCTGTGAAGCCGAACGACACCGCGAACGGCAGCGCCGTGCGATCGCTGCGGAAGACCGGAATCGCGATCGATCATCACGGAGGACCCCGCAGCTTCGGAGGATCACGTTGTGGCAGAAGGGTCGCGACCACCCGGAACTGACCGATCCCGCAATGCGGACAGCGTGCCTGCTCGATGCACGTGACCCGCCGTGATGAACTCGGCGACCGACTCGACCACCGCGGGCGCAGGTGGCGGCACGTTGAGTGCCGCACGAGCAGCCGCCAGAGCCTCCCTTTTGCGCGTCGGCGAGAGCAAACCGTAGTGACTGATCCGCTTGAAACCGGCCGGCAGGACGTGTTGCAAAAAGCGGTCGATGAACTCGGTTCCCGGCACGCGCAGCGTGCGCTTCTTGCCACTGGTGGGATCGGCGCGGACACGCAGAAGCACGTCGTTGCCGTCAATGCCGAGAATCCGCTCGTTGGAGATCGCCACTCGGTGCGTGTAGCGGCCGTGGGACTCGAGCACCGCTTCGGGACCACCGAGTGGCTGCCTGGCATAGACCACCCAGTCATGGGTGTGGAGTCGTTGCTTCAGACGTTGCCAGTCGGCTTGTTTCCACGTGTGCAACACCAGCGAGAAGGCCGGCACGCCCCCGAGATGTCGCGGGCTGGCGGCGAACCCGGCGAGCGTTGCCGAAACCGCGGAGGAGAGATTCTCGTAGAGCGGTTTCGGGGTGGCGGCAAGCAGGCATTGAGCTCGTGCGGTAGTGTGAACACCAGATGAAAGTACGGCACGGGCAGCACTTCGTGCCGCCGTGCGGCGAGCCACGCCTCCATCGCCCGGGTCTGGCATAGCGGGCAATGCCGGTTGCGACACGAGTGATAGACGTGCCGAAGCCACGAGCGACTCAACGCTCGAACAGGGGCTTGGCCGGTTGCACGAATCTCCTGATCAAGGGCTCTGGTTGCGCCGGCGGCCTGGGCTTGTCGACCGGGATCGGCATCGGGACTGGCCGCGGCGCATGCCGGTGCTGCAGGCCGGCGAAGTAGCGCAGGTGGAAGGTCACCGGCTCGGCCCGCCTGAGCACCGCACCATTGCGGTCGACGATCGCCGCGTCGAGCTGGTGACGCTGGTTGGCTGGCGGCAGGGTGTCGCCCCAGAACTCGGGCGGAATCATGAACTCGCCGGCGGTGAAGCGCTGGCCGACCGGCCGGCCGTTGATGCTGACCGTGACCGCGTGCCCCTCGCCGAGTTGCAGCGGCGGCTCGACGGCGACCCGCACCTCGAAGAGCGCGGTGTTGGCCAGCACGCTGCCGTCGTTCTCGGGCGCAACGATGCTGAACTTCTGGTAGGCCGGTACTGCCGGCTCGGCTCGGCGGTTTTCCTCCGGCGCGCGCGCGGCCGCTGCCGGCGCCCTGGACACCGGCAGCGGCTCGATCACGTTGAGCGGCGGCAGGACCAGGGGCTTGGCGCCGGCCTGCGGCTTGTCGGAAAAGACCGGGCTGCCGGCACCGCGGGTGACGAACACGTCCTGCGCCAGCGCGGCTGGCGGCAGGGCCGACAGCAGGCTGAGCGGCAGCAGCAGGACGCGCGCGCGCATCGGCGGCTCAGGTGGCGCCGGTGCCGCGGGTGCCGGCGAGCGCCGCCAGCAGCGCCCGCGCCACGCGCGGCGAATAGAGCATCGCCAGGTGACCGACGCCGGCGATCGCCTGACTGGTTGCTCCCGGCAATAGCAATCTCTCTTGCGGCATCACGAAATTGTCGTGCGGACTGTAGATGACCCGAGTATCGAGCAGCGGCGCCGGACTGGCAAGTGCCTGCAGCCAGGCGCTGTCGGGCTGCATCTGGCGGGCGTTCTCGCCGAGACCGATGTGCGCGATGCGGCTGCCCTGGTGCGGCGTCCCGAGGGTGACCAGCCGCTCCACCCGCGCCGCGCCGTGACGCTGCAGATAGGCGCGCGCGACCAGCCCGCCCATGCTGTGGCCGACGAGCAGCAGACGCTCGGCGCCGGTTTCGGCCAGGACGGCCGCGATGCGCCGCGCCAGAGGCTCGACGAAGTCGTCGATGCTGCCGTAGATCGGTTCGAGGCTGATCGTCGCCACGCGCCAGCCGGCGGCTTCGAGGCGGCGGCGCAGCCACCACCAGGCGGCACGCGAACAACTGTAGCCGTGCACCAGCAATACCGGCGGACGCGCGCCGGGCCGCCCGGCGGCCTGGTCGGCACCGCTTGACAGGCGGTCGGGAGCCATCCACCAGCGCTCGAACGGAAAGATCAGCACGAAGCTGAGTACGCAGGCCGCGTACTCGCCGAGCACCATGCGCACGGCCTGCCCCGGCGAGAGGGGCGGCGCAGGCGAGTGATAAGCCCAGGCCCAGGCGTAGGTCACCGCCGTCAGCGTCGCCCGCAGGGCCAGCACGCCGGCCAGCGCGACGCCGGCGGCAGCCGCCGGCGAGGCATCACATCCGTAAATGGCGAGCGCGACGTAGAGCGCCACTTCCAGGGCCAGCGATCGGCGAAGCGCGCGCGACAGCATGCGGGAGGACTCCTTCAGAGGATCGCCGGCAGCGGTCGGCCGGACAGTTCGGCGGCCAGCAGGCTGGCGTTGCGGGCGACCAGGCCGTAGATCGAAAGTTGCGGATTGGCCCCCAGGCTGGTCGGAAAGACCGAACCATCATGTACCGACAGGTTGCCGAGCCAGAAGTGCCGGCCACGGTGATCGACGACGCCGCGCTGCGGGGTGTCGGCCATGCCGCAGCCGCCCATCACGTGCGCGCTGACCACCCGGCAGAGCAGCGGCTTGAGTGGCAGCTCGGCGATCCCGGTCCTGGCCTCGGCCCAGCTCGAATAGCCGGGCGCCGTCTCGTGCACCGGCGTGACCCAGCGCGCGCCGGCGGCGAACTGGATTTCGGCCATCGCCAGCAGGGCGCGCCGCGCCGCCTCCCAGATCACGTCGCCGAGCGGGTAGTCGAGCACCGGCAGGCCGTCGCTGCCGAGCCGCACCTGGCCGCCGCGGCTTTCGGGATGGAAGCCGTCGCGCAGCAGCGCCAGCAGCACGTTGACGTTGGTGAATTCGCGCATCAGCTTGACGTGCGTCTCGCCAAAGCCCTGCAGCGTCGTCGCATAGAGCACCGGGTGCAGCGGCGGTGTTTCGAGCTTGAAGCCGAGCGGCCCGTCGATCGGCGCCTGATGCAGGAAATGATCGGTGTAGATCGATTGCGGCGCGCCGGCGTAGGCATCGACGCGCTCGGGCATCAGCGCCGACGAAATCAACACCGGATGCAGGAAGGTGCGCTTGCCGAGCAGCCGCTGCGGATCGGGAACGCCGCTGCGCAGCAGCAGCGCCGGGCTGCCGATCGCGCCACCGGCAATGACGAAGTGCCGCGCGCGCAGGAGCACCCGCCTCCCGGACGGATGCAGGCCGTCGGCTTGCAGGGCGACGCCGTCGAGGGCGGTGACGCGACTGCCGGCGAAACGCAGACGCTCGGCCCGCAAGCGGGTGATCAGGCTTGCGCCACGCTGCAGCGCGGCAGGAATGGTGGTCAGCAACATCGACTGCTTGGCGTTGGTCGGGCAACCCATGCCGCAGTAGCCGAGGTTCCAGCAGCCCTTGACGTTGCGCTTGATGGCGCCGATCGGGATTCCCAGTTTTTCGGCACCGGCGGCGAGCACCTTGTTGTTCGCGTTCGGCGGGGTGTCCCAGGCGCGCACCCGGAGCTTGTGCTCCATCACCGCAAACCACGAGCTCATCGATTCGACGCTCAGTTGTCGCAGTCCGAACTGGCGTTGCCAGTAGTCGAAGACTTCCGGTGGCGTGCGAAAGCTGCTGGTCCAGTTGACCGTCGTCGAACCGCCGACGCAGCGCCCCTGCAGGATGTTGATCGCCTTGTCGGCGGTCTTGCGCGACGCCGACTCCTGGTACAACTCCGGGTAGGCGTCGGCTTCGCGCATCCTGAAGTCGCTCGACGAGCGTAGCGGGCCCTCCT
Organism: Candidatus Accumulibacter propinquus; assembly: GCA_016714935.1. Taxonomy (GTDB): domain Bacteria; phylum Pseudomonadota; class Gammaproteobacteria; order Burkholderiales; family Rhodocyclaceae; genus Accumulibacter; species Accumulibacter propinquus. The sequence goes on along the minus strand of JADKBU010000018.1, from coordinate 70,960 downwards.
CGACGAGCACGACATGCAGGCCGGCGTCGCTGAGTATGTCCGCGGTCACGCCGCCGCCGGCGCCGCTGCCGACGATCACCACGTCGGCCTCCACGCTCAGGTCCCTGGCGAGCAGCGACGCGTCGATGTGCTTCCAGCCGGCAGCCAGGCCGGCCTTGATCGGATCCTGCATCAGAAATACCCCCTGGGTGGACCGGGATAGCCGATGGCCTCCCAGGTGTCCGGGCGCGCGTACCAGGCACCAAAGGTGAGGTCGTGCAGTGCCGCGTACGCGCTCTGCAGCAGGCTCAGACGGCTCGATCGCCAGGCTTGCAGAAACTCGAGGACGTCGCCGGCTGCCGCCTCGCGCCAAGGCTTGCTGACCCCGGCCAGGAACCGCCTGCCGGGTGCGAGAACCAGCAGACCGAACAACTCGCCGATCTCCTTCTGGCTGGCCAGGGACAGACCGGCGATTTCAACGGCGATGCCGTCGATGGTCACGGCGATCAGGCGCCGGCGGGCGGCAAGGTCTGTCGGCAACGCCCCGTCCAGCAGGGCGTTGGTCAGCGCGCCGAGCATCTCGCGCTCGGCATCGCTGAGCGGGCGCGCGCCGGCGGCGTTGAGCCAGCCCGCGCAACCAAGCAGCAGGCTGCCGGCAAGGCCGGTCTTGAGGAACTGTCGACGCGCGGCAATCATCGCAGCAGGATCCTCGTCAAACGCTCGAACAAGGCGCCGTACGGCGGCTTGAAGAGACCGATCGCCGACAGGCGCGATTGCCGGAAGACGGCCTTGCGCGCCGAAAAGGTCTGGAACCCCTCGAAGCCGTGGTAGCAACCCATGCCGCTCGGGCCGACGCCACCGAAAGGCAGGTCGTCCTGCGCAATGTGCAGGATGGTGTCGTTGATCGTCACGCCGCCGGCAACCGTTTCATTGAGCACGCGTTCGATGTTCGCCGGCGCGCGGTCGAAGTAGTACAGCGCCAGCGGCCGCGGCCGGCTGTTGATGAAGGCGATCGCCGCGTCGAGGTCGCGATAGGGTCGCAGCGGCAGCAGCGGGCCAAAGATTTCCTCCTGCATCACGCGCAGTTCGTCGCCGGCATCGAGCAGAGCCAGCGGCGGCAGACGACGCGCCGCCGGGTCGGCGACGGCCCCCGGCGCAAGATCGACGACCCGGGCTCCGGCCGCCCGCGCTTCGTCGAGGTAGGCACAGAGGCGGGCGTACTGGCGCTGATCGACGATCGTCGTGTAGTCGGCGGTCCGTTCGATGTCCGGATAGCAGTCGCCGACGACGCGCCGTGCGACATCGATGAAGGCCTGTTCCTGCCCGGCCGGGAGCAGCACGTAGTCGGGGGCAATGCAGGTCTGACCGGCGTTCATGCTCTTGCCGATGATGATGCGCTCGACGGCATGCGCGAATTGGGCAGTCGACAATCCGGGCCCGATGATCGCCGGCGACTTGCCGCCGAGTTCGAGCGTCACCGGCGTCAGATTGTCGGCGGCGGCACGCATGACCTGGCGGCCGACCGCCGTCGAGCCGGTAAACAACAGGTGATCGAAAGGCAGCCGCGAGAATTCCTGCGCGACACCGACATCGCCCTCGACCACCGACAACTCGTCGTCGGCGAAGTACTTGCCGACCCGTTCGGCGAACAGCGCCGCCGTCGCGGGCGTCAACTCGGACATCTTGACCAGCGCGCGGTTGCCCGCCGCCAGGGCTGCCGCCAGCGGTGCCGCGGCCAGGAAGATCGGGTAATTCCAGGGCACGATGATGCCCACGGCACCGAGGGGTTGATAGCGCAACTCGGCCCTGCCCGGCTGGAACCACAACGAGACCGAACGCGCCTGTGGCCGCATCCAGCGTCGCAGGTGGTGGCTGGCATGGCGAATGGCCGCGTGGCTCGGGAACAGTTCGAGCAGGCGCGTCTCGGCCGGCGAGCGATGCCCGAAATCCTGCCGCACGGCGTCGGCGAACGCCTGTTCGTTGTCGAGCAGCAGCCGATCGAGGGCACGCAAACGACGCGCGCGCACCGCCCGATCCGGATTCGGATCGTCTCTGGCGGCACGCTGCAGGCGGGCAAAGCGGCTCGCCAGCGAATCGGGATGGGGCATGCGCTGCTCCTTGTTGAGGTTGTTCCGGGATAGAGTGTATTCCGCTCGGCGCCTTCGCGTTAGGCTAAGGCTTCTAAACAGCGCTGGTGGCAGCGTGCATAATGCATCCTCATGGACGATCCGAATGCCTCGAACGAGAAGCAGCAGAGCGCCAATGCCTTGCGGCGTTACGTGCAGGCGGCCAAGGCCTTGCGCCTGCAGGCCAACTGCCAGCCGATCGCGGCGCGTCAGCGCCTGCGCCTGCGCGAGTGGCAGGCCGCGCGCCTGGCGCGCACGCACGCCGACCTGCTCGCCAGCGCCCGCTTCGGACAGGCCGCGCAATTCTTTCTCTCCGACCTCTATGGCCCGAAGGACTTCAGCAGCCGCGACGAGGAGGTCGAGCGCATCCTGCCGCTATTGATCAAGATGTTGCCGGCCTCGGCGCTGCGCACCCTGGCGCTGGCCGTCGAACTCGATGCGCTGACCGAGGAACTCGACTCGGCGATGGTCGCCGAACTCTGCCGCGCCGGGCTGATCGACTGCATCGACGAAGCCGCCTACGCTGCGGCCTACCGGTTCGTCGGCTGCCGGCCGGAGCGCGAGCGCCAGATCGTGCTCATCCGCGAAACCGGCGAAGCGCTCGATCGACTGGCCAGGAAGCCCTTGCTCAACGGCATGCTCAAGCTGATGCGCGGGCCGGCGCACCTGGCCGGGCTCGGCGACCTGCACCACTTTCTCGAAAGCGGCTTCAACGCTTTTCGCGGCATGGGTTCGGCCACCGCCTTCCTCGACTCGATCGACCGCAAGGAGCACCGGTTGCTGTGCAACCTCTTCGCCGGCGCGCCCTGCCCTTTCCTGGTCGATGCCGTCGACACGGCCCGCTAGACGATCTTTCCTTCCTTGACATATTCCCGCCGGATCGCCGCCTCCAGTTGTTTGAGTTCCAGGCGGGTGGCCTGCTCGGCAAGCACCTGCACCGCGCAGAAATGCGTGACGTTGAGAATGCCGGCACCGCTCAGTTCATGCCGCAAGGCGATCTGCTGCCAGTCGATGTCGTCGCCGATGGCGATTTGCGGCGGGAAGGTTTTCCGCCAGATTTGGTAGCGCTCCTCGGCTCTCGGCATCGGGAAATGGACGATGCTCTGGAAACGCCGAACGAAAGCCTCGTCGATGTTGGCACGCTGGTTGGATGCCAGGATCACCAGCCCGTTGTAGGCCTCGATGCGCTGCAACAGGTACGCCACTTCCTGGTTGGCGTACTTGTCGTGCGCATCGCGGATTTCGGTGCGCTTGCCGAACAGCGCGTCGGCTTCGTCGAAGAACAGGATCCACGCCTTGTGTTCGGCCTTCTCGAACAGCTTCGAGAGATTTTTCTCGGTCTCGCCGATGTACTTCGAGACCACCCGCGACAAATCGATGCGGAACACGTCCTTGCCGGTCTGTTTGCCGAGCAGCGACGCGGTCAGGGTCTTGCCGGTACCCGGCGGCCCGTAGAACAGGGCCCGGTAGCCGGGCTTGATCCTTCTCTTCATCCCCCAGTCATGCAGCAGGGTGTCGTTGTGCTTGATCCAGTTTTCGATTTCGCCGATCTGACTGACGGTGTGCGGGTGCAGCACCAGATCTTCCCAGTCCATCGCCGTTTCGATGTATTCGGCCGGAAAGTCCGGGCTGAACCGGGGTCTGCCGACTTTGCCGACGGTCAGCAGGTCGACCACCTCGGGATCGACGATCAGCCTGCCGCTCATCGCCGGCTCGCCGTGCGGCAACGATTCCAGCCACAGGATATGCTGGCGCGCAAACCAGTGTTCAGCACTCAACAGGCGCTGCACCTGCAGGCGCTTCTCCAGGTCGTCGCCGGCCAGCAGGAACTGGGCGGTTTCTCCAGTGGGCAGGATGCCCCGGTGGTTGGCTCCGCGCACCCCGCCGAACTCCGGGAAATCGCCGCCTTCGGGGAGGTGCTCGGCGATGATCCGGTTGAAGAACTGCGGTTGCAGGTGCGGGACAATGGCCAGCAGGAAGATCGCAAACTCTTCATAGCACGGCTCGTAGCGTTCGAGGAAACCGGCCAGCCAGGAGTCCTGGTGGTAGAAGTCGAGCGGCGGAAGTTCGAAACCCTCGCGCTTCCCGAGGACGACGCCCAGGCGACCCGCGACCAGTGTCTTCAGCCAGATCAGGGCGGTTTGCAGATTGGCGGTGTTGTGATCCATGTCCTGGCGCGTCGTGGCTCGGTAGCGGTGCTGCTCAAGGAAGGGCGGGCGCCTGGCGGTAGTGCGTGGCCGCGTGCAGGCTTCTGGTCTGCGCCAGCCCGCGGGCAGCCCCGCCGGGGCCTCGCCAGGACAGGAGGGCTGGCGCGGGAACCGGCGCGCCTATTCGATGTGCGACTGGATCAGGGCGTAGTACTCGGGGTCTTCCCCCTCGAAGATGATCTTCCCTGAACCCATGTAGGCTCTCATCAGTTCGTCGGCGGCCTTTTCCATCTCGCCCTTCCGGTAGCGAATCTGGCCCAGTCGCAGGTGAATATACGGGTCGCCCAACCCGCCCTCGCTGCGGATCGCTTCTCCGAAATACTTCAGGGCCTCATCCCAAAGCCCCTGCAGGTAATAAGCCTCGGCGATCCCGGAGAACAGCATCACCGCGTATTCCGAGGCGGACCTGGGAGCCGCCAGCAATTCGAGCCCTTGGGTGTATTCTGCGATTGCCGACGTGTACTCACCCTTCAGCGCCAACGATTTGGCCTTCCTGGCGATGCCGGTTATCGTCTTCTGGAGGTCTTTGTCATCCATGTTCAGGGCCTGGCCGGTAATCGATATCCTTCGCCATGCCGGGAGGCTCGCGAGCGGTTGATGCTCGATGGCTCGAAGATGTAATTGTCGATATTGCTCATCCACGCGCGCACTTCCGGCGAGCGCGGTCCGTATTTGTATCCCTCGGTATTCCAGTAGGTCACCGCGTCCGTCGGTTCATGACTGAGGTCGCAGTCCGCCACGTCATACCAGCGGCCGCCTTTTCGCCTAGGGTATTGTACCTGATCGGTCGGAGGTGGCTTGATCAGTCGGTAGTACGTCCCTTCGCTCTTGTATTGCGCAAGCAGGCTGCTCTTGGGTGGATTTCCGCCCATGAAAGTCCCGCGCTTGTCGGCCACATAAGTTGTGATGTCGCCTTTCTCGAAGTTGTCCTTGAAAATGCTGGCGCTCAGGGTATCCACCCCCTTGCGGGCATCCGAGAATCGGAAGGTGACATTGCTGCGGGTAATCGAAATGATCGTCGCCACCCACAGTCCGTCGACGTACCTGGCCTTGATGACATCGCCGACGTTCAGGCGCAGCGTTTCCTCAGATCCGTCCTCCTTGGTCGTCGTCACCGTAATCGAGGGATTGATCTGCCCACGCAGATGCCATTTCTTGTCCTTGACCAGCGGTTCGAGCTGCTGAAATCCGTAACGCAGCTTGATCGGTGCCAGCACCGGCGTGATCAGCACCTGTCCGATGCGATTTCCGGGCAGGCGGTCGACCACCGCCACGGCAGCGGCCATCCCCAGACGCAAGCGCTCATGGGGATCAGCCGGCAAACCGGCCTGCGCCACCGCGCCGCCAAGCTTCTTGAGCATCGCACCCAGCCACTCGACGATCCTGTCCAGCCCCTTGTCGATCGGCTGGCGGATCTTCTTGACGATCCCGACGATCTTCTCGGGGATGTTGCCGAGACCGGCAAACTTGGCGAGGAAGGCGATGATCACGGTCAGGGTGCTGGCCATCGTCTCCTCGACCTTCTTCGCCGCCGCGCCCACCTGGCCAGCGGCGATGGCGGCGATGGAATCGACGAAGGACGCCACCACGGCGGCAATCTGCTGAATTTTCTGGATGAAGAAAGTGACCGTGTTGTAGATGGCGATGATCGCCTGCACCACCGCGCCGGCGGGGTTGAGCATGCTGACCAGCTTCATCACCGCGGCCTTGACGACCTCGACCGAGATCATTTCGGTGACCTTGGCAATCAGTTGGTCCTTCAACTCGCCCAGTTCGCTCTTGATCTGCTCCCATGCGGCCGCCGGACCTTCCTTCACCAGCGTGACCAGGATCCCGGCAGTCTTTTCCAACCCGATCAGGATCGGCTCGGGGATGATCTTCAGTAGTTTGCCGCGGATGTTCTGCCAGGTCAGCCCGAGCACCGAAAGTACGAGCTTGACGATCTCGATCAGCGAGAACGATTTCGGGATGTAAACTCCCGCGGCCCCCAGGGGGCCGGTGATCCACTTGATCAGCGCCGTTTTCAGATGCGTGAGGATGTTCGCCGCGAACATCTCGAAGCCCTGTTTGCCGGCGCGTACCAGGTTGCCGACAAAACCGATGGGATCCTTGAGGATGGTGTTGAAGGCCGCCTGGGCTTTCCTGAGATACGGCATCACGCCCGGCGCCACCACCGAGAACAGGATCTCCAGCAGGCTGATGACCTGTCCGAGCCCCCAACTGATGAATTCCCCGGCGATATTGACAAACGCCCCGACGACCCTGGAAAAGGCACCGGCAACGCTGATGATGTCCTGAAAGGTCAGCGAACTCAGCGTGTCGATGATCTTGCGCGGCACCGCGCGTACAAAACCCATCAAGCCGGCCAGTGCACCCTGGAACCACGCCCAGGCACGGGCCATGGCATTGCCCTTCCGGATGTTTTCCCAAACCTCTTCCTGGCCGATCAGCTTCATGAACCCGCCGATCAGGGTGTCGGCGGTGCGCGGCACCGCTTCGCCGCTGATCGGGTCTTCGCCGAGGATGGCCTTTGAGCAGATCGTAACCGCGCGTTCCCTGCGCCAGCGCCGCCAGCGGTTTCAGGATGGCGTCCTTGACCATCTTGAGCAGCTCGCTGACCACCGAGCCGCCAAAGGCAATCAGGCGTGCTATCGGCTCGGTGAAGATGCGCTTGGCGCGCTCCCAGACGCCGCCCAGGTCGAGGATGTCGCTCCAGCTCAGGGAATCCAGGAAGCGTTTCAGACCGCCGGCGATATCACCGCCGATGTCACCGAGCAGCGCCACCTTCTGTTCCACCCAGGCGGCGGCCTTGTTGATCACGCCGTGATTGTCCAGCGCCTGGGTGATGAAGGCGCCACCCGGCATCAGTTCGATCAGGGCACGCAGGAGGTTGGCCGCGCTGCGATCGGTAGTGCGCATGTTGATCGGGTTGAATCCGAGCAGCAGGGTCAGCATCCGGAAGCCGGGGATCAGATAAGCCTTGTCGGCGAAATAATCGAGCGCGTCGCTGAGGCCGAGGCGTTGCACCGGTGGCGGGGACGTCGTCGTGCTGACCTGCGGGCTGCGCTGCACGGCGTGGCCCTGCTGGATGGTGTGCGTCAGTTCGTGGGCCAGCAGTTGCTTGCCCTCGCTGCTACCGGGCTGGTACTGATCACGCGAGAAAAAGACGTGATTCTGGTAGGTGAACGCGCGCGCGCTGAGCTGGTTGTTGAGACTGGCGGACTCGGCGTCGTGATGCACGCGGACGTTGCCGAAATCGGCGCCGAAACGCGGTTCCATGTAGCTGCGCACGTCGCTCGACAGGGGTTGGCCGCCGCCGCTCTGGTTGCGAATCGCCGACTGCACGCCACTGCCTATCGTCGGGGTCGCGTCGCTGCCCTTGCGTTGCAGCTTGTCCACGGGCGCCGGGGCCTTCTGCAGCTTGTCGTCGTCCTTCTTCCGGATCTTTTCCTCGGGCAGGGCCGCCTTCTGAATTTTCTCTTCGGGAAGCGCCGCTTTCTGGATCTGCTCGTCGGGGCGTGCTGCTTTCTGGATTTTCTCGTCGGATTTGTCGGCGGCCTGGCGTTGCAGCTTGTCATCCCTGGCCGGCGTCGGCGGGGCCGGCATGCGGACGACCTTTTCCGCCATCCGGTCGGCTTCCTGCTCGAACTTGTCGCCCGGTTTGTTGACCGTCATCTTGAACTGGACGGCAGGCGCTGGAGCGACCGCCGCAAAGAAGCCGGCACTCCCGGCCGGACCGAAAAACGGCTGACTGGCCGCAGAATGCCTGGTGCCGCTGGTGGTAGACGACTTTTCCGAGCTGGTCTTCATGGCTCAAGCCTCTGGATGGCTACCCTCTGCATCGATTCACTGCCGCGCACGAGAACCGCCGGCGCATGACGCCCACAAAGTCCCCAGGCGCGCCCGTCAGTACGCCCATTCGACCCACAGCATGCGCTCCATCCACGGCAACCTGACGACTCCGATTCCCCACGGCAGGCGCTCGAGGAGGATGTCGAAGGATTGGCTTTCCACTTGCAACAGGTAATCGCCGTCGGAGCGCTGCGAAACCTTCCCCGGACGCGTCAGGAAGGTGCCGCGCAGACCATCCGGTGTGGTGTTGCGCAGCGCGTCCCAGTGGCCGATCACGGCTTGCAGCAAGGCCATCGCTTCGTCCGTTTCGCCCGCCGTCAAGTCCACCTCCGATTCGACAGCCGCCTCCACTGGCACGTTGCACAGTAGCTTGGGCAAGAGCAACGCCGGTTCCGGAGCGACGCTTTCTCCACTGGCGAGAAAGTACAGCAGGCAAAGTGCTCGCTCGGGTTGCACGATCTGGTCATCGTCGGCGATGCCGAGCGCCTCGAAGAAGCGCGGCAGGAAGGGGTGCAGCAGGATCACGCCGGCGCAATCGACGTACGCCCCTTCCGTCAGGTCGATTCGCGCACGCTCCCGGGGAGCCGGCCGCCGCGATGCTTGCGACTCGCCCAGTGACGCTTGCCGCAAGCGGAGTGAGGCGTGTCCGCGGCTGTCGCCGGCATCGGCTTCGGCGCGGAATTGTCCGCCGCCCACGTCTTCAGCACTCTGCGCATTGCCGGCGTGCAGCCGCGCGAGACGTTGGTCGACCGCAGCAGGGGCGTCGGGTCGTATGGCTTCGCCCGGCACTGATGGAACGGACTCTTCCCCCGGTGCAGGACGGGCTGCAAGCGCTGCGCTCGGCCCGCAACGACCCGGCGAGGCTGCGGGATCCCTGTCGCCGCTAACCGTATCGGGGAGCAAGGAGGTGGCCTGCTCGCCGGCGGCGGGGGCACGCACCAGCAACGGACCGCTGGTGCGTGCCCGCCGAGGGTTGCTGCGTGATTCGCTGCCCGTCGGAGCGCCGGCGCGGACTTCGGGAATCCTGATCGCCCCGGGCCAATGCTGGTCCAGCCAATCCGGCAGGCCCAAGACTTGCCGTTCGTCCGGGGCCAGGGAATCCCAACTGGCGACGACCAGCGCTCGCGCAGCGCAAGGTTCACCTGCCGCCAGTCCGGCAAGAGCGCTCTGCCACAGCTGCCGTGCGAATCGTCGACGCGCGCTGACGGCCAGCGCGGAGTTCTTCAGCAGCACGAAGACCTCGCGGATGGCATCGAGGCTGCGCGGTGCCAGTCCGGCCAGCAAGTCTTCGAGGAAGCCGTCCGAGAATTGCGTGGCCAGGCGTTTACGCACCGCGGCCGCGCCGATGGCATCGAGGAGGTCGGTCCTGTAGGCGGTTGTCCCTGGCGAGTTCTGGCGTTGCCGGGCGGTGACCAGCGCCTGCTCAAGGGACATGCCCGCCGGTACGCGAAACCACCACGGCAGGCTGCCGGTATGCAGAAAGAAAATGAAGGCCTCGTCAGCCGACTGTTCTTCCGTTCGGCGCCGAACCTCGGCCGGTTGGCCACTTTCAGGGCGGGTAGCCGCGCCAAGCTGCGCGTGCAGTTGTTCCTCGACGGCCCGTGTGACGGCGGCAACCAGATCGCGTTCGAGCGTCGCCAGGTTCACCACGCCGGCATCGACCGCCAGCCGTTCGATTCGCAGGTGGCCGCGCGCCGGGACTGCCCGATCAAGGACGGCCTCAAGGGCCGGCAGCAGCGCCAGTTGGCAGAGTTCGGGCAATTGCCTCTGCAAGGCGAGGCCGTCGGACTCCGTCCCGAACAGTTCGACGTGCAGGAATTGCTGACGAATGAGGTGCTGCTGTGTGCTCGGCATGGGTTGCCCTGATGGTGAAAAAAGGGACTTCCAGAAACTGACCGTCGTTCAGGCCGGCCGGCCTGGGCAGAACCCTGCAGGCGCCGCCCGGGTCGATTCCCGTCGAGGTCAGCAGGACAGCCCGCAGTCCTTGCTAGGTCTCATCCTTGAAACTGATCGTCCTTTCGCTGGTCACCCGGCAGCCGGCGCGCGTGAATGCGGTCACCCGCACCCGCTTGCTGATGGCGTCGTCGTTGGCGAAGTCGAACCAGCCGGACTCACCGTTGGCAAGCGCGGGCTGGCCGTCCTCCACTTCCCACAGATAGCTGAGCGGGCGATCCTTGCCGACTGCAACCACAGTCAGGGCGGCACCCCGCCCATCGATCGACACGTCAATACTCAGACTCAGGTCCAGCTTGGCGGCACACAGCCTTTCCGGTGGGTTCTCGGGATTGCACTTGTCGAAGCGGCTACCGTCGAAGGCCGGAATGGCGACCCGTTTGTCAGCGCCCGACGCCATGACTTGACTCCCCTCCGGCGTATAGACCGCTTCCAGGGACTCGGACAACTCCAGCCGTCTGAAGAAGGACTGGATGCGGAAATCGAACTTGAGGCATTCGAAGTACTCGATCCACAAGGTCCCCAGGAAACCCGGCAAATCGGGCTTGTAGCTCAACCGCAACCAGTCGGGCTTGCCGGTGATTTCGATGATGAGCTTGTTGATGCGTCCCAGCCAGCCCTCCACCACATCGGCAAATTTTTCGTTCAACTGGGCAACATCGTCCACTTGCATGATCTCGGTCACCTTTTCGGACAGTTCCACGCTGTCGCCCGCTGGGAACTCGAACGAGAAGGCCGGAACTTCCACGCCGAAACTGGTATACGGCCTGTCGGGATCAGGCTCAGGCAGCCAGAGACGATAGCCACGGCGAAGCGAAATGCCCGCACACGGCAGGTCACAAGGCTTTTTGCAGGTATGGGTGAAGGCGACTTTGGCTGAACAGCCGCGGCTATCCACGACCTCAACCTCGCCACTCGTGCCACTGCCGATCGGTTGCGTGGTGAAGATCGGCTCCTTGCCGGCAATCGTCTGGCCGTTGACGGTGTAAGGCGGTGTGCCGCCACTGCAGGTCAAAGTCGCGGTATAGGTGCCGCCGTCTTCGCTGCAAACGAATGCGGGCTCACCGAGAGACAGTTGCTGGGCAACGCTGACGGTCCGGGTGGGCGAATCGCGCCCGTCGACGTCCCGGAGGGTCAGCGTATGCTCGCCGGCACTCATCGCAAGCACCTCCGGCAGCGCCTGATAGGCCCCGTCATCGATCTTGAGAGTGTACGGCGGCAGGCCGCCGGTGGGCGTGACGACCGCCGATGCAAAGCCTTCGGCGTCGGTACAGCCGAAGCTCAGCGTGAAGTCGCATGGTCGCACACAGGTATGCGTGAACGTGGCCCTGGCCGAGCACTCGCGGCTATCCAGCACCTCCAGTTCCACCGCCGTGCCGTTGGCGATCGACTCCGTGGTGTACGTGTTGCCGTCGATGGCCTGGCCATTGACTCTGAAGGGAGGATGGCCGCCACGGATGGCGAGGGATGCCTGATAGCTGCTGTAGTCCTCGCTGCAGGTATAGGCGGGCTCGCCTAGCGCAAGGTGCGGCGGAACGAGCACGGTTTGTGGCGCCGATTCGGTGCCTTCGCTGTCGCGGATGAGCAGCGTGTGCGAACCGGCCTGCAGCAGCAGTTTGCTGTTCAGGCCCTGATAATTCTCATCGTCCAGCTTGACCGTATAGGGTGGAAAGCCGCCTTTCGGTTTGACCGCAACCTTGGCGTAGCCTGCCGGATTCGTGCACCCCAGGGTCACCGAGAAATTGGGCGGGATCTGCGGGATGACGAACTGCACCGGCGAGCAGTCCGAACAGCACAGGTAGGGCAGGTAGAAATCGGCGATGACCGCCCCTGCGGGCAATTCCTCCACCGCGGCGGTGAGCAGCGAACGCAGTTTGTCCTTGACCGACGGCACCCTGGAATCGTCGCCGACCTTGTTGCCGAGCAAGGAACCCAGCAACAGGTGGACGTCCGGATTCGACGCCAGATTCTCGTTGCTGCTGATGCGGGTGATGGCCTCCGCCAGTTCCTGGCTGACACTGCCTGTCGCCACCGGAATGTCAACGGCCAGCGCGGGAGCGGCTTCGCCCAGTGCCCGCGTGCCGACGTCCGCCAAGGCGTTCACCGGTTTCGACAGCGGCGGTGCACCATGATAGACGATGACGAAAGTGCCTCCGAAAGGAACCCCGGCCTTGTGCTCAACTCCAGGGTGGTCTTCGAGGAAGTGCACCAGGAACTGCCGCTTCTTCAGCGCCCGGATACGATTCAGATATTCGTCGTGCACCGACTTGACCGGCCCCAGCGGGCACGCATACAGGACCTGGTCGAAGTGGTCGATCAGTTCTTCCTGCGGGATGAAGGCCTGCAGTTCCTTCGCGATGGCGTTCGCCGCATCGGACCGGAAGAAGCGGATCAGACCCAGCAGATCCTGGCACTTGTTCTCGAAATCCGCATAGGCGAGTGCATTCAGGGACGCGGGAAGAATCTCCGAGAGCCTGCTCAGGTAATACACCGAAACGACATGCGCGAAATACCGGGACGGCAAGGGAAAATCGCCGGTACCGACAAACAGCTCGCAATACACACGCAGCACGGCATTGGCGTCGATGGCGTTCTGATCGACATCGATGTAGGGCCGCGATTGAAACAGGCCCAGATAGTTCTCGTACCAGGCCCCGACAGTGCCCGCCGCATGCTTGAAGCTGGGGGCATAGGCCTGCAGCAAGGCGAGTTTCGGGGTGCCGCCGGGCAAACCCATGGTGGCCTTGGTCACCTCATCACCGTCGAGGGGGATGCCGTAGAGATAGCGCACGCCTTCGGCCAGCGACGACAGCAGTTGTTCGCGCAAGGCGTCGTACAAGCCTTCGAGATCCTGGAAGCGGCACGACTCGCGGCTCAGGTCGACAGTCTGTCCGTCATCGTACACCCCGGTGCGCAGCGCGACGATCGCGATCGGCAGGCGGTAGAGTTGCTTGAGCTGCAACAGCGTCCTGGTCACTGTCCGGTAAGGTTTCCCGAGATGGCCTTCAATGCGCAGGAAGTCGTAGGCTTCGAGATCGTAGCTCAGCGGTTCGGAGACAAACGGCGGCGGTGCGGGCTGGTATTCGTAGGCCCGATAGCCCAGGTTCTGGTTGGCCCGGTGACGGCGCGTCCGTTCGCCGTTCCACAACTGGTAGAGCGGGGGTTTGCCGGTATGCCGGTAATAGTAGGGAATCGCCCTGCCGGCCAACGGCGCGCTGCCGCGCACGCTGGGGGTGACACGTATTTCGGGGTCGAGGCCGTCGATGATCTTCTTCGTCCCGGCAGCGAGTTGGGGCGTTTCGGTGAAGGAGCGCAGCATCTCGACGAGGCGCTGGAACATCAGCCGGACCGCCCTGCCCTCTTCAGCGCAGGCGCTGAGCAATGGCGAGGCCAGCCATCCCTGCCGATAGAGTCCCGCTGACGACTGCTGGCCCGCATTCAGCGGCCCCAGCATCAGATGCCGCGGGAAGAGATCCGCGGGTGGACAACAGGCACAGAGCAAGCCCGCCGCCTGCCAGCGAAACTCGTCGTAGGCACGCAGCAGGTCGTCGAAGAGATCGTAGTAATACTGCAGGAAGCGCACCTGCCTGCTGTTGGCCGTACCGGCAACGAGCGTCTGATCGAGAAAACCGAATTTCGCCTGCAAATCGCCAAACGGTTCGTCCGGGTAATCCTCCTGCAACAAGGGCTTGAACGCCCGATAGGCCGCCGTCAGTGCCTTGCCGGTCTCCTCCACCAGCCGGTTTTCCCGGAAGACGTTCAGGAAAGCCAAGAGAACATCGGACGACGCTACCGAATTGGCATTGGGGAAGACGAAGCGTGGCAGCCGCAGGTCGGGCAGGCCGAGTTGTGCCAGTTGCCGGTCCACCAGTTCACGGGAGCCCAGACCTGCGCTCAGCTTGCCCGCCGCGGCGATCACGGCATCGAGGTGTTCACGCCTGATCAGCAGCCGCCGGACGGTCGCCACGACCTCCGACCCCTTGTCGTCGCAGTTGTTCGGGCTGCAATTGCGCAGGCCTTGCTGTTTGAGTTCCAGATACAACAGCAGCACCTTGTCGTCCAGGAAACCGGCGCTGCTGCCCAGGCCGACGGTATCCGGTTCGCCGGCCGGGAACAGTTCCCACAGCGGGTACTGCTGGCCGCCGGCATCCTTGAAGGTCGGGTCATCGAGCGCGTCGGGAAGGCGGTAACCGGCACGATACGCCACCAGGTTCAGCGTTTCGGGTTCGGCGATCAGATAACCTTGCGAGGTGACGCCACAGCCCTTTCCGACCTCGATCGTCGTCCCGCCAACGCTGGGCCTGACCTCCAGACCACAGGCAATACCGATGCCGATCAAGCGGGCGCGCGTCCGTCGCTCCTGCTGATCCAGATAGTTGAAACCGTCATTCAAATGCCTGCTGGTCAGCACCTGGTTGGCTTCAAAAACCGGATAGGAGTCTTGTTCGGGTTTCATGGCGTGGTCCGTAATCAGAAGTTTCAGGTGAGAGTGGTGCGCAGGGGGTAGTTGCCCAGAGCGGTGTTGTCCAGACGCACCGGATTGAAATCGCTGCCCTCGTCGCAATCATGCAGGGTTGCACCCGGGTAGACGTTGCGCAACTTGCCGAGCAGGCTGCCAACGATCCAGAGTCGATAGGAAACCTCCCGGTAAGCGTTGTAACGTTCCTTGAGCATCTCTCCGATGGCTGCCGCGGCGCCGGCGTCAAGACTCAGCTCGACGGGCAGGCTGATCGCCGCGGGAATGAAGGCGCTGAACCCCGCCAATTCGCGTCCCTGCTTCAGGTTGTCGTCCAGCCAGGCGTGAAATGACATTCCGTACTGACCCAGGATCGCCGCCGCACCGCGACAGATGCTGCTGTCGTCGGCGGGCATGGAGAGCAGGTGGGCCTTGAGCAGGGTTTCCACGCGCGCATGCAAGCGCTCTGCGGGCCAGTCAAACGCGGCGTTGACTTTCAGCCAGCGCCGCCAGGCCGCTTCGAAGCGTTCGAACTGCCAGCCGTGCAGCGCCAACTGATGAAAGTGCTCGACCATCAGCGACTGGATCTCGCTCCACAGGGCATCGCCAAGCGACATCGACACACCGACTTCGGGAGCCTTGACCGAGCTTGCGAATTCGACCGTCAGCCTGGATCTAAGGGCATCGGCATGCTGATGATCGAGCGCCTTGTTTTCATACCAGCCGCGGAAGACGCCGCTGAAGACATGGTAGATCGCCCTCGCGCCGACGCAGGCGTCGCTCTCCTCCGGCGCGACGCCGTCGGCTGTCACGCCTTTGGCGATCAACAAGCCGGCCAGGTCATCGACGACCCCGGCACAGGCGTCTTCGATGAACCCGTCGTTGCCAACCCAACAGATCTTGCCAACCAGATGCGCCGGCGTCTCCTGCCGGATGGTGCGTTCGGCGAAGCGGCGCATGTCCATGTTGTCCTTGTACGCCGTCGTCCAGCCCGGCATCACGAAGGTGAGTCGGAAGGAATAAGGATCCTCGTCGCCACAGGTCCGGCAGGCGCCCTCGGTGCAGGCGGGATAAAGCGCATCGCCGGGAAACTTCGGGCGCAGCAGCAGATGCTCGACGACGATCAGGCGTTCGTTCGCGGCCCAGGCCAGCAACTCGCCCTGCCTCGCGCCCGCCTGGGCTTTCGAGGCAAAAAGCTCGGGGTGGCGGCCCAGTTCGGCAGCTTCCTGGTCGTTCAGCTGCAGACGGAACTGGCCACCTTCCCCGACAATCGCATAAGCATCCGGCTTCGCCAACTGCCGGATGATCGCCCGGTAAGCAAGCTCCCTGGCCGCAGCGGCATCGGCCGCGGCGAGCGCCAGGTGGCCTGCCAGCCAGATCCTTGCGCTGCGGTCGAGCAACTGGAAATCCAGTTGGTATTGACCGGCGACGAGTTCGACCCGGTAGGCAAAACGCAGGTCGGGATAGCCCAGCAGCAGGCTGATGCGTGACTGGATTCCCGACCGGTTGGCTGGCGAACAAGGCTCGAACCGGTAGTTGAAGGCTCTGGAACGGTCATGGCTGATCTGTGGATAGGCCTTGAGGAAGGAAATCTTGTCATTGATCAGGCGTTCGAGAGCCACCCGCCGGCCATCGAGCTTGCTCAGCAGCAGCGCATAGTCGTTGAACTGTTCGCCGAAGCGGGCGAGCAGGTGGTCGAGAAAGCGGTTGCGACGCTCAAGAAACTCCTCCTCGCTCTCGGTGATCGCCTCGACGGCGGCCTGGTCGAGATTCCTGGAGATCTCGTCAAAGCCGCTGATCAAGGACTCGCTGAACGATTTCACGAAGTAAGTCCGCTTGATCCCGGGATCGAGCGAGAACAAATCGGCGGTATGGCCCAGTTGTGCCAGAGTGTTGCCGAGGATCTGCTCGAAAACCATCAGGTAGGCTTTCATCTGCTTCGCTTGCGCTCGGCGCAACCGGGAAGCATGTGCAGGCAGGCCATCGAGACCGATCCCATAGGTCTGCGGGAAGCTGTATTGCAGGGGCTGGTAATCCTCCGGGTGCCTGAAGCTACCCTTGGGAATGTCGATGTCGGCAGCGGCGAACGGATTCTTCGGTCGCTCGGCTTCCCCGCGCAACTGGCTCAAGGTGTCCTCGGCCTCATCACTGCGCGGCACGAACGGCAGGCCATCCTTGTAGAACAGGAAACGGGAGACCTGGCGATACAGCCGTGGCTGGTGCTGCCTGCCGACGAACAGCAGCCACGCCGCGCTGGCCTTGTTGGCATCAAAAATGGGCTTGCCGTCGGCCGCATTCCAGGCTGGATCGGCGGCGCCCTTGATCACCTGGCCTTCTGAATCGTATTTGGTCAACAACAACTGATTGACCGCCAGCACGCCTTCGATATCCATCAGGCGATTGACGATGTCCGAGGTCCGCAGCACCGATTTCAGCGACGCCGCTGCCAGGTCTTCTGCCGTGATGAAGCCATTGTCGAGGGCGGGGCCGTTGAAGATGTCCTCGACGCGCTTGCCGGCATCAAGCAACTCCTGCAAGGAATGAAAGCGGATCGCCGGGTTGAAATACTGTTCGATTTCGAACCAGATACGCGCCTGCACCGCTTCGATGTCGGCATCGGCCTTCACTTCGACGTCGGCGCAAACGGCCACTTCCTCGATGCCGATCGGCTCGACGCGGCAGAAGTCTTCATCCAGACTCCGGTGCGCGTCGAGTACTGCCCTGGCATGATCGACGGCGGCCATCACCGCTTTGACCTTCCGGCGGTAACGCGGGATGAAGCCGCCGGCACTGCGGTCTTCCAGCCAGGTTTTCAGGCGTTGGGTCGTGGTCGCGGACCTGGCGGCGTCGGCGCCGAACACGCGCAGCGCAACGTTGCGGATCAGAAGGCTTGTCGTGGTGGTCGACTGGTCGGCAAGCACATGGGTGAACTCGATCTCGAAGTCGAGGAAGAGGACATTGCGCCAATGCGTCCGCAGGTAGGCGTCACGGGCTGGCTCATCCTGCAAACTCGGATCGGAATACACATCGAAGGTTTTCGTTGCGCCGAGCCTGCCCAGCGTCACTCTCGGCGAATCCGCGTCGGCATCGTCAAACGCCTCGTCACTGCCCAGGAACAGGGCCCAGGCACGGCTGTCGGTGAGTTCCTGCACGGGGAAGCGCAATTCGATGTGCAGCGGGTGAATGCCGTCCGCATCGTCAACGAAGACTTTCTGTTCGATCTTGCGGTCGTTGAGGTCACCCAGTTCGACATCCGCTGCCAGTTCAAGCCGCGCTTCATAGAGGCCCAACGGCGTTACGTGCGTAGCCCGCCGTGCTGGGTCGCTCGGTGGCTGATAGGCAAGGCGCAACGCATCCTTCTCGCACCAGGCGTAGTAGCCACTTTCGCAAGCGCATTCCTTGCCGAAGACCCAGGCGTTGCGGACGCTGTCCAGGTCGATCAACAGACGCCGGAAGTCATCCGGCGTGGTGGGGTTGACCGTCAGAATCTCGCGCGCAGTGAAGAAGGCCTGGCCAGGGAAGGGATTCGCCGGGTCGGCAACCGGCATCTCCGGGGCCAGCAGATCCCTGACATCCCAGGCGGCCCGGTAAGCCAGGTCGGTGAGCGCGTAACACAGCGCCTCGAGGGTCGTGATCCCCGGATCGTGCGTGTTGTAGTCGGTCCACCAGCGGCTGCCCAGCTGTTCGATGAAGCCGACGCCCGCTCGCCGCAACTGGTAGAAATCCTGCGAGAATGGCAGCGTAGGCAGCCTGGCTATGGTTTTCGGCTTCTGGCTCATGCGTCACACGGACAGGTTTCGTTGAGGGAGTTCGCCGCGGCGGTCCTGATGACCACGACCTGGTGTTTGTCGGCAGGCACCGAAACCAGAATCGACAACGCCTTGGATCCGGCCACCTCGTCCTTTTCCACGCTGATCGTCTGTTTGCCGACAACCGTCCTGTGAAAAAGCTTGAAGTCCGTCACATAATCGACGCAAGGCTGTTCTTCGACAAAATTGATCAGCACCGACTTGTAGATCCTGCCGCCGAACGATGGGCTGCCGCTGCCCGTGAATGCCCACGGCGCCAGAAAACGGGTAATGGCCTGCCGCAGTTGGTTCGCGTAGTACGTTTCATCGAACCCTTCGCGGAGCCGAACCCTGAAATCGACCTGCAGCTCCTCAAACTCCGGGTTGCGGACGTGCAACCGGGCGAAGCAGCTATTCCTTTGTTGCAAAAAGGCTTCGATCTTCTCCAGGAGTGCCAGGCTGGTATATGGTCGCAAAGGATCGCGCAGCTTGTTGTAGCGAAGGTCGGGAATGGTCACGATCGTCACATGGCCGGGAGCCATCTCGCGGTAAACACCCTCGCCGGTGTCGCTGGGTTCGTATTGCGTATGGTTCAGGCACTTGACCTTGTAGATCTGCGGAAAGGCTTCGAGGATCAGGCGTTCGTAGTCCCACAAGGCGATCGCCCGATCCTTGTGCCGCAGGCGCTCGCTGATGCGCGTGTAGAAGGCTTCCGGCAGTTCGGCATTGCGACCGCCAAACGAGGGGAACGGTTGCACCAGGGACTTGACCGCGGCGGTTGGCCGCTCCAGCTTGCGGATCGTTCCCGCGTCCACTGTCGTTGCCGCGAATCGCGGCGCGTTGCCGTGGTCGACGAATGTCGCCGCCACGGCCTGCGCGGCAACCATCCGCAAGCGGCAAACGGCGTCGCTTTTCTCCGACACCGCAGCCCGTATCCAGAACATCCCGGCCGGCAACAGAGTGTTCGTGCTCGTCGCCTGAGCCGGCACGGCGAAGGTGATGATGCCCGAATTCAGCAGTTCACCGCTGCCATCCTGCACCTCGTCTTCGCGGAAGTCGATCCAGACATTGTTGCTGAGGTAGCTCCAGAAGACCAGGGGCGATGCCATCGGTCTCTTGACCAGCGGATTGGCCGTACCATCGGCGACTTCGAACAACAGGGCAAGATTTTGCGGCGGCGCGAGTCCCGTAACACCAACATAGAATTCGGCCTCGCTGAGTCTGATCCGGTTATCGTACTGAAAGGCAAAACGCGGCAACAGGTACACCGGGGCGTCGGTATGGGCAGGCTGCTCGACCTGGCCAAAAGGCGCGAGGTGAAAGTATTGCGCCTTGCCGGAAGCTGCGCCTTCGGCAAAAGCGATTCGCTGACTCGCCGTGTAGCTCATGGCAAGACTGCTCATGGTCGGCCCGAGCGGCTGCTTGCCGGGGTCCGACGCACCACTATCCTTGCGCAGGTAGCGCAACAGCGCAGTCTGGTAGGCGTCCTGGCCGAAATCGCCCGACAACTCGAGTTTGGCGAAGCCATGCCGCGAGTCGGTGCTGTAGAACTCGTTGGTGGCGAAATCCGGCGCATCGACGGTCGGCAGACCCAGGTTGTTCGAGAACGGCACTGACGTTGCATCGACGGTCACCGGGTCAATGCCCGGGTCCACCCACAAGCCGTTGTTCAGGAAGAAGAGGCTGACGCTCGGCAGCGGATCGCCGGAGGGATACAACAGGGGTGTCGCCAGCCAGTTCAGCTCCAGCGACGCCGCGTTCAGTGTTTTCTGGAAGGCCTCTCGCGACCCCACGATCAAGGCGTTACCCGCCACAGGCGACGCTCCAAAAGGCTGGAAGGGCTTCGATGAGTCGACCGGGCCGAAATCGTTGGACACCGCGAGTGTCCTGAGACCCGAGACAGTGACCGTCAGGTCGATCTGCTTCAGCACCAGGTCCTGTAGCTGCGCATAGCGGTAGGCGTTGCCGCGGTGCTGGAGCTTGACGAGGAGCACCGGCAGATTGGTCGCCAGGCCGTAGCCGTGTGCTTTCGCCGAGTAGGATCTCACCGCCGGAAACTCTCCGCCCAGTTCGGCCTGCAGGCGCAGTTTGTCGTCGGCAAGCCTGGCGAGGCTCAGCTTGCCGGTGTCCACCTCATGCCATTCCTTCTCCGATGTGAGCAGACAGCTCACATCGCCAGGCTGGCCACTGAAACCCGACAGGTTGCCGTCAACCGTGAAATCGATCGTAATGGTGCGGCTGCCCTCAGCCAGCGACAGGTAATGCGAGGCGATGGCAAAACCCACCTCCGCTTTCGGCATGCGAATGTCGCCGAGTGCGCCATCCACATACCGCTTGTTGAAGAACGGATGCCATGACTGGTCTGCCTGCGGGAGCGCTGCTCCGAGACCATCGTCCGAATCGGCCACCGGCGAAGCAAACAGACGACCTGTGTCGTCAAATGCAGTGGTTTGTCCTGACACCGCCTCCCCAGTATGGCGATAGACCGTCCTCAACGCGGCGACCTGCGCCTGGTTGGCGACGAAAGCCCTGTCGTTGGCAAAGAAGACGTCGCGCCCGAGTTCGTCCTTGCCGGCCTTGAACAACTCCCCGGCCTGGATCTGATGACTGCCGACATGTTTGGCCAGTTCCACCAGAAGGTGCGCGTGCGCGGCTTCCGAAGGTTTCTCCTGGAGGCGGAGGATCTCCCGGTAATAGAAATCCAGATGCCGTCTGGTCAAGCTGTTGATGTCCGCCCGCAGGTGCTCCAACAGACGGAGGAAAGCCAGGAACAATGCATAGTGGGGTTCGTGTCGGTCCCAATTGTTCAGGGTACCTTCCAGCGCCAGCGCGGCTTCACTGACGGTACGGGCAAACACCTTCAGGAACTGCTCGAAAATCGATCTGAAAAGCGCATGCGTTGCGCAATGATTGATGCGCACGAAGACATCCGCCGTTGCGTCACCGTAGACCGCCGGGTCTTCAAGCACTGTGGTCACATACGCTTCCCATGGACGACCGGCGCTCCAGTCCGTAGACAGGCCGGCAGTGAGAACCGCCGCGAATGTCGTCACCGGGGCGCGCAGGATCGTGGACCCCGATGACGGCGCAACCGAATTGACCAGTGCCAGGCTGCTGCCCGCCTTGTAATACGCAATCAAGCGCCTGAATGCCGGAGCCAATTGACTCCTGATCAGGTTTTGCAGGGTACCCTTGAGGACGATGTCGGCAGGCAAAGCCTCCTTGAGGAGATCCAGTTGCCGAGCCAGCGTACCCAGGCTGCTGTAGAGGAAGCCGAGATGGTTCCTTAGCTGCGCGCCTTCGTTCCGGTTCTGGCGGTCGTCCAGATAGTCGAGATACGACTTGATGTTGCGCTTGTAGGCATCAGCATCCTCGACGGCGACGACTGCCAGTCGGACCGATACGTCGTTGCCGAAAAATACCGTCCAGTCGCCAGCCTCGGAATTCGTCGCGTCAAAATACTTCAGCAAGGCGGCATAACTGTCGGCGAAGACCATGCCGTGTGCTGTCGTCCGCCCGTCCACCGGCGCGTAGCCCGGATCCAGCGCGACCGGCAGCCGCTGGTTCTGGCTCGTCCCTTCGCGGATCAGCTTGAGGGGATCCTGGTTCTGCTGGCAATCGGTCGAGGTAGCCATGATTCAGGCGCTGTCCGGCAGGAGGTTGACGGTGGTCGAGAGGTTGATATCGGTGCCCTCCAGTTTGTAATACGGGTAGACGAAGTTGAAACGGGAATTGGTCGACTTCACCCGGTAGACCACCTCGATCAACACCAGTCCCTGCAACTCCTGACTGTCGTCCAGCTTGACCCTCTCCAGGCTGATGCGTGGTTCGTTGTAGAGGATCGCGGACTCGACCTTGTCGGCCATCAGCGTCTTCATGCGGGTATCCAGCGATTCAAATAGCAGTTCGTCCAGATTGCAACCGTACAGAGGCTGCAGAAGGCGCTCGCCTTGCGCCGTGCCGAGCAGGATTTCGAGGCTGGAGGCTATGTCGGCCTCCTCCTCGAGCATTCTTACTGCCGCCCTGTCGGCCACAAATTCAGGCGGGAAAGACCAGCCACGACCGAGAAAGTCCTGCTTCATCGCTGCTCACCCCCCAATATTGACCTGCAGGGCGCCGGGAGGCATGACCGCCCCGCCGCCAGCCGTCGAGTCGCCCACCCGGGCAGCCGGCATGCCACCGATGAGCACCGTCGCCGACCCCTTGATGATGACATCGGCGCCGCAGGAATCTCCCAGGCGTGCCGCCGGCAAGCCTCCGATCAACACCGTCGGGGCGCCGGGCGGAATGATCGGGACGGGGACACCAAGCGTCGCCGTGCTGACGATCATGTCGGTAATCCGGGCTGCTGCGGGCATGTTCTGGTTTCCTTTGCCGATACTTTCTGCCAGTGCTTCTGCCAGTGCTCCAGTTGGAAAACGCGTGGCCCGGCAACACGCCAGCCCACGACACCCGACGCCGCGATGGCTAGTTGATCTGGACCATGCCACCCTGTATGACCGTCGTGGCACTGCCCTTGATGCTCGTGCTCGGGCTCGATATCTCGGCGCTGCTGCTGCCCGACGCCTTGAAGGCCGCCGTCGCCTTGAGTTCCGTGTTGGTGCCCTGCAGCTTCAGATCCTTGCTGGCCTTCACGGAAAGATCCTTGACACTCTCGATCGTGATGCCACTGTCGTCCAGGGTAATCCGGTTGCCATTCTGGTCTTCCAGGGATATCCCTTTAGCATCCTCTGAGAGGGTAAGCTTGTTGCCTCCCGGCGTTTCCAGGCCGATGATCTTCTTCTGGTCATCAAAGTTCAGGCGCAGTTTCTCGCGACTGACGTAGCCCTTGAGGTGGTTGTCATCCTTGGCGGCTTCGGGAGCAGGTTTGGCGCTGCTATGACACATCCCGAGCACCACCGGGTGACGTGGGTCGTCATTCAGAAATCCGACGACCACTTCGTCACCGATTTCCGGCCGAAAATACGTGCCCCGCTGCTTGCCCGCGTCGAGCGTGACGAGGCGTGCCCAGATGCCGTCCTCGCTGCTGCTGATCAGCGGCATGCGGACCTTGATCCGGTCTTCCCCCGCAGGGTCGTTCTCCAGCGCCGTAACGACGCCGATCTGCAGCCCGCAGACGGCCGGTAACAAGCCGGCCGCCGGGAGGGGACGGAGATTGTAGGTTTCGGCAAAGCCTTCGGTACTCAAACCGAATTGGACGTCGGTTTCCCAATTGCCGCCGGACAGACGATGGCGAACGCCGGAAACGTACATTTCACCGGCAAACCGCGCGCCAATCCCGGTGATCTCGACGATCCTGCCCGGCGCGACTCCGGAGAAACCCTGAAATGTGGCGCGGCCACGCACTTTCGCCAAACGCTCACGCAGCAGCCGGGCATCGGCCCACGCCTGCAGTTCGGGCTCGCCGAGTTTGCCGCCGTGCCAGAGTTCCAGCGGGTCGCTGCCGGCCACGGCGGCCAGGTCGGCGGCCGCGAGATTGCCGCTGTGCATCGCCTTCGGCTCTTTCGCGTCGGCGCTGATTACGACCTGGTCGCTGGCATTCCAGCTGCTCGCGGTAATGCCTTTGCTTTGCCATCTGGCGTCGATTTCCGCGTCCAGTTCGAGTACCGTCGCGCCATAAGCAATCTTCAGCACGGCCGTGGCTGCCGTCAGCGGTTTGCCGACACTGACCTTGTCATCTTCCACCAGCACGACCTGGCCATTCGCCTCGGCCCGACAGAGCAGGAAATCCCAGTCGCTGGTGTCATACTGAACCACTTCCTTCAGGTCGGGGAGGGTCGACTCGACGGATTTCTGCAACCCGTAAAAGCCGATCACTTCCTCCATGACATCGCTGTCCTTCTGGTCGACAAAATAACGGCTCCTGGCCCCGCTGGTCATCCTCACCGCCTCATGCCGGCATTCGACAGTCAGAACATTGCCACCCTTGCGTATCCTGATCGCCTGTTTGACGACGATTCCCTTGAATACCGTTTCGTTGTTCGAGCGATACCCCAACTGGATTTCAATTCCTTTCCCCGGCACGAAGCTGTCCGTATCGCTGACCGCGAACGTCCCCTTGGCCGCATCGCCATCCTGTATCTGCAGCGTTGCGGCCGGAATCCGGTTCAATTCGCGGCTGATCGAAAGCGACAAGACGTGAAATTCACTGCTGATCTCTTGCCCCTCAACCAGGACCGTCAACGTGCAGACATCAGGCGTCGCCGGCGTGGGAATGGTGGATTCGTTGCTCACCTCAACGCGTCGCCTTTTCCAGCGGTGGAAAGGTCAGGTCACTGCCCGGCCTGAGTACGCGAAAATTCTCGAGTGCATTGAATTCCGCCACCTGGATGTAATATCTGGGATCACCGTAGATGCGATAACACAGTTGCGGCAGTGTATCCCCTCTCTTGACCCGGCGAACGTGTGTCAGGTCCGGTGAACTCTTGTTCTCCCTGGCCGCACGCTTTTGCTCCTCGATACTGCTCCTGAACTTCGCTTTGGCAACCGCACGAATGGGCGTTCCGTCACTCTTGAACATCTTGTAGGTGATGCTGACTTCGGTGACACGCCCCTTGAAAATGGAGTTCTGTCCCCACACCAGTTTGAAGTGGCGTGGTTCGTGCGAATCTCCCTTGTATTCTATCAACACCTGCTTGAACAGCTTCAAATCGTCGGCAACCGAATCGCGTGGTTTTCCGTCAATAATTCCGGTGTTGTCGAAGAGAAACTCGAAAGTCATCTCCTCGGGCTGGGTATACTCGTACTTCAACTGCTTGCCGCTGGTACCCTGGCCTTGCCCGGATTCGGAGAATTTGAGTTTGTACTCCTGCGTGTAACTCTCGGGATTGATCAGCGCTTCGAAAGAATCGTCCGCTTCGGCCAGACCGCCGCTCTCCGCCTTCCGGGAATCGGAAAACGCCAGAATGAGCATCTTTTCAAGTTTGCCGGATTCCGCCATTATCTTTCGCTCTTGTTCCTGAGGATCTGCAACACCTGTTCCACACACTCGGCCACCAGGGCCTCCCGGTCGGCCCCGCCGACGCCTTGTGCATCAACTACCGGCGTGGTCTGCCCTGCGGCTCCGGGCGGCCCATTCACGGCAATCGAGATATGCAACTCCTTTATTTCGATGGGCATCAGCTCCCGGCTTTCCAAAAAATGGGCAGAACAGGTCGGTTGAGTAAGCCATTACGCCGCGCGTCAACCTCGCCACAAGCGGATGGACTCATTGGACAGTGAAATAGCGGTAGGTCAGTTCCATCGTTTCAATCACGACGCTGCTTTCGTTGGCATTCAGGTCACTCACCAGCCACTTCTTCGGGATCGCATGGGCAATCTTCCACGTTCGCAAGGGTTCACCCTGTTCGTTCATCAGGACGACATTAATGTCTGCCGGAGTGAACTGCCGATCACGAAACGCATCCAGGAACCACTTGATCACCGAAGAATCGCTCAGCATGCCCCGCTTCAACACCATGTCGGCGTACTTGGTGCGCACCGGCAACTTGTGCTCGAAGCGGTTTTCGCCGCCTTCCTTGAAACTCTCGTAATCGTATTCGACCGATAAACCGGAAACCGACTGAAACCGGGCATCGTTGACATCCTTGCTGATGCCGAACTCCACTTTGTAGTAGAACCCCCACGGCGGGTAATAATCAGCCATGCGGCGCCGACCCCGTCAGATCTTCATCAGCTTGAGACCTTCGTGCGCGATCTCGATACTCTCCACGGCAATCTCATTGGCGTCCGACTTCAGGTCAGGAGCAGTGATCTTGACAGGAAAACAACGCGTTGCCGCCCACGCCGCGACCGGTGTATGCTTTTCATTGAGTAGTCGGATGACCACGTCGCGGCGACCGTCGACGCGTTCATTGGCGATGTCTTCCAGCCACTTGTTATAATCGAAATCCCCTTCGAACTTGCCACGTTTCAGGGTGATATTGTTGTTCTTGATCAGACCGGGCATGGCGATCTTGTTGAAATCCTTGCTGTCGCTATGTCGATACTCGATTTTTTCTCGTTCCATGACCAGGCCTGTGACCTCGGTGAAACTTATTTTCGCACCACCCCAATCGACCTGGAAATGGAAGCGGGGAATCGGATATTCTTGTGCCATGATAGTAATCCTGGAAAGTTGAATACTGACGACTGTGGAACGTTAGGACCCGATCTCTCGGCCAGGCATCATGACTCGGCCATCTTGTGCGAGAATCTGAGGATGATGAACTCGGCCGGCCGCACCGCCGCCATGCCGATTTCGATAATCAGGCGTCCTTCGAGGATATCCAGCGCGGTCATGGTCTTGCCCAGGCCGACAGCGACGTAAAACGCGTGTTCCGGCTTGACTCCCTGCAGAGCCCCCTGACGCCACAAGGTGGTCAGGAAATTTTCGATCATCGCCTGGATTTTGACCCAGGTGTTGGCATCATTGGGCTCGAACACGAACTGCTCGGTGGCCTTCTTGACCGACTCCTCGACAAAGATGAAAAAACGCCGAACGCTGACATAACGCCATTCGTTGTCATTGCCGGCAAGGGTGCGCGCACCCCACACCAGCGGACCCTTGCCGGTGAATGAACGAATGGCGTTCACCGACTTGCCTGCCGTCACGTCAACGTTGATGGTTTCCTGATCCCTGTTCGACATCTGGATCGTTGGCTGGATGACGGCGTTCACGCTGACATTGGCGGGTGCTTTCCAGACCCCGCGGCTGTTATCGACGGCAGCATAGATCCCGGCGATCGCCGACGATGGCGGCAATTTGCAGGGGAAGTCGCGGATCGCCGCCTTGGCCAGTTCATAGACCTGATTCTGCGTGCCATTCAAGGTGTTCAGTGCCACTGCCGCGGCCGCGACGCCATTGGTGACGACGCTGACGTCGGTGCTGGATTCGTCATACGCGAAGTCCAGCACGGTTTCCACGTTTGGTGCGTAGGCCGCACCATATTTGAGGTTGTTCGTACCGATACCGTCGTCCCTGAAATTGCCGATCGCAGCCAGCAGGTTCGCATCCGGGTCGGAGAGGGAAATCGGGGTGACGCCATCCACACCCCCATGGACGTCCATGATCACAAAGCGGTCCTGCAGGTCGGCGCACTGTTGCAACGCGGCGTCGTGCAGCGCCTTGAAATCGGCGATCGACAAGGACTGCGCTTCCGGAAACACAATCAAGGTGGGTTCGTCGGCCTTGACCAGAGTATTCAGACCCGCCGTCAGGTCGGCAAGCAGGGGAGTTCCCGGCAGCGCCGTATAGGGGTTGACAGAGACGACATAACACGGACCACCGCCATTGGCGAAATACACTTGCAGCGCGTAAAACATGATGTGTTTTGAACGCGCCGCTTCGCTCAGGCTGGCCACGGCCCGCTGATCCGTCGTCGCACCGTTCACCTGGGTTACGGTGACCGTCACGCTGATGGCCTCCTCGGATTGTGCGCCGCCAAAATATTTTTCGTACTCGATCATCGAGGAGATACGCGTCGGCTTCAGGTGCAGATCTGCTGCCGTGCGGTTCTCGGCCTTCCGGGTATAGCCGATGAACGCTGGAATCGCGGTCGCAACCGGGGCAATGGACGGCGGGAATTTTGGAATTTCCTCGATGTAAACGCCTGGAGTCTTGTACGCTGTAGCCATGAATATCACCCGTATGTGGTTAGAGTAAGAGCTTGCAGTTAGACATGAACTTCCGAAACGAGGCGACTGATGACGGCGCCGGTCTTCTCCACTTTCACCAGCCGTTCGGAAGGCTTTTGCTTTTGGCCTGCGTTGCCAAAATGGGTCAGGGGTAGAGCATCTGATTCAATCGAGTCAACGACTCCGGTCGTCTTGTTCACGTAGGTCCAGAACGTCGAACGGTTCCTGATGCGAAGCTGGTAGATGGGAGGGCTGCTCTTCGCCCGGCCGGCCGCATCGACAAAACTGAACGCACTGTCGCCCGGACGCACGGCGGTCAGACTGATCAGCGCAAATACGTCATCCGCCACATCGTCCGACAGTCTGACGCCCCGCTCTGGCACACCGACCACTCCCGCCGGCGGGATGATCGCCGGCACGTCGCCTTGATGGAGGTACACCGGGAGGTCGTTTGCGTCGGCGGCAAGTTGCTGGACGCGTGCGTTCGGACCGTCACTGGTGAGTTGCCCCAATGCCGTACCCGATAAACCCAGGGCCTCAACCTGCTCGGTGGGCGCCAGGGGGCGATATCTTCGCGACAGGAACAGCAATTTGCCCGTTCCTGCCCCTCTCGTCGCCCCGCTCAGATTCGACACGACGGGCACGTTTTCCTTGTAGCGACAGGTGACACCCTCGCTCCGGTCGTATGCCTCGTGGATCCTTTGCGGACGCAGGGTCAACGCCGAGTAGTCAAAAAAACGACTGTCCCTGACGACGATCACGAACTCGAAGACGCTGTCCGCCGGCAAGCTCGTGGTGCCTTTCAGGAGCACCACGAAACCCAGTGCCGTTTCTTCAAACAGGCACTGGTTAGCCGCGAGCGCAACGCGGGTGCTTCCAGTCGGCTGTATGCCAAGCAAGCGACGTACATCGTAGGCTTGCAGAAGTCTGGCTTTCAGCGCCTGATCCGTGATCCGGTCAAAGACGCTCGCTCCCCGATCCAGCCAATAATGGTGAAGGATCCGGACTTCGAACAGTTTTCTGTACCTGCGTGCCATCCGCTCTGCCATATTAATCCGTCGCCGATTTCTGATAAAAGTCGGTAACCACCTCGTTAACCAGCACGCCTTCACTCTGTGTGGCCTTGAATTGCAGTTCGAGAAGACGCAGAACATACAGAACAAAAGGATACTGCTTGCCGCCCAGGGTACCCCACAAATGGTTGACCTCCTCCATGCTCGGGGAATACAGATCGAGGACGAGCTTGAACGATTCGAGTTGATCGAGGGCATTGCCCGGTGCATTGGTGGTCATTGAAGCCGGAGCGACATTATCCTGGCTGAACACGTTCTTGAACTGGAAAAAACGGATCGCCCGCGACAACATCAACAAGGCATTGGTATAGTTGCCATGGCTGGCAACGACAAGAATCTGGCAATTCAGAAATACTGGTGGATTTTGGTAGGTGACCGTCAAAGCCGCATCGTTACGGACATGATTGGGCAGGTTCTTGAGCGCCTTTTCCTCCTTGATATTCACCATCGACAGAATGAGCATATCGCGGGGTACGCCACTGCTGCCTGGAGCGCTGGCAATGCCTTCCGCCATGTTGCCCAAAGCCACCTGCGGAGACCCATCGCCACCTCCGTAGGTATCGGCGAGATGCCTGTTCAACTCGTTCATCACGATGGTCAATGCATGCGAGATCATGTCATCCGCATCCGCTTACAGAAACGGCCGGCTCTGGCAAGAGGCCCGACGGCAAACATCTGCAGCCGAAGCATTCCATCCGTCACCGCAATCATCGGCTGACGCCTGCAACTTGAACAGGAGTGCGGCATCGATTCCCTCCTCGGCACGGTTGTACTCGGATCAGGCTGAAACGACCTTATATCAAAGCAGACCACACTAAGCCGTGCTTGTCAATTGGCTGCGCCAGCGATGCCCCGCCGGCGCAGCACTCCGATCCGCGCATGCCATCTTGCAACCGTGCAGCCAGCCGCCAAGGGAAAGTGGCCGCCCAACCCGAAGGGATTGGAAAGCACTTCCAAGACGCGAACAGCGACGTTGAAGGCTGGATGCCCGCCGGAAGCCAAGGCCTTACACGCTGTCACACAATGGAACATAGACGCCACAGATGCCCGTAGCTTTCGCCTGTAGGATTCGTCTCGTCGTCGGGATGCTCTCTCCCCCCTCCCCCTCCCCTTGGAGTGTCGCGGCGACCGCAACACCGGCCCGCCCAGATCCCCCCTGCGCGGGCCGTTCTTTTGGTCGGTAGCGACCTCCCGCCAGCGATCGCGGCATCGAGTGCTGCCCAGGGATGGCCGGAGTACTTCCGAAATCTTACAATAGGCGGCGACACCACTCTTCGCCGAACCTGAAAACAAGGACTTCGATGATCAGCAACGAGGACGCACGCGGTTTTTCAAGCGCACGAACGATGGCGCTCCCCTCCGGTTGGTTCGGTAAGTTACTGGCGATCATGGCCAGCGCGACGTTGGTGGTCGTCGGCCTCATGTTCTCGGTGCTGGCTCTCGCAGTGCTGCTGGTCGGCGGAACGCTGCTGTTTGCCTACCTGAAGTGGAAGACACGCCACCTGCGCCGCGTGCTGGACGCGCAAGTGCAGCCGGCCAGAGGGCCGGAACAGCAGTCCAGCGGTCTTGTGATCGAGGGTGAAGTCATCGGCGATGCTGAGTACGACGCCAATTCTCATGCCCCGGCACGCAAACCGCTACGGCACGACGTGCCGGCAAGCCGTGAACAGCAGCCTGAAGCCGCAACTGACCGTTGAGCGCCGCAGTTCCTTCCACCCTTTGTCAATGTGTGTTCAGCCATGAAATTTGTCTGCCTTGTCCGATTCCTGACGCTGATCAGTGCTGCCGCAGCCGCGCAAGCAACGCCACCGGACGAACATTTCGGCGCGTGCATGGCAGCGCTGCGGGCTGAATCGCCGTCGAGAGGGGTTTCCAGCGCGTCTTTCGATAGATTGACCCGTGGCCTCGCGCCCGACATGAGCGTGTTGGAATTCCTCGACTATCAACCCGAGTTCCGGACACCGATCTGGGATTACCTCGCTGCTCTGGTCGATGAAGAAAGGGTTGGCGACGCCCTTGCAATGCGCGAGAAATGGGCCGACACGCTGGCGGCGGCAGCCGAGCGCTATCGCGTAGATGCGGACACCGTTGTCGCTGTATGGGGTGTCGAGAGCAACTTCGGGCGCAACTTCGGGAAGCGCCCCCTGCTGACCTCACTCGGTACCCTCGCTTGTTTCGGACGTCGGCAGGCCTATTTCCGTGGCGAGTTCCTGAGCACACTGAAGATCCTGGACAGCGGCGACATCACCCCGGAGCGTCTGGTCGGTTCCTGGGCCGGCGCCTTTGGCCATACCCAGTTCATGCCCTCGACCTTTCTGCGCCTGGCGGTCGATGGTGACGGCGACGGCAAGCGGGATCTGATGGACAGTGTCCCCGATGCACTCGCTTCGACCGCCAATTTCCTGCATCGGGCGGGCTGGCGACAGGGTGAACCGTGGGGCTACGAAGTCGTGCTGCCCCCGGGATTTGATATCAGCGTCTCCGGACGCAGCAATAAAAGGCCGCAGTCGTACTGGGCAGGTCGCGGTGTGCGCCGTGCCGATGGCCAACCACTCGCCGCCTCGGATGTGGCCGCCGGCCTGCTCCTGCCGGCCGGTCCGCGCGGTCCGGCTTTCCTGGTATTCCGCAACTTTGACGCGATCTACGGCTACAACGCCGCCGAGAGCTATGCCCTGGCGATTGCCCATCTCGCCGACCGGATCAAGGGCGGCAAACCGTTTGCCACCGCATGGCCCACCGACGACGGCGGCCTTTCGCGCCGCGAACGCCGTGAACTACAGACTCTGCTCGCCGGCCGCGGCTATCCGATCGGAGAGATCGATGGCATGATCGGCAGCAATTCCCGACAGGCTGTTCAGGCCGAACAGAAGCGTCTGGGCATGACCGCCGACGGTCGTCCAGGGCAGAAATTGCTGACCACGCTACGCGCTTCGGCAACGGATCGGTAAGACGGAAGGGCTGCGGAGCGCGCCGCGGCAAGGCCGCAAGGCGTCCGCCTGCGCGCAACCGAATACTTTCCGCAAGCGCGAAGCTCACTGCCATCGCGATTGGCGGACAAGCGGTCCTGTGGTAGTGTCGGCTGCGCGTTCTCCAAACGACGCCGTTTCGCACAATGGCACACGATATGTCTTCAACCCCGGATGATGCCACCCGGCAAGCGGGTGAGATCTGCATCGACGCATCGCAACTGCGTCCGGGGGTGCACGTCCGTTTGCCGGTGCCGTGGATGGATCACCACTTCATGTTCAGTTCCTTCGTCATCGCTGACGAAGAACAGGCACGCCTGATCGCGGCGATGAAACTGCCGCAACTGTTCTGCGACCCGGCTCGCTGCAAGGTTCCGCCTCTGCCCATGCGGGCAGCGTCGGCTGATCCCACCGCCGACGGCAAGGCGGAGCAGGACGAACTGGCGGCGCTGGAAGCCGCGCGCGAGGAGGCCAGGGACCGACGCACGCGGATGATGGACGCCCTCAGGGAAAGGCTCGTCAAAGCCGAACAGCACTACCGCGGAGCTGCGAGAACGGTGAGCAGAGCCATCCGCGACTTCTCCACCAACCCTCGTCAGTCCGTAGCGGACCTTGCCGCCGTCTGCGAGGAATCAACTGCAGCGCTACTGGCCGACCCGGATACCGCCTTCGTGCTGATTGCCGACAAAGGACATGACGATGGGCACGCCGCGCACGCGCTGTCGGTGATGACCCTCTCCCTGCTGCTCGGCAAGCAAGCGCAGTTGCCCGAGCAGGCACTGCGCGTACTCGGTACGGGCGCACTGCTGCACGACATCGGCAAGCGCTTGATCAGCCCATCGATTCTGCGCAACAGCGAACGCAATCGACACGAGGAAGCAATCTTCCGGACACACTGCCGTAGCGGTCACGACGAGGCGATGCGCGCCGGCAGCCTGTCGAAACCGATGCTCGACGCCATCCTGCACCACCATGAGCGGATCGACGGCAGCGGTTTCCCGGAACGACTCAGCGGCAACGCAATACCGCTGGCGGCGCGAATAGTGGCTATTGCCGACCGCTTCGACTCGCTGGTCAATCCCATTGACTACCGCCGCGCGCTGGGTCCTGCCGAGGCCTTGTCGACCATTTGGACCCGTGAGCAGCGCGGCTTCGATACCGGTTTTCTGCAACTGTTCGTGCGCGCGATGGGCATCTATCCGCCCGGCTCGCTCGTACAGCTCAGCGATGGCCGGATCGGTGCGGTGGTGGGTTCGGCGCCGGTCGGCAAGCCGCTCCTTCCGAAGGTGATGATTTATGCGCCCGAAGTGCCGCACCGCGAGGCGATCATCGCCGACCTGGCGACGCAAGAGGTGGTGACCATCGAGCGCGTGCTGCGCCTGCAGGACCGCAGTGTCGAAGAGGTCCGATACCTGCTGCCGCAACGCAAGGTCAACTGGTCCTGCCCGGCGCAATGACTGACGACGTATCCGCAGCCCCCGATGCCGCCACCCCGAACGCGGGTGAGATCTGCATCGACGCCTCGCAGTTGCGTCCAGGCGTGCACGTGCGCTTGCCGGTGCCGTGGATGGACCACCAGTTCATGTTCAACTCCTTTGTGATTGCGGACGAGGAACAGGCACGGCTGATTGCGGCCATGAAACTGCCTCAACTGTTCTGCGACCCGGCACGCTGCAAGGTTGCGCCGCTGCCGCAACGCGCAGCCGACGCGCCTGCCGGCAGGGAAGGCGAGGCGGAGAAGGCGCAGCTGGCAGCCCTGACCGCGGCACGCATGGCCGAGAAGCGCGAGCGTGCACGGGTCATGAGCGAACTCAGGGGGCGCCTCGACAAGGCACAGGAACACTACATCAGCTCCGCCCGGGAGGTGGGTGGCGCCATCCGGAGTTTCTCGGTCAACCCCCGCGCGGCGGTCGAACGGGTCGCCAAGGTCAGCGAGAACACGACGACAGCGCTGCTGGCCGACCCTGACAGCGCGATCGTGCTGATTGCCGAAAAGGCGCACGATGACGGGCACGCGGCGCATTCGCTGTCGGTCATGACCCTGGCGCTGCTGCTCGGAAAACAGGCAAAACTGCCCGAGCAGGCCTTGCGCGCCCTCGGAATCGGCGCCCTGCTGCACGACATCGGCAAGTTGGCGATCCGCTCGTCGATCCTGCGCAGCAGCGAGCGCAACCGGCACGAGGAAGTGATCTATCAATCACACTGCCGCGCCGGCCATGCCGAGGCCTTGCGCGCCGGCAACCTGTCGCCTCCCCTGCTGGACGCCATCCTGCACCATCACGAGCGCTTCGACGGCGGCGGTTTCCCGGACCGCCTGAGCGGCAGTGCGATTCCCCTGTCGGCCAGACTGGTGGCCATCGCCAACCGCTTCGACAACCTCGTCAACCCGCCCGACACGCGGCGTGCGATGTCACCTTCCGAGGCCTTGTCGACGCTGTGGACACGCGAACAGAAGGCTTTCGACGCAACCCTGCTGCAGTTGTTCGTGCGCGCGATGGGCGTCTATCCACCCGGCTCGATCGTCCAGCTCAGCGACGGTCGGATCGGGGCGGTGGTCGGATCTGCGCCCGCCGGCCAACCACTCTCGCCGAAGGTGATGATCTACGCGCCGGAGGTCCCGCGTCGCCAGTCGATCATCATCGATCTTGCGAGCGAAGGCGTGGTCAAGATCGATCGGCCATTGCGGCTGCAGGAACGTCCCGCCGAGGAACTGGACTACCTGCTGCCGCGCCGCAAGATCAACTGGTCCTACATGGCCGAACAGAAGTGATCTGCGGCCCGGGCACTGGCCCTGCGCCATGCTGACCGTCACCGACCTCTCAAAGCGCCATGCCGGGGCCAGCCGACCGCTGTTCGAGGCCCTGGAGTTCGCCGTCGCGGCCGGCGAAGTCGTTGCCCTCGTCGGCGAATCCGGCGTTGGCAAGAGCACCCTGCTGAACTGCATCGCCGGCCTCGAAACCCCTGAGCGCGGCGCGGTCCGGATCGGTCCGCAGGCGCTCGACATGGTCCGGCTCGATGAAGCGGCACGCGCGGCGTTGCGAGCGCGCCGTATCGGCTTCGTCTTCCAGGCCTTTCATGTGCTGCCAACGCTGACCGTGTCGCAGAACCTCGGTGTGCCCTTGCTGTTGTGCGGCGTACCACGCGGCGAACACCCGCAGCGCATCCGCAGCCTGCTCGACCGTGTCGGTCTGGCGGACTTTGGGCCGCGCTGGCCAGCGTCGCTGTCGGGCGGCGAGCTGCAGCGCGTGGCCATTGCCCGCGCGCTGGTGCACCGTCCGGCGCTGGTACTGGCCGACGAACCGACCGGCAACCTGGATCCGCGCACCGCCGGCGAGGTGCTCTCGCTGCTGCTCGAAAGCGTTCGTGAACGGGATACCAGTGCGCTGATCGTTACCCATTCGCAGTACGTCGCGCAGTGCTGCGACCGGATCCTTACTTTGACGCCCGCGGGCCTGCAATGAACAGACTGAGCTGGTGGTTGATCCTGGCCCAGTTCAGGACGCGTCGTGCCGCAACGCTGTTGTCGATGCTGGCCATCGCTCTCGGGGTTGCACTCGGCTACGCCATCCACCTGATCAACGACGCCGCGCTGGCCGATTTTTCGCGAGCGATGCAGACCGTGCAGGGAAACCCCGACGCCGTGCTTGCCGCCCGCGACAGCGCCGGCAGCGTCCCGCTCGCGAGCATCAACGAAATCGCTCGCGACCCCGCGGTGCTGCTGATCGCAGCGGTCATCGAAAGCCGCGTACGCCTCGACAGTTCGCCGACGCCACTGCGCCTGATCGGCATCGACGTGTTCAGTGCCGCAGCGCTGATGCCCAGGCTGCTGCCACGACATGACGGGCAGGCCGCCGCGGCGCACATTCTCGCCGGCGGCGTTTATGCCTCACCGGCGCTGCTCGAAAAATTCGGGCTGCATCCGGGCAGCGCCGTGACCTTGCGGCGTGGTGATCAGGACTGGCACGCGATCATCGCCGGCGATCTGCCAGCAACAGGACCCGACGACCTGCTGCTGGTCGCCGACATCGCCTGGGTCCAGGAACACTTCGGGCCGGCCAACGCGGTCAGCGAGGGTCGCATACGCCTGGGGCCGGATACCGACCCGGCAGCCTGGCGTACGGCGCTGGAGCAACGACTGCCGAGCGGCCTGCTGCTGCGGATGGCCGACGACGACGGCGTACGCGTCTCCAACCTGTCGCGCGCCTACCGCGTGAACCTCAACGTCCTGGCGCTGGTCGCCTTGCTGACCGGCGCCTTTCTGGTCTTCGCCACGCAACTGAGCGCGGTCGCACAGCGTTCGACGCAGTTTGCCCTGCTCGGCGTGCTCGGCCTGTCGCCACGCATGCGCCTGTTGCAGGTCCTGCTCGAAGGGCTCGCCATCGGCGTGCCGGGCGCGCTGCTCGGGCTGGCGCTCGGCTACCTGGCTGGCCCCTCGCCTTCACGCAACTCCTGGGCGGCGATCTTGGCGGTGGCTATTTGCCGGGCAGCGCACCGATGATCGTCCCGGCGCCGGCGCCGGCCCTGGCTTTTCCTGGCGCTGGTTGCCTGGCCAGCCTGGCCGGCGCGAGCTACCCGGCGTACCTGAACCGACATGCAGCCGCTGGCGCAGGCACTGCAAACCGGTTTCGCCCAGGCAGCGCCCGCGCAGCAGCCACTGACCGCCACCGGCAAACCACTGCTGCCGGCGCTGCTGGCCATCGCTGCGCTCGCCTTGGGCGCAGCTGCCGCCGTGGTTCGATCTGCCCCTGGGCGGCTATGCGGCGATTGGCCTGGTCCTGCTGATCGGCATCGCCAGCGCTCCGCCACTGACACGGCAGGTCTTCGGCCATCTTGCCGGGAGAGCACTGCCAGCGCCGCAGCAGATCGCGCTGCAGAACGTCGCCCAGGCACCGCTACTGGCACAGGTGGCCGCCAGCGGGTTGATCGTCAGTTTCGCACTGACCGCCAGCATGGTGATCATGGTTTCCAGCTTCCGGGTTGCCGTCGATCGCTGGCTCGACGACATCCTGCCGGCACCGCTCTATCTGCGCAGCCGGGCAACCCCGCTGCCGGCTGAAGTGCTCACGGCCTTGCTGCAGGCGGACACGCCTTTCGCCAGAGTCGAGCGCATGGCGCAGGGTTCGCTGACCATCGATGCGCAGCGGCCAAACGTCGCGCTACTGGTGCGCGAAATCGAGCGCGGCAACCCGGCGGCACGCCTGCCCTTCAGCGGCGAGCTGGTGGCGGCACCGCCAGACATGGCGGTAGTCTGGATCAGCGAAGCGCTGCACGAGATCTACCGGATCGTGCCGGGGCAGATCCTGCACCTGCCCTTGCTGGGGCGCGAGGTGGAGGTCTTCGTCGGCGGCGTCTGGCGCGACTATTCCAGGCAATTCGGCGCCCTGGTCATCAGCCGGGGAGGACTATGAGCACCTCGGCGGCCGCTTCCAGCCTACCGACCTCGCCTTGTGGCCCCGGACCGGCCAGGAAGCTGCTGCCGCCACCTGGCTCGCGCCGTACGCCGGCAGGCACGGACTGGAACTTTCCGAAGCGGCTGAGATTCGCCGTTTGAGCCTGTCGATCTTCGACAAGAGCTTTGCCGTCACTTACGCGCTCGAAGCCGCCGCGATGCTGATCGGCCTGTTCGGACTGGCCGTCACACTCGCCGCCAGCGTCTGGCTGCGCGCCCGCGAACTGGCTACGCTCGGTGCTCTGGGCTTCGACCGCCGGATGCTGAGCCAGGCGGTGATGCTCGAAGGTGCGCTGATTGCCTGCGTCGGCCTGCTGGTCGGTCTCGCCTGCGGCGTGGCGATCGGCGCCATCCTCACGCATGTGATCAATCCGCAGTCCTTTCACTGGCGCATGCCGCTGGCGATTCCCTGGCCCGCGGTCTTCGCCGGCGCGGGCATGACCCTGGCGGCAGCGATCCTGCCAGCCGCTACGCCGCGCGCCAGGTGACCCGACTGCCGCTGGCACAGGTGCTGGCCAGTGCCCACTGAGCACACCGACCGAACCCATGCAACGCCGTCGCTTCCTTGCCACCCCCTTGCTGCTGCCGACGCTGACCTGGCCTGCCGAGGCGTTGCTCGCTTATCCCCCGGTGACCCCCGGCCCGAGGCTCGCCTTTCCGCGCGACCATGGTGGCCACCCGGATTTTCGTACCGAATGGTGGTATGTCACCGGCGCACTGGACTCGCCGCAGCCGGACGTCGGTTTTCAGTTGACCTTCTTCCGCAACCGGCCGGGCACGGCCGAAACACTGCGCTCGCCGCTTGCCGCACGCCAGATCCTCTGGGCGCACGCCGCGCTGACCGTCCCAGGCGAAAGACTGCGGCATACCGAACGCGCCGCCCGCGCCAACCTCGGCGGCAGCTTCTCCAGCGTCGACTGTGACGTGAGCATCGGTTCCTGGCGAATGCACCGCGAGGACCACGCGCAGGGCGAGGTCCTCAGGCTGCAGATGCAGAGCCCGCAGTTTTCGTTCGATTTCACCCTGACGCCGTCGCAGCCACTGCTGCTGCAGGGCGACAACGGCTACTCGCGCAAGAGCCATGCTGCGGATCTGGCCAGCTACTACGTGAGCTGGCCGCAATTGCGGGTCGACGGAGTACTGGTGCGGGACAGCGGTCGGCAGGAGGTGCACGGGCGAGCCTGGTTCGATCACGAATGGTCCACCGCCATCCTTGGCGGCGGCGCCGTCGGCTGGGACTGGCTGGGCATCAATCTCGCCGACGGCGGCGCGCTGATGGCTTTTCGCATGCGTGACGCGCAGGGAAGGACGCTGTTCGCGCATGCCGCATGGCGCGACGCTGCCGGCCAGTTGCGACACTTCGGGGCAGCGGACGTGGTCTTCACCCCGCGACGACGGTGGACTTCGCCGCGCAGCGGTGCCAGTTATCCGGTAGAAATGGAGATCCACTTCGGCGAGCAGTTGCTGCGGACACTGCCGGTACTGGACGACCAGGAACTGTCCGCCAGTCAACCGGCCCCGGTCGTGTATTGGGAAGGGCTGGTCAAGGTGGAGGGTAGCCTCAGGGGCCGCGGTTACCTCGAAATGACCGGCTATGCCGGCACACTGCGGCTCTGAGAACCGCGATGAGCCGCCTGGACGCCCCAAAGTGGGGCATGTCCACGTTAGAATCATGCCTTTGCATGCGAACACTGGGGGTATATTTAATGAGCATAAGCTCCTCGGAATTGTCGACCCGCAAGCAATTGTTGGTGATGCTTTCGCTTCCCCTGCTGGGCTTGATCACCTACGCGATCGTCACGGTCTGGGGCGCAGTCAGCGAACTGCGCGCGACCCACCTCTCGAAAGCTGCTGTCGAAGCCGCGATCGCCACCAGCCAATTGGTGCATGAGCAGCAGAAGGAGCGCGGGCTGTCCGGCGGGTTTCTGGCCAGCAAGGGTCAGCAGTTCGGTCCTGAACTGGGCCGCCAACGGGAACTGACCAACCAGAAGCTGGAAAACCTGAAAGCCGTCGCCAGGCGCCTGAGCGAAACACCCGTCCTGGCAGAGGCACTGGGCCAGCCCCTTGAGCTGGCGATTGGCAAAGCCGGCGAACTGTCCGATTTCCGACGCCAGGTCGACCTTCAGGCGGTCAAGGCTGCGGAATCCTTTGCCCGCTATACCGCGGCCATTTCGACCGGCGTAGACGTGATCAGCGCCGTCGCCAAAGCCACGAACAATGCCGAGATTGCGCGCGATGCCACCGCCTACCTGATGTTCGTCCAGGCCAAGGAGTTCGCCGGACGCGAGCGGGCAACCCTGAACGCGGCCTTCGCCGCCAAGACCTTCGATCCGGAATCATTCCGCCGCTTCGTCGGAATCGTCAGCGCGCACGATCTTTACATGCGCGCTTTCCGCACCTTTGCCTCCGCCGATGCCAGCAGACTCGCCGACGCAACGGTCAAGGGCAACGACGTGGAGGAAGCGGTGCGCATGCGCAAGGCTGCGTTCGAAGCGAGTCCAGGCGAGGAACTCGACGTCCCCGCAGGGCAATGGTTCAAGGCATCGACGGCGCGTATCGACCTGATGAAAGCCGTCGAATCGAAACTGGACGAGCAGATCGTCGGCGTACTCGCCAGACAGGAAGCGGCCGCGGTGCGTACTGTGGTCCTGGCGTTGCTGGCCTCGACCTTGGCCACTATCGCTGCACTGGTATTGGGCAGCGCGATGATCCGGCGCCTGATGCGCCGCCTCGGCGGCGAACCGGCGACCGCCGCAGCCATCGCCCACGCCATTGCCGGTGGCGACCTGACGCAGTCGATCGAGGTGACTCCGGGCGACACACGGAGCATGATGGCCGCCATGCGAGCCATGCAGGAAAGCCTGCGTGAAATGATTTCCTCGGTGCATGCCGCAGCGAGCGAAGTCACATCGCAAGCCACCCGGCTGGCCGGCGCGTCGACCGAGGTATCGGCGGCCTCGTCGGCAAGCAGCCAGTCGGCACAGACCATTGCCACCGCGGTGGAACAGTTGTCGACTTCGATCCAGAGCATTTCAGGCAACTCGGATGCGGTCGATGCCACGTCAAAACAGACCGGCGAAGCCGCCATGAACGGCAAACAAATCGTGAACCGCACGGCCAGGGCGATGAAATCGATCGCCGAGGTCGTCGATGCCTCGTCCAGATCGGTCAACGAACTTGGCCAGCAATCGGAGGAGATTGCCACTATCGCCAATGTGATTCGCGAGATTGCCGACCAGACCAACCTGCTGGCCCTCAACGCCGCAATCGAGGCCGCCCGCGCCGGTGAGCAGGGACGCGGCTTCGCCGTCGTTGCCGACGAGGTGCGCAAGCTTGCCGAGCGGACGCGCCTATCGACGCTGAAAATCTCCTCGACCATTGAAAGAATCCGCTCTTGCATGACCGAAGCCGAAAGGACCATGGCTGCCGGTACCACAGGCGTTCGCGACGCCCTCGCCGAAGCGGAGCGCGCCGAACTGTCGATGAGCAATATCCAGTC
Organism: Candidatus Accumulibacter propinquus; assembly: GCA_016714935.1. Lineage (GTDB taxonomy): Bacteria > Pseudomonadota > Gammaproteobacteria > Burkholderiales > Rhodocyclaceae > Accumulibacter > Accumulibacter propinquus. The sequence goes on along the minus strand of JADKBU010000018.1, from coordinate 29,997 downwards.
GTCAGCCGCAGTGGTCATTTCCAGTGTCGACGAAATCACCACACTCCTGCGCGAACAAAGCAGCAGCAGCAAGGAAATATCGCAGAATGTCAGTGCCATCGCCGCAAGCAGCGCGCAGGTCAGCGGCACTGTCGGTTCGATGGCCGGGATTGCCCAGCACCTCGAATCACTCGCCGGTTCCCTCGATCGGTCGGTCAGACGCTTCCAGATCGCTTGAGCGCACCGGCGGAAGTGCGCGCCGCTGCGCTTACAGCCCCAGGAAATCCTTGATCATCGCCAGAATGCCGGCCTTCGGATGCGTAGCCGGGCCGTCGGCCGGGACGCCGCTGAACTGGCGCACGAAATTGTCCATTTCGATCTCGCGACGGGCAAGAATCTCGGCAATCGCCTCGGCGATTTCCGGCCGCGAACGGATGACTTCTTCGACGGTGCTCTGGTCCAGTCGGTAGCACACGACGTCGGTCCTGGCGATGACCGAAGCGCGGCGCGCCTCTCCGGTCAGCACGCCCTTCTCGCCGAAGGTGCTGCCGGCATGGACGGAGCGGAACAGTTGCCGTGAATGGTCGGGAAGGTCCATCCATACCTCCGCTTCGCCAACGGCCAGCAGGTACAGCCAGTGCGGCGCATCGCCCTGATGGAAAATCACGTCTCCACAAGCAAAAGGGGCATACACCATGCGCTCGCCGATGGTTCTCAACTCCTCTTCCTGCAAACCGGAAAACAGTTCGAGTTTGCGCAGGTCGGCCATGCGCCGGTCGATCTCACGCCGGCGAACCGATTCCCGATAAGCGTCGTTCTCCTTGGTGATGTGCAGGGACTGTTCCGGCACCGCCAACTGCATGCCGGCGCGCTGCAGGGCCGCAAAGATGTGGACGCGCACCGCAGAGTCGGTGGGATCATCGGGCTGGGGATCAAGCATCCAGTAGCGCAGCGCGTAGCGCCCGTAACCCGGACCAAACTCCATCAGCACGCAAGTCGGTGCCGGTTCCCGAGCCACATTCTGGATTTCGGCGGTACTGATGGTCGCCTCCACCTTCTGAATCACCAGCGTCGGTGGCGAATCGTAGGTGACGTTGAACCACACCCAACGCCGCCACGGCCAGGCACGGATGTCGGCCCGGCCGAAGACGGTGAACTTCCCTCGCATCAACTGACTGTTGGGAACGATCACCACTTCGCTGTTTCGCGTCCGGATCGTCGTCTGCCGCCAATGGATCTGCACCACCCGACCGGTAAGATCGTCAAGCTTGATCCAGTCGCCGACGCGCAGCGAGTTGTCGAGTTGCAACGCGACGCCCGACAGAACATTGCCCAGGGTGTCCTGCATGGAGAAGGCCAGCACCGCGGTGATCAGTGCCGATGTCGTCAGCAGGCTTGAGGGATCGAGGCCGACAATGTGCAGTCTTGCCAGGATGAAAGCGGCGTAGACCACCAGGACAATGATGTCCTCGGCGATGCGGACCGTCACGATGCCCACCCGCGGCAGGATGCTGCGGAAGACAAAGATCGCCACCAGGCGAAACAGTGCCATTCCCGAACCAATGACGAAAAGCTCATGGACCATCACCGCGACGCGCGAATAATCGAGCGCCTCGAGGATCGCACCGAAGGCCTGCCCCACCAGACATACGCAGAACACCGCCACCGTGCCGCCGACCCGGCGCCGTTCCTTGGGCAACAGGCGCAGTGACAGCAATGCGAAAACGACGATGGCGACGATGACGTACTTGGTTTCTGGCAGCCAGAAGTAGGCCCACACTCTGCTCATCATGGTGTCCATCGCTACGCCTTCGTCGACTCGGAAAACCACCCCTGCCCCGCCGGCGACGCCTTGCGTGTCACCGGTTCGGAGCGCGCTTCAGTGCCCGCCATCAAACGCCTGCACGCTGACCGGTTCGCCTGCGGCAACCCGGCGACCATGGCAATCGATCAACCACCGGTCATCGACATGAAGCGCACGACCTGCGGCGCGTCCATCTGGCTGCTGAACGCATGGCCCTGAGCCTTGATGCCCATGCCACCGACGATCGCTGCACGTAGTGGCCCATCGTCGGTCGGATGCGCACGCAGCAGCGGCAGCAACCGGACTGCATCGTTGTTGCCCAGGCACGGGTACAGATCACCGCGGGCGGTAATGCGCACGCGGTTGCAGGTATCGCAGAAATTATGGCTGTGCGGCGCGATGAAGCCGACACGAGTTGATGTACCGGGGAGCCGCCAATAGCGTGCCGGGCCACCGGTAGTCTCGGTTGACGGCAACAGAGCGAAGCGCGTCTGCAGGCGGGCCATCGCTTCCTGGCTGCTGAAAAAACTCGCCTGACGCCGCTGACCGATATCTCCCAGAGGCATCTCTTCGATGAAGGCAATGTCAATGTCCCGATCAACGGCGAACTGCGCGAGGTCCAACAGTTCATCGTCGTTGCCGCCGCGCACCATTACCGTGTTGATCTTGAGGCGCGCGAAGCCAGCCCTCTGCGCGGCGTCGATGCCACGCAGCACCTTGGCGAGATCTCCGACGCGGGTGATCGCCCGAAAGCGGTCGGGACGCAGGGTATCGAGGCTGATGTTCAAGCGTTTGACCCCAGCCGCGTGCAGTGCCGAAGCAAAGCGTTCGAGCTGCGAACCATTGGTGGTGATCACCAGTTCCTTCACTCCCGGCAGATCGGCGAGCTGCTCCAGCAACCAGACGGCGTTGTGCCGCACCAACGGCTCGCCGCCGGTCACCCGCAGCTTGGTCACCCCAAGGTCGACGAAGACTCTGGCCACGCGCAGGCATTCCTCAAGGGTCAGTACCTGTGCGCGTGGCAGGAAAGTCATCTTCTCGGCCATGCAATAGTTGCAACGGAAGTCGCAACGGTCGGTGATCGACAGCCGAAGGTAGGTGACGTGCCGTCCATACTTGTCGACCAGGGTGCCGTGCGCGTACCGGGAGGCTGTCGGAGAAGTGCTCGGGTGGAAACCGCCAAGCGAATCGGGAACGGCTTCCGGCGCCAACGATTCATTGCCCACGCGAGCGACTCATGGCGTCAGCGCCCCGGCGTGATGGCGCAGGTGATCTTCGATGAAACTGGCGATAAAGTAGTAGCTATGGTCGTAACCCGGCTGCAGACGCAGATCCAGCGGATGTCCTGCTGCTGCGCAGGCCTGCTGCAACAATTCGGGCTGCAGTTGCTCGACGAGAAACCCGTCCGCGTCACCTTGATCGACCAGCAGGGGCAGGCGTTCGCGGGCACCGGCGATCAGTTCGCAGACGTCCCAGTCTTTCCATGCTGCACGATCTTCGCCCAGATAGCGCAGGAAGGCCTTCTGCCCCCAGGGACTGGCCAAGGCATGACAGATCGGCGCGAAGGCGGACACCGAGCGGTAGCGGCCAGGGTTGCGCAGAGCGCAAAGCAGCGCGCCATGTCCACCCATGGAATGGCCACTGATACCCCGGCGTGCGTCTATCGGCAGGTTCGCCTCGATCAACTCCGGCAGTTCACCAACCACATAGTCGTGCATCCGGTAATGTGTTGCCCATGGCTCCTGGGTAGCGTTCAGATAGAACCCGGCGCCGTGACCGAAATCCCAGGCACCGTCCGGGTCGCCCGGCACGTGTGTACCGCGCGGGCTGGTATCCGGAGCCACCAGGGCGATCCCCAACTCGGCCGCGACGCGCATCGCTCCGGCTTTCTGCATGAAGTTCTCATCGCTGCAGGTCAGGCCCGACAGCCAGTACAGGGCGGGCACCGTCGCCCGCTCGGCGTGCGGCGGCAGGAAGACGGCAAACACCATCTCGCAGCGCAGGGTCGCCGAGCGATGCCGGAAGCGCCGATGCCAGCCGCCAAAACAACGATTGGCTGCGACCTCTTCAAGCGCTGCAAAAGCGGGCTCCGTCACCGCTCAGAACCGGATCACGGAGCGAATGCTCTTGCCTTCATGCATCAGCTCGAAAGCATGATTGATATCCTCCAAGCCCATCGTATGGGTAATGAAGGTATCGAGCGGAATCTCTCCTCTTTGCGCGCGTTCGACATAACCCGCGAGTTCGGAGCGGCCACGCACGCCACCGAACGCCGAACCGCGCCACACCCTGCCGGTCACCAACTGGAACGGTCGGGTCGCGATCTCTTCACCGGCACCAGCGACACCAATGATCACCGATTCACCCCAACCCTTGTGACAGCACTCGAGCGCCGAGCGCATCACCTTGACGTTGCCGATACATTCGAACGAGTAATCGACCCCACCGTCGGTCAGGTCGACGATCACTTCCTGGACCGGCCGGTCGTAATCGGCGGGATTGATGCAATCGGTGGCGCCGAGTTGCCTGGCGATGGCAAATTTGCCAGGATTGGTATCGACGGCCAGGATCCGCGAAGCCCTGGCCATCACCGCCCCGATCACTACCGAAAGACCGATGCCACCCAGCCCGAAAACGGCCACGGTGGCACCCGGTTCGACTTTGGCGGTATTGATCACCGCGCCGATACCCGTCGTCACCCCGCAGCCGAGCAGACAGACCTTTTCCAGCGGCGCCTCCTTGGCAATTCTGGCCACCGAGATTTCGGGCAGCACCGTGTACTCGGAGAAGGTGGAAGTCCCCATGTAATGGAAGATCGGCGTGCCGTTACGGGAAAAGCGACTACTGCCATCGGGCATCAGGCCCTTGCCCTGAGTCGTTCGGATGGCCTGACAAAGATTCGTCTTGCCCGAGCGGCAGAACTTGCATTGCCCACACTCCGGCGTGTACAAGGGTATGACGTGGTCGCCAATTCCTACCGAGGTCACTCCGGGACCGACGGCTTCCACGATGCCACCGCCTTCATGCCCGAGGATACTGGGAAAGATCCCTTCCGGATCGGCGCCCGAAAGCGTGAACGCATCCGTATGGCAGACCCCGGTGGCGACGATACGTACCAGCACCTCACCCTGTCGAGGTGCTTCGACGTCGACTTCGGTGATTTCGAGGTCTTGCCTGGCAGCCCAGGCAACTGCAGCGCGTGCTTTGATCATCAACGACTCTCCTTGAACGATGCGAAGATCAGTGCAGATCCCCCGGTTTCATGTACGGCCAGCGGAACACTTCGATTCCCTCTTCGCGCAGCGCCTCATACTCCGCGGTGCTGGCCTCGCCCCGTATGGAACGTTCCGGTGCCTCCACATAGTGAATCTTGCGCGCCTCTTCCGCGAAACGTGCGCCGACATCCTCGCAATTGGCGAGCAGCATTTCGGTCAGCTGGCGAAAAACGGCGGATGCGTCCCCGCGCGCATCCGGTATCGGCACCTCGACCGCCGGTGCCGATACCGGGCCTGGTCGGGCCAGGTGTACCGCCGACGGCACGCGCCGAATCTCCGGAGAACCGCACTGGGGACAGGCAACCAGGCTCGCAGCGAGTTGGCTGTCGAAATCCTCCCGAGACTGGAACCAGCCTTCGAAGCGATGGCCGTTTTGGCAAGCAAGGTCAAAAATGATCATGGTGATCGGAAGGCAGGAAGTTTGCGGTGAACTGCTGGTACCCGGAGCCGGGGTCGAACCGGCACAGCCGCGAGGCCGAGGGATTTTAAGTCCCTTGTGTCTACCTATTTCACCATCCGGGCGACAAGGACCATTATACCTGCCCCTAAATGCAGGAAAGGGAAAGTGCGTAACGCACTTTCCCTTCGGGATCTGGAGCGGGAAAAGAGTCTCGAACTCTCGACCTATACCTTGGCAAGGTATCGCTCTACCAACTGAGCTATTCCCGCATGGTGATACTCTCGACCGTAACATGTCGCTGCAACTCTGCGGGCATATCGGCAAGGACCACAACGACGGATTATCCGCAGGCTGGCATGTGCTGTCAACTTCGCGATGGCAGGTTGCTTCAGTTTTTCCTGACAGACTTCCTGGCTGCGTCACCCTTGAAAGTGTTGTCCACCAGCGGCGGCGCATCGACTTGCGGCACATGACACTGCACGCAATTGTAGCGGCTCGCGCTCGCTTCGGTCAGCTTGTTGCCCTGACGATCAATGAAGTGGCTGTCGCCAATTTTCGGCGCCTTTTTCTTCTGGTATGTGGCCCCCGAATGGCAATCCATGCACTGGTTTCCATCGAGATTGATTTCGTCGAAGTTCTCCACCGCGTGTGGAATCACTGGTGGCTGTGTGCTGAAGGTCCTCGCCACCGGGTTTCCGTCCCCGGGCGCCTGCCGGCGTAGGTCTTGACTTCGGGTGCCTGGTCTGGCGCGACGACGTCGATACCGCGCAATGAAGTCGTCGTGTCTGCGGCAAACGCCAGAGACGTCAGGCAGCTTGCCGCCATGGCGGCCGCAAGTTTCAGTAAATTGTTCATGATCGGCGTTTCCTCCACGTCAAAGGATGAGTTCGATGCTTCTCTGGTGATTCAGTTGCCGCTTGTCGCATGCCGTGTTGCGGTCTGCACCCCATTGCCGGGCGGGTTGTTGAAACGCAGTCCGAACGTGAAGACATCCTTGGAACAGACATCGATGCAACGCCCGCAATTGGTACAGTTGGCGGCCAGAATGACCGGGCCGACGCCCTTGCCCGCTCCCTTCAGTGCCGGACGAATGACCTGCGGTTCCGGGCATACCTCGAAGCAGTCCATGCAATCGTTGCAGGCCGCGCGTTTCGACGCGCTGATCCGTAGTGGGCTCCATTTGCCCAGCACACTGTAGAAGGCGCCGACCGGACATAGATGCCCACACCAGCCACGACTCATCACGAACAGGTCGAACAGAAAGACCGCCAGCACCACTGTCCATGCCGCTCCCAGCCCGAAGATCAGCCCACGCTGCAGCATCGATACCGGGTTGACCAATTCCCATACGAGGGTACCGGTGAGCGCTGCCAGCAGCAAGGTCATCATCAGGACCCCGTAGCGACTGCTGCGGGCGACATGCACGCTGCCCTTGATCCCCAGCCGGTAACGCAACCAGCCCGCGAGATCGGTCACCAGATTGAGCGGACAAACCCAGGCGCAATAGACACGGCCGCCGACAAGGATGTAGAAGATGATGACGATCAGTGCGCCGATCAGGGCGCTCTTCTCGGGCAGGTGGCCGGCGAGAACCGATTGCAGCAGCACGTAAGGATCGGTCAAAGGCAGGGTGTCGAGCGTCAGGCTGTACGCCAGATTTCCCTTGACCACCCATACCGCCGCGAGCGGCCCGAGCAGGAACAGGGCAAGGATGGCCAACTGGCACAAACGTCGGGCCAGCAGCCAGCACTGCGCGCGCAGCCACCCTTTGGCGGCAGTCGCTTCAGCGCCGGCACGTCGGTGACTCATCGCGCGGCCTCCCTGGAGAGCCGCCGCCCCAGAGCACCGCCCGGCGACTGCGCCGGGCTGCCGGCTGCGGTGTCCGCTCCGCCCAGGCCCGGGGGCAGACTCGGGAGCACCGGACCGCGACCCGGTATTCGCTCTGGCAGCCCGCTGCTGCCTGGATCGAAGTGGCCCTCCAGCGTCGTGCCCTCGGGAAGTCGATCAGGCAGATCGATGATTCCCTTGTCCTCGACCAGTGAATGGCCACCCGCCCTCGTCTTCTCCTCCCAACCGAGACGGTAGTGCTCGCCCAGCGAACCCTTGACCAGTCTGGGCGGCAAGACCCTGATCGAAGCCTCGTCGGTCACGCACGCCTTTTCGCACTTGCCGCAGCCGGTGCAGTGCTCGGAGTGCACTGTCGGCAGGAACATGCTGTGCCGACCAGTACGGGTATTTGGGCGCAACTCGAGGGTGATCGCCTTGTCGATCACCGGGCAAACGCGATAACAGACATCGCAGCGCAGGCCAAGAAAATTCAGGCAGGTTTCCTGATCCGACAGGACAGCGAGGCCCATGCGGGATTTGTTGATGTCCGTCAGGTGATGGTCGAGGGCGCCGGTCGGACAGGCCCTGACACAGGGGATGTCCTCACACATCTCACAGGGCCCGCTGCGCGCCGTGAAGTAGGGCGTACCGGTGGCGACCAGCGATTCCGGCCTGGCGAGTTCGAGAATGTCGTAAGGGCAATCGCGAACGCACATGCCGCAACGGATGCAGGCACCGAGAAAGTCCTCTTCCGGGCCGGCACCCGGCGGGCGAATAGCCATCGGCGGTTTCGCCAGAGCTTTCCTGGCGTATCCCGCAAGACACAGCCCGAGGACGCCAACGCCACAGAGCAGACGGGCGGAGTCGAAGACAAATTGCCGACGCGCCAGCGCCGGTGCGTTTTCGGCACGGGACGGCACACGCCTGGCGTGGTTTTTCTCGGGAAACATGATGGTGTGGGCAGAAAGCAGACGGTGGTCAGCCTGGGGACGGACGATGATCAGCCCCCAGGCAGGTCCTGGTCTGGCGTGTCGATCAGGCCTTGACCACCTTGCACGCACATTTTTTGAAGTCGGTCTCCTTCGAAATCGGACAGGTGGCGTCGAGCGTCAGTTTGTTCACCAACCGGTGTTCGTCGAAGAAGGGCACAAAAACCAGACCGACGGGTGGCTTGTTGCGGCCGCGGGTTTCGACCCGCAACTGGATCTCGCCGCGACGGGTGATGGTCTTGACCACATCGCCCCGTTGCAGCCCACGCCTTTTCGCATCTTCCGGATGCATGTAGATCCACGCATCCGGCATTGCCTTGTACAACTCTGGGACGCGCCGCGTCATCGAACCGGTATGCCAGTGTTCGAGCACGCGCCCGGTGCACAGCCAGAGATCGTAGTCCTTGTCGGGCATTTCGGCGGCTGGCTGGTAGGGCAAGGCAAAGATCACTGCCTTGCCGTCGGGATGGCCATAGAACCTGACGCCCTCGCCCGGCTTGACATACGGATCGTAGCCCTCGCGAAAGCGCCACAATGTTTCCTTGCCATCGACCACCGGCCAGCGCAAGCCCCGTGCCTTGTGATAAACCTCGAACGCTGCCAGATCGTGGGCATGGCCACGACCGAAGGCGGCATATTCCTCGAACAGACCCTTCTGCAGGTAATAGCCGCAAGCCCTCGATTCGTCGTTGTCGAAGCCTTTGTAGGTCTGATCGAGCGGGAATTTGTTCACCTGGCCGTTGGCATAGAGCACGTCGTAAAGGGTCTTGCCCTTGTACTCGGGGTTTTTCTCCAGCAGCGCTGCCGGCCACACCTCGTCGGTCTTGAAGCGCTTCGAGAACTCGATGTACTGCCAGAGATCGGACCGCGCCTGACCCGGTGCCTTGACCTGTTGACGCCAGAACTGCGTGCGCCGTTCGGCGTTGCCGTAAGCACCTTCCTTCTCCATCCACATCGCCGATGGCAGGATCAGGTCGGCGGTCATTGCCGAGACGGTCGGATAGGCATCGGAAACAACGATGAAGTTGTCCGGATTGCGCCAGCCAGGGAAAATCTCGTCGTTGACGTTCGGCCCGGCCTGCATGTTGTTGGTCGTCGTCGTCCAGTAGAAGTTGATCTTGCCGTCCTTGAGCAGGCGGCTCTGCGCGACAGCGTGCGCACCGATCCAGTCAGGGATGCTGCCGGCAGGAAGTTTCCACAGCTTTTCGCTGGCTTCGCGATGCTTGGCATTGGTCACCACCATGTCGGCCGGCAGGCGATGCGAGAACGTCCCGACTTCGCGTGCGGTGCCGCAGGCCGAAGGCTGGCCGGTCAGCGAGAACGGGCTGTTGCCCGGTTCGGAGATCTTGCCCACCAGCAGGTGCACGTTGTAGATCATGTTGTTGACCCAGGTGCCGCGCGTGTGCTGGTTGAAACCCATGGTCCAGAACGAAGTCACCCTGGTCTTCGGGTCGGCGTAGGCCCTGGCCAGTTCCTCGAGTCTTTCCCTGGGTACGCCGGAGAGTTCGTGTGCCTTGTCGAGAGTGTATTCGGCAACGAAAGCCTTGAACTCGTCAAAACTGATCGGGCTGGCGCCCGCAGGGTTGCCCCGTGGCTTGCCATCCTCACCTGGATAGCCGTTGTTCATGGCGGTCTTCTCGAGTGGATGATTGGCGCGCAGGCCATAGCCGATGTCGGTCACCCCCTTCCTGAAGTTCACATTACGGGCCACGAATTCCTGATTGACCGCCTTGTTCTGGATGATGTAATTGCAGATGTAGTTGAGGATCGCCAGGTCGCTCTGCGGCTTGAAGATCAGTTCGTTGTCGGCAAGTTCGGTCGAACGATGGCTGAAGGTCGAGAGCACGTGAATCTTGACGTTCTTGCCGGTCAAACGACGGTCGGTCACCCGCGACCACAGAATCGGGTGCATCTCGGCCATGTTCGAGCCCCACAGTACGAAGGCGTCGGCGTGCTCGATGTCGTCGTAGCAACCCATCGGTTCGTCGATGCCGAAGGTGCGCATGAAGCCGGCTACCGCCGAAGCCATGCAGTGCCGTGCATTGGGATCGAGGTTGTTGCTCAGCAGGCCGGCCTTCATCAGTTTGGCCGCGGCATAGCCTTCCCAGATCGTCCATTGGCCGGAGCCGAACATGGCGATATTGCGCGGCCCGCCTTTCCTGAGCGCGGCCTTGCACTTGTCGGCCATGATCTCGAAGGCCTCATCCCATCCAATCGCCGTGAACTCACCGCCCTTGTCGAACTTGCCGTTCTTCATGCGCAGCATGGGCGTGGTGAGCCGATCCTTGCCGTACTGGATTTTCGCCAGGAAGTAACCCTTGATGCAGTTCAGCCCCTTGTTCACCGGGGCGTCGGGGTCACCCTGCGTAGCCACGATACGGCCGTCCCTGGTTCCCACCAGCACGCCGCAGCCCGTGCCGCAGTAGCGGCAGACGCCCTTGTCCCAGCGCACGCCGTCATCCCTCGCCGGCGCTGCCGGTGCCGCCTGTGCAAGCCCCGGCACACTCATCCCGGCAACGCAGGCGGCCGCGGCAACCGCATGGCTCTTGATAAAGTCACGACGTGTCAAAGTCAGTTTCATCTCATGCTTCCTCATCAGGATCGGGTTCGAACTGGTGGTAAACCATTGACGCCGCGAGCACGCCCGGCTGCTGATTGATCTGCGCAAAGATGTCGGCCACAGCTTGCACGGAGTCAGCCTCGATGATCACGATCAAGCGGCCGTTCTCGCTTGCCGCATGCACTTCAACGCCAGCAAGCGCCGACAGCTGTTCCCGCACCAGTTGAAGGTCCTGGGGCCGGGTGTAGACCAGCACGCTGGAGATGTTCATGAAGTCGAGATACTCCTGGTCGCAGAACTGCCGACGCAATCACCGGCAGCCGCCGGGACAGACTTGGCGGGCATGCGTCATGGCAAACACTCTAAGCTTTGACCTGGCGATTTTTTTTGATTCAAATCAAAGGATAGCCATGAGCGGTGGGAATGCGCGCGACTCTCCTGCCCATCGAAGGCGCCGGAAAAGCAACGGCAGCGGCGCGCGTATCCGGGCTTCAACCCTCATCACCGCGTCACCCACTTGGGCGATGCTTCAGGCTCATGCCTGAACTGGAAATCCCCCCCACCCCCGGGTCGTTGCCAGCAGCACCGCCACGCCGTGGCAGGGGGAGTTCTCCGCCGTCCCACCCAGCACTCCCCTCAGCGTGGTCGCGACAGAGCCTGCTGGCATACACCAAGGACATACGCCCCGGCTCGCGGCGAAGTTGCGACGGCGTTCCCGGTTCGCAGGCGTGCGGGCGCGCCGCCATTCACTTGCTCATCTTCGGGTAGGGCGAAGAAGGGATTCCCGCAACGGGTACGGGCACGCTTGTGGCAAAATGAAGTCCGCAAGCTCATCCGGACGACGGCCCAACCGTTCCCGCGATGCGTTGTCTGCCACCCGCGTTATCCGAGGACGACATGTTACAGCGCTTTCTGCGTGCCTATCGGCGGCACCAACTCAAGGACATACCGGGCTTGATCCTGAAGAACGTCCGTCACGCCTGGACGCATTTCAGCGAGCCATCAACACCCAACCCATCGGAATTCGACGCCACCTATCACGTCGAAACCGACAGTATCCGCGAGACGGGCTCTCTGGACATCGATTCGCCCAACGCCAGGCATGCAGTCCGATACGAACCGTCACCCTCCGGGATGGTCAGGTCCATCCTGAGCACGCTCGGCCTCGATTGGCGTCGGTATACGTTTGTCGACTTCGGTGCGGGTAAGGGCCGGGTCCTGTTGCTGGCGGCGGAGTTGCCGTTCAAGAACATCATCGGTGTCGAGTTCTCCCCCGAACTCGCCGAACTTGCCAGCAACAACATCGCCCGGTATCTGGCGCAAGCCGGCAGCAGCGCGCGCATCTCCTGTCTGTGCCTGGACGCGGTTGATTTCCGCTTTCCCGAAGACCCTCTGGTTTGCTATTTCTACAATCCCTTCGGATACCCGGTGCTGGAAAGGGTGCTGTCCAACCTCCTGGCCAGCCATGCGCGCTCCGCTCGGGACATCTACGTGATCTATGTCCACCCGGTGCACCAGGCTGACATCAAACGCCAAAGCCCTGCTCTCGTGCCGATACGCGAGGATGAAGGGCTGGTGGTCTATCATCTCGGAAAGGACACCGGGGAGCAATCGATCCGATGAGCATCAAGGAACGTCTCAAGAGCCTGGGCAAGCTTCTGCTGGGCGGCTACGAGATCAATCGGATGTACCACTCTCCGCCCCTGCACGAGCATTTCGTCTGTCCGGACGGCGCGCGCTTCGGGACCATCGAGACGACTCGGCAGGTGGCCGGATGCGAGTATCCGGAGATCAGCAGACATGCCTGGTACACCAGCAAGCCGGGGCACAGCTACGGCGCCTGGGAAAATGGTCGGCTGGTGTGCTTCTGCACCTACTGGACGAATACCGAAGACAATCTGCCCCGTCGCTTCCGGAACATCCGTGACGATGAAATCGTCATGGTCGATCTGATCACCGCCGAAAGTGCCCGTGGCAAGGGATTATCCGTACAGATGATGGCCTTTTCCGCAAGCGAACTGAAGAAGTTGGGATACCGCAGATGCCTGACCTGGATCTGGCATTCGAACCATCCGTCGATCCGTGCGTTCGAAAAGGCAGGCTGGATCTACGATTATTTCCTGATCGAACTGCCATGGCGCGGCGAGAAGGACCGCATCCGCATCAGCCTGCCACGCTGGGTCGCTCGACTGTTTGGCTGACCCAGCGAAAGGCGTACCCGCCTGGGCAGCGGATCAGCGGCTGGCGTTGGCCCGCGGTTTTGAAAACAGGACATGGATCCAGTTGGCATGCGGCTTGACGATTGACGCCTGCAGGCGGTCAAGCAGGAAGGCGGCGCGGGTGGCAACGCGCTGCGGAAGGTTGCGCTCTCGGGGCCGCCCGATGGGCGCACCGCAGTAGACACAGGGCTCTTCCTGTTGCCAGGTACCGAAGGGACGACCGGCGTAGTCCAGCAAGGTGGCGGAAACGGCGTTGGTGACATCGCTGCTGCTGCCCACAAAGCTGGTCTGGTCCCAGTTCAGGGTGCCAAACAGGGACCGCAGGCGCGCCTCGTCAAAACTATTGACATGTCCCCACGGTGGGTTCGACTTGCCGCACGACGCGCACAGCGTGCGTCCGCAACGCAGATCCTGGCGATAAGGAACGCCGATGACCACCTTGTCCCTGGCGACCCGGGCAATTTCCCGACACGCCTGGGTCAGGCCCGGCTCGGGGATATGTTCCAGGACTTCGGCACAGAGGATCGCGTCAAACTCGTTGTCGGCAAACTGCAATGCGGTAACGTCTCCCTGCACCGCCTCGACCCGGGGGTGATCGATCACCGGCTTCTCAAGATCGAGAGCGACGACCCTGTTGAACCTTTCCGCGAGTTTCCTGGCCAGGTAGCCATCCCTCGCACCAATGTCGAGCGCGGTACTGCCACGACTCGGAAGCAATGCGAACAAATCGGCGCTGCGCTGCTGTTCTGCAGCACTCGCGCGGTAGGCGGCAAGATCGATAGGCATGGTTGGCGGGCCGTCGGATGGTCGAGGATCAGGAGATCGAAGTCTAACGCCACGGGCAAGTCGAGTGGAAAAGATTAGCTCGTGTACGCTTTCAGGGGTGCCTCAGGCCTTCCTGCTGAAAGTGCCAACAGCAAGGATCAGGGCTTGCGGCCAGCTGCCTGCGATCTCTGCTCGGGTTCTCGGAGGGAATCACCAGTGACGGTCGCCTGTGGGTCATCACCAGGTCCCTTGGCCTGCCGGTGCAGCGCCGCCTTGGCGAGCAGATGCGCGGTAACCGGTGCGGTGATGAACAGGAAGAAGAGGATCGCCAGTTCGTGCAGACTGATAGCACCACCCTCGCGGGTCGAAAAAAAGATTGCCGAAGCCAGCAGCAGCGCACCGACTCCCAGTGTCGTGGCCTTGGTCGGGCCGTGCAGACGGGTGAGAAAATCCGGCAGGCGCGCCAGACCAATCGACCCGAGCAGGACGAACAGCGCCCCGAGAACGATCAGGGCGGCGATGGCAGATTCAGTCATCGCCGTCATTCGATGATGTCGCCACGCAGGAGGAACTTGCACAGCGCGACGGTCCCGACAAAGCCCAGCAGGGCGAGCAGCAGCGCCACCTCGAAATAGACGGTGGTCGCGGTACGCATCCCGAACAGCACCAGCAGCGCGATGACGTTGATCCCGAGGGTGTCGAGCGCCAGAATTCGGTCGGTAATGTCCGGCCCGCGAATCAGCCGGTAGAGGTTGAGTACCTGCGCCGCGCCGACCAGGACGAAGGCCATCTCGATGGCGGCATTCAACATGCGAACATCTCTTTCAGCGGCAGTTCGTAACGCGCCTTGATCTCCTGTACCAGCGCCTGCGGATCGGGAGCATCGAGGGCATGCACCAGCATCACCCAGCGTTGCCGATCCACGTCGATGGCGACCGTGCCCGGCGTCAGCGAGACGACGCTGGCGAGCAACGTGGCGAGAAACGGGTCGTGAATTTCCAGAGGGACTTCGACGAAAGCCGGCGAGAGGCGGTGCAGCGGGCCGATCACCCGCCACGCGACACGCCAGTTGGCAGTGAAGACGTCGGCCGCGAAGACGGCGCAGAAGCGCAGTGCCAGCCATGGCCGGATGAGGCGTGGCGGAGCCGGCCAGAAAGGTCGCGTCAGCAGCGGTACGACGAAGGCCAGCAGGCCGCCGAGGAGCAACAGGCCGGACGATGCGGCATTGCTGATCACCGCCCACAACAGGAAGACAGTGAGCGACAGCAGCGGGTGCGGCAGGAGTCGGCGGTTCATCGTATCGCCTCGCGAGCGATCCGCGCCGGCGCGGGCCCGAGAACGGCTGCCACATAGGCACCCGGCGCATGCAATTGCCTGGCTGTGCGTTCCGTGTAGTCGGACAGCGGTCGCGCCAGGACGGCCAGAAGCGGGCCGGCGGCGACCAGCGCCAGTGTAGCCGTCGCTCGCGGCCAGGCGATTGCGGCGGCCGGCCCGACCAGCGTCCGGTGCTTCCAGAACAGGTAACCGCCGTTGTGCGCCAGCGCGATCATGACCACGAAACCAGCGCCCAGCAGCACCACCCAGACCGCCGTTCCGGCGGCGACTTCACGCAGCGTCGTCAGCAGCATCAGCTTGCCGAGAAAACCGGAAAACGGTGGCAGCCCGGCCAGCGTGGTGGCCAGAACCAGGAAGGAAATTCTCACCCAGGTGGCTTGCGGCTGCGGTCCGGCCACCAGAAAATCGGCTGCCGGGCCACGCTGCTCGGCGATGACCCCGGCCAGCAGGAAGAAGGCAGCACCGGCCAGTGTCGAGTGCACCAGGTAGAAGAGGGTCGCCGCAGTGACCGCGGCACTCGTCTGCGCCAGCGTCACCAGCAATGTCCCGGCGGAAAGCAGCACCAGCCAGGCGGCGAGCGCACGCAGGCGAGCGGCGGCCAGCGTGCCGAGGGCCGCGAAGACGACGGTGGCCAGGGCCAGCGGCGTCAGCCAGTGATCGAGGAGATCGGGCATGGCCGGCGCCAGAGCGATCACCTGCAGGCGCAGGATGGCGACGATCCCAACCTTGGTCATGATCGCAAACAATGCCGCGACCGGAACCCCGGCAGCGGTGTAGGTCTGCGGCAGCCAGAACGACAGCGGCAGCAGCCCGGCCTTGAGTACGAAAACCGCGATCAGCAGGGCCAGCGCCAGCCTGGTCAGCGCCCGATCGTAACCTGGCAGTGGCAGACGCTGCGCCACGTCGGCCAGGTTGAGAGTGCCCAGGGTGCCGTAGAGCAGTCCGAGAGCAATCAGAAAAAGCGCCGACCCGACCAGATTGAGTACCACGTAGCTGATTCCTGCGCGGGTTCTTGCCAGTCCGCCACCGTGTGCCAGCAGGGTATAGGAAGCCAGCAGCATCACCTCGAAGAAGACGAAGAGATTGAACAGATCCCCGGTCAGGAAAGCCCCCAGCAGACCCATCAGTTGCAGCTGGAACAGCGGGTGGAAATGTTTGCCGCGCTGGTCAAAGCCGGCACTGGCGTAGAGCAGCGCCGCGAAGCCCAGCACCGCGGCAAGCAGGACCATTGCCGCCGCCAGGCGATCAACGACCAGCACGATGCCAAACGGCGCCGGCCAGTCGCCAAGCGCATAGACCCGCGTCTGGCCGTCGTCGGCAAGCCAGGTCAGCCAGATGCCGACCAGCACCAGCAGGGCTGCCGAAAGGAGTCCGACGAAGCGCTGGAACGACAGTCGATCGCAAACCATTTGCAGCAGCGCAGCGGCAAACGCGATCAGGATCGGCAGGATCGGCGCGTGCGTGCTCACGGTTCCCGGCCTGCGTCCACGTGATCGGTACCCGCCTCGGACAGGGCGCGCAAGGCCAGCATCGCCAGATAGGCGGTCATGCCGAAGCCGATGACGATCGCCGTGAGCACCAGCGCTTGCGGCAAGGGGTCGGTATAACTGGCGCCGGCGCGAATCAGGGGTGCCGCGTCGAAGCGCAGGCGACCACTGGCAAAAAGAAACAGGTTGACAGCGTAGGACAGCAGCGTCAGTCCGAGCAGGACCGGGAAGGTGCGTGCGCGCAGGATGAGAAACACGCCACACGCGCTCAGCACCCCGACGGCGATCGCCAGCAACGCTTCCATCAGAGCACCTCCCGCGCGCTGGGTACGCGCAGCGAGAGCCTGCCGAGTCCCGTGAGCACGCACAACACGACGGTCACAACGACGATATAGACGCCGAGGTCAAAGACCATCGCCGAAGCCAGTTCGACCTCACCAAGCCAGGGCAGCCGCAGCTGGCCATGAGCGCTGGTCAGGAAGGGCCGAGCAAATGCCCAACTGGCCACCCCGATGCCGGCTGCCAGCGCCAGGCCCAGCGCCAGCAAGCTGGTAGGGTGTCGCGGCATGCGCGGCTGCGCAAAGGCCATGCCGCCCCCGAGATACTGCATGATCATCGCAACGCTGGTAATCAGCCCGGCGACGAAGCCGCCACCTGGCTCATGGTGCCCGCGCAGGAAGATATACACGGATACCGTCAGCGACAGCGGCAGCAGTGGGCGGATCAGCATGGCCAGAAACAACGGATGCGCTTCACTGGCCCAGGGCCGGCCCTCGGTATCCCGCAAGGGTGCAACGAGTACCAGGCGGTCGAGCAGGGCGTGCGCAGCGAGGGCAACCATCGCCAGCACGGTGATTTCGCCCAAGGTATCGAATCCACGGAAATCGACCAGGATCACGTTCACCACATTGGCGCCACCGCCACCGGCAAGCGACTGCTGCAAGTAGAATTCCGAGATCGTATCGACCGGTGCGCCGAGCATCTGCAAGGTGGTCAGCCCGAGGCCACCGCCGACCAGCAGTGCCAGGATCAGGTCGCGCGTCAACCTCGGGGCACTGCTCTGCGGCGGAGCACTCGCCGGCAGATAGTAGAGTACCAGCAGCATCAGGATGATCGTCCCGGTTTCCACGGCGAGTTGGGTCAGCGCCAGGTCAGGCGCCGAGAAGCGCACGAAGCTCAGTGCCACCACCAGCCCCACGACGCTGACCAGGATCAGTGCCAGGAGTCGTTGCCGGTACAGCAGCGTGGCTCCGAGCGCTCCGAGCAGGAGCGCGATCAAGGCCGCGATGGCCGCCTCGTCAGCGGCCTGGACAGGCGCGCGGACGAGGCTCGTCGGCCCCGAAAAGAAGGCCCAGCCACCGAGCAGCACGACGAAAGCAAAGAGCAGCGCCGCGTGGCGCTGCAGCGAGCCATTGTCAAGCAGGGCATTGAGCGAACGGGCGACAACGGCCAGCCGCCGATAGGCGCGCTCGAAAGCACTGTGCGCGTGCCAGCGCGGCAACTGTGCCTGCCAAGCGAACAGCGGCGCGCGCAGGGCGTAGATGCAGACGCCGCCGACCAGGGCCAGCAGGCTCATCAGCACCGGCCGATTGAAACCGTGCCATAACACCAGTTCAAAATCCGGTAGCGGCCCCTGCAGGGCGGCCGCGGCGGCGGCATCGAGCAGCGGCCCAACGGTCCAACCGGGGAACATGCCCACGAGCAGACAAAGCAGGACCAGCAACTCGATCGGAGCCCGCATCCAGCGTGGCGGCTCGTGCGGCTGACGCGACAGGGCAACCGGTTCGCCATTGAAGAACACGTCATGAACGAAGCGTGACGAGTAGGCGACGGCAAGCATGCCGGCGACGGTCGCAAACATCGGCAGCGCCCAGCCGAGGCCTGCGAACGGCTGGTAGGCGACCGTTTCGGCAAAGAACATCTCCTTGCTCAGAAAGCCGTTCAGCAGGGGCACACCGGCCATTGACGCGGCGGCGATGATCGCCAGCGTGGCAGTCACCGGCATGTACCTGAACATGCCATTGACGCGCCGCATGTCCCGCGTGCCGCATTCGTGATCGATGATGCCGGCGGCCATGAACAGCGAAGCCTTGAAGATCGCATGGTTGATGATGTGAAAGATTCCGGCCACCACCGAAAGCGGCGTGTCGAGACCGAACAGCAGCGTGATCAGGCCAAGCTGGCTAATCGTCGAATACGCCAGCAGCCCCTTGATGTCATGACGAAAGAACGCCATTGCGGCGGCGTAGACCAGCGTGATCGCGCCTGTCGTGCTGACCAGCCAGAACCACAGGTCGCTGCCGCCCAACGCCGGGTAGAGCCGGGAAAGCAGGAAGACTCCTGCCTTGACCATCGTCGCCGAATGCAGGTAAGCCGACACTGGCGTCGGCGCCGCCATCGCGCTTGGCAGCCAGAAGTGGAAGGGAAACTGCGCCGACTTGGTGAACGCTCCGAGCAACACCAGGATCAGGGCCGGTGCATAAAGCGCGTGCGCGCGAATGCGCTCGCCGGCGTCCAGGATCACCGACAGCTCATGGCTGCCGGCAATGTGTCCGAGCAGCAGGATGCCGGCAAGCAGCGCGAGACCGCCGCCGCCGGTGACCGCCAGGGCCAGGCGAGCGCCACTTCGCGATGCGTACTTTTCACTGTCGTAGGCCACCAGCAGGAACGAAGACAGGCTGGTAAGCTCCCAGAAGACCAGCAGCAGCAGCAGGTTCTCGGAAAGCACGACGCCGAGCATCGCCGCCATGAAGAGTAGCAGGATCGCGTAAAAGCGCCCGAGACGGTCGCTTTGCGGCAGGTACCATAAGGCATACAGCACCACCAGCAGGCCGATGCCGCAGATCAGCAGACAAAACAGCAGCCCGAGGCCGTCCAGGCGCAGGCTGAAGTCGAGTCCATAGGCGGGCAACCACGCCAGGCGTGCGAGTTCGGTGTGGCCAGCCAGAGCCGCAGGTGCCAGCGGCGCCAGCAAGACCAGACAGGCCGCCATCACCAGGGCGGCGGCAAGGGCGGCGGCAGCCCGCCCGTGGCGCTGCAACAGCAACGGCAATGCACAGGCGCCAAACGCCGTCGCCGGAATCGCCACCAGCAGAGTGCTCGAGTTCACCACCGCCCTGTCGGGAAAGGTTCTTCGGCGCGCACGCGTGGTGCCCGGAGGCAGGCTACCAGTAGCGCACCCTGCCGGTGTCGAGATGGACGAAGTGGTTACGCGGATAAAACCCGACGCCCCCGACACCCAGGGAGATTGCCGCATCGCGGAGATCGGCAAGCGGCACGCCAGGCAGGCGAATATCGATCGCCTTGCCTTCCATGTGCAGGCTTTGTCGGGCCACGCCGCCACCGCGGTTGTTGCGCAACTGCGTGTTGGTGGTGGCGCAACGGTAACCGGAGTAGACCTCCACAGGCTGCGAGCAGTCAAGCTCCTGCCGAGTCTGAAATAGCAGATCGAAGAGTTGCGGGTCGATGCTGCCGACCTCGCCGGAATAGTGGTCGCGGAGAAAG
This sequence comes from Candidatus Accumulibacter propinquus, assembly GCA_016714935.1. Taxonomy (GTDB): domain Bacteria; phylum Pseudomonadota; class Gammaproteobacteria; order Burkholderiales; family Rhodocyclaceae; genus Accumulibacter; species Accumulibacter propinquus. The sequence goes on along the minus strand of JADKBU010000018.1, from coordinate 9,853 downwards.
TGGTTCAGCGCGTTCAGCGCATCGGGACGATAGTGGTCACCGATGGCAAAGACGACGGAGAGATGTTCACCGGTATGCAGGTGAACAAATTCGAGGCTGCGCGCATTCGGCAGGGCCGCGAGCACGGGCTTCGCTGCCGGCAGGACCGTGCCGGCGACGACCAACCGGACCGCTTGCCCGAGAAACACTCGGCGCGATTGCTTGTGAGGTGTCAGCATGAGATGTTTTTCCAGACTCAGGGGATAGACTCTGCGGCAATTTTCGATTCCTTCGAGGCCTGGACGGCAGTCGATCGCTGTCTCAAGGCATTGTCGAGAATCTTGTCGTGTCCGTAGATATCCGGGAAGAAGTACACCCGCCCCTCCCTGACGGTGGCAGTACTGTAGCCGAGGACCACCGGTACAGGCTCCTTCAGGCGGATGGTTGCGGACTTGCCTTTGCGCATCGCCTGTGCGATACGCTCCTCGGTCCATTCCGGTTCATCGGCAAGAACGAACTTCGCCAGGGCCGCTGGCGCCTCGACACGAATGCAGCCGTGACTGAAATCGCGCCGATCACGCTTGAAGAGTGGCAGGGTGGGCGTGTGATGCAGGTAAATGTTCTCCTTGTTGGGAAACACAAACTTGATGTCGCCAAGGGCATTGCTGGCCCCGGGTCGCTGGCGGATACGCAGTTGGCCACGCTGGACCGCGTCCAGATCGGCCTCGGAGAAGCCTTCAATGACCCGGCCGTCGCTACCGACGAATTCGAAGCCCTGGCGGTTGAAATAGCCCGGGTCGCGCCGCAGCCTCGGCAGGGTTTCGCCCTTGGCGATCGATGGTGGGACGTTCCAGTAGGGGCTGAACTCGATCAAACGCAGTTCGGAATCGAACAGCGGGGTACGGGTCTTGCGGGCAGCGCCAACAATGACCCGCATCGCCACACGCGTCTCGATCCTGCCGTCGCGAACGTCATAGCCACGCAGCGCGAACTCCGGGATATTGACCACGATGCCACGCCGCGCTTGCTGCAGCGGCGTCCAGCGCAGCCGCTCCAACGCCAGTTCCAGTTGTCGGGCACGTGTCGGCGGGGAAACATTGAGTTGCTCCAGGGTTTCCTTGCCGATGATCCCATCCGGGGTCATGCCATGCCGTTCCTGGAATGACTTCACACCCTCGACGAGTTGCCCCTCGTAACGGGGCGGCGGCGTCGCGGTGGCAGGCAAGTCGGCGAGCAGGATCAACCGCTGGGTCAGGGCAGGAATACCCGGGTATTTCTGCCCTGGGGACAGTTTTCCCGCGGGCAACGGCGGCAGCGCTGTCAGCCAGGCCGGGTTGCCGGTCAGTTCCCGGTAGCGTGCCAGAGCCTCCCTGACCGCCACATACTGCGGCCAGGTGGGAGCCGCGCCACGCGCGGCCTCCGTAAAACGGTTGTCGACAATGGCTGAATTCAGCAGCGCATCGGGGGTGAAATCGGTCACTCCCGCCGAACTGTAGTCTACGCCAAGCCGACGCGGATCGACACGCCCGAAATGGAGGTCAGTGAGATAGCGCCGCACGGCAACCGTCAATGCCTGATCCAGCGCTGTCAGGCTGCCTGCCGCCAGAGGCTGCCCGTTGCCGCTCCTTTCCAGAGCGCCGCGCAGGCGATCGACACTGTAGTCGCCGGCTTCCAGCCCGTCGGCAGCGGCTTTGCTGAGCAGTTCGACAGCCTGCTGGGCGGCCGCCTTCGGCCGCTCGTTACCAAACCAGAGCGGTGTGTCGGTCGCGGCCGACAAGTTGCTGCCGGACAACCCGATGGCCAGACAGATTGCCGGCAGGCGTCGATAAATGCAGCGTTGCGAATAGGGTGCGAAAGGCAGCGGATGCGCGATGGCAGACATGCGGGGTCACAGAATTGGGCTCTCCCGGCATTATCTACCATCAGCGCACCGTTCGACCATCAAAGTGCTGGTCGAGGTCGATGTCTGCAAATCTTGACCAGCACGGCGGCCACGGCATCAAGCGGGGTTCGCCGTCATCACTGCAGCGTGACCCCGCTTTGGATCACTTCTTCCTGACGTCGGATGCCTGTGAGCCGACGCTCGACGATCCGCCACCGAACGGTGCTGCAGGTGCCGTGGGTTTTTGGGGTTGCTTTGGTTTCTTGGCTTCGCGATTTCCGCGTAACTGACTCTTGGCCATGGAAGTTCTCCTGAAGCTGCTACGGTTGCATGCCAGATGGCCAGAACCAGCATACGCGCTATTTCACGGCACGGGGGGATGGGGATAGGGATTGGCGATAATTCTTCGCAGGCAGTGGAAGTTGACATACGGCTTCAGCAACCACGCTGGCCAATCATCCAGGGTCGGCCTCATGCACGGCTTGGCGATGGGGAGGAGTCACCGCACCCCGCGACGAATGGTGATTTGACGGCCTGTGGGCGCCAGCTTCTTCAAGAACTGCACACGGGCGGTGACCGGCATCGGCGCGCGGGACCTGCCTGCCGATGCTAGGCCCCGCGAGGACCCGTTATTGCAGCCCCGCGCGCGCAATTATGCGCCTGCCGCCGCCTTGCCATTCTCTCCCCCGTCTCTCCTCTCGCCCCCCCCCCCCCCCCCCCCCCCCCTTCCCCCCCCCCCCTCCTCCCCCCCCTTCCCCCCTCCCCCCCCTTCTTTCCTTTCCTCCCCCCTCCCCTCCTTCTTCGCCTCGCCCCCCCCCCCCCCCAGGCGCCAGGCAGAGCCAGTCCATTGTCGAACAAGCAAGGAGTAACCAGTGATGGCCGAAGAAGGTCAGTTCTTTCGCCCGGTCAAGGATTTCTGCCAGCGCACGGTGGTCACCTGCGGACCTGATGATGCCTTGGTAGACGTCGTCAGGATCATGCGTGCCAAGAACATTTCCAGCGTCGTGGTCTGCGAGAACTCGCTGCCCAGCGGCATCATGACTGACCGTGACCTGCGCAACAAGGTCGTTGCTGCCGGTACCGACCCGTCCCGGCTCGTCGTGCGGACGATCATGAACAGCCCGCTGTCGGTGATCGGCGAAGAGGATCTGCTGTACGAAGCGCTCTACCGGATGTCGCGCGAGCGGATCCATCGCCTGGCGGTGGTCGATGAACAGGGCAAACTCTCGGGCATCATTACCGACAGCGACATCATCCGTCTGCAGGCGCATTCACCGCATCAACTGGTCCTCGACATCGAGAGGACACGTGATTTCGAAGAGTTGAAAGCCGTGTACTCGCGTATCCAGAGCCTGGTGCTGCACCTCAGCGGCACAGGCACGAAGACCCGCGATGTGGTGCGCATGATTGCGCATTTGAACGATCAGATTCTATTGCGCCTGATTGCCCTGATGCGCCAGGATCGCTTTGCCGAGATTGCCCACGCGCTTCGCTTTTGTCGTGCTCGGCAGCGAGGGACGCGGCGAGCAGACACTGCTCACCGACCAGGACAATGCCATTGTTTACGGCGACGAACTCGGCCCCGACGAAATCCGGCAGATCGAAGATTTTTCGCAGGTCCTGATTGACTCCCTGGTGGCCATCGGCGTCCCCCCCTGTTCCGGCGGCATCATGGCCAACAACAAGGAGTGGCGACGCAGCCTCGGCAAATGGACAGACCAGCTCGACCGCTGGATACAGGCCCCGACACCGAACCACGTTCTGAGCTGCGGCACGTTCGTGGACATCCGTACCATCTACGGCGACCCCTCCTTCGAGCAGGAACTGAAGGCGCAGTTGTACCAGCACGTGCAGCGAGACAAGTTGTTCCTGATGCGCATGGTCGAGAACACCTTGCGCTTTGTCCCCCCGATCGGCTGGTTCGGCAAGATCAAGGGCGAGAAGGACGGCGAACACTCGGGAATGCTGGAAATCAAGAAGGCCGGCATTTTTGCCCTATCCGAGGGCGTCAAGGCACTGGCCATTCAGGCCGGCAAGCTCGAAGGCAGTACCCATCAACGACTTGAAGCCCTGGTCAGGGACAAGGTGGTGAACAAGAAGATGGCCGCGACGATCGCCGAGAGCTTCGACTTCCTGGTCCTGATGCGCCTGCGCGGACAGGTGGAAGCCGTGCGCGAGGGCCGCAAGCCGGACAACTACATCCAGATCGAGCGGCTCAACATGATGGAACTTGGCAGGCTGCAAATCGCCTTGAAGGGTGTCGGAAAATTCCAGGAGTTCATCAAGGGCCACTTCAACCTGCATCTGCTCAGATAGCGACGCAGCATTTCCGATCTGCGCCCGGGCCGTCACCACGCGACAATGTCAGGCCGGTACTCGGGGTGTCGCGGTCTCGCTACCGGCGCCCTCGCCCGCTCAAAACAGACCGGTTTCCGAATCATCATCCTTTTTCACGCCCGGCTTCCGCCCACGCGCCGGTGTCGGTGGGTCACAGGACAGACGGCAGCTGACACCTTCGATCTTTCGGCCTTCAATGAAGCGGGTTACCCTGCAGCAGATCACGTCCCCGGACGCGGCGAGCCGGGCGACCTGATCACGTAGCTCGGCGATCGGAATGTTGAGCGCCTCGGCCATGTCGACATCGAGTTGCTCCGCATGCGCCCGCAGATAAGCAACAATCGTTTCGGTCATCTGAATACCCTCTTAAATGCCTTTGCCAACTGGAAAGGTACAGCAGTGTGCGCCGCGGCCCCGTTTCTGGCAATTCCTGCGCTGCGAACAGAGCCCCGATCGACGCCACCGGCAGACGGGAGAAGCCCGTACTCCGGACACCGATGCCAGCCCAACGTGGCGATTCGGGAAAGGCAACCGTACGACAGCAGCTTCAGCCTGTGCGTTCGGATCCCGATTGCTGCGCCGCAGCGAAAACTCGATTGTAGTCCGCGATTGGAGATTGTCAAGTTCGTGTCAAGCGCTCATGCTGCAGCGCAGCATCAACTGTCGGAGTGTGCACTGGCTACACTGGCGATCGATTTTACCTTCATGCAGACCACAGGATCTGCGCACGTCGAAAGGGCTGCAGGTAGAATTCAGCGCTTGGGCTAACGGTCGGCAACACGCCATTCCACCCCGATCTGGGAAACCGCACGCGTTTTCCCGGCACAGACACACCACTCCAGCGGTTTCCACCTTCACGTCAGGAGCGCCCGAACAGCCATGCAGCAGCAAACTCCTTACCAACTGATCGGTGGCGAAAGCACGCTGGCCAGGCTTTGCAATCGCTTCTACGAGCTGATGGACAGCGTTCCCCAGTTCGCCACGATTCGTGCCCTGCACCCGGTCGAGTTGCAGTCCTCGCAGGACAAACTGTACATGTTCCTTTCGGGCTGGCTCGGCGGGCCCGACCTCTATGTCGAGAACATCGGTCATCCGATGCTGCGCCGCCGTCATCTGCCCTTTGCCATCGGTGAAAGCGAGCGTGACCAGTGGGTCGCGTGCATGGTTCTGGCGATGGAGTCCGTCGGTATCGAAGAGCAGCTACGCGAGCAATTGATGCTCTCCTTTTTCAACACCGCCGATTTCCTGCGTAACCAACAACCCTGATTTTTTCAGGCCGCCAAGGTCGGGTTTTCACGGCAATGGGCGCAGGCCAGCGCCAGGCTGTTTTGCGGTGCAACAGGCGCAGCCTGCCTGTGCTAGAATAGCGCCCCTTGTTCAAAGGCTTGACACTACATGTCCCGTGCCGTCCGCAACATCGCCATCATCGCCCACGTCGACCATGGCAAGACCACCCTGGTGGACAAGCTACTGGTTCAGGCTGGCAGCTTCTCCGCTCACCAGCACATCACCGAGCGGATGATGGACTCGAACGAACTGGAAAAAGAACGAGGCATCACCATCCTGGCCAAGAATCTTGCAGTCGACTATGCGGGTGTCCATATCAACATCGTCGACACGCCGGGACACGCCGACTTCGGCGGGGAGGTAGAGCGTGTGCTGTCGATGGTCGATGGCGTCCTGTTGCTGGTCGACGCGGTTGAAGGACCGATGCCACAGACCCGCTTTGTCACAAGAAAGCCCTCGCCCTTGGTCTGAAGCCGATCGTGGTGGTCAACAAGATTGACCGTGACGGTGCCCGACCGGATTGGGTCGTTGACCACACCTTCGACCTCTTCGACAAGCTCGGGGCAAACGATGAGCAGATGGACTTCCCGGTAATTTACGCATCCGCGATCAACGGCTACGCGACACTGGATTTGTCCAAGCCCTCGCCGGACATGCGGCCGATGTTCGAAACGATTCTCCGGCACGTCTCGCCGCCGCACGCAGACGAGATCGATGGCCCGCTACAACTGCAGATTTCGGCCCTCGACTACTCGAGCTACGTCGGACGCATCGGCATTGGCCGCGTGCAGCGCGGGCGCCTCAAACCAGCCCAGCAGGTGATCGTGATGTATGGCCAGGCGGACGCCAATGGCAAGTTCGAGCATGGTGCTCCGAAAACCGCCAAGGTCGGTCAAGTGTTCGGTTTCCGTGGTCTTGAACGGGTACCGCTGGACGAGGCGGTCGCCGGCGACATCGTCCTGGTCACAGGGATCGAGGATCTTTCTATCGGCTGCACGATCACCGATACCGAAAAGCCGGAAGCGCTGCCGATGCTGCGCATCGACGAGCCGACGCTGAACATGACCTTCATGGTCAATAACTCACCATACGCCGGTACCGAAGGCAAGTTCGTCACCAGCCGCCAGATTGGCGAGCGCCTGCGCAAGGAACTGCTGACCAATATGGCGTTACGCGTCGAAGAAACTGCCGAGACCGACAGCTTCCTCGTTTCCGGCCGCGGTGAACTGCATCTGACGATCCTTCTCGAAACCATGCGCCGCGAGGGCTATGAACTGGCGGTCGGCCGCCCGCGCGTGATCGTCAAGGAAATCGACGGCGAGGAATGCGAAACCTACGAAATGCTGACCCTCGACGTCGACGAGTCGCACCAGGGCGCAATAATGGAAGCCCTGGGCTATCGTCGTCGCGACCTTCAGGACATGTCTTCGGACGGCCGCGGCCGCGTTCGTCTTGAGTACCGTATCCCGGCCCGCGGTCAGTCGGTTTTCAGGGGAGTTCCTGAACCTGACGCGTGGCACCGGACTGATGAGCCACGTTTTCGACGGTATGCGCCGCTCAAGGGCGACATCCCAGGCCGCCGCAATGGCGTGCTGATTTCCGGCGAGAAGGGGCGAAGCGGTGGCCTATTCCTGTGGAAGCTGCAGGGACCGAGGCCGCATGTTCACCGTGCCCGGCGACAAGCTCTACGAAGGCATGGTGATCGGCATCCACAGCCGCGAGAACGACCTGGTCGTCAATCCGATCAAGGGCAAGCAACTGACCAACGTGCGTGCCTCGGGAACCGACGAAGCGGTGCGCCTGGTGCCGCCGGTGGCGCTGACGCTGGAGTCGGCCGTCGAGTTCATCGACGACGACGAACTGGTCGAGATCACCCCCAAGAACCTCCGCATCCGCAAGCGCCTGCTGACCGACAACGAACGCCGCAGGGCCGCGCGCGAAGCTTAGCCTCCGGGGTCTCGGCCCCAACCCCGGGATCTCGCTACGCTTGACTTTTCGCTGCCCCGATTTCACGCTTGTCGCCTCGATTGAACACCGTTCCGTCGAGCCAACGAGGAGCGACGATGACCAGCACGCAATCCCGGCAGCGGCCGACCGACAGGCTGATGAATGGCGCCGAATACCGCGAATCCCTGCGCCGGTACAGCCCCAGGATCTATGTCGACGGCGAGTTGATCGGCCCGGTTGTTGATACCCCGGCGCTGCAGCCGGGAATCAATGCACTGTCAGTGACCTATGATTTCGCGCTTGATCCCGCGAAATCGCCGCTGATGACCGCAGTCCAGGCGAACAGCCAGCGGACGGTCAATCGCATGCTGCACATCAACGAGTCATCAGGCGATCTGCTGAACAAGCTCGAGGCGGTGCGCCTCCTGTGTCAGGAGACCGGCTGCGCGCAACGCTATCTGGCACACGATGCGCTGAACGCGATCCACCAGGTCAGCGCCAGGATCGACGATGCGTGTGGCAGCAACGAACATCGGGCTCGCTTCGCGGCTTACCTCGAAGACGTACAGGCACGCGATCTGGCTCTGGGAATCGCCAGGACCGACGCCAAGGCGACCGTTCGAAGCGTCCTCATCAGCAAGCCAACCCGGACACCTACGTGCATCGTCGCGACGCAGCGCGCCCGGACTCGTGATCTCGGGGACCAAGGCCATCGTCACCGGCGCACCGTACATGCACGAAATTCTGGTCATGCCGAGCCGCAACATGGACGCGGCCGACGCCGATTTCGCCGTGTGCTGCGCGGTGCCGGTCGATGCGCCGGGCCTGACGATGGTTGCCCGCCCGGCAGGGCGCCAGGAAGAAAAGCTCGAACACGGCGCCGCCCTGTTCTCGCGGCGCTATGGACAATCGACGCGCGGTGCTGATCTTCGAGCGCGTTTTCGTACCTTGGGAACGGGTTTTTTGCCGGCGGTGGGAGCATTCCGGAGCAGTGACCTACAACTATGCCGCATCATCGCCATAGCTGCATCGCCAGAGCCGGCTTCGGCGACCTGCTGATCGGTGCCGGCGCCCTGATGTGCGAGGCCAACGGCTCGATCCGGGCCGGAAAGCCAGCCTGCGCGAACCAATGATCGAATTGATCAAGATCACCGAGGCTTCTTCGCCTGTGGTGTCGCAGCCAGCGTATACGGCACCGGGGACGAGCACAGCGGCAGCTTCATGCCCGAACCGGTGTTTGCCAATATCGGCAAACTTCTGCTCTCCACCGATTTACGACATACATCGTCTGGCACACGAAGTGTCGGGGGTTGATCGTGGCCTACCCGGTCCCGATGAAGACCACAACCCGGCGACCTCGGCGACCCTCGCCGGAGTCTTGCGTCAACCCGATGGTGCCCCTACGACAAGCGGATCGAGGTCGCCCGTTTCCTCGAAGACCTGAGCGCGTCGTACCAGGTTGGCTGGTATTCGTTGATCAGCCTGCATGGCGGCTCGCCAGCGGCATTGAAGCAGGAGATCTGGCGCCACTGCCCGCTGGGCAACAAGGTCGAACTGGTCGAACGGCTGCTTGACCGGGGCGTACTGCACGATGACGCGCGCCCGATCACCCGCAATCGACAACCAGGCCGCTGTTGTGATGCTGGCTGCTCACCACAGGACAAGCTATCATTGCCGCTGCCGTACCAACAAGGGAGAAGAAAACCAATGAACACCGTGCAAAGCATTCGTGCTTCCTGGCGGTGCGGCCCTGCTCGCCGGCACCCGGTCCTCGCCAGAGGGCCTGACCAATATCCGAACGGATCGAGGCTTTCATGTCCGGCGCGCTGCCGCTACCCGGCAACTTCTTCATCAACTACCTCGGCTATTACCAGGGTGACTATCGCGACAACGATGGCCACAAGGTTCCGAAGGCTGAACGTCGGTGCCACTTTCGAGGCTCTCACGCTTCATCCACGTCGCAATCAGAAGGTCTTTGGTGGTGGCTGGGCGGTGCATGCGATCGTACCGCTCGTCTCCCAGCGAATGCCACCGTTTCCGGGTATCGGCAACGGCAGCGTCTTCGGCCTTGGCGACATCGTCATTGACCCGCTGATCATCGGCTGGCATTTCCCGCCGGACTGGCACCTGACCGTCGGTGTCGACATCTACCTACCCGCAAAGCAAGTACAGCAAAAGTAACCCCACCGACAGCATCGGGGCCAACTTCTACAGCTTCGAGCCGATCTTCGCTTCTACCTACCTGAACCAAGGTGGTTTCAGGCATCCGCCAAGCTGATCTACAACCTCAAGACCAGAACCTCGACACCGACTATCAGTCGGGCACAAGGGTCCACATGGACTATCGGTCGTGGCACTTCGGGCCGTGGGCCGTCGGACCTGACCGGCTACTACCTGCGGCAGACCACCGACGACCAGGTG
>JADKBU010000017.1 GCA_016714935.1 Candidatus Accumulibacter propinquus | reverse complement strand
GCGACTGTCCGCTGGTGACGCTCGGTTTGGTGCTCGACGGCAGCGGCTTCGTCCGGCTCCGCAGACCTTCGCCGGCAACGTTTCCGAGCCCGGCACGCTGGCGTCGATGCTGACCGGCCTGGGGACGCCGGCGGGAGGGGCTGGTGGTGATGGATGCGGCAATGCCACCGACGCCAACGTCGCCTGGCTGGTCATCACGGCTATCGTGATCTGGTCGTGCGTCGCGGGGGATGCGCCAGTTCGATGAGGCACGCGCCAAAACCCTCGAGACCGCCGGCAAGGAATGTCTGCAGCTTCAGAAGGAGCTGAGCCCACGGATGGCCAGGAGCTTTGCCTGTATTGCCACTCACCGAGTCGGCAACCCAAGGAAGAGGCGATGCTCGCGCTATCCGGTGGGCGTTTGAAAGCCGGATTGCGCAAATGAGCGATGGCCTGCAAAGCCGAAGAGTGAAAAGGGCCACGACAAGCTGCTGGAACGTCTCGGCCGACTCAGCCAGAAGAGCCGTGGCGCCAACCAACACGCCCTGAGTCAATCGTCACCGAGGAGAGCGGCAAGACGGTGACGGCGATCACCTGTGAAGGTACCAGTTGCCGGCACGATGGCGACGCATCCCTGGCGTCTATGGCCTGCACCAACGAACCCGCCTGGGATGAAGAGAAACTCTGGCGGACCTACATGATGTGACCGACCTGGAGAGTGTGTTTCGCAGTCCTGAAAACGAGCTCGGCTTGCGACCCCTCTACCACCACAAGGAAGGGCTCTCGAGCCGACATCGTCGTGCTCGCCCAGTCGATCATTCAGGGCCTGACCACCCAGGCCGAGACCTTCACCCGACCACCCTACACCGCGCCGGAAATCCGCACCCAGCTTGATGCCTTCCTCGCCTTGCGTGACGCGCTGATCCGCCAGCAGGCGCTGGTGAGCGAAGCCGTCACGGCCAAACAGGGCGGTCTGGACAAGCTGGCCGATGCCTTGCGGTCGGTGCTTCGTTATATTGAAAACGCCGCTGCGAGCGAAGACCAGCTCGCGCATTTCGGCTGGTCCGGGCGTCGTACGCCGGGCTCGCAGCCGCTGCCCGGCCAGTGCCGGATGCTCGAAGCGCCACGCCGGGGTCCGGGCTGGATATTCCTTGACTGGAAGGAACCCTCCGAAGGCGGCAAGCCCAGCTATTACGTGGTGGAGATGCGCGAACTGCCGGACGGGGCGTGGAAGCAGGTCGCCACCGCCGTCGAATCGGAAATCACGCTGGCCAACCAGGTCAGCGGCAAGAGGCTGGAATACCGGGCGTATGCCGCGAACAAGGCGGGCAAGGGTCAGGTCAGCAACGTGGTCGAAGTAGACGCCTGATTGCCGGCACCCGTTCAGGACACCCCGGTCGGCGATGGGACACGCACCCCGGCCGGGGTTTTGGAGCGGATGCGCGGCAAGCCGATCCGGGTCACGCTATCCGGGGTAGAGTGTTGGAATTATTTACAATTGCCGCTCGGGGTTCCCGAAAAAAAATAATAAAGTTATTCATAAATAGCAGGTTGAGCATCATGGCCTGAAACGTGCTTAGGTTACGGTGTGTCCATTTCGGCGCGTCTACTTCGCAAGTTTCCAGAAAGGGTTCTGAATATGAAAATCAGGCAAATTGTTGCTGCTACGCTGCTCGTCGGTGGTGCGCTGGCCGCCACGTCGGCTTCCGCCTTTGTTCTTGGGCCAACCTCCCCCGGCAAGTGGGGTCCGCCAGCTTTTGGGACCGGTGCCTCGGTCACCTACAGTTTCATGCCCACTGGGACCAGTTGCGCCGCTGAAGGTGTCGGCTGCACGTTCACCGCTCTTGCCGACTTCATGCCCGTGGGTTACCTGAGCGCAATCGACGCGGCTCTGGCTGCCTGGTCCTCGGTCGCCAACCTCACGTTCACCCTGGTGGCCGATGACGGCTTGCCGTTCAACGCCCCGGAGCTTCGGGCCATTTGCGATTCGGTGGCCACTTTTTCGATGGTCAATTTGGTGTTCTGGCGCACGGTTATTTCCCGCCGAACAATGGCAATACGGCCGCGGGGGACATGCACTACGACACCGCCGATTTCTGGAAGGTTGGTTTCGGTGGTGACCCCAACGCTTTCGATATTTTCCAGGTGACCGCGCACGAAATCGGGCACGCGCTCGGCCTTGGGCACACGGCGGTTCCCAATTCGCTGATGAATCCGTTCTATACGGAAGCGTTCTCCGGTCCGCAGGCCGATGACATCGCCGGCATGCAATTCATCTATGGCCGTGTGCCGGTGCATGGCGTACCGGAGCCGGGCGTGGCGGCGCTGCTGGCCCTCGCCGGCGCGGCCCTGGGCGTGTTCGGCCGCAGGCGGCGTGCGGCAGCGGTCTAGTTGGTTTGTCGGAGACTGTCCACCGAAGTGCTTTCGCCTCCGGTGGACATCCACGCATTACACAGGATTTCTCTGGATGTTGAGACGCTATTCGGCATGGTTGCGAACCCTCCTCTGCGGCTTCCTGCTCGTCGTCGGTCCTGACGCCGCGGCGATGTGGACGCGCATGTCGGAATCCGAGCTGCTTGAGCGTTCGGAACTCGTGCTCACCGGCACCTTGATCGGCCAGAGCCCGCTACGCGTCGCTGGCGAAGACCTGCTCCTGGCGGTGATCAAGGTCGATGCGGTGTATAAGGGAGCGGCCGACCTGTCGGTGGTCTTCCTGGTCTTGCCCGCGCCTGAGCGGCCGATCTCCAGCAGCGATCTTCAATACCGTGTCGGTCAGTCCGGGCTTTGGTTCCTGCGACAGCGCAGCGCCGGCGAGCGCGGCCTTTTTCTCGCCGACCATCCGCAGCGCTTCATCCCCTCCGAAAAAGCCTCGCCGCGGATCGAGGCCTTGCGCAAGGCGCGATCGAACTAGATCGCATCGGCAAGTATCGACGCCCCTTTGGGCGATTTCCAGAAAAACATCCCGGAATTCCGATGCATGGACAAAATTGCCAAAGGAACTCCTCCCCTTTCAAGGGGAAGGTCGCGACAGCGACGTTTGCGATTGGAAGTGTTGGGAGGGGGATGGGGAAAAGAGCCGTCCTTTCCATGCATGATCACCCCATCCCCACCCCAGCCCTCCCCTTGAAGGGGAGGGAGTGCGCCCATGGTCGGTATGCGCATTGCTGGAAACCGCATTAGCCCCCCTGAAAGAACCCTGACCGCGATCGTTTTTCCTGCGGCAACATGCCTGCCGGGATGCCGATAGTTTGTCGCGTCTGCGTTGACGTGTGGTCGAGTGTGCGTTATTTCCCTTCCCCGATCCGCTGGAGCAGGTAATCTGTCGTTGGTCAGGGTGTTCCGGGGACTGCCGACCAGGCGCCGGGCGAGACAAGCCGTGGGGGGTGTGGTGGTGATGCGACAACATGCGCCGCGTCGAGAGGGCGCTGCAGGCCTCTCTGTTTGCCTGCCCTGGCTCCGTGGCGGCAGTGATGGCGACCCTTCGGGGGCCTGCAAGAACCCCGGCTGTGGTTCGTAAGTCATTGTTGAAAAAGTATATTGTTGCTTGCGTCGGGGCTTTGACCGGATCCGCGCGGCTTGCCGGCGGGCGCCTTGAGTGCCCAGGCTAGTTTGTCGGCTCCGGCGCTACACTTTTGTGTGCCCTGCCAATTCCACTATACTGTGGCGCGCATATCGGTATCCGTCGGCGCCGGGGCTTTGAGACTTGCCGCAAGCCGTTTTCCAAGCTGGCGACTAAAAAGGAGAGCATTATGGTTACACGCCTGCATGATGTGAGTGGCGTCGCATTTCGTTGGGTTTTGCTCGCGGTGCTCGGAGCCCTGGTGACGGGCTGTGCTTCGTATCCACCGGCACCCGCTTTGGCAGCCTCCGCTGACTATCGCTATATCATCGGGCCTGGCGACCAGGTCAACATTATCGTCTGGCGTAACCCGGAGCTTTCGATGACCGTCCCCGTACGTCCGGACGGGATGATTGCCGGTCCGCTGATCGAGGACATGCCGGCGATGGGCAAGACGCCCACCGCCTTGGGGCGAGACATGGAGAAGGCCCTGGGAACCTTCATCCGGGATCCGGTCGTGACGGTGATCGTCACCGGTTTCATCGGCACCCAGAGCGAGCAGATCCGTGTCGTTGGCGAAGCGTCGAAGCCGCAGGCGCTGCCGTACAAGCAGAACACGACGCTGCTGGATGTGATGATTGCCGTTGGTGGCCTGACGGATTTTGCCGATGGCAACGGGGCGTCGATCGTGCGCACGGTTGAAGGCAACAAGCAACAGTACAGCGTTCGCTTGCGTGATCTCATCCGGCGGGGTGACGTGTCGGCAAATGTGGACATGAAACCCGGCGACGTGCTGATCATTCCGCAGAGCTGGTTCTAATTCAGCCGGTTCGCCTGGCAATGCCCTGCGTGCTTTTCCTTGCGTCGCTGAACGTCGGGAATAACCCTGAAACGATACTGATAAAGTCTGAATGCGATGGATGAACTGATTCGACAGGCGTTAACGGTCCTGCGCGGGATGTGGAAGCGTCGCTGGCTGGGGGTCGTCGTCGCCTGGGTCGTGGGCGCGGCGAGCGTGGCGGCCGTCCTGGCCATTCCCGACAAGTACGAAGCGTCGGCGCGCATCTTTGTCGATACCCAGTCGATTCTCCGGCCGCTGATGTCCGGTCTGGTCACACAGCCGAACGTCGATCAGCAGGTCATGCTGCTCAGCCGCACCTTGATCAACCGGCCGAACGTCGAGAAGCTGATCCGGATGGCGGACCTTGATCTGAACATCCAGTCGAAAGTGGACCGGGAAGCGCTGGTGGAAACACTGATGTCGTCGCTGAAGATCAACAATACTTCGCGCGACAATATCTACACCATCACCTACCGCGATACGCAGCCCGAGCACGCCAAGCGCGTGGTGCAATCGCTGGTTTCGATCTTTGTCGAATCGAATCTCGGCGACTCCCGCAAGGATACCGAAGCGGCACGCAAGTTTCTCGACAAGGAGATCGCCGGCTACGAGAAGAAACTCGAGGAGGCCGAGGCGCGACTGAAGGAATTCAAGCTGCGCAATCTGGCCAACCAGAATTCCGAGGGCAAGGACCATTTCGCGCAGATGAGTGCCACCGGCGCGCTTCTTGAGCAGAGCCGGCTCGAACTGCGCGAGGCCCAGAATTCGCGTGACGCGCTCAGGCGCCAGATCCAGGGCGAGGAGCCGACCGTGCTGCCGGACTCAAGTCAGGAGCCGATTGCCGGCGTGGCGGTGCCGGAGATCGACAGTCGGATAGACGCCCTCAAGCGCAATCTCGACGCGATGTTGCAGCGTTTCACCGACAAGCACCCTGACGTCGTGAGCACGCGGCGCCTGATCAAGGATCTCGAAGAGCAGAAGCAGCAGGAGATCGTCGCCCGCCGCAAGACGGCCGTCACCAATCCCAGCGTTTCGGTCAACGCCAATCCGGTTTACCAGCAACTGAAGGTGACCCTCTCCGAAATGGAGGCGCGGGTCGCGGCGCTGCAGACACGTGTTGGCGAGTATCAGGCGCGCTACGATCGGCTGAAATCGGCGATCAGTCTGGTGCCCCAGATCGAGGCGGAGTTTACGCAGCTGAATCGCGACTACGAGATCAACCGCAAGAACTACGAACAACTGGTGCAGCGGCGTGAATCGGCCAGCCTCGGGAGCGAGATGGACAACACCGCCGGCGTCGATTTTCGGCTGATCGATCCGCCGCGCGCTTCACCCAAGCCGGTAGCCCCCAATCGCACCCTGTTCCTGCCGCTGACCTTGCTCCTGGCGCTGGTTGCCGGGGTGGCTGCCACCTTTGCCGCCAGTCAGCTCCGACCGGTGTTTTTCGATTCGCGCTCCCTGCGGGAAGCCTGCGGCCTACCGCTGCTCGGGACCGTGTCCATGCTCGTCGACGAGGAAAGCCAGCGTCGCGACAGGAAGGATTTGCTGCGCTTTGCTGCTGCCTGTGGATCACTGATTGCGGCCTATGGCGCGGGACTTCTCGCCTTGTTTCTTATTTCCGTCCGTACTGCCTGAGGAACACCCATGAGCCTCATTGAACAAGCGGCGAAGCGTCTGGAACAGTTGCGCAAGGCGGGTGTCGAGGTCACCGGTTCGGCTGCCGACACCGAAGCGCCGGCGTCCGCAAATGCCGATTCGCCAGTGCCGTCGACGCCGGTGCCGATCATCAAGCGACAAGCGCCAGCAGGCGCGGCTGCGCCGGCCGCCGTTGCGGTGTCCCGTCACATCGAGATCGATCTCAATGCGCTTTCGGCGGCCGGCCTGATCAGTCCGGATGCGCCCCGATCGCAGCTTGCCGATCAGTATCGGGTCATCAAGCGGCCGCTGATCGCCAACGCCATGGGCAAAGGGGCTACGCCGATCAAGCGCGGCAACCTGATCATGGTGACCAGCGCGGTTTCCGGTGAGGGCAAGAGCTTCACCGCGATCAACCTGGCGATGAGCATCGCCATGGAACTGGACAACACGGTGATGCTGGTCGATGCCGACGTGCCGAAGCCATCGGTGCTCAAGATGCTCGGCCTGCCGCCGTCGCGCGGCCTCCTCGATGTGCTCACCGACGAGTCGGTGGCGCTGTCGCAGGTGATGATGAGGACCAGCGTCGACAAGTTGAGCATTCTTCCGAGCGGGACACAGCATGCGCGCGCGACCGAACTGCTGGCCAGTGAGGCCATGGTCAAGTTGCTCGACGAGATGGCCAACCGTTATCCGGACCGGATCATCATCTTCGATTCGCCGCCGCTGTTGATGACCACCGAGGCGAGGGTACTGGCCAGCCACATGGGGCAGGTCGTCGTCGTCGTGAAGGCTGAAAGCACCGTTCGTAGTGACGTCAAGCACGCGCTCGCCGCGATCGACTCCTGCCCGGTGAAACTGGTGCTGCTCAACCAGGCGCGCACCAGCACGCAGGATGGTTACGGCTATGGTTACGGCTATGGCTATGGTTACGGCTATGGTGGCAAGGTTGCCGAAGATGCTTGAAGGGACGACCGGACATGCCCTTTTCGCCGGGCCGCGGAGCAGGCGTTATGCTGTTGATCCAGCCCCTGTCCGGGACGGCCGGCGCTACCAGGCGCCCGCATCCTGGCTGGGTGTTGCGCTGATTTGCGGCGCCATTCCGGCGGCGCATGCCGAGAATTGGCGGATCACGCCGACCCTTGCCGTCACCGAGACGCTGACCAACAATCTCTATCTCAACTCCACCAACCGGACCAGCGATCTGGTTACCGGCATCACCCCCGGGATCTCGATCGACGGCAAGGGAGGGCGTGCCAGTCTGCGCCTGAGTTACGCCTTTACCGAACAGATCTATGCCCGGGAGTCCTCGTCGAATGGCCACCAGAATGCGCTGACGGCAATCGGGACGCTGGAAGCCATCGATGACTGGTTGTACATCGATGCGACGGGAAGCATCTCGCAACAGTATCTTTCTGCCTTTGGCGCGATTTCGCCGAGTAATGCCAACGTCAACCGTAACCAGACGGAAACGTCGAGCTACTCGATTTCTCCCTATATCAAGGGCAGGTTCCTGACCTCCACCGAGTATTTCCTGCGCTACAAGGGAACGACGACCTCCTCACAATCCGGTCTGGCGCCTGACCTCAACTCCAGCGAGTGGGTGGGCAGGGTCAATGGTCTCACCGGCTGGGGGCCGCTTTCCTGGGCGCTGGATGCGAGCAACGTGCGCAGCGACTACTCGCGCGGCCAGGACTACGAGGCCACGCGTTATGGGCTGACCCTGACTTACCGGATCAATCCGCAATGGCGCGTGTCGCTCATCGGTGGGCAGGAGTCGAACAATTACGTGAGTCTGCAGCAGGAGACGCACAACACTTCAGGTTATGGTTTCGTGTGGACGCCAGGCCCGCGTACGGAACTGTCGGCCACCCAGAACCGGCGTTTCTTCGGTGATGGCTACGACGTCAGTTTCAGCCACCGGATGCCGCTCTCGATGGTGACCTATCGGGCCAGCCGGAACGTTTCCTTCCAGCCGGCGGGCGTCGGGTATACCGGGCAAGGCAGCAACTTCGACGCCTTCTATGCGATCATCGCCGCCAGCAACCCCGGGATGGCGCCGGACGCGGTCCGCGAGCAGGTGACGCAGGTGCTGCAGGCCCGCGGGCTGCCGGCTGACGGCACGGTGGTCAATGGTTACCTGAACGATCGCCCGAACCTGCAGACGCTGCAACAGCTTTCCTTCGCCTTGCTCGGCGCCCGCAACACCGTGACCCTGAACATGACCGAGAGCGAGCAACAGCCTCTGGGCCTGGCCAACGGGGTGACCAATGATTACTCCTTGAGCAACCGGACCCTGCAGCGCGGTGTTGGCCTCATCTGGGGGCATCAGTTGACCGGCTTGTCGACGCTTTCGCTGTCGCTGACCCAGCAGCGCAGCATC
This sequence comes from Candidatus Accumulibacter propinquus, assembly GCA_016714935.1. Classification (GTDB taxonomy): domain Bacteria; phylum Pseudomonadota; class Gammaproteobacteria; order Burkholderiales; family Rhodocyclaceae; genus Accumulibacter; species Accumulibacter propinquus. Next base: position 19,834 of record JADKBU010000017.1, on the reverse strand, counting down.
AGTTACCTGGAAAACGTGCCGGACAGCAAGACACAAGGGGCCTATCTGCTGTGGTCTACCCGCATCTCCCCGAAAACGCAGGCCAACATCGGCGCGCGACGGGTGATTGCCGACGGTGCGAGCAGCTATACGGAGAGCGCGCTGACCGGTGCCCTCTCGCACAGCTTCTGATCGGGCATCATGTACGAGTCCTTCTATGGCTTGACCAGCAAGCCCTTTCAACTGAACCCGGATCCTTCGTTCTATTTCGCCAGCAAGCAGCACCGGCGGGCGATGGCTTACCTTGAGTATGGTCTGAATCAGAACGAAGGCTTCATCGTCGTTACCGGCGAGGTCGGTGCCGGCAAGACCACCATCGTGCGCGGCCTGCTCAACGATCTCGATTCGGCGAAAGTGGTGGCCGCCCAACTGGTCAGCACGCAGCTTGACGCCGAGGACATCCTGCGCATGGTCGCCGCCGCTTTCGGCGTCGGCGCCAGGAATATGGGCAAGTCGGAGTTGCTGCTCGCCCTTGAGGCTTACCTCGTCGACGTCACCCGTCAGGGCCGGCGTTGCCTGCTGATTGTCGACGAGGCACAGAACCTGACGCCGCGCGCGGTCGAAGAACTGCGCATGCTGTCGAACTTCCAGTTTGGCACGCAAGCCTTGCTGCAAAGCTTCCTGATCGGTCAGCCCGAGTTCCGGAAGATCATGCAAAGCGCGCAGATGCAGCAATTGCGCCAGCGCGTGATCGCCGCGTGCCATATTGGTCCGATGGATCAGGACGAAACGCAGGCGTATATCGAGCACCGGCTCAGGTGTGCCGGATCGAAAGGCTCGCCGCGCTTCGACGCGGGGGCCTTCGAAGCGCTTTTCGAGGCCAGCGGGGGCGTTCCCCGGCGCATCAATTCGCATTGCGATCGGCTGCTCCTGGCCGGCTTTCTCGGCGGCAAGAGCGAATTCACGCGTGCCGATGTCGAGGACGTGGCCAAGGAGATCCGAGACGAGACCCAGTCGGCCCCATCGCCGTCCGCCGGCGAGATGGTCGACGCGGGTTCGGCGGTCGCCAACCCGCAACTGACGGAGAGCGGCATCCTCGACATCGACCTGTCGCGGCTGGAGTTGGACGCCAGTACAGCAGGTCAGGCCGCGCGCGTCATTGCGGATCTCAAGAATGGTCAGGCGGAGCAGCGCATGATCCGTATGGAGCGCAGCATGGTTCGCCTCGAGCGCACCAATGCGGCGGTGCTGTCGCTGCTGCAGCAACTGGTGGATGCGGTGAGGGTTAAACAGTGAAGGGAAGTCGTCTTGGTCAATGAGTCATGGCCCGCTGATCTGGGTCCGGTGATCTGTGTCGTTGGTGCGCGCCCCAATTTCATGAAAATGGCACCGATACTGCGCGCGTTCAGCGCCCACCATCCGGCATTGCCGACGCTGCTCGTGCATACTGGTCAGCACTACGACCGGGACATGAACGATCGCCTGTTCGTGGACTTGCGTCTGCCGCATCCGGACATCAATCTCGAGGTGGGTTCGGCAACGCACGCGGTGCAGACCGCGGAAGTGATGCGGCGTTTCGAGCCGGTAGTCGATGCACAGCGGCCGTCCTGCGTGCTGGTCGTCGGCGACGTGAATTCGACGCTGGCCTGTACGCTGGTCAGCGCCAAGAAGGAAGTGCCGGTGGTGCATGTCGAAGCCGGCCTGCGCAGCTACGACCGGGCGATGCCGGAGGAGATCAACCGCGTCCTCACCGACCAGATCGCCGACCGCCTGTATACCACCGAGCGCAGCGCCCAGGCCAACCTGGCGCGCGAAGGGATCGCCGAGGAACGCGTGTGTTTTGTCGGCAACGTGATGATCGATTCCCTGCTGTCGAATCGCGAGTTCGCCCATTCCCCGACGAAGACGCTGCAGATGGCCGGTGTCGATCCGGCGGTTCTCGACGATCCGCGGGGTTATGGCGTGGTGACGCTGCACCGCCCGTCGAATGTCGACCGGGCCGAGCAACTGGCGCCCTTGCTGAGCGTGTTGCGCGAGGTTTCCGAGCAACTGCCGCTGGTCTTTGCCCTGCATCCCCGCACGCGCGCCAACATCGACCGCTTCGGCCTTGGCGAGCTCCTGGCCAGTCCGCGCATCGTCCTGCTGCCGCCGCAGGGTTATCTGGAAATGCTCGGCTTGCTCGCCGGAGCGAAACTGGTGCTTTCCGATTCCGGCGGCCTGCAGGAAGAAACCACGGCACTGGGCGTGCCCTGCCTGACCATTCGCGAGAATACCGAACGTCCGATTACCGTCGAGCAAGGCACCAATACCCTGGTCGGCTGCGACCCACAGGCGATCCGCAAGGGCGTCGCCGAGATCCTGTCCGGTACCGGCAAGACCGGGCGCGTTCCCGAGTTGTGGGATGGGCGGGCGGCGGAGCGGATCGCCGCCGATCTCTCGCAGTGGTTGCTCGCGCGCCACGCGCGGCGCGGCAGCTAGAACGAGTTTCCGAAAATGCCCGGCCAGCCGCTGACCAACGCCCTGACGATCGACGTCGAAGACTACTTCCAGGTTTCGGCGTTCGCTCCGTACATCGCGCGCGATCGATGGGACGCCTGCGAGTGCCGGGTCGAGCGGAACGTCGAGCGTATTCTGCTGATGCTCGAAGAAATGCACACGCGTGCGACGTTCTTCACGCTCGGCTGGATCGCCGAACGCTACCCGCATCTGGTGCGTCGGATTGTCGATGGAGGGCACGAGCTGGCGAGCCACGGCTACGGCCATCAGCGTGCCAGTGACCTGAATGCCACGGAGTTTTCCACCGACGTGAGTACGGCCAAGAAGCTGCTGGAAGATATTTCGGGTCACCAGGTGATCGGCTACCGGGCGCCAAGCTTCTCGATCGGTGAAGGCAATCTGTGGGCCTTCGACTGTCTCGAACGTGCCGGTTATCGCTACAGTTCGAGCATCTATCCCATTCGCCATGACCACTACGGCATGCCGGATGCGCCACGCTTTTCTCACCAGGTGCGTCCCGGATTACTCGAACTGCCGGTGACCACGGCGCGTTTCTTCAACCGCAACTGGCCGGCCAGCGGTGGTGGCTACTTTCGCCTGTTGCCCTATGCGCTGTCGCGCTGGCTGCTGCAAAAGGTCAATACCCGCGATCAGCAGGCGGCAATCTTCTACTTCCATCCCTGGGAGATCGACGCCGGGCAACCGCGGGTTGCCGGGATCAATGCCCGGACGCGTTTCCGCCACTATGTCAACCTGCAGCATACCGAAGGCCGGATCAGGCGCTTGCTCGCCGACTTCCGCTGGGGGCGGGTCGACGAAGTGTTTCTCGGCGGCGGTTGCCCTGCCGCAGGGGTCGGTCAATGAACAGCAGCCGCGAGGAAGTGGCCAGGCTTGCTGCTGCGGCGACCGTGCCGGTCAGCGTCCGCCGCCTGGATCCCGACGACCCGGGGGCCGTCGATCGCTGGGACGCGTTCGTTGAAACCTGCCAGGAAGCCACCTTTTTCCACAAGTCCGGGTGGCAGCGCATCATGCGTGAGGTCTTCGGGCATCGTACGCATTTTCTCTATGCCGAGCGTGCGGGTGTCGTCGAGGGTGTCCTGCCGCTGGCGCAAGTCAAGAGCCTGCTCTTCGGGAACACGCTGGTGTCTCTTCCCTTTGCCGTTTATGGCGGAGTGGCCGCCAGCAGCCCGGCGGCGGCCGCGGCTCTGGAACAGGAGGCGCAAGTCATCGCCAAACGCCTCGGCGTTGCCCATCTGGAACTGCGGAACACGCAGCAACGCCACCCCGAATGGCCGCTGCAGGATCTCTACGTGCGTTTCCGCAAGGAGATTGCCCCGGAAGTCGAAGCCAACATGCTGGCCATCCCGCGCAAGCAGCGGGCGATGGTGCGCAAGGGCATCAAGCATGGCTTGACCAGCGAGATCGATCGGGATCCGGGCCGGTTCTTCGCGCTCTACGCAGACAACGTCCATCGGCACGGGACACCGGCATTGCCGCGGCGTTATTTCGACGCCCTGCAACGGGTGTTCGGCAGCGATTGCGAGGTGCTTACGGTAGTGGACGGCGCCGGGCGTTCCCTGAGCACGGTCATGAGTTTCTACTTTCGTGACGAGGTCCTGCCGTATTACGCCGGCGACGAGTTGTCGGCGCGCGAACTCGCGGCCAACGATTTCAAGTACTGGGAGTTGATGCGCCGCTCCTGCGAGCGTGGGCTGCGGGTCTTCGACTACGGTCGCAGCAAGCAGGGCACCGGCTCGTATGCCTTCAAGAAGAACTGGGGCTTCGAGCCGCAGCCGCTGTTCTACGAGTATTGCCTTTATCGCCGTGATGCCATTCCGCAGAACAACCCGTCCAATGCCAAGTACCGTCTGCTGATCGACACCTGGCGGCGAATGCCGATCGGCCTGGCCAACTGGCTCGGGCCGTTCATTGTGCGCAACCTCGGTTGAGCAGCCTGCAAGCTCGTTTCCCTTGGCGGTGATCACGCGGAACTGATGACTTCCGAAGCCAGCAATTTGCAGAAAGCCACTCCATGAACCAAGCCGTGCCGATTCCGAGTTCCCCTGCCAGCGCTGCCGCCTGGCGAGTCGCCTTGCCTGCCCTGGCTCTGGCCTTCCTGCTCGTCCTGGTGCTCTTTCGCGAGACGGCGATGGCGATGGCGAGTATCTGGGTCCGCTCCGATACCTACGCGCATGGACTCATCGTGCCGCCGCTGACGCTGTGGCTGATCTGGCGGAAGCGTGCCAGCCTGGCGTTACTGGCACCCACCCACAGCTACTGGGCGCTCGTGCTGTTGGCCGGCGCGGGTTTCGCCTGGCTGGTCGGCGAGGTGGCGGCGGTCAATGCGCTGTCGCAGTTTGCGCTGATCTTCATTCTGATTTTCATCGTGCCGGTGGTGCTCGGCTGGCGGGTCGCGCGCTGCCTTGCCTTTCCGCTGTGTTTCCTGCTTTTCGCCGTACCCTTTGGTGATTTCACGCAGCCGAAGTTGATGGAGTGGACGGCGCACTTCACCGTGCTCGGTTTGCGCCTGACCGGCATCCCGGTGTATAGCGAAGGGCAGCACCTGATCATTCCCACCGGGAGCTGGTCGGTGGTCGAGGCCTGCAGCGGCGTTCGCTATCTGATCGCTTCGGTGACGGTGGGCACGCTGTTCGCCTACCTGACGTATCACTCGCTGGCGCGACGCCTGACTTTTGTCGCCATCTCGATCCTCGTACCGATCGTCGCCAACTGGGGGCGTGCGTACATGATCGTGATGCTGGGTCACCTGTCGGGCAACAAGCTGGCCGTCGGCGTCGACCACCTGATCTACGGCTGGGTGTTCTTCGGTATCGTGATCATGGCCATGTTCTGGATTGGTGCGCGCTGGCGCGAGGATGAACTGCCGCAGCCGCAGCCGTCCAGGGTATTGCCGACGGTCGCCGTGACGGCGGGCGCTGCCTCGGTGTGGGTTGCTGCTGTCGCCAGCGTGCTGGTGGCGTCTCTGTGGCCATTCGCGGAACGGCAATTGGCACACGCCACGGGCGGGTCTTTGAGCCGGATGGCGTCGCTGGAGGCAATCGACGGCTGGCAGCCCACGCCGTCCGCGTTGAACGAATGGCGGCCGCGCTTCGGAGACTACGCGGCGAGCACGCAGGCAAGCTTTGAAAACGGGGGTCACCTGGCCGGGCTGTTTCTCGCCTATTACCGCAACCAGGACCAGCAGCACAAGATGGTCAGTTCGATGAATGTTCTGGTGACCAACGATGACCCGGTCTGGGCCAAGGTCGCCGGGGGCACACGCGAAATCTCCTTCAACCAGCAGCCGATCCAGGTGAGCACGACGCAGTTGCGCGGGCCCGGCGGCATCCGTCTGGTGGTCTGGCAGTGGTACTGGGTGAATGGGCAGTGGACCTCCAGTGATGCGCTGGTCAAGGCCTATACGGCGCTGTCGCGGTTGACCGGCAAGGGCGACGACTCGGCAGTGATCGTTCTCTACGCGCCGCAAGGCCAGGCCGGTGAGGGCGACGCCGTGCTCGCCGACTTTGCACGCGCCGCCGGGCCGGCCGTGAGCAGCGCACTGCAGCAAACGCTGGCCACTCGATGATCCTGGCGCACGACGCGCGCCCACTGGTCGCGCATGTGGTTTTTCGTTTCGACGTCGGCGGTCTGGAGAATGGCGTCGTCAACCTGATCAATCACATGCCGGCCGACGCCTATCGCCACGCGGTGATTTCCCTGACCGAAATTACGGATTTCCGACGCCGCATCGTGCGTGACGATGTCAGCTTCGTCGCCCTGGAGAAACCACCCGGACACGCGATCCGGATTTACCCCCGCCTGTTCAGCCTTTTTCGGCAGTTGCGGCCGGCGATCGTGCACAGTCGCAATCTGGCGGCACTGGAGGTGGCCATGCCGGCCTGGGCGGCGGGTGTTCCGGTGCGCATCCACGGCGAACATGGCCGCGATATCGGCGATCTCGATGGTTCCAGCCGAAAGTACCAATGGCTGCGGCGTTTTTATCGCCCATTCGTGACGAGATACATAGCGCTGTCGCGCGATCTCGAAGATTATCTCACCTGCCGGGTGGGAGTGAATCCAGCCCGGGTGTCACAGATTTACAACGGTGTCGATGCGCAGCGCTTTCATCCGGCCGGGACTCGTCAGCCGATTGTTGGCTGTCCGTTCTCGGATCCGCGTTGCTGGCTGGTGGGTACCGTCGGTCGCATGCAGGGGGTCAAGGATCAGACGACTCTGGTCAAGGCCTTCATCAGGGCTCTTGAGCTATTCCCTGTGCTGCAGCGTGACCTGCGGCTGGTGATCATCGGCGATGGACCGTTGCGGGCACAGGCGCAGGCGATGCTCGAACAAGCCGGACTGGCCGACCGGGCGTGGTTGCCGGGGCAACGTGACGACGTTCCCGAGATCCTGCGTGGTCTGGACTGTTTCGTACTGCCATCGCTGGCCGAGGGGGTATCGAACACCGTCCTCGAGGCGATGGCCAGCGGCCTGCCGGTGATTGCGACCGCCGTCGGTGGCAATGGCGAGTTGATTGACCAGGGTCGTACGGGCCAACTCGTGGCGGCGGCCGACGCCGAGGCGATGGCCAGGGAGATCGCCGGCTATGCGCTGGACCCCAAGCGTGCGCGCGCTGCCGGGTGTGCGGGACGGGCCGTGGTCGAGCAGCGGTTCAGCCTGGAAGCGATGACGCAGCACTACCAGGGACTCTACGATCAGTTGTTGGGTTCGGCAGCCGGCAGGGCAAGGCGCAGCACCTTGATCCATCCGTAGGCGAACGCGGCAACCCAGGAAGGGAAGCGAAGCAAGACTATGTGCGGCATTACCGGAATCTTTGATACTCGTGGCCGGCGCGACATCGATCGCGCCGTGCTGACACGGATGAACGAGTCGCAGCATCATCGTGGCCCGGATGAGGGCGGGCTGCACGTCGAACCGGGCCTCGGCCTCGGCCATCGGCGGCTCTCGATCATCGACCTGTCGACCGGCCAGCAGCCGCTCTACAACGAGGATCAGAGCGTCTGCGTGGTGTTCAACGGGGAAATCTACAACTATCAGGAACTCATTCCGGAGTTGCTGGCGCTCGGGCATGTCTTTCATACGCGCAGCGACACCGAGGTCATCGTCCATGCCTGGGAAGCCTGGGGCGAGGACTGCGTCCGTCGTTTTCGCGGCATGTTCGCTTTTGCGCTCTGGGACCGCAACCGCGAGACGCTCTTTCTCGCGCGCGACCGGCTGGCGGTCAAGCCGCTCTACTATGCCCTGTTGCCCGATGGCACCTTCCTGTTCGGCTCGGAACTCAAATCGTTGCTGGCACATGGCGGCCTCGCCCGCGAGATCGACCCCCTGGCGGTCGAGGAGTACTTTGCGCTTGGTTACGTCGCCGAGCCGAGAACCATCTTTCGTCAGGCGCGCAAGCTGCCCCCGGCGCATACCCTGACCCTGCGGCGTGGGCAGCCGGCGGCGGCGCCGAAGGAATACTGGGACCTGCGCTTTACCCTCGATGCCGCGTGTTCGGTAGACGAGGCCTGTGAGCAACTCGACGAGAAACTGCGCGAGTCGATCCGCCTGCGCATGATCGCCGAGGTGCCGCTGGGGGCCTTCCTCTCGGGAGGGGTAGATTCCAGCGCGGTCGTGGCGTTGATGGCCGGTCTCTCGAACGATCCGGTGAATACCTGCTCGATTGCCTTTGACGATCCTGCGTTCAACGAAGCGCAGTTTGCCCAGAAGGTTGCCGACCGTTACCGCACCCGCCATCACTGTGACCTGGTCGCCAGCGACGACTTTGATCTGGTCGACACGCTGGCCAGCCTGTACGACGAACCCTATGCCGACAGTTCGGCGATTCCCACCTACCGCGTCTGTCAACTGGCGCGCCGGCACGTCACGGTTGCCCTGTCGGGTGACGGTGGCGATGAAACCTTTGGCGGCTATCGTCGCTACCGCCTGCACCTGATGGAAGAACGCCTGCGCGCGGCCGTGCCGCATAGCGTGCGTCGGCCGCTGTTTGGTCTGCTCGGTCGCTGCTATCCGAAAGCGGACTGGGCGCCGCGCATGTTTCGCGCCAAAACGACGTTTGAAGGCATGGCGCGCACCTCGGTCGAAGCCTATTTCCATTCCGTATCGATCCTGCGTGGTCCGATGCGCAAACAACTTTTTACCGATCGCTTCCGGCGAGAAATCGACGGCTACAGCGCCGAGGACGTCTTTCGCTACCATGCCGGACGGTCGGAACCGACGATCCGCTGGCCCTGATCCAGTACCTCGACCTCAAGACCTACCTGGTCGGCGACATCAACACCAAGGTCGACCGTGCCAGCATGGCGCACTCGCTGGAGGTGCGCGAACCCTTGATGGACCACGAGTTGCTCGAATGGATGGCGACGCTGCCATCCGCGTTCAAGGTCCGTGGCCAGGAAGGCAAGTTCCTGCTCAAGAAAGCGATGGAGCCGCGCCTGCCTCAGGACATCCTCTATCGACCGAAGATGGGATTCTCGGTGCCCCTGGCGCGCTGGTTCCGAGGCCCACTGCGCGAGCGCGTCCGCGACGCGGTGCTCGGCCCGCGCCTGGCGGCGACCGGCTGGTTCAACGAGGATTACCTGCGGCACGTCGTCGATGCCCACCAGTCGGGCGTCAGCGACTACAGCGCCGCGCTGTGGACGCTGCTGATGTTCGAGGCCTTTCTGCGCAACGTCGTCGATGCGCCGACCGATCAGGCGGCGGTCGCCGGCGTAGCGGCGCAATGACCCTGGGTGGCCGCAGATGAGCAATCTTCTCTACCTGGTACATCGCCTTCCCTACCCGCCGAACAAGGGCGACAAGGTTCGCTCGTATCACCTGCTCAAGCACCTGGCGGCCAGGCACCGGGTATTCCTCGGCACGTTCATCGACGATCCGCAGGACGAGGCCTATGTCGAGGCGGTACGCGAGTACTGCGTCGACCTGCATCTGGTCCGGCTCAAACCGCATCTGGCGCGCCTGCTGAGTCTCCGGGGCCTGCTCGGCAACGAACCGCTGACGCTGCCCTACTATCGCAATGCCGGGCTGCAGGACTGGGTCGATCGCACGCTGCGCGAACAGCAGATCGACGCCGCCCTGATTTTTTCCTCGGTCATGGCGAGCTTCGTCGAGCGCGCACCGCGGCTACGTCAGTTGGTCGACTTTGTCGACGTCGATTCCCTGAAATGGGGCCAGTATGCCGCCAACCACCGCTGGCCGATGTCCTGGTTGTACCGGCGCGAGGGCAGGCGCCTGCTCGCTTTCGAACGTGCGGTCGCGATCCGGGCCGAACGATCGTTCTTTGTCACCCAGGGCGAGGCCGACCTGTTTCGGGGTCTGGCGCCGGAGTCCGCCGGTAAAGTCGAGGCCATGTGCAACGGAGTGGACGCCGACTTCTTCTCACCCCGGAAGGAGCTGTCTTCACCTTTCCGCGTCGACGAAACGGCGGTGGTGTTTACCGGCGCCATGGACTACTGGCCGAACATCGACGCGGTGAGCTGGTTCGCCGCCGACATCTTGCCCAGGCTGCGTCAGAACTGGCCGGAGCTGCGCTTCTACATTGTCGGACGCAGTCCGACAGCGGCGGTGCAGGCGCTGGCCGGGGAGCACGTGGTGGTCAGCGGCACCGTCCCGGACGTTCGTCCTTACCTGCAGCATGCGGCGGTCGTCGTTGCGCCCCTGCGGCTGGCACGTGGCGTCCAGAACAAGGTCCTGGAAGCGATGGCCATGGGCTTGCCGGTCGTCGCCTCCAGTGAGTGTTCGACGGCAATCGACGCGGTCCCCGAGCGCGATTTCCTGACTGCAGGAACCGTGCCGGAGTACGTCAGCCAGATCGAAGCCCTGTTGCGCGAGCCGGCACGTTCTGCCGCCATCGGCATTGCCGCACGCCAGCAGGTTCTGGCGCGCTACAGTTGGGACGCCCATCTCTCGGTGATCGACCGCCACCTTGGCGGGGCAACGTGAAATACTGCCGGTGCCCGACAGCCGCGCTGTGTATGATCGGCTTCTCCAGATACAGGGGCAGCAGCATGACGTTTAGTCGGTGTTCGGCGATGGTCTTCAAGACCTGCCTGGGTGGCGCACCCGCGGGCAGGCGCAGGGAGGGTGGCCGGTGAGCCTGCGCATTCTGCACATTCTCGATCACTCCATTCCACTGCACAGCGGGTATACCTTCCGCACCCTGTCGATCCTGCGCGAGCAGCGCAAGCTGGGCTGGCAGACGTTCCACCTCACGACGCCGAAGCATGTCGCTTGCGATCTGACCGAAGAATCCGTGGACGGCTGGCACTTCTACCGTACCCCCGCGCCAGCGTCGACCGCCGTGTCGCTGCCCGGACTCGGCGAAATGGCGTTGATGCGTCAGGTCGAGAAGCGCCTGCTGGAAGTGGTGGATCTGGTCAAGCCGGACATCCTGCACGCCCACTCGCCGGTCCTCAATGCCGTGCCGGCATTGCGCGTCGGCAAGCGTCTCGGTCTGCCGGTGGTCTACGAAGTGCGTGCCTTCTGGGAAGACGCGGCGGTAGACCACGGCACAACCAGCGAGGGCAGCCTTCGCTACCGCCTCACCCGCCGCCTGGAAACGCACGCCCTCAAGCGCGCGGACCATGTCTTCACCATCTGCGAAGGTCTGCGCTCGGATATCGTGGCGCGCGGTCTCCCGGCAGCGAAGGTGACGGTGATTCCCAATGCGGTCGATATCGATTCCTTTGCCGTCGGTGGCGCCGCCGATGCCGGGCTGAAGGAGCGACTGGGACTGGCTGGCGCCACGGTGATCGGCTTCATCGGTTCCTTCTATGCCTATGAAGGGCTCGACCTGCTGATCGAAGCGTTGCCGCGGATTCTCGTGCAGCGCCCGGAAGTACGCTTGCTGCTCGTTGGCGGCGGTCCCCAGGAGGGCGCCCTCAAGGAACAGGCGGCAGCTCTCGGCCTGGCCGACAAGGTGGTGTTCAGCGGCCGCGTTGCGCATGCCGAAGTCCCGCGCTACTACGATATTGTCGATGTCCTGGCGTATCCTCGCCATTCGATGCGCCTGACCGAACTGGTGACTCCCCTCAAACCGCTCGAAGCGATGGCGCAGGGGCGCCTGCTGGTGGCTTCGGATGTCGGTGGTCATCGAGAGTTGATCCGCCATGCCGAGACCGGCATGCTGTTCAAGGCCGGCGATGCGGCCGCCCTGGCCGGCGCAGTCCTGCAACTGCTGGCGCAAAGCGACCGTTGGCCGGAACTGCGGGCTGCCGGCCGGCGCTTTGTCGAGCAGGAGCGAAACTGGCGGCAAAGCGTTGCCAACTACCAGGCACCGTTTGCCCGCCTGGTCCCGTCCCGCTTCTGACATGCAGGCCCCTCGTTACCCGGCACACATCGTCGTGCTGTCCAGCCTCTTCCCCAGCCAACTCCAGCCCGGGGCCGGGTTGTTCATCCGCGAACGCATGTTTCGCGTCGGCCAGCGGCTGCCACTCAGCGTGGTGGCCCCCAGCCCGTGGTTCCCTTTGCAGGGTCTGCTGCGCCGCTTCAAGCCGCATTTCCGGCCGGGCGCGCCGCGCTACGAGAAGCAGTCCGGCGTCGACGTCTGGTTTCCGCGCTTCCTGTCGATTCCCGGTGTGCTCAAGGGGCTCGACGGCTGGCTGATGGCCATCGGCGCCTACGCGACCCTGCGCCGCTTGCAGCGGGAAGGGCGACTGGACATCATCGATGCCCATTTTGCCTACCCGGACGGCTATGCGGCCAGCCTGCTCGGCAACTGGCTGCAGGTGCCGGTGACCATCACCCTGCGCGGGACCGAGACCCGTCATCTCGAAGACGCCCGCCTGGCGCCGCTGCTGCTCAAGGCCCTGCAGCGCGCGACCAGGGTGTTCTCGGTCTCCGAGTCGTTGAAGAAGCTGGTCGTCGCCCGCGGCGCGGCGCCGGCGAAGATCGAGGTGGTGGGCAACGGCGTCGACACGGTGCGTTTCTCGCCACGCGACCGGGTCACCGCCCGAGCCAGCCTGGGCCTTTCGCCGAGCGCTCCGGTCCTGATATCGGTCGGCGGCCTGGTTTCCCGCAAGGGTTTTCACCGGGTCATCGAAATTCTTCCGCAACTGCGCCGGGACTTTCCCGGCCTGGTGTATCTCGTCGTCGGTGGTCCGAGCGCCGAGGGCGACAACCGCGCCGAACTGGAAACCCAGGTCGCCGGACTGGGCTTGCAGGACTGCGTGCACTTCCTCGGTCCGCGTTCGCCGGACGCGCTGGCCGACATCCTCTCGGCTGCCGATGTGTTTGTCCTCGCCACCAGCAACGAAGGCTGGGCCAACGTCTTCCTCGAAGCGATGGCCTGCGGTCTGCCGGTGGTCACTACCGATGTCGGCGGCAACCGGGAGGTGGTGCGCGATGCCAGCCTGGGCGTCGTCGTGCCTTTCGGCGATGCACAACTCCTGGCCGGGGCGCTGGCCGCCGCACTGGGCCGGAACTGGGATCGCGCAGCCATCCGCCGCTATGCCGAAGAGAATTCATGGGGCGAGCGGGTGGAGCGACTTTGCGGACACTTTCAAGGCCTCGTACGCGGGCCGTCGGAGGCGCGACCGAATGGCTAGCCTGTATACCAAGCTCGTTTCCGGGCTGCTCTTTCCCCTCCACGAACGTCTCAAGCACCACCACACGGTGGCCGTCAGACAGCGCATGGAGGCTTCTCAATGGTGGTCGACCGAACGGCTGGCGGCGCTGCAGCGGGAGCGCCTGCGCGCCCTGCTGGTCAAGTCCCAACGCGATGTGCCGTACTACCGGGATCTTTTCGCCAAACTCGGGTGCGATGCCGTCGACATTCACAGCATCGACGACCTGCAGCGGCTGCCATTTCTGACCAAACCGATCATTCGCCAAAACCTGGAACAGCTCAGGTCCGAGCGTGCCGGGGCTCTGGCGCGCTTCAATACCGGCGGGTCTTCCGGGGAGCCGCTGATTTTTCTCATCGGCAAGGAGCGGATCAGTCACGATGTGGCCGCCAAGTGGCGCGCCACCCGCTGGTGGGGCGTCGATATCGGTGATCCGGAAATCGTCGTCTGGGGGAGTCCGATCGAACTCACGGCCCAGGACCGTATCCGACAGTTCCGCGACCGGCTGTTGCGTACCCAACTGCTGCCGGCGTTCGAGATGAGCGAGAGCAAGCTCGACGGTTTCGTGGATACCATTCGGCGCACCCGCCCGGCGATGCTCTTCGGCTATCCCTCGTCAATCTCGCTGATTGCCCGGCACGCCGAGAAGCGTGGCCAGGCGATGAATGATCTGGGTATCCGAGTCGCTTTCGTGACCTCCGAGCGCCTCTACGAGCACCAGCGCGACGACATTGCCCGCGTCTTCGGCTGTCCGGTAGCCAATGGCTACGGGGGGCGCGACGCCGGTTTCATCGCCCACCAGTGCCCGCAGGGCGGGATGCACATCACAGCCGAAGACCTCATCGTCGAAATCGTCGATCGCGACGGCCAGGTCCTGCCGCGTGGCGCCGCGGGCGAGGTGGTCGTCACCCACCTGGCCACCGGTGAGTTCCCCTTCGTGCGCTACCGCACCGGTGACGTGGCGGTACTCTCCGACCGGGTCTGTGCCTGCGGTCGTGGGCTGCCGCTGCTGGAAGAAATCCAGGGCCGTACGACCGATTTCGTGGTCGCCGCCGACGGCACGATCATGCACGGTCTGGCCGTCGTCTACCCGATCCGGGACATCCCCGGCATCGAAGCCTTCAAGGTGGTGCAAGAGACACTGCTGCGTGTCGTGGTTCAGATCGTGCCGGGCGAGAACTGTGGTCCGCAGGTCGAGACCCTGATCGCCGGCGGCATCAAGGCCCGGCTCGGACAGGAGGTCGACGTGCAGGTGCTGCGCGTTGCCGACATCCCCAGGGAAAAATCCGGCAAGTACCGCTACGTGCAAAGCCTGGTCGTGGGAGGTTGACTTGAATACATGCGTCCCGAGCGGCCCTGTCCTGCCGGATGCCGGCTGGCCGGGATGCGCCCCGGAATGGGTGAGCCAGCATGCGTGACCTGCTGGTCGTGGGCATCGTTCTGATCGGTAGCCTCTATGCCCTGCGCTATCCCTGGTTCGGGATCATGCTCTGGACGTGGGTCAGCCTGATGAACCCGCATGCCCTGGCTTACGGCTTCGCGCGCGACTTTCCGGTGGCGGCGATCGTCGCCATCGCCACGCTGATCGGGGTGCTGACGACAAAAGAGAGACAAAACCCCTTTGCGCAATCGCCAGCGGTCTGGTTGCTCCTGTTCATGGGGTGGATCTGCATCACCTACCCGTTTTCGTACAATGTCGAGGGCAGCACCGAGATGTTCTCCAAGGTCATGAAGGTTGATCTCATGATCCTGGTGGCGCTGACGCTGCTGAAGACCCGCCGCCACATCGAGTTCTTTGTCTGGGTCGTGGTCTGTTCCCTGGGCTTTTACGGCGTCAAGGGCGGCATCTTCACGATCATGACCGGTGGCAACTACCGCGTCTGGGGCCCCGGTGGATTCATCGGGGGCAACAACGAAATCGCACTGGCCTTGATCGTGGTCATCCCGCTGATGCGCTATCTGCAGTTGCAGGCGACCAATCGCTGGGTCCGGCACGGGTTTACCGCCGCCATGCTGCTGTCGGCGGCGGCCGCCCTGGGTAGCCACTCGCGGGGGGCACTGCTGGCCATTGCCGCAATGGCCGTCTACCTCTGGCTGAAGAGTCCCAAAAAATGGGGTTTGGCGTGTTTCTGTCGCTCGCGGGCGTACTGCTGGTCATCTTCATGCCCGAAAACTGGTCGGATCGGATGCATACGATCAGCTCGTACGAGGAGGATGCTTCGGCGATGGGGCGCATCAACGCCTGGTGGACTGCCGTCAACGTCGCCAGGGCACACGTCACCGGGGCCGGTTTCGACATGTATTCGCCGGTGATCTTCTCGCGCTTTGCGCCCGACCCGCGTGACATCCATGCGGCGCACAGCATCTATTTTCAGGTGCTGGGCGAACATGGCTTCATCGGACTGTTTCTCTTCCTGGCGATCTGGTGGTCGGTATGGCGCATGGCCAGATCGATCACCAACTACAAGAGCACGGATCCGAACCTGCTCTGGGCGAAACAGCTTGCCGCCATGTGCCAGGTCAGTCTGGTGGGCTATTTCGTCGGCGGCGCGTTTCTGAGCCTGGCCTATTTCGATCTACCATACAACCTGCTGGTGATGACGGTCCTGACCAAGCGCTGGCTGATCCAGGCAGAAGCAGGACCGGTGCGGGATCAGAAGGCATTTGTCACCCAGGCACCCGCGATGTAGTGTAGCGCGCGCCGTCGCAAGCTCCGTGGCGCTAGGGACATGCTCTGGATGGTAACTTTGGCGAGCTTCTGGAAGGTGAAAGGATGACTGAAAGTTTTATGGGGCGGCGTGGTTTTTGGCAGACAATCGTCAACCACCGCCTGCAGGCACCAACGTGGCGATCAACCCAACAGGTGTTGAAGGTTTGTTGCGCTGTGCTTGTCGGTCTCGGCGCAGCAGGCGAGTCCTTCGGCCAACGGAACAATGTCGAGTATCCGGACTGGGCGACCCGCTTTCCCGCGGTTGAATTGTACGAGCCGGATTGCGGGCCCCTGTACATTCCCAACAAATACGGTCCGTTTGACTACCGGGTGCTGGCGCCGGCGGATCGTGATCTGGTCGAAAGGGCGCACTTCAGTTACGAATACGAAGCGTACCTGCAGGGGAAAGACTGGAGTGCCAGACCGGGCAGTCCGGGACCTCCCGCAGGTGGGTTCGCCTATACGCTTTGGGCCTTTCCGAACCAGCTGCAGGTCCTGGCGGCAATGGAGGATCTGGGCTTTCGTCAGAAGACCGAGAAGCTGCGGGGATCCAATCTGCGAGTCCACTGCTACTTCCAGCGCGCGGTGAGGTTTGTCCCCGAGGATGCGGGGGTCAGGGCCCTCTATGGCTATTATTATGCGCGGCGAGGAAAGCCCGCGGAAGCCAGGAAACAGCTTGAAAAGGCTGAAGCGCAGGATTCGGCGAAGGTGAATGTGTGGCTGTATCTGGCGTTTGCCTATCTGGAGATCAAGGATTACGAGAAGTCGCTCACCGCCGCCAAGCGGGCCTATGCCGCGGGTTACTCCTTGCCTGGGCTGCGTCGTCGCCTCGAACGGGCGGGTGCGTGGCGAGACTAACCAACCGAAAGGTATTCCCTTGTCAGAGATCACTCGATGAACATCCTTAGCCTGGTGGTACAGCGAACGCGAGCTGCGATCAATCGTCGCCGCTTTGAACGAGAACTTGCAGCGATCCTCAGGACTCCGCCGGTCGTCCTCGGGAAGGACGCGTTTACCGCGCTCTCGATGGTCCACCATCGCGATGTCGAGTCCTATCTGCTGGCGATCAAGTCCTTCTGTCGCTTCATGCATCCGCGGCGAATCGTGATGGTCGCCGATCCCAGCATTACCGATGCGGATCGGTGGCTTATCGCCAGCCACGTCATCGGCATCGAAATCGTGCGTGCCGAGGACTACCAGGAGCAAGGAGTGCCCCAGGGCGGCACCTGGGAACGGTTGATGGCCATCTCCGAGTACAGCCAGAGCGATTATGTCATCCAGATCGATGCCGATACGGTGACGCTGTCCGAAATGGCCGAGGTGAAAAAGGCGATTGCCGAAGCCACCTCGTTTGCGCTGGCAACGGAAGACGGTCAGCAACTGGTTTCCTGCGTTGAAGCCGCACGATGGGCCAAGGCGCGGGCCGATTCGGGCGAACACATCCAGATTCTCGCCGAAGCCAATCTGGATCGCCTGCCCGAGTCGGAGTCGGCACGGTATGTCCGCGGCTGCTCAGGATTCTCCGGGTTTGCCCAGGGCAGCTTCAGTCGCGCCCAGTTGAAAGCGTTCAGCCAGACGATGGGCGGCATTCTCGGAGCGCGCTGGGCCGCCTGGGGTACCGAGCAGTTCAGCTCGAACTTCATGGTGTCGAACTCGCCGCGAGCCTGCGTCTTGCCACATCCCAAGTACTGTCATCCAGGTCGTGAAAAGCCGGGGACCGTCTTTCTCCACTTCATCGGCTACGTCCGGTTCACCACCGGTCGCTATGCGCGTGCCGCCCGGGAAACCTGTGCCGCCCTCGGGGCGACCTAGGGATTGGCTGGAGTTCAAGTGCCTTCTCTGTTGTTTCGGGCTCTTTCTCCCGCAGGGGCGTCGGCGAAGCTGAGCATTTTCATCTTTCACCGTGTCCTGCCGGTGGCGGATCCGCTGCTTCCCTTCGAACCCTCCGCCGAGGAGTTTGCATGGATGGCGCGGCTGATCGCGGGTAACTTCCATGTCCTGTCCCTCGGCGAGGCGGTGCGGCGACGGCAAGCGGGAACTCTGCCGGCGGCGGCGGCAGTGATCACCTTTGACGACGGCTATGCCGACAATTTCGAGGTGGCCTGGCCGATCCTCGCGGCGCACGGTCTGCCGGCGACGTTCTTCATTGCCACGGCCTTCCTCGACGGCGGCCGCATGTGGAATGACGAGGTGATCGAGGCTTTCCGGAAGGTTTCGCCGGGGGAACTGGATCTGCGCCAGTTCGATCTCGGCAGCCATACGCTGAGCGATACGGCGTCGCGGATCCGCGGCTACGAAGCGGTACTCGGCAAACTCAAGTATTTCGAGCACCATCAGCGCGCTGCGGTGGCGCGAGAAATCGGTCGTCAGGCGGCCGTGCCGGAGCACAGCGAGTTGATGATGTCCCGCGGGCAACTGAGAAAGCTGCGTGCCGCCGGCGCCGAGATCGGTGCCCACACGCATACGCATCCGATCCTCGAAGGACTTCCGGACGAGCAGGCGTTTGCCGAGATCGCGGCAGGGAAGCTGGAAGTGGAAGCGATCCTCGGCGAAACCGTCAGCGTCTTCGCCTACCCCAACGGCGTACCCGGACGAGACTGCTCGGCACGGCACGGGAAGATGGTCGAAAAACTGGGATTTTCAGCCGCGGTGTCAACGCAACCCCGGTTCGCCAACGCGCAGGCGGATCGGTTTCATTTGCCGCGGTTTACCCCTTGGGACAGGACCCCGGGGCGTTTTGCGGCGCGTTGCCTGTTGCAGCTCTGGAACAGCCGCGCCTAGGACACGCTTGCGCAATACCGTGCGACCGGGCCTGTTCGTTTCCGTCGGCTGGCCGCTCGGTGTTGTCCGAGCAGCAGCGAATCCGGGGGCGCCATCCCGGCTTCGGAGTCACTCGCAGTCCTCCTTCATTTTCTTGATTGCTCCGGAACGGCGCAAGGCGATCGTCTCCAGGCACATAACCGGATAACGCTCACGTGTCGACCAGAAAAGCCCTCGCCTTATCGTTCCTGGACCGGTATTCGGGCCTCATCCTGCACACGGTTTCGGCGATGGTTGTCGCCCGCCTGTTGACCCCCGCCGAACTGGGCGTCTACTCGGTCACCATGGTCCTGCTGGGTTTCATTGCCACCTTCCGTGACATGGGAGCCGGGCAGTATCTGGTCCAGCAGAAGGAGTTGACCGAAGAGCGCATTCGCGCGACCTGGAGCGTGCAACTGGGCCTGGGCCTTGCTCTGGCCTTACTCGTCCTCGCCGCCGCCGTGCCCACGGCCAGTTTCTACAATGAGCCCAGAATGCTGGAGATCATGGCGGTGCTGGCGCTGAATTTCGCGATCACGCCATTCCTGGCTTTTCCCTATGCATGGCTGACCCGGGAAATGCGCTTCGGGACGATTGCTGCCCTGCGTTTCACCGGGTCGGTGGTGCACGCCGGCACGGCGATCGGATTCGCCTGGATCGGCTACGGGCCGGTCAGTCTGGCGTGGGCCAACACCTTGACCACGGTCTCGGGAATCCTGGCGGTCTGGATACTGGCGCGTCCCAACATGCCCTGGAAGACCAGTCTGCGCATGGGGCGAAGCCGTCGACCCGGCAGCTGGCTGGCGCTGTCCTGCGCCATCGGCATTCCGTCGTCGGTCTGCTACACGCCGTTGGTGGCGGTCGGGGCGGCAAACGAAACCCTGAAGATTGCCTTTGTCGGCACCGTGCTGGTGCTCGTTGCGACGCTTCTCGGAGCCGCGGCGGATCTGGTCATCCTCAGCCAGTTGCTGGGAGTTGCCGCCGCCCTCTCTGCGATCCTGTGGCTGCGACTGGCCAAGCGCCGTCTGGAGTTTTCGGTCCCAGCCCCTGTGGCGTTGCTGGTTCAAGAGCCTCGTGGCGGCCGTCGCCACGGCTGCCGTTCCCTGGCGGTCATAACCGAGATGGGCTGGCGATCGCCACGATCATTCTGAGCACCGGCATCGCGCCGTGGGCGGCGCTCTGGGCTTCCTGCTCGCCGCCTGGCTCACCAAACACCAGGTATGGATCGAAATCCTGCAAGCTCATTCGGCGATGATTCGGCGAATGCGCT
>JADKBU010000016.1 GCA_016714935.1 Candidatus Accumulibacter propinquus | reverse complement strand
CGCCGGCGATTGCCGCCGCCTCGCTGGCAGCCCTGCGAGATGCCTGCACAGGGGCCCCAGCGGGTGCCACGCTGCAGGAGCGCGGGCGTCTTTCACCTCGCGCAAGCACAGGCGGCTGACGTCGACACCGGCACCAGTGCCGGATTCGCCATGATCCCGGCAATTACCGGCAGTTCGATCAAGGCGGCGCTGCGTGGCGTCGGCACTTTTCGAGCGTGGCATCAACGTGCAGCCGATCCTCTATCCGGCCGTGCCCGAGAAATCCGCCCGTCTGCGCTTCTTTGTCTCCTGCGAGCACAGCGAGATCCAGATACGGCAAACGGTCGCCGCACTGGCCGAGGAACTGGGTCAGCTATAGGCTGACTGTACTTCGGCTTTCGCCGCCGTGGCTCGGAAGAGTCCGGGAGCCTGATCGGACACCTCGGTTGCGCTTGCACTGAGCACGCCCACCGCCTGCAGAACGAAGCCGCCGAGTTGCTCGACCTTGAGGTCACGGCGTGTTCCCACCGGCAATTGGCCATCCTTGCGCCAGATGAAGTAGTCCGTCTGCCCGTCCGGCGTGCCGATTGCCCGATACACCTCCGGCAGGATCGGCACATGATCCCCGAACCAGCACAAGCACCCGTTCCCCGGCAGGGCCGCCAGTTGCTGCCGCAGCCTGCCGGCCATACTGTCGGCGTTGCGCAGATGGCGGAGATAGATCGTCAGGTCATCACAGCCGGCCGGAGCCACCGTATAGCAGCGTTCGCTGTCGCCAGGCAGCGGATCCTCCAGATGCAAGGGCCCGTGGTTCTCCATGGTGATCACAAAAACAAAAAGCGGCTGCTCCGAGGAACTTGCCAGCAAGGAACAGACTTTCTCGGCAACCGTCAGGTCGCTGACATAAGGCCCGCTCTTGGGCGCGCCGGAAAAGCTGCGAATGTCGATGAATTCGTCGAAACCGAGTCGCGGGTACACCTTGTCGCGCGCATAAAAACTGGCGGCGTAGGGATGCACGCAGACGGTGCGGTAGCCGCATCGCCGCAGGTAACTGGCGAGCGTGGCCAGATCCTGTCGCGCCAATCGGCGATAGGGATTGAAACGATGCACGGCCAGCGCGTCGATCGCGAGTCCGGACAGAAACGCAAACTCGGTGCGCACCGTATTGGCCCCCCAGGCCGACACCTGCAACCGTCCCTGCCACAGCGCACTCGCCTGCAAGGCGTCGAACTCGCGCAGGACATCCGTGCGGATTCCGGAAAACAGACGCCGCACATCGAAGAAGGACTCGCTCTGCACCACCACCAGATGCGCCGGATGCGCGCGAACCGGTGGCCCCGCGCCAAAGTGCTCATAGGGCCAGGAAACCTTGAAGGGCAGCAGTTCTTCCTCGCCATAACGCCACAGGGCAGCCAGCAAGCCCAATCGCCGGAGGTCAGCCGCGGCGTCGAAGCTGACGGACAGTTTCTTTGCGAGGCCCAGCCACAGCAGCAGCAGTCCGGCCAGCGCCAACCCGCCCGCGCCGGCCAGGAATTCGGTGACCGGCAGCCGGGACAGCAGCGATCGCTCGACCGCCATACCGCCGGTGACCGCGGCAGCGAAGGCCAGCAGCGCCAGCAGCGCCCTGCCGGCGCCCAGGAAAGGCAGATACAGGCGGGGATGCCGCAAGGCGTCGCTGAAATACTCGAAATCCTGGAACACGAACGGTTCGCGAAGGGCATGGAACTTGGCGTTGCTCACCAGAACCAGGAACAGCATCCCCGCCAACAGCGCAGCGGGTAAAGAAAGGGCGCTGGGACCAGCAGCAGACAGGAAAACAGCAGCAGCCAGAGTCCGAGGTGGATGGCCAGGGCCGCAACCGGTCGCCGCCACAAAGGCCGCGTCGGCGGCTGCAGAAGGCGCTCGACCAATAGTGAAAGCCCCGCGCCGGCCACGGCCGCCGGTGCCGCCGCCGACCAGAACGAATCAGCCACCGTAATTGAGCAGGCGCAGGATACGCTCGGAAACCGTCGGAGGCAGGACCGACAGGAACCAGGTTCCCAGATTGAGCGGAAAAGGAAAGCTGATGCGTGCCCGGTTACGTTCCAGACCGCGCCGGATGTAGCGGGCGGCCCGCTCGGCGGACCACAGAAATGGCTTCGGACCGGGCATCGCGCGGCACATCGATGATTCCACGTAACCCGGCATGACGACATTGATGCGGATGCCCTCGGCGGCCAACCAGCCGCGCATCACCGCCATGACCCGATCGCGGCCTGCTGGCGCAGTAGCTCGGCGCCACCGGCACCCGTAAAACGCGGCCAGGGAACTGATCAGAGCGATCTGTCCCTGCCCGCGCAGGCGCATCGCCGGCAGCACCGCATTGACCGTCGCCCACGCCGCCACGACGTTCACCTCCAGCAGGTCCTGCACCTCCGGCCAGCCCTCGGCGGCGCCAGTTGGACCCACATGCGTGTTCAGGCCGGCATTGACGATCACCAGATCCAGTTGTTCCTGCGCGCAGAGCGTCCGCAGCCAGTCCGCCAGCGCCACGCGGTCGCGCAGGTCGAGCACCTGCGTCAATACGCGAGCGCCGCGCGCTCGCAGAACGCCGCCACTCCGCCAGGCGAAGCGCATTGCGTCCTGCAGGACGAGGGTCCTGCCCGCTTCGGCATAGACGGCGCCAGGGCACCGCCAACACGCCGCTGGCGCCGGTAATCAGCACGCTCGCGGGGGAACGCCGGCGGGCCTCACAGGGTTCATCCAGAGGCGAGCGCTCGGGCTCCAGCAGCCGTCGGCAATTGTTGACCGCCATGCGGATGCCGGCTCGGCTATAGAAGCCACCATTGACCTGCGTGGTATGGATCACCGTATTTCGAAAGCAACGGAACAGTTCAGCCTCCGGCTTGCCATCGTCCTGCCAGAAGTCATCGAGGGGACCCTGAAAGGTGAGGCCGGGCAGGTTGGCGGATCGGATCGCTCAAAGGTTACCGTCCGGACACCCCATGCCGACAGACAGAAAACCGAGCGTGCTGTTGAGCTGTCACCACCCCGCGCGCGAACGACAGCAGCTTGTCCAGATCGCCGCTTTCCAGATAGTCGATGCGGCCCGACAGAGCGAATTTTTTCTCCAGCCCGGTGATGACCCGGCGATAGTCGATCAGACCCGCGTCCAAGGGATGGTTCTTGATCACCAGACGCGCTGCCGCCGGCGCATGCAGCGCAAATGACGCCATCACGAACTCCATGACGCCGTTCATGTCCTCGAATCGGCAATGGTCGCGAATCTGGGCATCGCTGTTCAATTGCAGCGGCAGCAGGTAGAAAGGCGCACGCCGTTCGACCAGGGCATCGATCAGCTCAGCGTCCTGCGGCTTGCGCCAGCGCAGCATCGTGAAGCGGCGGATATACCCGGCGTATTCGACTGCCGCATTGACTGGCGCGTGCGTCCGGTAGCGGTTGAACAGGATCGGATTGGCGATGCCGGCCACGTGGTAGGCCGCATCATGGGCGGCGCGAATCCGGAACGGCGAAGCAAATGGTTCACCGTTTCCATAGTCCGGCAGGCGTTCGCCAACGCTTTGAAACCAGTCCGGTCGCGTGGCAAGCAAGTGAATGACCATTCACCTCTTCGCGCTCCAGCGTTACCCAGCAAGGGCGCAGGTAGCCTTCTTCAAAGACGTGGCGGAATGCCGACGGACGAGGCGTGGTCGATGGCCGGTCGATGGATCGTCGCCGGTCGCCAAACAATATCTGATCGGTGACGCCATGCCGATGCCACTTCTCGTCCAGGAATCGCGCAGGCCCGACAGGTCGCCGCGGTAGTTCCACGCCGGCCGCGCGCCCCAGTAAAGCAGATCACCGGCATTGAAGTTGATCTTATGAACACGGTAACCGTCCGCCACCAATCGATCGGCCAGGCTGGCAAAGAACGGCGAGCAAACTCCTTGCAGGAACAGAAAAGAACGCTTCAAGCTACCCCAATCCCCTGCACCGCCCGCCAACTGAGGCCATTTCCAGCGATTTCCGCGGTGGCAGAGCCCGCTCACCTGGCCGACGGTCAACCGCCTGGCTGGTGCCCGCTCGCGCCCCTACCGCCGTGACGGCCACCCTCAGCGTTTCCGGTAATTCATGCATCATCCGGCCAATCATAACACGGCTGGCCGACCGCCCGAGTTGCCGTCGCCGGAATGATCAATGCAGTTGCTGGTGTTTCAACTGCCGGTCAGTCGCCCCCGGCCGCGGCGACCGGGGTCAAACCGCCGCACACCGCCGCGGCGGGGCTGCGACCAAACCGGCAAGCATCGTCTCAACCATGGCCCGTGCTGCGGCATTGAGGTCGAAGGCCTCGGGATGCGTCAGCCAAAGCTGGATCACGCCGTGGAAGAACGCCTGCAGCAAATGCGCCGCGAGGTTGCTGTCAGTGTCCGCTGGCAGCCGCCCCGGGCGATCGCGCGCAGGATGATGCGCTCGACGGCGCAGACGCACTGGCGGTCCATTTCGTCCACATGCGGCGCGCCGTCGGTCGTCTGGGTCAAACGTTCCGACTTGCAGAGCAGGGATTTCGAGCACGGCTCGGGTACGAGATCCGAGGCGATCTCGCGCAAGGCCCGTGCGAAACCTCGCGCAAAGTCGCGATGGCGTCGTCGCCGTCACCATCCGCCGCCTGTTCGAGGCGGCTCTGCATCGGCAGCGTCGCACGACTGCACATCGCGCCGAACAGCTCGCCCTTGTCACGGAAGTGCCAGACGGCGCCGCGGGTGACGCCGGCGGCACTGGCCACGTCACCGAGAGTCGCCCGAGTCACGCCGCTGGCGCAGAAAACACGCTCGGCGGCGTCGAGTAGCGCTTCACGGGTGGCGAGCGCCTCGTCTCTTGTCCTTCTCACCATCATTATTTTCGTCCGGAGAAACAGCACAGCTTGCGGCGTGCCCATTTACAAACATTCCTGAATGTACGTAAAATCCGCTCCTTCCGCAAGTCGCAATGCATCACCGCGCACTGCGCTTCTCGAGGAACCTCCATGCCCGCGCCTGCTGCCCAACCTGCCGCCCCTTTGCTATCCGTGCTGCTCCTGGCCGTTGTCGCTGCGGCTGCGGGGCAGCAGCCTCCCGGCGGCATGGGTGGCTTTCCGCCCCCGGAAGTGACCACGGTCAGCGTCCAGCCGGCCAGTTCCCGGTCACCTTCGAGTACGTCGGACAGACTGCCGGCTCCAAGGATGCCGAAGTCCGCGCCCGCGTCACCGGCATCGTCGAGAAGCGGCTCTACCAGGAGGGAGCGGCGGTGCGCGCCGGGCAACCGCTGTTTCTGCTCGATGCCATTCGAGGCCCAACTCGCGGCCGCCGAGGCCGAACTGTTGCGCGCCAAGGCCCAGAAGACGCAGGCGGACCGCGAGGCGGCGCGCCTGCGCCCGCTCGCCGAGCGCAAGGCCATCGGCCAGAAGGAAGCCGACGACGCGGCCTCCGCGGCCGAGTTCGCCACGGCCGCGATCAAGGCGGCGCAAGCGAAGCTCAGCGAGGCGAAGCTCAATCTCGCCTATACCCGCGTCACCGCCCCGATCAGCGGCCTGTCGAGCCGCGCCCAGCAGTCGGAAGGCAGCCTGGCCAACGCCAATACCACGCTGCTCACCACGGTGTCGCAGGTCGACCCGATCTGGATACTGTTCAACATCTCCGAGAACGAGCAACTGCGGCTCAACAAGGCGATGGCCGATGGTCGCCTGCAACTGCCGCGCAACAATGCCTTCGAGGTTTCGGTGAAACTGTCCGATGGCTCGACCTTTCCGCGCAGCGGCGGATCAGCTTCACCGACACGCGCGTCAACCCGCAGACCGGCACCTCACGAAATGCGCGCCGAGATCGCCAACGCCGACCTGGCCCTGAAACCCGGCCAGTTCGTGCGCGTCGCGTTGAAGGGAGCGCAACGGCGGGGGCGCTGGCGGTGCCGCAGGTCGCCGTGCTCGAAGGGCCGCAGGGATTCGTTCACGTCGTCGGCGGGGACAAGGACGGCAAGGAGATCGCCGAGGCCCGGCCGGTGGTCGTCGGCGACTGGTCGGAGAGCGACGGCAGAAACGTCTGGCTGATTGACTCGGGGCTGGCCGCGGGCGACCGTGTGATCGTCGACGGCGTGGCGCGGATCATGATGCCGAACACCCCGGTGCGCATCACGCCGGCCGGCGATGCCGGCGGCCCCTCCTGCCGCTGCGCCGGCGCCGCCGCGGCGGTGCCAGCTGCTGCGACCGGCAAGTAAGCGGAGAAGGCCACCATGTTCTCGCGCTTCTTCATCGACCGCCCGATCTTCGCGGTGGTCGTTTCGGTATTGCTGGTGCTCGCGGGCCTGGCGGCGATGCGCTCGCTGCCGATCGCGCAGTATCCCGAAATCGCACCGCCGGTAGTAACGGTGCAGGCGACCTACCCCGGCGCCTCGGCCGAAGTGCTCGAATCGACCGTCGCCGCACCGCTCGAGAACGCGATCAACGGCCTGCCCGGCATGATCTACATGTCGTCGAATTCGTCGTCGAACGGCGTCGCGCAGATTCAGGTCACCTTCGAGATCGGTACCAGCATCGACATCGCCGCAGTCAATGTCGCCAACCGGGTCAAGCAGGTGGAAACGCGGCTGCCGCTCGAGGTTCGCCGCCAGGGAGTGACCGTCGAGCCCGGCTCGTCAGCTTTCCTGCAGGTGCTCGCCTTCTATTCACCCGACGGCCGCTACGACGACCTGTTCACCTCGAACTATGTGACGCTGAACGTGCTCGACCGACTGAAGCGGCTGCCCGGCACGACCAATGTGCAGATCTTCGGCGCCAAGGACTACGCCATGCGCATCTGGCTGAAGCCGGATCGCCTCGCGCAATTGAAGCTGACGCCCGGTGACGTCGCCAACGCGATCAACGAACAGAACGCGCAATTCGCCGCCGGCAGGTCGGTCAGTCGCCGATCGGCAGGGCCAGGACCTGGTCCTGATCACCTCCCAGGGCGCCTGGCCGACCCGGCGCAGTTCAGCGAGATCATCGTCCGCGCCAACCCCGACGGCTCCACCGTTCGCCTCGCCGATGTCGCACGCGTCGAACTGGGTTCCCGCGATTACGAATTCAACGGCCGCTACAACGGCCGGCCGGCGACGCTGGTCGGCATCTTCCTGTCGCCCGGCGCCAACGCCCTCGACGTGGCGAAGAGCGTGCAGGCCACCGTCGACGAACTGCAGCAGCGCTTCCGAGGGCCTCAGCTACGCGGTGCCCTACGACACCACGCGCTTCGTCAAGGTGTCGATCCAGGAAGTGCGAAGACGCTCGGCAAGCGATGCTGCTGGTCTTCCTGGTGGTGTACCTGTTCCTGCAGAGCTGGCGCGCGGCGATCATCCCCTTCGCCGCCGTACCGGTATCGCTGATCGGCACCTTTGCCGGCATCTACGCACTCGGCTATTCGATCAACACCCTGACCCTGTTCGGCATGGTGCTGGCCATCGGCATCGTCGACGACGATGCCATCGTCGTGCTGGAGAACGTCGAGCGGATCATGCGCGAGGAGGCCTGCCGCCGCGCGACGCGGCGGTCAAGGCGATGCACGAGGTGACCGGCCCGATCATCGCCATCGTACTGACACTGACCGCGGTGTTCGTACCGATCGCCTTCCTCGGCGGGCTCACCGGCGAGCTGTATCGGCAGTTCGCGGTGACCATCTCGATCTCGGTGGTCCTGTCGGGCATCGTCGCGCTGACGCTGTCGCCGGCACTGTGCGTGATCATGCTCAAACACGGCCATCGCCAGCCGAACCGCTTCTTCCGCTGGTTCAACGGCTGGTTCTCGCGCGTCACCCGGCACTACCTCGACGGTGTCGTCTGGGTGATCCGCCGCGCCGCGCTGGTGCTCACGCTCTTCGCCGGCATGGTGGCGATCACCGCTTTCCTCTGGCGCACGACGCCAGGCAGCCTGGTCCCCGACGAGGACCAGGGCTTCCATCAGCGCCATCATCCTGCCCGACGGCGCCACCCCTCGAGCGTACCACCCGGGTCGTCGAGCAGGTTGAGGCGGCGGTGCGCAGCAACCCCGACAACCAGGATGTCGTCGCCTTCGCCGGCTTCGACTTCATTGGCGGCGGCTTCCGCAACAATGCGGCGACGCTGTTCGTGACGCAGAAACCGTGGCACGAACGCCAGACCACATCGCAGCAACTCGTCGGCGAATTGTTCACGAAAACCGGCGGTATCAAGGAAGCGCTGGTACTGGCGCTTCAATCCGCCGGCGATCTTCGGCCTCGGAACCGCCGGCGGCTACGAGTTCTTCATCCAGAACCGCGGCGACGGCGGTTTCAAACGCCTGCAGGAGGTGTTGCAGCAATTTCTCGCACGCGCCAACAGCGATCCGCAGCTTGGCGGCGCGCAGACCTTGTGGCGCGCCACCGTGCCGCAGCTCTACGTCGACGTCGACCGCGAGAAGGCGAAGAAAGCCGGTGTGCCGATCGACGAGGTTTTCGCGGCGCTGTCGTCCACTCTCGGCACCTACTACGTGAACGATTTCAACAAGTACGGCCGCACCTGGCAGGTCCTGATGTCCGCCGAACCCGAATACCGCCAGCGGCCGGACGACATCCAGGGCCTCTACGTGCGTTCGCAGAAGGGCGAGATGGTGCCGCTGGCGGCGCTGGTCAGCGTCCGGCACTCGTCCGGCCCGGATTCGCTCGACCGCTTCAACAACCTGCCGGCGGTCAAGATCTTCGGCCAGACGGCGCCCGGCGTCAGCTCGGGACAGGGCATTGCGCGCGTCGAGGCGATCGCCCGCGAGGTGCTGCCGCCGGACTTCAGCTTCGACTGGGGCGGCTCGTCGTACCAGGAGAAGAAGTCGAGCGGCGCGTCGACCTTCGCGCTGGTCCTGGCGGTGGTGATGGTCTTCCTGATCCTCGCCGCGCAATACGAGAGTGGTCGCTGCCGCTGTGCGTGCTTCTGGCACTGCCTTTCGGCACCTTCGGCGCACTCGTGGCGATCTGGACCCAGAACCTGCTCGGACCGTTCTTCGGTGCGGCGCCGCTGACCAACGACGTGTATTTTCAGATCGGCCTGGTGACCCTGCTCGGTCTGGCGGCCAAGAACGCCATCCTGATCGTCGAGTACGCGGTGCTGAAACACGCCGAGGGCTTGTCGGCATCGGCGTCGGCGATCGAGGCGGCGCGGCTGCGCTTCCGGCCGATCCTGATGACGTCGCTGGCGTTCATCCTCGGCGTCCTGCCGCTGGCACTGTCTACCGGCGCCGGCGCCGCCAGCCAGCGCGCCATCGGCACCGGCGTGATGGGCGGCATGATCACCGCCACCGTGCTGGCGGTCTTCCACGTCCCGCTGTTCTTCGGTGCTTTACGACTGGAGCGTTCGCGAATAGCGCTCGCACGACGAACTGCTGGACGAAGTCAGGCATCTGCATGACGTCCCGCAGGCGGCGGCCCCGCCTCCGGAAGTACCGGGTAGCAGCAAGGGAGGCGGCGGCCATGACTGACTTTCGAGCATCGCTTCGGCGCCGACCCGCGCTGGCCTTCGCGGCGGCAGTGACCCTCACGCTCGCCGCCCGCCAGACGACGCCGAGTGCCCCGCCGGTCCTCGACCTGCGACGGCGACGGCAACGGCCGCGCCGGATCTCGAACGCTGGTGGACAAGCTTCAACGACCCGACGCTGGCGACCCTGATCGACGAAGCGCTGGCCCACAACCTTGACCTGCAGGCGGCGATGGCGCGCGTCGACCTGGCGCGCTCGAACGTGCTGCTGGCGCAGTCCCATCTCTACCCAAGCCTCAACCTCGGCGCCGACGCCAGCCGCAACCGCATGACGCTGGTCGGTTCGCAGCCCTTGCCCGCGGACTTCAATCCGACCAACAGCGACTACCGCGTCGGCCTGCGCGCATCGTATGAACTCGACCTCTGGGGGCGTTATCGCCACGGCGCGAATGCGGCGCGCAGCGAACTGCTGGCCACCGAATACGCGCGCGCGACGGTTCGCACCGCCGTAGCCGCCGAGAGCGCACGCGCCTATTTCGGCCTGCTCGCCGCTGACGCCGAACTTGCCCTGCTGCGCGATACCTTGAAGTCGCGCGAACAGACGCTGGCCCTGCAAAACGACCTCTACCAGGCCGGCATCATCGGCGACTACGACCTGCAGCGAGCGCAGGCGGGAACGCGCCGCCGTCACGGCCAACCTCGCGGTTGCCGAACGCGCGGTCGGTACCTACGAATCGGCGCTGGCGGCGATCCTCGGGCGTTCGCCGCGCGAAGTATTCGACGCCAGGATTAGCCGCGACGTGACGCAGGTCCACTTCTGGACGTGCCTGAGGTACCGGCGGGATTGCCTTCCGACATGCTGGAGCGGCGGCCCGACGTCAAACAGGTCGAAGCCCAGCTCGCGGCCGCGAGCCTGCGCATCGATGCCGCGCGCACGCAGTATTTCCCGTCGCTGTCGCTGACCGCCTCGTACGGCTCCGGAGTCCACCGCCTCGCCGACCTGTTCTCGGCGCCGGCGCTGGCCTGGGGAATCGGCGCTTCGCTGCTGCAGCCGCTGATCGGCCTGAAGGCGATCGAAGCCAAGTGCTGGCCGAAACCGCCCGTCGCGAGGCAGCGGTGGTGAGCTATGTGCAGACGGTGCAGACGGCCTTTCGCGAAACGCGACGCGCTGATCGCCAACCGCACGACGCGCGCGGCGCTCGCCGCAGGCCAGGCGCGCGCAGAAGCTCGGCGCGGCGCTCGAACTCGCCGAACTCCGCTACCGCTCGGGCTATTCGGGATATCTCGACGTGCTCGACGCGCAGCGCCAGCTCCTGCAGGCGCAGACCCTGCAGATCCTGGCCGCGCGCGACGTGCGCTTCGCCCTGATCGACCTCGCCAAAGCGATGGGCGGCGGCTGGGACTACCAGGCGGCGCCGGCAAGGAACAGCGCGCCTTGACTGACCGCGGCCCGGCATGGGCATCGCCCGCGCCCGCTGCCGGCAGCGCCGATGCCGGTCAAGGACGACCATGAAGCGCGCCTCGCTGGCTGTGCTCGCGCTGTTGCTTGGCGTGCTCGCCTGGAGCATCGGCTTCGAACCCGGCTGGTTGCAGCAGCGGCAACTGCGGCTGGCGGCGCCGGGCTGGGCCGGACCGCCGCTGACCATCGCGGTGGCCGCCGACTTCCATGTCGGCGCCCCGCACGCTGGCTACCCTGCTGCGCCGGTGGTCAGGGAGATCAACGCCGCCCACCCGGACATCATCCTGCTGCCCGGCGACTTCGTCATTCACGGGGTCCTCGGCGGCCAGCCAGTCGCACCGGAAAGCATGCCGGCGAACTCGCGCTGCTCAAGGCACCGCTCGGCGTCTTCGCCGTCCTCGGCAACCACGACTGGTGGCGACGGCGAACGCGTGCGCAAGGCGCTGGAATCGGTCGGTATCCGGGTGATCGACAACCGCGCACTGCCGCTGCCCGGCGCCGAAGACAGGCTGTGGCTGGCCGGCATCGGTGACGACATGACCGACCACGCCGACCCCGGCAAAAGCTTTCGCCGGCGTCCCCGCCGACGCGAAACTGCTGGTGATCATGCACGACCCGCCAACGCCCCGTCACTGCCACCGCAAACGCTGGTCGCCTTTGCCCGCCCACACGCACGGCGGCCAGGTCCGGTTGCCGTTTTCGGGGCCCTGATCACGCCGGGGAGAGCACCTCGCGAACAGGCCTGGGGCTGGATTCCCGACGTGCCGGCAGCGACCTGGGTAACCGCCGGCATCGGCACCAGCATCCTCCCCATCCGTTTCAACTGCCCCGGAAACCGTCGTCCTGCGCCTTGGTGGAAACGAGGAACTGCGAGATACTGGCGCACCAGGAAGGTAACCCGCAGGCGAACGGTCCGCGATAACAATACCACTCGCTGACAACACCTTATTTTTGCGCGTTCGACACAAGCGCACCTGGTGAGCCCAAACTTCGTTATCTTGCTCGACAAATCCACCTGGATAAGGTTTGGGAATTCATCTCGGCCCTTGCCCAGCAACCGTCCCAAACGTACTCACGCCCGTTGCGCAAACGCCTCGAAGCCTTCGACCGGCAGCGGACGGCTGAACAGGTAGCCCTGGTACGCGTGACAGCCCTGACTGGCGAGAAAATCCCTCTGGGCTTCGGTTTCCACGCCCTCGGCGATGACCGCGAGCCCCAGGCTTTCTGCGAGAACGACGACCATTCTGGCAATCGCAGCATCATTGGTGTCGGTAAGGATGTTGCGGATGAAGCTCTGGTCGATCTTCAACTGATCGAGCGGCAAGCGCTTCAGATAAGACAGCGACGAGTAGCCGGTCCCAAAATCGTCCAGCGAAAAATCGACGCCCTTAGCCTTGAGAACACTCATCTTGGCAATAACCTGGTCGACATCGTCCACCAGCAGGCTCGCGGTGAGTTCCAGCTTGAGCCGTTGCGGCCGGGCTCCGCTACGCGCCAGCGCCGCCAGCACCTGATCGACAAAACCCTCGTCGTGAAACTGACGGGCACTGACGTTCACCGCGATCGTGAGATGCGCCAGCGCGGGTTGGTCGGCCCACGCCGCCAGTCGCTCGCAAGCCGTGTCCAGCACCCATTGACCGATAGGCGGGATCAGCCTGGTTTCCTCGACCAGGGAATGAACTCGGCCGGCGACACCAGGCCGCGCTCCGGGATGGAACCAGCGCAGCAAGGCTTCGGCACCGGTGACCCGACCGGACGAATCCACCTGCGCCTGGTAGTCACCAGAACTGCTCTCTCTGCACGGCTTCACGCAAGCCGGCTTCCAGAGCGGCACGCGCGGTGATGACCGCCTGCATGCTCGGGTCGAAGAAGCGCAGCGTGTTGCGACCGCCCCTTGGCATGATGCATGGCGGACTCCGCACGTTGCAGCAACTCATCGACACCCTCCTGGCGATCACCGAAAAGGGCAATGCCGATACTGACCGTGCTGTGATGCGCGTAACTGGCAAGCGGGTAAACCTGACTGAGCGCGGCCCAGGATCTTCTCTCCGACCATTTCGGCCTGCGTCGCGGCCTCCTGGGCGCCTTCACTCAGATCTTCGAGCATCACCACGAATTCGTCACTGCCCGGACGCGAAACGGTGTCGCTGGCGCGCACGCAGCCAGCCAGACGCTGGGCAACCTGCAGCAATACCAAGTCTCCCTGGTCTCGGCCAACGATGTCGTTGAGGC
The DNA here is from genome assembly GCA_016714935.1 of Candidatus Accumulibacter propinquus. GTDB lineage: Bacteria > Pseudomonadota > Gammaproteobacteria > Burkholderiales > Rhodocyclaceae > Accumulibacter > Accumulibacter propinquus. The sequence goes on along the minus strand of JADKBU010000016.1, from coordinate 12,947 downwards.
TCTTGAAGTTGTCGAGATCGACGAACAGCAAGGCACCGCCGCGACCGGTTCGCGAACTGGCAGTCAGCGCGTGCTGCAACCGGTCGAGCAACAGCCGGCGGTTCGGCAGATCGGTGAGGATGTCGTAGAAAGCAAGATGGTCGATCTTTCTTTCAGCCGCCTTGCGCTGCGTCAGATCGGAAAACACCGCCACATAGTGGGATACGCTGGCTTCCTCGTCGCGCACGGCGGCGATGCTCAGCCATTCCGGAAAGACTTCGCCGTTCTTGCGTCGGTTCCAGATCTCGCCCTGCCAATGCATTTCAGAGGTCAGTGCCGCCCAGATTGTCGCGTAAAACGCAGCGTCCTGTCGCCCCGAATTGAGCAGGCGCGGCGTCTGACCAACGACTTCGTCGGCGCTGTAACCGGTCATCCGCGTGAACGCATCATTGACTGCCAGGATCTGCTGGTCGGCATCGGTGATCATGATGCCTTCCTTGGCATTGTCGAAGACCTCCGCCGCCAGCTTGAGCTGCTTTTCGGCGGCGCGCCGCACGTCGATCTCCTTGATCAGGTTCCTGTTCGTTTCATTGAGCGCCTGCGTACGTTCCTGGACCCGGTGGTCGAGTTCCCGGTTGGCAAGTTCAAGCGCATTGAGGGATGCCTCAAGCTCCGACGATTGGCGGTCGATGATCCCCTGAGCGCGCGCCACCAGCAGGTAGAGCAGTCCGTAGAGCAGCGCCAGCAGGCCAAAGACAATGCCGATCACGATCCGGCGGGTTTCCTCCAGGTGGACGACAAAGGCTGTGACGTCGCTGTAAATCTCGATGACACCGACTATCGCCTTCCTATCGTTGCGCACCGGCAGGTAAGACGAAATTACATCGAGGTCGGTAACGGTCCCTTCGAAGGTATCCATGGTGTCCCGATGAATCAGGTCGCTCGCCACCCTGCCCTCCCTGGCCGCCAGGAACCCCGCATTGCTGCTCTTGTCTTCGCCGGTCTGTCTGGGATCGGTGGAGAACACGGTCACGCCGTTCAAGGCGTAAACCTTGACCTTGACAACTTCCGTGCCCTTCATGTGCTGCACAACCAGATCCTGGAGGTGGATTTCCTGAGCGTGCAAGCGCAGAACCTCAGCCGTTGCGTCGGGATGATCATCGACGAGGGTGGCAAAGTTCGGCCACAATGCGTTGGCAAAGGCGTTGGTCAACGCAATGTTGCGGCCTTCGGCAAGGTACTTGAGGTCGCCGAGGGCGAGATGCTGGTAGCTCCAACCCAGCACCACTGCGGTAAGCACGGTGCACAGCAGGCTGCTCAGTGAAAAATACTGCTTGAGCGCAAAGCGCGTCCGCCCGTGGCTCTTGGTGCCTGCATGGTCCACCTCGTGTCCCTCCCTGAGCGTATCGATCAACAATTATTGTCGCCAAAAGCATAGCAGGACAAGTGACCAAGTAGGCATTCCCGTGTCACCCTAGGCGTAATTCACGACATCACCGGCGACGCTCGGTTTATGCGTGGCGAGCGTAGAATTCCTGCTGTCACCGTCTGGGCGAAGTTTCAGTTCAGCGAGGTCCTTCCCCTGAACCCGCTTGCGCACCACGATCGACAAACCCTACTCCCCAAGTCGTCAGGACGCACTGTTCGTGAAAATCACCTCATTCCAGGCGCTGGCCTGCCCGCTGGACGGCGCCCCCCTGTGCTGCACCGGTGCGACATGGCGCTGCCCTGGCGGACACAGTTTCGACATCGCCAGCGAGGGCTATGCCCATCTGCTGCCGGTCCAGAAAAAACGCTCGCGCGACCCGGGTGACAGCAGGCAGATGGTCGCTGCCCGCCGCCGTTTCCTCAATGCCGGTTTCTACCAGGCGATTGCCACTGCGACAAGCGAGGCGGTACTGGCGGATCTGCCGCCCAGGGGAACTGTCAGTTGCCTTGACGCGGGTTGCGGCGAGGGTTACTACCTGCGTCAGTTGGCCGCAGCGAACAGTGACGGACTGACACTCGTGTTGCTTGGGCTGGACATTTCGAAGTGGGCGGTGCTGTCGGCCGCGAAACAGGACAGGCGGCCCAATTGGATCGTAGGCAGCAACGCGAACCTGCCGGTGCAATCGGGAACGCTTGATTGGGTGCTGTGCCTTTTCGGGTTTCCCGTCTACGCCGAGTTTAACCGTGTACTCAAACCGGATGGCCAATTACTGCAGCTTGATGCGGGGCCGGATCATCTGCGGGAACTGCGTGAAATCATTTACCCCTCCCTGAAACCCGAACGTGCTACCGACGTGCGAGATCCGCAAGGCTTTACCAGCCTGTCCACTGAAACCGTCCACTACCCGCTGCAGCTCTTGGGCCCGGAGCCGATTGCCGATCTGCTGGCCATGACACCGCATCTCTACCGCGCCACGGCCGAGCGCCGCGCGCAGGCGGCAAAACTGAGCGCTCTGTCGGTCACCATCGAAGTGCGCATGACTCGCTTTGGGCGGCACACCATTCGCTGATCATCGTAGCGATTCAACGGGCTGGGATCGGCGCTTTGACAGGGGCTGTAATGATGATCACCTGCGACGTTGCTTACCTCATGATGGATATGTCAGCATAATGCTGGTCGGACCCCAGCAAGCCCACAGTGCTCCCGTCGCTGCATTCCCCCTGCTGGGCGGCGATTATGGTTGCCATTCGCAGGCCCTTGTGACACTCTCTGCAATTTCCACGCTGCCATATGTGATGATGCACTTCGTTGCCGATGATGGAGAAAAAATCTACCTCCAGGTTTCAGGTCACGGTTCCCCGATCATCATGCTGCACGGTTGGACGGCGAGCCACAGGGAATGGTCGCCATTTCTCGACCCACTGACACCACAACACCGGGTTTACCGATGGGACGCCCGCGGCCACGGTGGACATCGCCTGACGCGAGACACCGTGCCAACTGTGCAGCGCATGGCGCGAGATCTTCGCAACCTGATCGACCACTACCAACTTGACGACCTGATAGCGGTCGGTCATTCACTGGGCGCCTTGACCCTTTGGCAGTACATTGAGGATTATGGCTGCCACAGGCTGCGCAAGCTTTGCTTTATCGACCAGTCACCCAAGCTGCTGACGGATGCCGGATGGTTGAATGGTATTTACGGCGACTTCGACCGCGAGCGATCCATGACCCTGTTGAAAGACCTGAGGAGAGACTTCGCTGAATCGGTTCTGCGCCTAGGTGCGATGGGACTCAATGATCGAGCACGAAAGAAGTACGACGAGAATACGCGCGGTCTTGAAAGGGCACGCCAATGGCTGAAAGAGCAGGACCCGGCACCCCTGATCGCCTGCTGGGAAAGCCTGACCGAAGCCGACTACCGAGCCACCTTGGCCCGGATTGATATCCCGGCGCTGCTGGTTTACGGTGGCGCCAGCAACTATTATCGCAGTGAAACAGCGCACTACGTTCAAAACAGGATCGCCAACGCCGTGCTACACGTATATGAGGGGACCGATCACTCGCCGCACCAGTGGGAACGCGATCGCTTCGTGCGAGACTTGCGCGCGTTCATTGATTCGCCTTGATCAGGCTGGTAAAGCGCTTGCGAAGCTTGGCCAGTTTGGGGCTGACAACGACTTGACAGTATCCCTGCTCGGAGTTTCTGCGAAAATATTGCTGGTGATACGCCTCGGCGGCGAAAAACCGAGGAGCAGGAAGTAGTTCGGTAACAATCGGTCCGCGCCACAGGCCCAGATTCTCGAATTCCGCAACCAGCGCCTTCGCGACCTGCCGCTGCTCGTCAGTGTGATAAAAGATTGCCGATCGATACTGCGACCCGACGTCATTCCCCTGCCGATCTCGCGTCGTCGGATCATGGATCGCAAAGAAGACTTCGAGAAGGGTACGATAACTGCACCGAGCAGGGTCAAAAGTAAGCTGAACCGCCTCCGCATGTCCCGTTTGACCTGTACAGACGGCGGCATAATCCGGATGGTCAACGTGTCCGCCGCAGTAACCGGACACCACTGACTCCACACCGTCGATCTGCTCGAATACCGCCTCCAGACACCAAAAGCACCCTCCGGCAAGAGTTGCTATCTCGTGATTCGCTGTCATGGGGTACCTCTTTCAGTAGCGCACGAACCTGCCAATGTCAGGCAGAAGTGCATGCTACCAAGGCAAAAGCCCTCGCCGGGATAAACCGGGGAGGGCTTTTGTGATGGGGAGCCTGGCGGTGACCTACTTTCACACATGAAGTATGCACTATCATCGGCGTACCTTCGTTTCACGGTCCTGTTCGGGATGGGAAGGGGTGGGTCCAAAGGGCTATGGCCGCCAAGCGTAACGGATATGCACGCCGGGTGAGCGGGGTGCGCAAAAGGGAAGAAGGGGTTGTGATGCATAGGAGTTGCTGCTCAAGGTTATAGGATCAAGCCTCACGGGCAATTAGTACTGGTTAGCTTAACGCATTGCTGCGCTTCCACACCCAGCCTATCAACGTGGTGGTCACCACGACCCTTCAGGGGGATCAAGTCCCCAGGAAATCTCATCTTAAGGCGAGTTTCACGCTTAGATGCTTTCAGCGTTTATCTCTTCCGAACTTAGCTACCCGGCAATACGACTGGCGTCATAACCGGTACACCAGAGGTTCGTCCACTCCGGTCCTCTCGTACTAGGAGCAGCCCCTTCAAATTTCCAGCGCCCACGGCAGATAGGGACCAAACTGTCTCACGACGTTTTAAACCCAGCTCACGTACCACTTTAAATGGCGAACAGCCATACCCTTGGGACCGACTACAGCCCCAGGATGTGATGAGCCGACATCGAGGTGCCAAACACCGCCGTCGATATGAACTCTTGGGCGGTATTAGCCTGTTATCCCCAGAGTACCTTTTATCCGTTGAGCGATGGCCCTTCCATACAGAACCACCGGATCACTATGACCTACTTTCGTACCTGCTCGACGTGTGGGTCTCGCAGTCAAGCACGCTTTTGCCATTGCACTATTAGCACGATGTCCGACCGTACCTAGCGTACCTTCGTACTCCTCCGTTACACTTTAGGAGGAGACCGCCCCAGTCAAACTGCCTACCATGCACGGTCCCAGACCCGGATTCACGGGCCGTGGTTAGAACCTCAAACAAACCAGGGTGGTATTTCAAGGTTGGCTCCACCAGAACTAGCGTCCCGGCTTCACTGCCTCCCACCTATCCTACACAAGTCGGTTCAAAGTCCAATGCAAAGCTACAGTAAAGGTTCATGGGGTCTTTCCGTCTAACCGCGGGGAGATTGCATCTTCACAACCATTTCAACTTCGCTGAGTCTCAGGAGGAGACAGTGTGGGCCATCGTTACGCCATTCGTGCAGGTCGGAACTTACCCGACAAGGAATTTCGCTACCTTAGGACCGTTATAGTTACGGCCGCCGTTTACCGGGGCTTCGATCAAGAGCTTGCACCCCATCACTTAACCTTCCGGCACCGGGCAGGCGTCACACCCTATACGTCCACTTTCGTGTTTGCAGAGTGCTGTGTTTTTATTAAACAGTCGCAGCCACCATTTCACTGCAACCCTTTCAGCCTTCACCCGCGAGGGGCTACAACCTATCAGGGCGCACCTTTTCCCGAAGTTACGGTGCAAATTTGCCGAGTTCCTTCTCCTGAGTTCTCTCAAGCGCCTTAGAATTTTCATCCTGCCCACCTGTGTCGGTTTGCGGTACGGTCTCCTGGTAACTGAAGCTTAGAGGCTTTTCTTGGAAGCATGGTATCAATCACTTCGCGGTACAAGACCACTCGTTATCACGCCTCAGCATTAACCCCCGGATTTGCCTAAGAGGTCTGCCTACACGCTTGAACCGGGACGTCCAACACCCGGCTGACCTAACCTTCTCCGTCCCCCATCGCATTACCAAGAGGTACAGGAATATTGACCTGTTTCCCATCGACTACGCTTTTCAGCCTCGCCTTAGGGCCGACTCACCCTGCGCCGATGAACGTTGCGCAGGAAACCTTGGGCTTTCGGCGAGGGAGCTTTTCACTCCCTTTATCGCTACTCATGTCAGCATTCGCACTTCTGATACCTCCAGCATCCTTCTCAAGACACCTTCATCGGCTTACAGAACGCTCTCCTACCATATCCTTGCGGATATCCGCGATTTCGGTGCATAGTTTGAGCCCCGTTACATCTTCCGCGCAGGACGACTCGACCAGTGAGCTATTACGCTTTCTTTAAAGGATGGCTGCTTCTAAGCCAACCTCCTGGCTGTCTAAGCCTTCCCACCTCGTTTCCCACTTAACTATGTCTTCGGGACCTTAATCGGCGGTCTGGGTTGTTTCCCTCTTGACACCGGACGTTAGCACCCGATGTCTGTCTCCCCAAGCTCGCACTCAACGGTATTCTGAGTTTGCAATGGTTTGGTAAGTCGCGATGACCCCCTAGCCATAACAGTGCTTTACCCCCGTCGGTGATACTTGAGGCACTACCTAAATAGTTTTCGGAGAGAACCAGCTATTTCCAAGTTTGTTTAGCCTTTCACCCTATCCACAGCTCATCCCCTAATTTTTCAACATTAGTGGGTTCGGACCTCCAGTGCGTGTTACCGCACCTTCATCCTGGCCATGGATAGATCACTTGGTTTCGGGTCACGTCCAGCAACTAGGCGCCCTTATCAGACTCCGGTTTCCCTACGCCTCCCCTATTCGGTTAAGCTCGCTACTGAACGTAAGTCGCTGACCCATTATACAAAAGGTACGCAGTCACCCCACGAAGGGGCTCCCACTGTTTGTATGCATGCGGTTTCAGGATCTATTTCACTCCCCTCCCGGGGTTCTTTTCGCCTTTCCCTCACGGTACTGGTTCACTATCGGTCGATTACGAGTATTTAGCCTTGGAGGATGGGCCCCCCATATTCAGACAGGATTTCTCGTGCCCCGCCCTACTTGTCGCAAGCTTGGTACCACGATCGGGTTTTCGCGTACGGGGCTGTCACCCACTACGGCGCCACTTTCCAGAGACTTCCGCTAACGCAATCGCTATCACTTGCAGGCTGTTCCCATTTCGCTCGCCACTACTTTGGGAATCTCGGTTGATTTCTTTTCCTCCGGCTACTTAGATGTTTCAGTTCGCCGGGTTCGCTTCCTCACGCCTATGTATTCAGCGTGGGATACTCCTTGCGGAGTGGGTTTCCCCATTCGGATATCTCTGGATCAAAGCTTCATTGCCAGCTCCCCAGAGCTTTTCGCAGGCTTGTACGTCCTTCTTCGCCTGTAATCGCCAAGGCATCCACCACATGCACTTATTCGCTTGATCCTATAACCTTGAGCTCTCTTGCGAGACCTCAAGCTACAGGCAACTCATTTGTGCTCCCCCTGCCTGCAGGGGGTTGATGCAATCACCACCGTATTGCCAATCCCCAATCTTCCGGGCCATCGGCAATACAACCTTCTTCCATTTTGTTAAAGAGCACAGGCCCCGTAAAAGTCAGGCCTGCAGGGTACGGACCCTGCAGGCCTGACATCTCACGCGCGGCGGTTGGTTTGGTGGAGGATGACGGGATCGAACCGACGACCCCCTGCTTGCAAAGCAGGTGCTCTCCCAGCTGAGCTAATCCCCCCGCTAGTTAGCAACGTCCTCGACTTCGCTTACCGCAGCTTTTGTCGATACGCTGGTGGGTCTGGTTGGAATCGAACCAACGACCCTCGCCTTATCAAGACGATGCTCTAACCGACTGAGCTACAGACCCTCCGCATGTGCAGCCTGTGACAACCGATAGGTTGTGGGTTCTCGATCCAGTTTTTCTCTAGAAAGGAGGTGATCCAGCCGCAGGTTCCCCTACGGCTACCTTGTTACGACTTCACCCCAGTCACGAACCCTGCCGTGGTAATCGCCCTCCTTGCGGTTAGGCTAACTACTTCTGGCAGAACCCGCTCCCATGGTGTGACGGGCGGTGTGTACAAGACCCGGGAACGTATTCACCGCGACATGCTGATCCGCGATTACTAGCGATTCCGACTTCACGCAGTCGAGTTGCAGACTGCGATCCGGACTACGATCGGCTTTCTGAGATTGGCTCCCCCTCGCGGGTTGGCAACCCTCTGAACCGACCATTGTATGACGTGAAGCCCTACCCATAAGGGCCATGAGGACTTGACGTCATCCCCACCTTCCTCCGGTTTGTCACCGGCAGTCTCATTAAAGTGCCCAACTGAATGATGGCAATTAATGACAAGGGTTGCGCTCGTTGCGGGACTTAACCCAACATCTCACGACACGAGCTGACGACAGCCATGCAGCACCTGTGTTCAGATTCCTTGCGGCACTCCCACATCTCTCCAGGATTCCTGACATGTCAAGGGTAGGTAAGGTTTTTCGCGTTGCATCGAATTAATCCACATCATCCACCGCTTGTGCGGGTCCCCGTCAATTCCTTTGAGTTTTAGCCTTGCGGCCGTACTCCCCAGGCGGTCAACTTCACGCGTTAGCTACGGCACTAAAAGGTTTAACCCTCCCAACACCTAGTTGACATCGTTTAGGGCGTGGACTACCAGGGTATCTAATCCTGTTTGCTCCCCACGCTTTCGTGCATGAGCGTCAGTATTGGCCCAGGGGCTGCCTTCGCCATCGGTGTTCCTCCACATCTCTACGCATTTCACTGCTACACGTGGAATTCCACCCCCCTCTGCCAAACTCCAGCTTGGCAGTCTCAAATGCAGTTCCCAGGTTGAGCCCGGGGATTTCACATCTGACTTACCAAACCGCCTGCGCACGCTTTACGCCCAGTAATTCCGATTAACGCTCGCACCCTACGTATTACCGCGGCTGCTGGCACGTAGTTAGCCGGTGCTTCTTATTCCGGTACCGTCATCCACACAGGGTATTGACCCATGCGATTTCTTCCCGGCCGAAAGAGCTTTACAACCCGAAGGCCTTCTTCACTCACGCGGCATGGCTGGATCAGGCTTCCGCCCATTGTCCAAAATTCCCCACTGCTCAAGGTCTTGCGATCCCCTGCTTTCCTGCTCACAGAATATGCGGTATTAGCGTAACTTTCGCTACGTTATCCCCCACTCCAGGGCACGTTCCGATGCGTTACTCACCCGTTCGCCACTCGCCGCCAGGTTGCCCCGCGCTGCCGTTCGACTTGCATGTGTAAGGCATGCCGCCAGCGTTTAATCTGAGCCAGGATCAAACTCTTCAGTTCAAATCCTAAAACTCTCGCTCGACGTCCCATCAGACCAGATCCCTCCAGCCCAACAGGTCTTACTTCTTCATCTGTGCGAGTCCTTCTCTATCCTTCAGCAATCCACTCTCGTAAATCGCCCCGAATCAAGAACCCACACCTATCGGTTGTCTGGTTTTTAAAGAGCTGGTTGCGGGGACAGGATTTGAACCTGTGACCTTCGGGTTATGAGCCCGACGAGCTGCCAGACTGCTCCACCCCGCGACTGTCAAGAAGAAATATCTCCTTGCTAACTTCGCATACTTTTATTGCTGACCGACTACGTTTTGTTGCCTTGACGGTCGGCCGTGCTGCGAAGAGGAAGCATTGTAGCAGCGCTCCCCTAGCCCGTCAACACTTTGCCGGACACTTTAGCAGTCTCGAATACCGCTTCGAAGTGCGCGACCAGATTGGCGGCGACGCTGCCGATACGGGGTTCGGCACCGACGACCTTTTCGAGCGCTGCCCACTGGCTCTTCAGCCGGGCCTGCTACCCCTTCTCCTCGTCCTCGGCAAGTTCATCGACCGCGTCGTCGAGCTGCGGCAGCGCGGCTTCGTTCAGCGACAGTCTGGCGAGGCGCGACTCGAAGTAGATGGCGACGGTCGCCCCATCGTCCTTCGCCTGCTGCATGTCATAGACGTGGATGTAGTCGCCGAACACGGCACGCGTGTCGCGGTCCTCGCTCGATACCGGGGTGCCGGTGAAGGCGACGAAGGTCGCATTCGGCAGGGCGTCGCGCAGGTGCTGGGCGTAACCGACCGGGTAGCGTGACCGGTACGACGCGGCGGGCTCGGCGGCGAGCAGCGCGTTGGCGTCGTTGACGGCGTCGCCGGCCGTGTTCCCTGGCGCCCGGACGGTCCTGAGCCTGGCCTCGAAGCCGTACTGGGTGCGGTGCGCCTCATCGGCGATGACCACGATGTTGTGGAGCTCGGAATGCACCGGGTAGCGGTCCTCGTCCTCGCCGGGCATGAATTTCTGGATGGTGGCGAAGACAATACCGCCCGAGGGGCGGTTGCCGAGTTTGGCGCGCAGGTCTTGCCGGGTGTTGGCTTGTACCGGTTCCTCGCGCAGCAGGTCCTGCGCCAGCGAGAAGACGCCGAACAGCTGGCCGTCGAGGTCGTTGCGGTCGGTGATGACGACGATCGTCGGGTTCTCCATCAGCGCGTCCTGCATGACGCGCGCGGCAAAGCAGGTCATGGTGATGCTCTTGCCGCTGCCCTGCGTGTGCCAGACGACGCCGCCCTTGTGCGTGCCGCCGGGGCGCGAGGCGGTGACCACCTGAGCGATCGCCGCAGCACCGCATGGAACTGGTGGTAACCGGCGATCTTCTTGACCAGGGTGCCGTCGTCTTCGAACAGGACGTAGTAGCGCAGGTAGTCGAGCAGCATGGCCGGCGCCAGCAGGCCGCGGATCAGCTTCTCCAGTTCGTTGAATTCACCGAGTGGATCGAGCGTCACTCCGTCGATGGTGCGCCACTGCATGAATCGCTCGGCATTGGCCGAGAGGGACCCCAGGCGTGCCTGACTGCCGTCGGAGATGATCAGGATCTCGTTGTACTGGAAGGCGTCCGGAATCAGTCGCCCGCAAGGTCTTCTTGATGTGGTCGAGCATGGGGTGGCAGGCGCAGGGAGTTGGTCCAGCTATCGATTATGCATCGGGGAGCCTGGCTGGATCCATTTCGGGGGAAAATCGGCGCCTGATACCGGTCGCGAACGCTGCAGGCCTGACTCAAGACCGGACGCCTGAAGGGCTGGCCCACCCTGAAACCTGCCGGCCGATCTACTCCCGATCCACGGCCACAGCCGGCGTTGCTGCACGTTTCACCCAGCAGTTGCTCAAGCCTGAATAACGGCCATCAATTGTCCAGGATTCCGGGTGCGATTCAATCCCCTCGTCACCACATCGACACACGATCCTTCGGAGCGACCCACATCCTGTCACCCGCACGGATGCCGAAGGCGTCGTAGAAGCCAGGGTGGTTGCTCGCTGGCGCGACCATCCGGTAGGCGCCCGGTGGATGCGGCTCCGTCGCAGCCCAAACGCGCAGCAGCTCCGGCTGGACCTTCTCTGCCCACATCTGCGACCAGGCGAGGAAGCAGCGCTGCTGCGGCGTGAATCCGTCGATCCTGCGCTTGTCCTGCGGATTCGCCTTGAGGTGCGTCTGCAGCGCGCGGTACCCGAGCATTAGCCCGCCGATGTCGGCCAGGTTCTCGCCTGCCGACAGCTTTCCATTCAGGTGCACACCCGGCAGCACCTCGTAGGCATCGGCCTGCCGGATCAGGTTCTTCGAGCGCTGGTCGAATGCCGCGACGTCGGCCGGCGTCCACCAGTCGCGCAGTGCGCCGTTGGCGTCGAACGTGCGACCCATCCAGTCGAGGCTGTGCGTCAGCTCGTGGCCGATCACGGCGCCGAGCGTGCAATAGTTCACGCCGGCGTCCGCCTTCGGGTCGTAGAACGGCGGCTGCAGGATCGCGGCCGGGATCTCGACGCCGTTCATGTCGGGCGAATACCCGGCGTTCACGGCAGTGGGCACCGAGTTCTCGGGGTCGGAGAAGGCGTCGGGGGCCGGCGGCTGGCCGAGGCGTGCCAGCGAGCGGCGCGCCGCGAAATCGTTAAGGCGCACGACGTCACCGAAATAGTCGTCAGGCGCAACGTCGACGGACGAGTAGTCGATCCATTTGTCCGGGTAGCCGACGACGATCTTCATCCTGTCGATTTTCTTGAGTGCGTAGTCCCGCGTCGGTGCCGTCAGCCAGGTGTTCTGCTCCAGCCGCTGGCGGAACTCGGCGCGGACGTTGTTCAGGAGCGCTTCGGCGTCGGCGCGGCTCTTGGCCGAGAAGTACCGTGCAACGTAGAGCTGTCCGAGATCGTGCCCCAGGTTGCGCGTGACCGCCTTCGCGACCACCTGCTCGCGTTTCGGGGCCTCGGCCTGGCCGGTCAGGGCGCGGTCGAGGGGCGCCTGAACCTCGGCCAGCGCTGGTGTCAGGTAGGGGGATGTCCGCCGCAGCACTTCCCACTGCAGGTAGGCCTTCGTGTCCTCGAGCGCATACTCGGCGAGCAACGCGTTGCGTTCCTTCAGGGCGGCGGCCTCGGTGACCTGCACGGTGCCGCCGGTCGGCAACCCGAGCACCTTGAAATACGCATCGAGGTCCAGGTTGCCGAGCATGGCCTTGACCTCGGCGTAAGGCAGCGTCTTGTACGCGGCGCTGAAGTCGCGCGCCTGCTCGGGCGTCAGCTTCTTGCGGGCGATGCGCGTCTCCATTTCCAGCACTTTGGCGGCGCGCGCCTTCGCCTGATCTGGCGGCACGCCGGCCAGCACGAGGGAGTCCGTGATCATCCGGACGTAGGCCTCGCGCACCTTCGTCAGGTCGGGCGCCAGGTAGTCTTCCGCCGCGGGCAGCGCGAGATCGGCGTCGCTCACCGCCACGACGTACTTCGTCGGATCGGTGATGCCCAGCGTGACGGTGAAGCCGAACACGACGGGCTGGTTGGTGAACAGCGACAGCCGTGCCATCTCCTCCGCCAGCGCCTTCGACCCGTCGACCTTCGCGATCCGCTCCCACACCGGCTGCAGCGGCTTGACGCCGAGCGCCTTGAGCCGGTCGATGTCCATGCCGGCGGTGTAGAAGTCACCCACCTGCTGCACGGGCGTGCCCTTCCTCGCGGTCGGGGCTGCGGCGGCCGCATCGACCAGCACGGCGGCAACCTGCGGTTCGACCTGCTTCTTCACCAGCTTGATGCCGTCGAGGTTGGCGACGTCGCCCGGAATCGTGGCGG
>JADKBU010000015.1 GCA_016714935.1 Candidatus Accumulibacter propinquus | reverse complement strand
CTCTACAGCGGTGCGGTCGCCTTCGGGATTGATCAGGCGGTATTCCCGATACACGTGCGGTTTCAACAGGGCGTACTTTTCGCGATCGAGTTCGGAATCGGTCGGCAAGACGATCACCTGTCGTCCCGCTTTCGGGTAGTAGCGGCGAATCAGGTTTTCCTGGTGCTGGCGGTCGATTCGCGCCAGCGGGGTATCGACGACCACCGGCGCATCCTTGCCGGAAACGTCCTTCAGTCCCCACAGCAGAGCTTGAGCGACGAGTTGCTTCATCCCTGCCGAGAGGTTTCCCATTCCGATCGACTGCTCGTTGGCGTCCATGTAATGCAGGGAAAAGTCCTCGTTGACCCGGATTTTCCGGATCAGGGTGTGCGAAGTCATCAGTTCATCGAAGCGGCTATTGATCGCCCCTTCGATGTCGCTGCGCCGCCGCGCCTTCAGCAGGCTTCGGTACGTCGCCAGTGCGTCGTGCAGCGCTTGACCCATGGCGAGCCGATCACGCGCGGCATTGGCGACGACCAGCTTCTTTTCCTCGCTCCGGCAGGTATCGCGCTTGGCGGCTAGGTCGCGATTGAGGTTCCTTTCCTGCTCGGCAAGCGCACCCAAACTCCGCTGTAGGTCGTCGATCGTGCCGTTCAGCGCATCGCGCTCAGCGATTCGTTCTTCGAACAACTGCCGTTCGCGGGGCGCGAGGTTGGAAACATCGTTCAGCTTACGTTCGACTTCCACGAGATCGGATTTCAGCCGACGGATATCCGACAACTTACTCGTCCAGAGGGCGCGTTTACGTTGGTCGTGAGCGTAGTCGTCGACCAGTCTGAACAGGGCCTCGGCGCGCGAGGGGCCCAAACGGAACAAGCCGGCGGTCATGTCTTCCGCGTCGGGGCGATAGCTGTCGATGACCCTGCTGAGTTTGCGCCGCAGGAAGTCTTCCTGATCCCTGGTCAGCGGCGGTATCGGCAGCGGCGGGTCGCTGAAGAGCCTTTCCGGCAAAGCGCCGAAGATGTTGGTCAATTCATCCCTGAGGCGTCGATTGGGATGGGCGACGATCCTTTCCAACTGTTGTGCGGCTTCGCCCATCAGTACAGGATACAAAGCAAGTGGCGCATCGCGAGTAAAGGATTCGAAAAAAGCGAGCGTTTGCTCTTCCAGTCGCGTCGCCAGGCCTTTCTGCTGAGTTACCAACTGGGTTTCTTCTCTCTGCAAAGCGAACTGGCGTCGCGCCTGCAACGCCGTATCGAGCCGCTTGAGCGTATAGCTGGCTTCGGCGATTTGATCCTCGACGCTCTTGCGATCTGAATTCAGTCCGGCCAGATTCTCTTCGAGCGAGCGGATCTCGTGATGCAGCGAGTTGATTTTGTACTGGTTGACGTCCTTTGATTCGCGTCGCCAGATCGTCAGATTACGGCTCAGGTAGTCGTCGACGACGTCGATATCGGCCAGATCCAACAATTGCTCGAATTGTCGAAGCTGTCCTTCCCTGTTGGCTTCGGCCAGTTGCTGCACACGTTCGGCGTCATAGATGAAAAAAGGAGCACCGCTTCGGGCAGCCTTTCCTCGATGAACGCGCGCGCCTCGCCTTCGCGGACGCCATTGGCGTCTTCGAGTGGCTCGCCAAAGCTCGGTGTGATGCGCAGAAACTCATGCACGCCCCCTTTCTCGATCTGCCAACGGCGCTCGACGGTGACCGTCCCGGCGTCTTCGCGCCAGACTAGCGAAACGCCAAATTCGGTTTCGTTTGCGGCACGCGCCTGACGGTTGAAGATGCCGATCCACTCGTCACCCATGCCTAGCAGGTAGTGGTCGCGCTTGAGTAAGCCGCCGGTATGGACGCTGGCTCGCAGTTCGTCGGATACCCCAGTGAGCAATAGTTTGAGGCTGTTGAGGAAACTCGTCTTGCCGTAGCCGTTGCGACCCCAGATCAGGAGTACATTGCGCCCGTCTTCGGGTGGACGAAGGTCGAATTCGCAGTTGCCAAAATACGAAAACAGGTTATCTATGCGAAAGCTTTCGAGAATCATACTTGCGTCGTTTGCTCCGCCTGTTGCGCCGCCTTGGTCACCAGATCACCGACCGCACGTTCGAACTGAGCTTTCGCCCCCCATTTATCCAGCGAGGGGAAATCCCGGCGGCGGATTTCCAGCAACTGCCGGATCAAGTCGGGGTTTAACCCGCACTCGACGGCAGCCTGTTCGAGCAACTCGTCTTCAGCATGTGGAATGCGTGCTTCCGGCATGGCAATGTCCCTCCCGTACCTGGCGGCCAGCTTGTGTGCCAGATTTCCCTGGAAATCGAATTCCCTCGACCATTCCTCCTGAATGTAGGCCAGTTCCGCGTCGCCGACGAGTGGCAACTTGACCTCCTCTTCCAACGCCAGCAGACGTTCGAGGATCTCCTGCCGAGCGGTCGGCAGAAATGGACCGGGACCGATGTTTCCATTGCGTTTCACTTCGCTGCGGTAACCGGGTTTGTCGCGCAAGACGATCAACCAGTCGCGAAAATCGACCAATGGCTGCAGTTCGTCCTGACCCGAGCGGATAAAACCCTGCAAGGACTTATCCTCCTTCACCACGGTACAGGTCCAGCAGCCAAAACGGCTGCCCCCACAGGACGGCGTGTTGAGATCGAAAACAACTGGGCACTCGCCGCCGCTTGCTTGACGATACAGGGCAAACAAGAAGCTGTGGTCGGCGCCCCATGGGCACGGGCTGTACGACAAGTACTCCCACACATCGTCGGTGGTCCAATCGGCAATAGGGGTGGCGACGAGAGCATTGGGGATTTCATGGTGGGGGTTGAGGCCGCGACTGTTGATCTCGCGCGCCTGCATGGTGCGTCCCCGCTGCGGGCTCTCGGCGAAACGCGTTCCCAGGAGCAGAATGACGCTGCCGTGCTTGAGCGTAATTTCCTCGATCGCGCGCCGCGATGGCTTGATTTTCATGTTGCTGGTACACCAGCGGAACCAGCGCGACGGTGGTGGATAGCCTTTGCCGATGAGTTTGCCCCAGTAGCTCTCGGCAGGAGTGGGACGAACCAGTATTGTCGAAAGTGGCAAGTGCAGATCCGTCGCCGCTTGTTGGATACGGTCCAGCGCAGACACCACATATTCTGCGACGTTGGGCGCTTCGACCTGTGTGTCGGAGGACAGCACGAAAACCTTTTTTGTTGCCCGCTTGCCCAGTGCGAGCAGCATATTGAAAACGAGCTGCAGAATTACCGTCGAGTCTTTCCCGCCGGAAAAGGCGACCACCCAAGGACGGCTGTCGGCATGATAGAGCGACTCCAGGTCTCTTAGTGCCGAGTCCACCAGCGAGGACGACGACGACTTTACTGCCAATTGTTCCGAACTCATTGGGTGTCCAGCAGGGCGATCAGAAAAAGAGTGGCACCTCCATCAACGGCTGCACCAACGCTTGACAATGTCTCGTAACCGTAGTGGGCGATCTTGAGACGGCCATCCATGGAGTTGCAGCTCTACGCAGCCTTTTGTGACAGTTCAGCGACATCGTCACGAGTATAAGCGGCATGGTCAACTACGGTCAATCGAGAGCAGCCCTGATGCATCGCCCCCGCCTGTCATCGTTTGGCGGCAGCGGGCCTGTGCGCCCCCAGAGCAGGTTTCGGCACGGCTGGAAGGTGGCAAACCATCGCTTGCGGTGGGTACTGAGGGGCGATAGTGCGGGTGTACGTAAGTCCATGGGAGAGAGGGTCAGACCACGATTTTCGATCTCCAACAAAAAGGACGCAAGACTCTGCTCGGCTCGCAATCTTGCTCCGTGGCGCCCGGAGCTTCGCATCATTGACCGCCGACGGTCGCAGGCCGAGGCTGTACAGGCGCGGCCGGCTTCCGCCGTCGCTGATCAGGTAGGGCTCGGCGGCGGGGCCGAGTTCTCGTCTGAGAATCTTCTTGAGCTTCGAGAGGTGCGCCGAGAAGTAGCCGCCGTCCATGCCCAGGCGCAGCGCACGCTCGGTTTCGTCGAGGTCCTTCATCGGCCCGGCGATCCAGCGCAGTTCGACGAGGTATCGCAGCTTCCAGTCGGCGTCGGGGAGTTCCTTGGCCGGTGCCGGCAACGGCGCTTCGCCGCGCAGCGCACGCCGGGCGAAGACGCTGAGCAGGGCGAGTTCGGCCGGCGGCAGTGCGAATGCCTTGCCGGCGGCACGCACGCGGCGCGCTTCGAGGTCGATCTGCAGTTCGGCGGGCGCGAGCGCGTGGCGGGCGGCTTCGACGGTTTGGTTGTAGCTGGCGCGGCCGGTCAGCAGCGCTTCGGGCAGGCCGTGGCGCAGGCTGACGAAGGGCAGTTCGGCGAGCGTGACCTGCGCGCTGGCGCAGTCGACCAGGCGGCCGCCGGGCATTTCGAGCACGCGGCTGCTCGGCGTCGGGTAGTAGAAGCCGAGGCTGGATTCGAAGGGCTCCGAAACCAGGACGTGCGAGAGCTTGTCCTGCGGGCGGCCGTAGAGCGACAGCGCGTAGCCGAGAAAGAAACCCATCGTCTTGCGGCCGCCGGCGATCGAGACGTGCAGTGCGCAGTCCGGGTCGGCGGTGAACTCGCGGATCAGGGCGGTGATGCCGTCGGCGGCGCGGCGGTTGTCTTCCGGCGAGCGGATGTCGTCGAGCGGCCTGCCGCCGGCGTCTTCGAGGACGTGGATGGTGGCGGCGGTGAAATCGATCGGCGGCAGCGCGTAGTCCCGGCTGAGGCGGTGAAACCATCCCGGTTCTTCGGAGAGCAGGGCGAGGCGGGCCTTTTCGGCGCCGCTGCGGGTGGTGATCAGGTGCATCTCGGTGGGGATGAACGCGTTCGCCGTCGGGGCAACGGCGAGGGCGTAGAGGGTCTCGGTGACGATCTGCGGCGACAGGCCGGTGACGGCGACGAGAATGCGGCGCGGGAACTGGTCCGGTTGCTGGCGGGCGTTGAGCATGGCGGCGAAGGAATGACCGTGGGAACGGCAGGGATTGTCGCCGTTTTCGCGCGCCGTGGACGAACGGCAAGCTTGCGGTGCCGGGGTCGTCGAGCTTACTTCTTCGCTCGGTCACGACCCCTCGGCCAGGTTGCGCCTGGGTCGTGAAGAGGCCAGCTGGTCACGTGCGCAAAGCCGGGCTGTCGCGGTTCATCGAGGATGCAGCCCGCCGGCGGATGTTCGATCGGACGGTTCAGGGCGTGCAGGCACGCCAGGGCTATAGCCCGTACTTGATGACATCCTCCCGGTCGCCGCACTGATAGTGGGTCACGCAGTTCTTGAGGGAACAGACACTGGCCGTCTTGATGGCGACCTGTTTGCGCTGCTGGCACAGTTTTTCGGCGGTGGTGCGGACCTCGGCATTGGCCTTGTCGGAATTCGGGTGGTCGAAGGTCAGGTAGTTGGTATCTTCATTGGCACTCACCAGCAATTTGTCGGCGCAGCTTGTGAGCAGGAAGGTCAGCAGGAGTGCACGCAGGATCATTGGAGTGGCGATAAGGGATGGGGTAATCGACGTGACGCCCGCAAGCATTCTAGGCGTCGGGTTTTGCCTGCCTGGCGTCTTCAATGGTCACCCGCAGCGGCGAGCGCGGGTCGAAGTGCAGATCCCGCTGCGGGAAGGCCATGGCGATTCCGGCTTGCTCGAACTTGCGGTTGATCGCCTTGTGCAGGTCGGTCATCGCCTTGCTGCGGTGATCGAGATCGTCGACAAAGGCGCGCAGGGTCAGCATCAGCGAATTGTCTCCGAAGGCGTCGAAGCTCACGCTGGGTTTCGGGTCGGCGAGGATGTGCTCGTGTTCGTCCGCGGCCTCGCGCATCAGCGCGTGCGCCTGGTCGATATCGGTGCCGTAGGCCACGCCGACGCTGACCTTGACGCGGGTGACCTGGTCCGACAGCGACCAGTTGAGCAAGCGGCCGGTGATGAACTCCTTGTTCGGCACCACCAGTTCCTGGCGATCGGCGTTGCGGATGGTCGTGGCGCGAATGCGGATCTTGGTGACCACGCCATCGGTATTGCCGACGGTGATCAGGTCGCCAACCCGCACGGGCCGCTCGAACAGGATGATCAGGCCGCTGATGAAGTTGGCGACGATCTCCTGCAGGCCGAAGCCGATGCCGACGCTCAGCGCGGCCGCCAGCCACTGCACCTGTGACCATTGGGCACCGAGCGTATAGAGCGTCAGCAAGGTGCCGCCGGCGACGATGCCATAGGTCGTCAGGGTGGTGGCGGTATAGCGACTGCTGGAAGTCATGTGGAAGCGCTCCAGCAGGATCATGTCGAGTACCCCCGGCAGTCGCCTGGCGAGCGTCACCGTGCTGATCAGATAGATCAGGGCGAGGCCGAGATCGGCGAGGGTGATCGGCAGGCGTCGCTCCTCGCCATCGACGGTCGCCGCGCGGGTCCACAGGGTGATGTCTTCGAGTATCGTCAAGGCCGGGAAAACGGCAGACCAGATGGCGTACAGGCTGGCCAGAGACAGCAGGGTGGTGACAATCCCGAGCAGTTCGCGGCTGTCCTCGCTCATCGCCGCCAGGTCGAAGTCGACGTACGCGGGCTCGGCGGCGGCCTCATCGACATCCGCCGCCGCGCTGGCAGGCTCCGCGTCCGCGGCGGCTCGTTCCTTGCCGGCCTTCCTGAAGGCGGCACGCTGGCGGAGCAGCGTCAACCAGCGCCAGGCCAGGCCATGCAGCAGAACCATGCTGCAGGCCAGCCACAGGGTCAGCAGCACTGAGTTCATCAGGATCACCGCAGAGTAGATGTATCCGTTCAGGGTCAGGGCGAGGACGACCAGTGGCCCGGTGACCAGGGCGGTGGACCAGAGGGGTTGCAGGCGGAAGAACAGCGCGGCATCAGGCTGCCGGCGCAGATGCGTCAATACACCACGCCGTGGGTGAAACACCTGATACAGGAACCAGGCCAGCGACAGGGTGACCAGCAACAGGGCCAGTCGCGCAACGATGCCGCCGGTGATTTCCGGGTTCAGGTCGAGTGCCAGTCGTCCGATGAGGTTCGCCGGGATGAACACCCAGAGCAGGCGTCCCAGTTCCACGCGCAAGCGGTGTGCCACAGGCTCGGGCCACTGCAGATGCGCCGTGGCCAGCCCCCCGGGGAGGCTGATCGCGCGTAGCGTGAGCAGGAAGTAGATATTGCACGCGACCCGCGTCAGGCCGGCACCGACGGCGTGCGAGATCGTGGTGCCGTGCTCCTGCCCTTGCAGCAGCGCGCCGGTGACCGCGAGCAGGAGGGGCAGCGGCAGGGCCAGCAACAGCGTCCAGCCCAGGGCACGCAGGGTGTGGTGCAGGTCGTCGCGGTCGGGCCTGCCGATGTGCTGCGCGGTACCTTTGATTCTGCCGGTCAGGGCGCCTCGCTTCCCGGCCAGGACGAGAGCCAGCAGCACGCTCAGCCAGAAGACGAACGATGGAATGACCTGTTGTTCGACCGCCCGGATGAGTGCCGACCAGCGTGTGGGCGCGAGCAGTAGCCGTACTTCCTGCGGCAGTCGGTCAAGGTCCGCGAACTGTGTTCCGGACTGTGTCCCGAGCCAGAACAGGTGTTTTTCGAGAAAGCTGTCGTAGCGGCGTGCCGTTTCCAGCAGGTCACTTTCGGCGGTGCGCAGCTTGCGCAAGCGCTCCAGATACATCGCTTCGGTTTCCAGTTGCTGGCTCAGCAGGGCCTGCCTTTGCGCGATCAGGGCCTGCAGCGTGTCGTGCAGGGACTCGGCCTGTGCGGCGGGCAGTCCGGCGGTGAGTGCGGCCACGGCCGCGGGCCGATTGGCGACGCGCGCCGCTTCGTCGAGGTACCGCAAACGTCGCACGTTGACTTCGGCAATCTTCTGCGCGAGTTCGCTGGTCTTGCGTTGATAGACCTTCAGATCCGGCAGCGCCTGGCGGTGCGCCAGCAGCAGCGGCCCGAGTCCGGAACTGAGCGCGCTGATTTCCGTCGCCGCCTGTTCTCGTCGGTGATTGGCGCGAATCCGTTCGGCCATCTGTGCTGCCTGTGCCTGCTCCTTTTCCAGCGTGTCGAGGGGTATCGTGACCGCATTCAGCTCTCTGGCGAGCACCAGGTTCTGCTCGGCGAAGGCCGCCAGGGTCGGGCTCAGCCCGGCCGTCGTCTGCAGCATCCGCTCCGCCGCCTGTACGGCCTGCTGTGCCTGCTCTACCCGCCGGGCATTGTTGAGGGCCTTCAGGTTCTGGACGCGCTGGCCGATGCGATCGATCTTGACCGTCTTCTCGTCGCGTGTGGCCGCGAGCAGATCCCATTTCATCGGCAGGCTGAGCAGTTCCTGGTCAAGCGCCTGGAGCAGGGCGCTCTGCGCGACATATCGGGTTTCCTGGCTCCAGCGTCTGGCTTCGATCAGGATTTCCGGCTCATCGGTGGCGGCTGCGCTCTGCAGTGCGGCAGCAATCGCCCGCTGCTGCTCCTGCGCCGTCGCGAGCGCCTGGCGGATCGCCGTCGGTCGGCTCTCCTGATAGGCCAGTTGTCGCTCGATGTCGGCGCGCAGCGCCTGCACCGCCGCCAGGTCGGCTTCCTCCCGCTTGAGATCACGTTCGATCTGCGCCCGCTGGCGGCCGATGGCGAGCCATGGCGACGGCGGTTCGGCAGCCTTCAGGGCGGCGCTTCGCTGGCGGACCAGATCCGTCTCCTGGGGTGCCGTTCGCCTGATCTCCGCGAAAGCGTCGGCGCGCGCCGTGTGGGTGTCGATTTTTCCGAGGTTGCTCAGGGCGTCGCGGTAGAGGGCGATGAGATCGGCGCGGCCCTTGGCATCGAGTTCGGGGTTGCCTTCCGCCTCGCTGATCTTCGCGTGCAGCATGTCGGCGGTCACCAGCATCGGTGGCGCGGCACGATTGCCGTCCGCCGCCGCCACGTTGTCCGACGCAAGCCCGAAACAGGCCAGTGCGAGCACGAGTAGAACCGGGCGGATGCAGGCTTGCACGATGATCGTGCCGATCAGCAAACGACGGAAGCGGGCGATGCAAGACCGTGCCTGCCGGTTGGTCGGGGCATCGTCGGTACGGTACGCCTGGCTGGGGTTCACCCGGCGGATCTCCTGCCGGGAATGCGGCTGGTCGTGGGCTCCCGATTGGTCGGCACGGAGGTCGACACCCGAACCAGGGCACAGGCTTCGGCTGTCGGCAGGAAAGGTATGCGCATCGCACTGGCTCATGAAGTGTGTCGTGCGCATCATAGCCGTGCTCTGCGCGTTTGTGGAAGATCGGGCCATTGAGTATTGACGTCTGCATTGCGTGCCCGCCATACTCGCGAGGTGTTACCGAGTTTCCTTTCCGTCATCCTGGTTACGATTCTGGAGGAAGCATGAACAGTCGATTTGCGAATACTGCGGCCGCGCTGGCGGCGACCGTTGTCCTGGCCTTCACCGCGGTGTCGCCTGTTGCTGCGCAAGGGACGGCGGCGCTCGATGGCAACGCCAGGCAGGCTTATGGCAAGCTGGTGGCCTCGGTGCCGGCGGCACGGGAACTCGGCAGGCAGGCGGTTGCGGTGCTGGTGTTTCCCAAAATCACCAAAGCCGGCCTGGTGGTTGGTGGTCAGTATGGTGAAGGCGTCCTCCTGCGCGGCGGCAAGCCGGCCGGTCACTACAGCACCACCGGAGCATCGTACGGGCTGCAGGCAGGTGCGCAGCAGTTCGGCTACGCGATGTTCTTCATGAACGAGAAGGCGCTGAACGCGCTGACCGAGACCGATGGCTTCGAGGTCGGGGTCGGGCCCAGTGTGGTCGTGGTCGACGAAGGCATGGCCAAGGCCAGCACGTCGATAACCACCAAGGACGACATCTATGCTTTCATTTTCAGCCAGAAAGGGTTGATGGCCGGCATCGGCCTGCAGGGCAACAAGATCACGAAACTCGCGAAGTAGCCCGGCGAAGCGAATGGTGCCGTGCCGGCGTGGTCGGCACGGCGATCAACGCTTCTTGCGATCCTCGATCTGCCGCCGCAGACGTTCGACTTCCTGGCGCCGTGCCTCGGGAGTGCCCCACATCACCGGTTGTCGAGCAGCGGCGGCGCGAGCGGCCTGCTGACGTTCCCGCAGCGCCCTTTCTTCCGCAATCCTTGCGGCCTCCAGCGCCTCTGCGCGCGCCACCGCGCGCTCGGCGGCGATGGCGGTGGTGCGCGGGCCCAGTCCGCCGAGAGCGAGATAGCGGTCGATGGCGTAACAGACCTGTTCCCATCCCCGGTGCTCCGGCCGTTCCGGCAGCGAAAACTCGTTGATCAGCGGCAGGTTGAGCGCCGCATAAATCGGCAGCCACTGCTCGTCGCCAGCCACGCGGCGACGCACCGCGAGCTTGGGATTGAACTGATACCAGCCAATGGTGAAACGCATGAACAGCGCCCGGTTGTAGGCGTAGTCGCGGTTGATTTCGTTGCGGGCCAGGACGCTCGACAGGTGCTGGCGCTTGTTTCGTTCCGGGCGCACGATGTTGGCCGGCAGGTCCTGCCAGGCTTCGAGAAGGGTTTGCGCGTCAAAGGCGCCGTTGGCTCGCCGCTGGCGGTGGGTGAAGCGCGACTTGAAGAGCACCCACAGCGTCTGGAAGATGAAATATTCGGACAGGTGCCGGTCGATGCGCACCAGTCGTTCGCCGGTATTGACGTCGATGCTGGCCGGCGCCAGTTGCTCGTAGAGGGCGGCGAGTGGGCCGCGGGCAAATTTCGAGTCACGGAAAGCCTCGCGCAAGGCCCAGTGCAGGGCGTTGTATCCGTAGTGATCGACGGCTTCGCGGTCGGCGCCGCGCGCGAGCAAGGTTTCCACCAGCGGCACGTTGCCGGCCGCCGCCGCGGCCATCAATGGCGTCTGGTTCATCGGCAGCCGGTGGTCAATGCCGTGGCGCTCG
The DNA here is from genome assembly GCA_016714935.1 of Candidatus Accumulibacter propinquus. Taxonomy (GTDB): domain Bacteria; phylum Pseudomonadota; class Gammaproteobacteria; order Burkholderiales; family Rhodocyclaceae; genus Accumulibacter; species Accumulibacter propinquus. The sequence goes on along the minus strand of JADKBU010000015.1, from coordinate 109,703 downwards.
CATTGCTGCAGGATGTCCTTGAAATGGTTGGCGAAGTAGGGCAGGTAGGTCTTGCGTCCGAAGGTCGCGCGCTGCTGCGTGAAGTATTTTGCCTGCTCGAATTTCGCCTCCGTGACCAGCCACTCGGCGAGTTGCGGTTCGTCGAAACAGGTGGCGTATTCGTAGAGCTGCTGTTTCAGCTTGCCGCCGGGAACCTGTTCGCGGAACACCTTCCCCAGCAGCTCAATGACCTTCGTTTCGTTGAACACCGGCCAGGGGACTGGCGTTTGTTTGAGGATCGTGCGGCGAATGGCCTCGGCCTGTTCCTGCTTGCCCTGGAGTTCCAGCTTGCGGGCTTCCCGCTGCCAGTCTTCGAGGGTCGATTGGCGGGCGTCGACCGTCACCTGGCCAAGGTTCAGGTCGAGTAAGCCAAAGAGCGCATGCCCGGTGTCGGACTCGATGACGTAGATGTTCTTGATGGCGCGCGTCAGCGCCACGTACAGGGCATTGACGAAGAACTTGTAGACCTCCAGCGACTTGTCGCTCTTGTCCCTGGCGCGGCGGTAATCGAGCGATTCGACGGCCAGATCGGCCTTGGCGACGCCTTCGACGATGTCGCTGAACTCGCTGCGGTGATCCGAGATGAAGCGGTAGAGGACGATGTTCTCGTATTCGAGGCCTTTGGCTTCATGGATCGAGAACAACAGCGGCGTCGCGAAGTGCTTCCTCGCCTCGGCCTTGTCTTCGTCGCGCATCACCAGTACGGCGAACTGGGTGGACTGGCGGATTTTCTGGTCGAGTTCGCGGGTCGTGGCGTCCTTGTCGGGCATCAGCGCCACCTGACCGGCCTCGCCGCCAATGGCCTGCACCAGGAAATTGCTCTCGCGGTCGATCGAGCCGAAGCGCTTGTGCTTGATTTTCAGCAACTGGTTGGCGACGCGTGTGGCCTCCAGTCCGTTGCGGAAGTTGGCCGTGAGCACATGCAGTTCCTGTCTCTCGGCGAGTTTGGGATCTTTCCAGAACAGACTCTTGACCTGACTCCAGGCGAAGAAGTTGGGATGCACGATCTGGTTGGAGTCACCGCAGAGCAGGAAGTGGCCGGGTTTCCTCAGCGTCTTGAGGACCAGAGCCAGTTGCACGGTGGTGATGTCCTGCACCTCGTCGATGACCACGAAATCGTAGCGCGGCGCGGCCAATGGCTGCCAGTCCTGGGCGACCAGATTGAGGTCATAGAGCTTGGCCTCGACCAGCCAGTGTCGATACTTCTCGAACAGGTCATACAGCTGGTCGCGCTGATCGGCGGGGAAGATCGACTGCCGCACGCCGAGCGCCAGATAGGCGTCGCGCGTCAGCACGCCGCCGGACCCGGCCGTCAGCACGCCGCGAATCTCTTCGAAGACCTGATGTGCGTCGAACTCCCGGAAGGTCTGCCGGAAACGTCCAAACCAGCCGGCGAAATCGCGCCAACTGGCTTCCCGCCCGGGTGGAACGTGGATCGACTCGATGAACTCCCGGTAGGACAGGAATACCGCCTCCTGCCCGCCGTGCTCGAAGCCCTGGGCGTAATAGAGGTCGCGGGCGCTCTGCGCGAGATAGCTCGAATGCGTGACGTAGAGCACCTCGCCTTCGGCGTGTTTGAGTTTTTCGAGGGTCAGGGCGGTCTTGCCGCTGCCGGCGCAGCCGACGACGATCAGCGGTGGCGGTCGGCGATAGATGGCGTCCTGCGTGTCGTCGAAGGAGATCGGCTTGTCGAGCAGATGAATCGCCGTTCGCTCCGGATGCAGGTAGCGTACCGGCTGTGCTTCGCGGATGGCGTCTTCCACGCCGATGTCGGGAACCTTGTCATCGTCGATGGCTGCGCCGCGCAGAAAGCGCGACTTGTCGTAATCGTGATTGACGATGACCTCGAGCATCAGGGCACAGACTTCGTCACCGTGGCGAACCAGCGAGAACAACAGCCGGTTGCTGTCGTCGAGGCGGGCCCGGTAGAACTTGCCGTGGCCGAGATTGACGAGCTTCTTGACCTGCGCGGCGCGGAAGTCGTGGCGGGCGATGGCGTCGGCCACCTTGCGGTAGCTGGCCTTGACGCGGGAGGTGTCAAGACCGGTATATTCAAGAATCTTCATGGTCGGCCAGGATGGTCAGGCAGTGTCCAGGTGCAGCGGCGCCGGGTCCGACACGCCTCGTCTCAGGCGCGCACGATGCGTACGCTGTCGGTGCTGCCGGCGCGCGGCCCGGCCCAGCCGAAAACGAGCGCCACCAGATCGCCTTCGCGGACGATGCCCGCCGCCCGTGCGGCCGCGATCGCGAGCCGTATCTGTTCCTCGCCGTTGAGGTTTTCGGGGACTACCAGCGGTCGCACGCCCCACACCAGGCAGAGCCCGCCGAGCACCTGCGGGCTGGGCGAGATGGCGGCGATCGGCACCCGCGGCCGGAAGGCGGCGACGCGATGCGCCGTTTGACCGCTGCGCGTGGGACACAGGATCGCGGCCACGCCGAGGTCTTCGGCCGCCTGCACCGCGGCGTGCGCCACCGCCCAGGCGACGCGGTCGGCGTCGGCGCCGACGCTGGTGGCCGGATCGACGCGGTCGCGCGGCCAGCCTTCGGCCGATTCGGCGACTTCGCTCATCATGCGCACGGTTTCTCCCGGGAACAATCCGACTGCCGTCTCTTCCGACAACATCAGGGCGTCGGTGCCATCGAGCACGGCGTTGGCCACGTCATTGACCTCGGCGCGCGTCGGCAAGGGCGCGCGGGTCATCGATTCGAGCATCTGCGTGGCGGTGATCACCGGCTTTCCGGCCTGGTTGCAGAAGCGGATGATCTCCTTCTGGAGGAGCGGCACGCGTCGCGCCGGCATCTGGATGCCGAGATCGCCGCGTGCGACCATGACCCCGTCGGCGGCGTTGATGATCCCCGCGAGGTTGTCCACCGCGCTGGCGGTCTCGATCTTCGCGATCAGTGCCGGCCGCATGCCGCGCCTGGGGAGCAGGGCGCGCACCTGCTCGACGTCTTCGGCACGGCGGACGAAAGAAAGTCCGAGGAAGTCCACCTTCGCGGCAACCGCCATCTCGAGTGCACGGGCGTCGCGGTCGGTGAACGGATCGACGTGCTCCTCGGCACGTGGCAGGTGCATCCCCTTGCGCGAGCGCAGCGTACCGCCGCGCACGACTTCGGTGCGCACATCGTCGCCCACCGCTTCGAGTACGCGCAGCACGATCGCGCCGTCGGCGAGGTAGACGTCGTCGCCGCGGCGTGCCCATTGCGCGAGCGCGGGCAGGGTGGTGGCGACATGCTGGGCGTCGCCATGGCCGTCGTCGTGGCCGCTGAGTACGAACTCCTGACCGCTTTCGAGTTCCACCGCGTCGCCCACGACCAGACCGCTGCGGATCTTGGGGCCCGGCAGATCGACCAGCACGCCGACGCTGCGGCCGAGAACCTGCGCCAGTTCACGCGCCTGGCGCGCGTTGTTGCTGTGCGTGTCCATATCGGCGTGCGCCGCGTTGAGGCGTACGACATCGACGCCGGCTTCCAGCAGTTGTCGCATCGGCCCGGGTGCGGCAGTGGCCGGGCCGACTGTGGCCACGATCTTCGTTCGGCGCATCACGTACTCCTCGATCGCTTCGACATCCCGTCCTGCCGGGGCGCGTGCGCGCGAAAGTCCGCAGCAGAACACGGGATATCCAGGGTAAAGCCCCCGAGTATAGGGAGCAGAGACACGCACCGTCAATCGAAGTACGGGCCACGCATGCGCTTTATGGCGGGGATCGGCCTTGCCTGGCAGCACCCGCGTGCGGCGCGACCGCTGTTCATGGCACAAGTTCCGGTGCTATATTGAGCGCTTGGGAGATGGCGTTCGGCCGTCGATGCGTTCGGTCTGGCCGCTTTGGCACCAGCTTTGCAGGGTAGCGGTATGTGGAAATCAATCCTTGCCATCTCGACCGGTGCCGCGCTAGGCGCCTTGTTGCGCTGGCAACTCGGCCTCAGGCTCAACAGCCTCTTTCCGACGGTGCCCCCCGGCACACTGGCTGCGAATCTGATCGGCGCCTACGTCGTTGGCCTGGCCGTGGCGTTCTTTGCGTCATTTTCAGCGCTCTCGCCGGAATGGCGTCTGCTGGTCATTACCGGCTTCTGCGGTGGGCTGACGACGTTCTCGACGTTCTCGGCCGAACTCACGACCCTGCTGCAGGAGGGAAGGATCTCCTGGGCGCTGACCGCTGTTGCGGCGCATGTCGTGGGATCGGTGCTGATGACCCTGGCCGGGATTGCCACCGTCGTCTGGGTGAAGGCGTCAAGCTGATGCGGTTGCATATTGCCGACAGCGGCGTGCAAGGACAGGGCGGGGAGGCAAGCATGCAAGGTTCATTCCTGAGATTCTACGTGAACGCGGCCCAGGAGCATCACGGCGTTCTGTTATGGGAGTGGCTGCTCGACACAGGCAACAAGCTCGGCATCCGGGGCGGGTCGGCCTTTCGGTCGATCGGCGGTTTCGGGCGACGGCATACCGTGCACGAAGACCGATTTTTCGAACTGGCGGGAAGCAGTGGCATCGAGGTCGAATTCGTCGTGACGCGTGACGAAGAGCAACGGCTTTTCGATCTGGTCCGTCACGAGAAGATCCGGATCTTTTACACGCGCATTCCTGCGCACTTCGGAGTGATCAATCCGGATGACCAGGATCCTGCCGGCGAGACGACCGAAGATTGACCGCACCAGCGAGTGCCCATGGTGATGTCTCAACAGCCCGGCAGCACATTGCCGGGCAAGGATTGCAACAACTCTTGAATAGCCACCGATCATGACCAGCAACAAATCTCCTGGCGGCGTCGCCAGTTCCTACGCAATGCTTGTCCTGGCGCTCTCTGTCGGCGTCGTGTTCCTGAACCTCGGCAGTTTACCGTTGGCTTCGCTCAATGAAGCGCGCCGCGCACTGCCCATTCGCGAGATGTTTCTTTCGGGTGACTGGTTGATTCCGACCCTCAATGGCGAGTGGTATATCGTCAAGCCGCCTTTCTATTATTGGATCGCGGCTGCCCTGGCCACCGCGATCGGTACCGTCAATGAGTGGGTGGTGCGTTTTCCGGCGGCTGTCGCCGGGCTGCTGACGCTGGCGCTGTGCTACCGGGCCATGATTCGATATGCGTCGCCGTGGGCAGCCATCTTTGCGGTGCAAATCCTGATTGCCAACAGCGGCTTTGCCGTGCATGCGCGCAGGGCCGAACTTGAGGGCCTCCTGACTTTGTTTTGCTTCGCCTCGCTGCTCTGCGCGTGGCGTTATCTTGAGGAAGGCGCGGCCCGCACCTGGGGGGTTGCGAGTTATGCCCTGCTCGGTTGTGCGGTGATGACCAAGGGTCCGGTATCCCTGTTGTTCGTGACCCTGCCGCTGCTGGTGTACGCCTTTGTTCAACAGGACGCACGCGGCAAGAAATTGTTGCGCGACCCGCTGGGCTGGCTGATCCTGCTGCTGGTGTCCCTGCCCTGGTATGGCCTGATTACGGAAAGGATCGGGTTCGATGCCTGGCAACCGATCCTCAAGCGCGACATCGTGCAGAAGATTAGCGGCCATGTGGAAAGCGAGCCATTTTATAGCTATCTCCAATGGATCGCCGGGGCGTTTTTCCCGGTACTCCTGCTGTTGTTCTGGAAGCCGAGGGAAACGATTACCGGCTGGTGGAAAAACAGGACCGAGTGTTTGTGGCTGCTCTCTTTCGTATTGCCGGTGATCGTCTTCACGCTGTTCAAGGAAAAGCACGCCAAATACCTGTTGCCGGCCTATCCCTGCCTGGCGATGTTACTTGCCACCAGACTGGCTGCTTACCGCGAACTTGCCGGGCCACGTGTCAGGAGGGTCGTCGAGTGGGCTGGCCCGGTACTGGGTTTCTGTTTCCTGGGATATTTTGCCTGGGGTGAGGAGCGGTATTTTGCGCAGCGCTACCAGGTGCTGCCCGAAATTCAAAGATTCATGGCACCGCAGCCCGCGCAGTTGCCGCTGTTTTCGGAAAAGAATTTCGATGTGCGAGCGATCTATTATATCGGCCGAACGGTGAAAGAACTGCCGGATTCCGACCTGAAGGCGCGCTATCAAGCTTCCGCGCAGGGTCTGTTTTTCTTTGAGGAATTGCCGAAGGAATGGCAACCGTCCAGAAACTGTTTGCTGAACGATTTTGATCCGTTTATCAGGAAAGGTCAGCATGTTTTTGTTTACCGCAATGGCAGCGACTGCACGCCGGTGTCGATGGCCCCCACCTCCGGCGGTTCCTCATTGCCCAGAAATCCTTCGGCCGCGGAGTTGCGCTCATGACTGTCCCATCCATTTCAATACTGATTCCAGCCAAGAACGAAACCGCGAACCTGCCGGTCCTGCTGGGTGAAATCCAGCGCGCGATGCAGCCGCGCGAGGATTATGAGGTGCTGGTGGTCGATGATGGCAGCACCGATGGGACGTTTGCCACCCTGCAAGAGGTGCAGCGTGATGGCTTTGCGGCCCTGCGCATCTTTCGGCATGCCCGTTCGCTGGGTCAGAGCACATCGCTCTATCGCGCGGCTCAGCGGGCGCGTGGATCATGGCTGGTGACACTGGATGGCGATGGTCAGAACGATCCGGCCGATATTCCGCGTCTGTTGGCCCTGGTGGAAGGGACGGAAGGTGATCCGGCAGGGATCAAGCTGCTTGCTGGTCACCGCGTCAATCGTCGCGACACGTTCATCAAGCGGATCTCCTCGCGGTTTGCCAATGGGCTGCGCGCGTGGATCCTGCGCGATGATACGCCCGACACCGGGTGTGGCCTGAAGGTGATCGCGCGCGACGTGTTTCTGCAACTGCCATATTTTGATCACATGCATCGTTTCATTCCGGCCATGGTGCAACGGCATGGTTTTCGGAAAATGGTGGTCCCGGTCAATCATCGCCACCGCATTGGTGGTCGTTCCAATTATGGAACGATTGACCGAGCGCTGGTCGGCATCGTTGATTTGTTCGGCGTGTCGTGGTTGTTGTTGCGAACCCGGTTGTACTGCGCTACTGAAGAGGCGGAATCAGCGAAATGACTACTGAGCAGATGTGGATTGGTGTGGGGTTGTTGGGGCAGGCGGTCTTTACCGGTCGATTCGCGTTGCAATGGATTTATAGCGAGATTCGCAAGGAAAGTGTGATTCCTAAAGGCTTTTGGTACCTCAGCCTGGTGGGCAGCGCCTTGTTGTTGTCGTATGCCCTGTATCGTGAAGACCCGGTTTTCATCATTGGCCAGTCTTTTGGCTTTGTGGTTTATATTCGCAACCTGCAGTTGATCTTCAAGCGGCTGAAGAACCAGGATGCTCCGGCGGACTAGGGTTTGATGGTTTCCCCGGGGGAGTCGGCGTTTGCTGCGTTGGCCGCCATCCAGGTTTCGTAGCCGCCTTGCAGTGGGCGCGCTGCGTGGTATCCGGCATCGAGCAGGTACCGGGCGGCCTGGATGGCGCCGGCGTCTTCCAGCCCAGCCAGCTGGCGACAAGACCGGTCGTGATCAGGAGGGCGCCACCGGCGTGCTGATCGAGCACGCTGATGGCGCCTTGCACCGCGCCCTGCAATAGCCAGCCGGCGCCAAGCGCCAGGGCTGCCCACAGCCCGGCGCCGCTGCCTGAGGCCACGAGAAAACACTTCAAGGTGGCGCTCAAGTTCGCCCGTCGCTTGCGGCGGCGGGTGTCATCTTGGTGCCTGTTGTGGGTCGGTGCCCCAGTCTGGTGCGGGCGCATTGCCGAGCGGCTGCAACGGATGCCGTACAACGGCGCTGATCGGTTGCTCTGATGGGCCATTCCACGTTCCTGATGCGATATGGCATGGTGGTTGCTTTGTCGTCCTCGCAGGAAGATTTCTTCCCGGTTCTTAACCTTCGAGGAGTAAATAGATGGTACGTCGCAACTTCATGAAGACACTCTCCGCCGCCGCAGTGACCGCCGCGTTCGGGCTGACTTCGTTCAACGCACTGGCCGCCGAGACGATCAAGGTCGGTGTGCTGCATTCCCTGTCGGGGACCATGGCCATTTCCGAGACGGCACTCAAGGAAACCGTCCTGATGGCGATCGACGAGATCAACAGCAAGGGCGGCGTGCTCGGCAAGAAGCTCGAACCGGTGGTCGTCGATCCGGCGTCGAACTGGCCGCTGTTCGCCGAGAAGGCACGACAACTGCTGAGCAAGGACAAGGTCGCGGTGACCTTCGGGTGCTGGACGTCGGTATCGCGGAAATCGGTCCTGCCGGTCTACAAGGAACTCAACGGCCTCCTGTTCTATCCGGTGCAGTACGAAGGCGAAGAACTCGAGTACAACGTCTTCTATACCGGCGCGGCGCCAAACCAGCAGGCGATCCCGGCGGTCGAGTACCTGATGAGCAAGGATGGCGGCGAAGCCAAACGCTTCGTCCTGCTCGGTACCGACTACGTCTATCCGCGCACGACGAACAAGATCCTGCGCGCTTTCCTCAAGTCCAAGGGCGTCGCCGACGCCGACATCATGGAGGAGTACACGCCCTTCGGTCACAGCGACTATCAGACGATCATCGCCAAGATCAAGAAATTCTCCAGCGAAGGCAAGAAGACGGCGGTGGTGTCGACCATCAATGGCGATTCCAACGTGCCGTTCTACAAGGAACTCGGCAACGCCGGCATCAAGGCGACCGAAGTGCCGGTGGTCGCCTTCTCGGTTGGCGAAGAGGAACTGCGCGGCGTCGATACCAAGCCGCTGGTCGGGCACCTGGCCTCGTGGAACTACTTCATGTCGTTGAAGAACGTCGAGAACGACAAGTTCACCAAGCTGTACCGGACCTGGGCGGTCAAGCAGAAGCTGCCGAATGCCGACAAGGCGGTGACCAACGACCCGATGGAAGCGACCTATATCGGCGTCTACATGTGGAAGCAGGCGGTCGAGAAGGCCAAGTCCACCGACGTCGACAAGGTGATTGCGGCGATGGCCGGACAGACCTTCAAGGCACCGTCGGGTTTCACGATCAAGATGGACGAGAAGAACCACCATCTGCACAAGCCGGTGTTCATCGGCGAGATCAAGGCCGACGGTCAGTTCAACGTGGTCTGGAAAACGCCTGGACCGGTCAGGGCGCAGCCGTGGAGCCCGTACATTCCGGGTAACGACAAGAAGAAGGACACGCCTGAAGGCAAGTAAGCATCAACCGCGTGTTCGTCGCATCGGCGACGCACGCATCCCGTTCCGAGCCTGTTCGACAGGCTCGCCTCTCCCGGCTGCGGGAGAGGCGGCGGGGCTTAGGGAGGAAGCATGCGTACCATCGGATTACTGCTTTGCGGGTGGCTTCTGAGTGCGGCGAGCGTGCAGGCGGCAATAGACCCGTCGTTGCTCAAGCCACTGGCCTCCGAAGACTCCGATACCAAGATCATGGCCATCGCGGCGCTGGCCCAGGCTGCGCCGGAGGAGGCGCTGCCGGTCCTCAAGGCGCTCGCGGACAATGCCCTGGCGGTTTCCGGGGAACGCCTGCTGATTGTCGACGGCGAGCGCGTGTTCGACGCCGCCAGCAACACCGAGATCAAACCGGCGCCGGCGGCGCACGAAACCATCGGCATCAACAATCGTGTGCGCCGTGAACTCTCCGGCGCACTGGCCGCGTTGCGCCTCTTCTCCGCCGACCGCGAGGTGCGTTGGCAGGCCGCGCAGGAGCTGACGCTGAGTGCCGACGCGAAGATGCTGCCGCTGCTCGACAAGGCGCTGGCCGCTGAAACCGACAGCGAGATCAGGGCGCGCCTGCAACTCGCGCATGCCCAGGCCAGTCTCGGCTCGACCGACGCCGGCGTCCGCCATGTGGCAGTGCGCGCACTCGGCGAGAGCAGCGATCCGAACGTTCGCCAACTGCTGATGCCGCTGACCGAGAAGCGCGGCGACGCCTGGGTCGAACCCGACAGCGCGGTGCGCGCGGCGGCCGGAACGTCGATTCGTGCCATCGAACAGCGGCTGGCGTGGGCCGACAATCTGGGGCGTGCCTTTACCGGTCTTTCGCTCGGCTCGATCCTGCTGCTGGCGGCACTCGGCCTGGCGATCACCTACGGGGTGATGGGGGTGATCAACATGGCGCACGGCGAACTGCTGATGGTCGGCGCCTATTCGGCCTGGGCGATGCAGAGCGTCTTCCGGGCCTACTTGCCGAGCGCCCTCGACTGGTATCTGCTGGCCGCCATCCCGGTGGGATTCCTGGCGGCGGCTCTGGTCGGCGTGCTCATGGAGCGGATCGTCATCCGCCATCTCTACGGGCGGCCGCTGGAGACGCTGCTCGCGACCTGGGGCATTTCCCTGTTCCTGATGCAGGTGGCACGGACACTGTTCGGCGCCCAGAACGTCGAGGTCGCCAACCCGGTGTGGATGGCCGGCGGCATCGAGGTGTTGCCGAACCTGATGCTGCCCTGGAACCGGATCATCATCGTCGCTTTCTCGATCGCCGTGCTGGCCGCGATGTGGGCGATCCTCAACCTCTCGCGGCTGGGCATGTTCGTCCGGGCGGTAACCCAGAACCGGCCGATGGCGGGCTGCGTCGGCGTGCCGACCGGGCGCGTCGACACCCTCGCCTTCGGTCTCGGCGCCGGTATCGCCGGCCTCGGTGGCGTGGCCCTGTCGCAGATCGCCAACGTTGGCCCGGACATGGGGCAGGGTTACATCGTCGACTCGTTCATGGTCGTCGTGCTCGGTGGTGTCGGACAACTCGCCGGTGCGGTCTGGGCGGCCCTCGGTCTCGGCGTGTTCACCAAGTTCCTCGAAGGCTGGACCGGTGCGGTGGTTGCCAAGATCGTCGTGCTGGTGTTCATCATCATTTTCATCCAGAAGCGTCCGCAGGGGCTGTTCGCCCTCAAGGGCCGCTTCGTCGAATCCTGAGAGCGGGAGAGCACCCATGAGAACCCCTTTCATCGTTCGTCTCGGGCGCAGCTTCGACGCGCGCAGCTGGCAGATGGTGGGGCTGTTCGCCGCCTTCGCGCTGGTTGCCGTACCGGTCATGCACCTGCTGCTGCCGCCCGAAAATCCGCTGTATCTGTCGACCTACTTCATTACCCTGACCGGCAAGATTCTCTGCTATGCGATCGTCGCAGTGGCGATGGACCTGATCTGGGGCTACGGGGGCATTCTCTCGCTCGGTCACGGACTGTTCTTCGCCCTTGGCGGCTACGCCTTCGGCATGTACCTGATGCGCCAGATCGGCCGCGACGGCAGCTATCAGAGCGATCTGCCGGACTTCATGGTCTTTCTCGACTGGAAGGAACTGCCGTGGTTCTGGGTGGGTAGCGACAGTTTCCTGTGGGTGGCGCTGCTGGTCCTGGTCGTGCCGGCACTGATTGCTTTCGTGTTCGGCTATTTCGCCTTCCGCTCGCGCATCCGTGGGGTTTATTTCTCGATCATCACCCAGGCGCTGACCTACGCGGCGATGCTGCTCTTCTTCCGCAACGAAACCGGCTTCGGCGGCAACAACGGCTTCACCGACTTCAAGCGCATTCTCGGCTTTTCGATCACCGCACCCGAGACCCGCGTGGTGCTCTTCGGTCTCTCGGCGCTGGCCCTGATCGGCACGCTGCTGCTGGCGCGCTATCTGGTGACCTCGAAGTTCGGGCGCGTGCTGACGGCCATCCGCGACGCCGAATCGCGGGTCATGTTCATCGGCTACAACCCGCTGTGGTACAAGCTTTTCGTGTGGACGCTGTCGGCCATGCTGTGCGCCGTCGCCGGCGCGCTGTATGTCCCGCAGGTGGGAATCATCAACCCTTCCGAAATGTCGGTCGCCAACTCGATCGAGATCGCCATCTGGGTCGCCGTCGGCGGGCGCGGCACGCTGCTCGGCCCGGTCATCGGGGCATTCATCGTCAATCTCGCGAAGAGCTGGTTTACGGTGAGTTTTCCGGAGTACTGGCTGTTCTTCCTCGGCACCCTGTTCATCGTCGCGACCCTGTATCTGCCGCAGGGAGTCGTCGGCCTGTGGGTCAGGCTGCGCGCCGGCAGGCGGCGGGAAGAGGCCACGCCGGGCGTGGTGGCGAAAGGAGTGGAGGCATGAACGCTGTCGATCTGCTGCTCCCGGAGAGCGAGGACAATCCCGACTGGGATAGCGGTACTGCCGAACTCGGGCATATCCTGCAGCCCGGTCATCTCGACCTGTCACACAAGGTCATCCTCTACCTGGAAGACATCACGGTCAGCTTCGACGGTTTTCGCGCGCTCAACAAGCTGTCGTTGACCATCGACGCCGGCGAATTGCGCTGCATCATCGGGCCCAACGGCGCCGGCAAGACGACGATGATGGATGTCATCACCGGCAAGACCCGGCCCGACGAAGGCACGGTCTTCTTCGGCCAGACCATCGATCTGACACGCCTCTCGGAGCCCGAGATCGCGCACGCCGGTATCGGGCGCAAGTTCCAGAAACCGACGATTTTCGAGAATCATACGGTTTTCGAGAATCTCGAACTGGCGATGAAGACCGACAAGCGGGTCTGGCGCAGCCTCTTTGCGGTGCTCGATTCGGCGGCGGGCGACCGCATAGCCGAGACGCTGCAACTGATCCGCCTCGATGGCCAGGCGAATCGTCTTGCCGGGCTGCTTTCGCACGGCCAGAAACAGTGGCTGGAAATCGGCATGCTGCTGATGCAGGAACCGAAGCTGTTGCTGCTCGACGAGCCGGTGGCCGGCATGACCGACGAAGAAACCGAGCGCACCGGCGAACTGTTCATTTCGCTGGCCGGCCGGCATTCGCTGGTCGTCGTCGAACACGACATGGCCTTCGTCAAGCAACTCGGCGGCAAGGTCACCGTGCTGCACGAAGGCAGCCTGCTCGCCGAGGGCACGCTGGAAGAAGTGCAGGCCGACGCACGGGTGATCGAAGTCTATCTGGGGCGCTGAAGATGCTGAACGTGAACAATCTCAACCAGTATTACGGTGGCAGCCACATTCTGCGCAACGTCAGCTTTACCGCCGAAGCCGGCAAGGTGACGGCGGTGCTCGGGCGCAATGGCGTCGGCAAATCGACCTTGCTGAAGTCGCTGATGGGGCTGCTGCCGACTCGGGGCGGCAGCATCGAGTTCGCCGGTCGCGATCTGACGCGTGCCGCTTCACACCAGCGGGTCAAGGCCGGTATCGGTTATGTGCCGCAGGGGCGCGAGATCTTTCCGCGCCTGACGGTGCAGGAGAATCTGCTGATGGGGCTTGCCGCCTGCCCCGGGAGGACGCCAGTGCCGGAACGGATCTTCGAGATGTTCCCGGTGTTGCGGCAGATGCTGCGGCGGCGTGGCGGCGATCTCTCGGGCGGGCAGCAGCAGCAGCTGGCGATCGGGCGGGCGCTGGCCATGGGCCCGAAGCTGCTGATTCTCGACGAACCCACGGAAGGCATCCAGCCGTCGATCATCAAGGACATCGAACGTGCCGTGCGCGCGCTCGCCGCGAGCGGCGAAATGGCCATTCTGCTCGTCGAACAGTATTATGATTTCGCCCGCTCGCTCGCCGACCAGTACCTGGTGATGGAACGTGGCGAGATCATCATGCGCGGACGCGGGGAAGACATGGAAAAGGATGGGGTGCTGGCGGCCCTGGCCGTTTGACGGCGACGCCGGCGATCGAGGAAACGGTAGCGGAAAAAGCCGCACAGGAAGCGGCACGCCCCGGCTGGCAGGCGTCACTGAAACTCGGTTTCGAGCGCCGTGCCGAGACGACGGTGCTGGTGCAGCGCGAGCATCGCGGGCCGCTGCGCGTGCAGAAGGCGCTGTATCCGGAAGGTCGGGATCTCTGTCACGCCATCGTCCTGCATCCGCCGGGCGGCGTTGCCGGTGGCGACCGTCTGGAAATCAGCGTCGCTGCCGCGCCCGGCGCGCGCGTGTTATTGACTACACCCGGCGCCGGCAAGTGGTATCGTTCGGGTGGGCGACCGGCGCAGCAGGGGCTGACGGTGCGCGTCGCGCGTGACGCCGTCGTCGAGTGGTTGCCGCAGGAAACGATTGTCTTCGACGGTGCGGACGCGACGATGCACAGCCGTGTCGAACTGGCCGGCGGCGGCCTGTTCTGCGGCTGGGAGATCCTCTGCCTGGGCCGCACGGCGGCCGGTGAACGCTTCGCGACCGGGCGGCTGGATCTGGCGACGCGGATCGAACGCGACGGCCAGCCGTTGTGGGTCGAACGTGGTCAACTCGCCGGTGGCTCGGCTTGGCTCGCCGCCGCCGCCGGACTCGCTGGTCAGCCGGTGAGTGCGACCTTGCTGCTGGCCGGGCGAGCAATACACCGCGAGTGGCTTGACGCTTGCCGTACGCTGGCCGTCACCGATGGTCTGCTGGCCGGAGTCAGCGCGCTGCCCGAGGTGCTGGTGGCGCGTTGCCTGGCACCGCAAGCCGAGGTTGCGCGTGCCTGGTTGAGTGAGGTCTGGAAGCTGTTGCGCCCGCTGGCGCTCGGTCGGGCCGCCGTAGTGCCGCGGATATGGAGTACCTGAATACCTGAGGAAGCCGCATGGAACTGACGCCGAGAGAAAAGGACAAGCTGCTCATCTTTACCGCCGCGCTGCTCGCGGAACGCCGCCGTGCGCGCGGCCTGAAACTCAACTACCCCGAGGCGGTGGCGCTGATCAGCGCGGCGATCGTCGAAGGCGCCCGCGACGGGCGGACGGTGGCCGAGTTGATGAGCTACGGAACGACGCTGCTTTCCCGTGACGACGTGATGGAAGGCGTGCCGGAAATGATCCACGATATCCAGGTCGAAGCCACCTTCCCGGACGGCACCAAGCTGGTCACCGTCCATCACCCCATCGTTTGAACCAAGGAGTTGAAGATGAACAAGCATACGAACATGTTTCTCGTCACCGCTCTGCTGTGCCTGCCGGTCGCTGCCATCGCTCACCCTGGGCACGCCGGGGACGGCTTCGGCGCTGGTTTCATGCACCCTTTCCTTGGCCTTGACCATCTGCTGGCGATGGTCGTGGTGGGTATCTGGAGCGTTCTCCATAGCCGCCGCGTCTGGCTCGCGCCACTGTGTTTCGTCAGCTTCCTGGCGGTCGGCGCGATGCTTGGCCACGGCGGCCTGGTCGTCCCGCAACTCGAACCGCTCGTCGCTGCCTCGGTTCTCGTCCTTGGCTTGATGCTGACTTCGCCGCTTGGCCGCAGCACATCGGCGCCGCTGGCGGTCATCGGCGCTTTCGCGCTTTGCCACGGCATGGCGCACGGTGGCGAACTGGGGGCTGCGGGCAGCGTGCTGGCCGGAATCGTTCTCGGTTCGGTCATTCTGCACGGCGCGGGAATGTTGCTCGCTCGCCATGTATTGCAGCAACGCGAGGCCTGGGCACATCGTCTCGGTCAGGCGGTGGCGCTGGTGGGCGGCTTTCTGCTGGTCAACACCCTGTTCTGATGGGCGAACATGAAGGGTCGAAAAATGATTCCCGGTGAAATGGTTGTCGCCGCGGGCGAAATCGAACTCAACGCCGGTCGCGAGACGATCCGGTTGAGCGTGGCCAACAGCGGCGATCGGCCGATCCAGGTCGGTTCGCATTATCACTTTGCCGAAACCAACGTCGCGCTGGTTTTCGACCGCGCCGCGGCGCATGGCTTTCGGCTCGATATTGCCGCCGGTACCGCCGTGCGCTTCGAGCCGGGACAGACGCGCAGCGTGCAACTGGTGGCGCTGTCCGGCGAGCGCCGGGTTTACGGTTTCAACGCCCTGGTGATGGGAGCACTGCAATGAGCGTCAAGATCTCCCGGCAGGCCTACGCCGAGATGTTCGGGCCGACGATCGGCGATCGGGTACGTCTGGCCGATACCGAACTGTGGGTCGAAGTCGAAGACGATTTCACGATCTACGGTGAGGAAGTCAAGTTCGGTGGCGGCAAGGTCATCCGTGACGGCATGGGGCAGGGGCAGAGGCCAGCCGCTGAAGTCGCCGACACGGTGATCACCAATGCGCTGATCGTCGACCACTGGGGCATCGTCAAGGCCGATATCGCCATCAAGGGCGGGTGCATCGCCGGCATCGGCAAGGCCGGCAACCCCGACATCCAGCCGGGGGTGAGCATCGCCATCGGCGGTGGCACCGAGATCATCGCCGGTGAAGGTCTGCTCGTCACTGCCGGCGGCATCGACAGCCACATCCATTTCATCTGTCCGCAACAGATCGAGGAAGCGCTGATGTCGGGGGTGACCACGATGCTCGGCGGCGGGACGGGGCCGGCCACCGGCACCTACGCCACCACCTGTACGCCGGGACCCTGGCACCTCCACCGCATGCTCGAAGCGGCCGACGCGTTTCCGATGAACCTCGGTTTCTTCGGCAAGGGCAACGTTTCCTTGCCCGAACCCTTGCGCGAACAGGTGCGCGCCGGCGCCATCGGGCTCAAGCTGCACGAGGACTGGGGAACGACGCCGGCGGCGATCGACAACTGCCTGGCGGTAGCCGAAGAGATGGACGTGCAGGTGGCCATCCACACCGATACGCTCAACGAATCGGGCTTCGTCGAAACGACGCTCGCCGCTTTCAAGGGGCGGACGATCCACACCTTTCATACCGAAGGCGCTGGCGGCGGGCACGCACCGGACATCCTGCGTGCCGTCGGCGAGGCCAACGTCCTGCCCTCGTCGACCAACCCGACCCGGCCCTACACGGTGAACACCGTCGACGAACACCTCGACATGCTGATGGTGTGCCATCACCTGGACTCGGCGATTGCCGAAGACGTGGCATTCGCCGAAAGCCGCATCCGACGCGAGACGATCGCCGCCGAAGACATCCTGCACGACCTCGGCGCGCTGTCGATGATGTCCTCGGACTCGCAGGCGATGGGCCGTGTCGGCGAAGTGATCATCCGCACCTGGCAGACCGCGCACAAGATGAAGGTGCAGCGTGGCCACCTGCCGGCAGCGGGAACTGGAGGAGCGCCGCCGACCGCCAACGACAATTTCCGCGTCAAGCGCTACCTCGCCAAATACACC
Source organism: Candidatus Accumulibacter propinquus (assembly GCA_016714935.1). Taxonomy (GTDB): domain Bacteria; phylum Pseudomonadota; class Gammaproteobacteria; order Burkholderiales; family Rhodocyclaceae; genus Accumulibacter; species Accumulibacter propinquus. Next base: position 92,800 of record JADKBU010000015.1, on the reverse strand, counting down.
ATCAATCCGGCGATCACGCATGGCATCAGTCACCTCGTCGGTTCGATCGAGGTCGGCAAGCTCGCCGACCTGGTACTCTGGAAGCCGGCGTTCTTTGGCGTCAAGCCTTCGCTGATCCTCAAGGGTGGGATGATCGCCGCCGCCGCGATGGGCGACGCCAACGCTTCGATCCCGACGCCGCAGCCGGTGCACTACCGGCCGATGTTCGGGGCTTTCGGCGGCGCGCGCAAGACCTCGGTGACCTTCGTCTCGCAGGCGGCGCTCGACAATCCCGAGCTCGCCGCGCTGCAGCTCGCCAAACCGCTGCATGCCGTTCGCCGGACACGCGGTCTCTGCAAGTCGGACATGGTCCATAACGCGGCGACGCCGAAGATCGACGTCGACCCGGAAACCTATGCCGTGCGCGCCGACGGCGAACTGCTGGTCTGCGAGCCGGCCAGCGTGCTGCCGCTGGCGCAGCGTTACTTCCTGTTCTGAGCATGCTCTTCGCCGAATCCTTTGCCGAACGCGAAGCGACCGCCGACGATCGTCTGGTGCTCCCCTACGACGCACGCCGCAAGAGTCGACAACGCGTCTTCCTGGCCAGCGGCGAGGAAATGGGCTACGTCTTTCAGGCCGGAACGGTGTTGCGCGACGGCGACCGCCTGCTCACTGGCAATGGGCTGGTCATCGCCGTCGTGGCGGCTCCGGAGCCGCTGCTCGAAGTGCATGCCGGCGAGACCTGCCAGTTGATTCGCGCCGCCTACCATCTCGGCAATCGGCACGTGCCGGTGCAGCTCGGCGAGCAATACCTGCGCTTTCAGCCGGACCACGTGCTTGGCGAGATGCTGCTCGGCCTCGGCTGCGAAGTCAGCGAGGTCGAGGCCCCGTTCGATCCCGAGGGCGGCGCTTATGGTGCGCATGCGCACGGTGACGCGCACGCGGGTGCGCACGACTACCGTCCCCTGCATGCGGCAACGGATCCCCACCATCCCGGCCACGGCCCGCACCGCTCGCCAGCGAAGATCCACACTTTCAAGTGAGCCTGGCGCTGGCGCGTCTGCTGCAGTTGACCAGCCCGGCCCTGCCGGTCGGTGCCTACACGTATTCGCAAGGCCTCGAATGGGCGGTCGATACGGGTCGCGTGCGTGATCAGGCAACGGCGCTGGCGTGGATCGGCGGTGTGCTCGAGCACCCCCTGGGTCGCTTTGAAGCGCCGCTGACCGCCTGCCTGCAGCGCGCCTGGGCTGCCACCGCCGAGCATGAAGTGGCGCGTCTCAACGCCGACTTTCTGGCCAGCCGCGAGTCATCAGAGTTGCGCGCCGAAACCGTGCAGATGGGTTATTCGTTGCGCCGGCTGCTGCACGATGTCGATGATTTCCCGCTCCCGCCGGCGCTCGACGCGCTGCCCGAAGTCTCCTTTCCAGTCGTCTGGGCGCTGACCGCAGCGGTCTGGGAAATCCCGGTTGCCGATTCGCTGACCGGCTACCTGTGGTCCTGGTGCGAAAATCAGGTCATGGCGGCGTTGAAGGCGGTACCGCTGGGCCAGACCGCCGGGCAGCGCATCCTGCTTGCCCTTGGTGGCCGCTTGCCGGCCGTCGTGCAGCAGGCGATCGAACTGCCGGAAGCGCTCTGGAGCAATTTCGCTCCCGGTCTGGCGCTGGCGTCGACTGGCCACGAGACGCAATATTCGAGACTGTTCCGATCATGAAAGAAAGCGAGCCCGACATGAAGCGACATCCCGCCCTGCGCATCGGCATCGGAGGCCCGGTCGGCTCCGGCAAGACCGCTCTGACCCTGGCTCTGTGCCTGGCGCTGCGCGACAGGTACAGCCTTGGTGTGGTGACCAACGACATCTATACCGCCGAAGATGCGCAGTTCCTGGTGCAGCACGCCGCACTGCCGCAGGAGCGGATTCTCGGCGTCGAAACCGGCGGTTGCCCACACACGGCGATTCGCGAGGACGCCTCGATCAACCTCGAAGCCGTCGCCCGACTGACCACGACTTTCCCGGATATCGAGATCGTCCTTGTCGAATCCGGCGGCGACAACCTGGCGGCGACGTTCAGCCCCGAACTCTCCGACCTGACGATCTACGTCATCGACGTCGCCGCCGGCGACAAGATCCCGCGCAAGGGCGGGCCGGGGATCACCAAGTCCGATCTGCTGGTGATCAACAAGACCGACCTGGCGCCGCTGGTCGGCGCCTCGCTGGAAGTGATGGATCGCGACAGCCGCAGGATGCGCGGCGAACGACCGTTCGTGTTCAGCAACATGAAAACCGGGCAGGGGCTGAACGAGGTCATTGCCTTCATCGAGAAGCAGGGCTTGCTGCGGTAACCGTGCGCCAGGCGCGTCGTCTTGCCCTCGTCGCAACGCCGCAGAGAGCGCTCGGAGGATTTCGCTCTTTACTGCGAGGGGTTTCCCGGTTCGGCTATCGCCTCAAATACGAGAGCGCCTTTGGCAGTTCCACGTTGTTTCCGAAGGCATCCTCGCCGTAGCCTTGGCGGGCCAGTGCATCCACGTCGGCAAGGACGCGCTTGTCGCCGATGAAGGTCACGGTCAGATCGGTGCGGATGTCGAGTTGGCCCGTGGCCTGCAACTGGGCGATCTCGGCCACGCTGTTCTCGAGGACGCTGCCCTGGCGACGCCCGATTTCCTCGGAGAGCTGGAGTGGCTGGTGGTAGAGCACGATCTTTCCCTCGCCGGCAAGGCGATGAACGATGGTCAGGACGGCGGCGGCGACAGCTTCTGGTTCGAGGGCGCCGGTTCGGTCAGCAAGCACGCGGGCGATTTCCGCCGCCAGCCAGCGGCGCTTGCGGGCATTGATGGTCTCATTGGCACGGAAGAGATCGAGGGGCGAGCCGGCATCGAAGAGCTTGCCATCCAGGTCCATCTGCACCGCGCTGCCGTAGTGGGTGACGATGCGTGCCACCAGATTGGAGGGGCGGACATGGAAGCCCCGGTAGCTGGGCACCGGCACTTCGAGGCGCCCGGATTCGGCGTAGCGGCGCAGGATGCCTTGGCATAGGCGCTGGCCGCCGGTCAGGTGGGCGCTGGAGAAGGCCATCGAGTAGGCGAACAGGGTTGCCATGGTGGCTTCGGTATCGACCACCGGCCGTTCACGCAGCGCGGCGTCGCCGGTGCGCGGGCTCACGTGGCGCTCGTAGTAGTGGGCGAGGTCGGTAGCGATCTCCAGCAGATGATAAATGACACTGGCGTGGCCGCGCAGGATGGGCAGGTTGGTGTCGGAGGTTTCGATCGAGGTGCCGGCGACATGGGTGTCGTACAGGGATTGCAGGTTGTGGAAGCGGAAGGTGAGCTGCCGCAGGCGCTCCTCGCTGACCGGATCCGGGAAGCAGGCGGCATATTCCTCCGGCGGAACCCGCGCCGAGACGCGCAGCAGATCGCTTTCGGCGGCCAGGTTGAGAAACTCGGTTGCCAGATGGGTGACCGTAGTGGCGGTGTCGCCGGTAATCCGGTCGCCGCGGTTGTGCGCCAGGCGGCCCGGCGGCAAGCGTTCGCTGAAATCCTCAGGGAGCCGGGCGAGGTCGGTGACCTGGACGCCAACCCGTTGTGCCTCCTCCAGCAGGTCGGTGGCGACATCGGCGACGACGCCACCGACCTGCTGCAAGCGTTCGCGGGTGGCGGCCGCGAAGTCTGCTTCGACCGGCAGGAGACGGTAGGCCGGCAGGCGTCGGTGTATGTAGGCCAGGACCTCGCCGATACGGGCGAAGTTCTTGAGAGCCGCCATCAAGGCGCGGAACCGGCTCCAGTGCTGATTCTGGCGCGCGCCGTACTCGTCCAGCAACGCTTCCATCTGCCCGGATTCCAGCAGCAGGCGGCCAATCAGCGGCCGCGTCAGCGGAACGTCATGCGCGTGCCTGGCGGCCAGGCTACTGGCAATTTCGAGCAGGGGCCGGCTACGGGCGCTGACCAGGTCGCAGAACTCCCGGTCGCCGATCAAGCCCACCCCCACCGGCCCGATGGCCGCGCAGGCGCCTTGCGTGTTTGCGTTCATGTCTCGTCTCCTCAGTCCGGCGCTTTGCCGGTGTCCGGCTGGCGGCGTCGATGGCGCTTGCAACGCGTCCGGCAGGCGCTATGATATCCGCCGATTGCGGCACAAAGGGTCAAACATGGAACAGGCGGTTCTCTTCGCCGATGTCACCGGCAGTACAAAACTCTACGAGACCATCGGCGACAGCGGGGCGAAGCGGCTGGTCGACGCTTGCCTCGACGTGCTGCGGGCGGTCACCGCAGCGTATGGTGGGCGGGTGATCAAGACCATCGGCGACGAACTGATGGCGGTATTTCCGGGCGCCGATGCCATCGTACGGGCGGCCTGCGAGATGCAGATCCGCTTGTCCGAGCTCGACTCGGCCATGCAGTATGGTCTCTCGATCCGGATCGGCTTCCACGCCGGCCGGTTGATCGAGGAAAACGGCGATGTCTTTGGCGACGCGGTCAATATCGCAGCACGCATGACCGGCCTGGCCAAGGCCGCCCAGATCATCACCACCGAAGCCACGGCGAAGATGATGTCGCCTGAGCTGCGGGACTCGACCCGCAGCATGGGCAGCTTCGCGGTCAGGGGCAAGGCGGAGTCGATCGCCGTCTGCGAGGTGATCTGGCAGGTCGAGAACCTGACGATGATTACCGGCAGCCTGCCGGGCGACAATCCACCGACGACGATGTCCCTGGACCTCGCCTATGCCGGCGGTTTACTGACCTTCAGGCAGGGCGACGAAGCGGTGACCATCGGCCGCGACGCCTCGTGCCGCATCAACCTGCCGGTGCTCTGTGCCTCGCGCAAGCATGCGCGCATCGAATTCCGCCGCGACAAGTTCGTACTCACCGACACCAGCACCAATGGCACTTATGTCCGGGTTGATGCCGCCCGTGAGCTGGTGATCAACCGCGAGGACTTCGTGCTCAGCGGCAGCGGCGAGATCAGCCTCGGACATGGCAATGGCGAAGGTGGCCCCGACCTGACGTGGAAGGTCAGGTTCTGAAGACGGGGCCACATCTCACTGCCTGACGGACTTGCTTACTGCCGCCGACGGCGCAGCACCAGACCGGCAAGGCCGACGCCGAGCAGGGCGAGGGAACCCGGCTCGGGAACGGCCTGGAAGTTTTCCACCGCCACGAAGGTGTCATGCGTGCTCGTCGTCCGCAGCAGCGAGGTCCCGCCAGAGACCCGCGAGGTGGCTGCGTAAGACAAGCCGGCGGCGCCGGCGGTGAGCGGATGCGCGTCGATGTTTGCGGTGTTGAAACCGGGGTCGAGGATGTCACCGATGATCTGCATGCCACTCCCGAGGGCGACCAGCAAGGCATTCACATTGGCATTCTCGGACGGAAACCTGTCGTTATCGCCGAGCAGAAAGAGCGTCCCGCCGCCGCTCAGGAAACCCGAGAGCGCGGTGACTTCGCCGGCGCCGAAGGCGTTTTCCGGCGCCACGGCGACAAAGAGATCCAGCCCGGCGAGCGAGGCCGCGGTAATCGGTCCGGCCAGCAGCGAGGCGCTCACCCCGGCCTGGGCGTTGTAAAAATTCACCACATCCTGGTCAAACGGGCCCAGGCAGCACAGCGAAGGCGTCGTCGAAAGCACGCCCACCGCCGTACCGCTGCCCAGGATGTTCTTGAAGAACGCCTGGTTGCCGGCGTTGGAGGTCAGGGGTTGGACGATGTTCGAATCGCCGGACAGGATCAGCGGTCCCGCCTGTGCGACCGCGGAGACGAGGAATACAGCGACCGCCATGGCGGAAGCGACCAGTTTGTTGAGCATGGATAAAACCTCCCGAGAATTCTTGAAGTCATCAATAAAGAGAAAGACACCACCGGTTGCGCAGTGTGTGACGCCTAATAAGCAATTTATATGCCGTAATGCCTTTATTTGTTTGTTCAAGGACTTGTAATAACTCCATGTTCTCAGATACGGCGACCTGTAAATTTTTCCGACAGATCTTGTAATGCACGGCGGGTTCGATCGTGCCGGTCCTGGCGACAGCCCCTATCCAGTGGTGTTGCCGACATGAATACCTGCAACCACCGCCCATGGCGATGAGTCGCCTGAGGCTGGGCGGCAGGCGCGCGATAAGGCATGGAAAAATCCGGCGTTGCTGTGCATACTTGCCGCGCCCGCACCACCGCTGTCGATGCGGACCTCCTACCCCCAACCACCACCGAGGAAGAACCATGATCAAACGCACCCTGCTCCTGGCCGGGCTTGCCGCAAGCTTCGCCATCGCCACGACGGCGATGGCGGCGGAATCGACCCTGGCCAACATCAAGCAGACCGGAACACTGAAGCTGGGCTACCGCGAGAACTCGATACCGTTTTCATTCGTCGGCGACGACAAGCAGCCGCGCGGCTACAGCGTAGACCTGTGCCGGATCGTGGCCGAGGATATCGGCAAGCAGCTCGACCTGCCGAAACTCGATGTACGCTGGGTGCCGGTCACTGCACAGAGCCGCTTCGAGGCCTTGAAGAGCGGCGCAATCGATATCGAGTGCGGTAACTCGACACAGACGCTGTCGCGTCGGGCCGACTTCGACTTCAGCGTGATGACCTTTGTCGACGGTGCCGGCCTGTTGTTTCGCGAGGGTGAGGTGCCGTCGTCGATCGAAGCGATCAAGGCGCAGCGTGTCGCGGTGGTGGCCGGAACGACGACCGAAAAAACGCTCGAAAACCTGATCGCCACGGGCAAGCTTGGCGTTCTCCTGCTCAAGGTCGCCGACCACGATGCCGCGCTGAAGGCGCTGCAGGACAGGACCGCCACGGCCTATGCGGCGGATCGTACGGTGCTGGTTACCACGGCGCTGGTGCGCGGGCAGGGGCAGGCCTTCGCGCTGGCCTCGCTGCAGTTCAGCTACGAACCGTACGGCCTGGCGATGCGCCGCGACGCCGATCTGCGCCTGGCCGTCGACCGGACACTGGCCAGACTGTACCGCACCGGCGAGATCAGCCCGATCCTCGCGCGCTGGTTCGAGCCGCTGGGCAAACCCAATGATGCGCTCCAGGCGATGTTCCTGATCAACGGCCTTCCCGAGTAGCACCCGACGCGCGGCGGCGGTCGGAAGGCTTCTCGACCGCCGCCGCGGAAGACCTCCATCAGCAGTGTTCCCAGAAACGCTCGTTCCACGGACGAAGGTCGATCTCGCTCGTCCAGGCGGTCCTGGGCTGCCGATGCAGGAAGCAGATGGTTTCGGCCAGGTCTTCAGGCTGCGATTGCGGGAATTCCTCCGGAATGTCTCCACGAATGTCCGCGTCGATGACCACATGCACCACGTGAACACCGTGTGACCACATCTCCCTGGCCAGCACCTGGGCCAGCGCGCGCTGCCCGAACTTTCCTGCCGCCAGGTTCAGGTGATTCTCGCGGCCGATCAGGGCGGAAGTCGAACCGACCAGAACGATGGTGCCCCTCCCCGCAGCAGCCATCAGGCGGGCAGCCGCCCGCGCGACCAGGAAGGCGCCAAAGCAGTTGTGTCGCCAACCCGCCTCAAACGCCGGGACTTCGATGTCCATCGTGCGACCCGGGCCAAAGCTCTGCAGTGCGTACACCACGAGATGCGGAACGCCGTACTCCCGGCAGACGGTCTGAAACAGATCCTGCACGGAAAGTTCATCGGTGACATCGCAGGTGAATCCGCTCGCCCGAACCCCGCCCCGTCTCAGTTCCCCGGCCAGCCTCTCAAGGCGCACCCCGTCTCTGGAAGCCAGCGCAATGTTGATTCCTTCGCTGGCGAGTCGCCTCGCGAGTGATTCGCCCAGCCCCGGACCAGCGCCCACGATCAGTGCCGTCTCCGGTTCGGGCTTTGCGGAAACGGATTGGGATACAGTACCCCTCTCGGCGCCCAAGGGCCCCGCTCGCGCGTGCGCCAGCTCGGTAACCGGCGCCTGATTCTCAACCGCCGGGAGATTACGGGGCGCCGTCCTGAGCCGAACGGCCCGCTCGAAGCGAAAAACGACTGAGGCCGGTCCAAAATTCAAACGCCGAGCGACCTTCAGGTGCTTCCATAGGCGATGAAGCATTGTTTTCCCCCCTCTCCAGGTTCATATTAGTTCACCGGCACGCGTTGTGAAGGCGAAAACCATCCTTCTCGTTCGACTTCGCGGCCGTCGCACGCTGTCTTCGGAGACTTCCGTAACCCGTCCATTTTCTCTTTTCCCCCACACCGCGATGGCCAGGGAACGTATCGGCGCCTGCCCGCCCTGCGACGCGCGGCCAGTGCAGCGCGCCTGCTCCAGGTTCCTCGTTGGCGCGCAAACATGCCGGGTGGAAAACGCGGGACGGTGTTGGAATTGAAATTCTGTGGCGCTTGGTGGTACTATCGCCGGCTTTTGCTGGCCTGCGCGAGCAAAATTGGAAAGCGCGCCTTCAAGGCGCGCGGGGTGTGCTGTCGAAGTGCATCCTATCACGCACATTCGCCTGTTCAAGGGTGCCTGCCAGGAAGAGAAGGCGGGCTGTAGGTGGGCGGATGGTGGTCTAACCCTGATGAGAGTGAGAGTAAGAATGTCCACAACCATGCGACAGATGCTTGAGGCCGGTGTTCACTTCGGCCACCAGACGAGATTCTGGAACCCCAAGATGGCGCCCTATATTTTTGGCGCCCGCAGCAAGATTCATATCGTCAACCTTGAGAAGACGCTGGCCAAATATAACGAAGCGATGACCTTCGTTCGCCGGCTGTCGGCCAACAAGGGCACGATCCTGTTTGTCGGGACCAAGCGGCAGGCACGCGAGATCATGGCCGAAGAAGCGACGCGCTGCGATACCCCGTATGTCGATCAGCGCTGGCTGGGCGGCATGCTGACGAACTTCAAGACCATCAAGCAGTCGCTCAAGCGCCTCAAGGAGATGGAGGTCATGTGCGAAGATGGCTCCCTCGACCGGCTTGGCAAGAAGGAGGCGCTGATGCTGACTCGCGAACTCGACAAGATGCACAAGTCGATTGGCGGGATCAAGGAGATGGGCTCGCTGCCCGACGCGCTGTTTGTGATCGACGTCGGTTACCACAAGATCGCCATCACCGAGGCGAACAAGCTCGGCATTCCGGTCGTGGCCGTGGTCGACACCAACCATTCTCCGGACGGCGTGGATTACGTCATTCCGGGTAACGACGACTCGTCGCGTGCCATTCGCTTGTACGCTCGTGGTGTTGCCGATGCGGTTCTCGAGGGGCGCAGTCAGTTTGTCGAGGAGATCCTGGATGCGGTGTCCGGCGACGAGTTCATCGAAGAAGCCGACGACGAGTGAACGCTGTCGCCACGGGTTGCGCATGAACTTGCTGTGGCCAATGGGTTCCGTATTGATTGAGTGTGTATAGCGAGGCGCTGCCGGTGTCACCGGCAGCCTTCGCGTGTGTGGAGATTGTGAAATGGCGGAAATTACCGCAAGTATGGTCAAGGAGCTTCGGGAAAGAACCGACGCACCGATGATGGAGTGCAAGAGGGCGCTGACGGAATCCGGTGGCGACCTGCTCAAGGCCGAGGAAATTCTGCGCGTCAAGCTCGGTTCCAAAGCCAGCAAGGCGGCGAGTCGTATCACCGCCGAGGGCGTCGTGGCCATCCACAGATCGAGTGACGACAAACTTGGTGCGATCGTCGAAATCAACTGCGAAACTGACTTTGTCGGCAAGAACCAGGAGTTTCTGAGCCTGGCGCGTGATTGCGCGGTATTGGTCGCCGGGCACGATCCGGTCGACGTCGCTGCCTTGTCGGCGTTGCCGATGGGTGACGGTAGTGTCGAATCGACGCGCACGGCGCTTGTCGGCAAGATTGGCGAGAACATGTCGATCCGTCGTTTCGCGCGCATCGAGGCCAAGGGAAGGCTCGCTTCCTACGTGCATGGCGGGGCCAAGATCGGTGTTCTGGTGGATTACCTCGGCGGTGACGATCAACTCGGCAAGGATCTGGCCATGCACATTGCGGCTGCCAAGCCGCGGGCACTGGATCCGACCGGTGTCGCCGCCGAACTGATCGAGAGCGAACGTCGCATTGCCATCGAGAAGGCCCGGGAAGGTGGCAAGCCGGAGGCGATGATCGACAAGATCGCCGAAGGCTCCGTACAGAAGTTCCTCAACGAGGTCACGCTGCTCGGTCAGGTGTTTGTGAAGGACGAAAGCCACAAACAGACAATTGCCCAGTTGCTCAAGGCCAAAGAGGCTTCGGTGGTGAGTTTCACCCTGTTCGTGGTTGGTGAAGGCATCGCCAAGAGGGCCAACGATTTTGCCGCCGAAGTGGCCGCACAAGCCGCTGCCGCCGCGCAGAAGTAACCGCCGGGCTGACTGACCGATCACGCGCTTACCGAAGGAGACCGACGCCGATGTCCACCAACTCGCCGAAGTACAAACGCATCCTGCTGAAACTCTCCGGTGAGGCGCTCATGGGTAGTGATGCTTACGGCATCAACCGGAAAACGATCTCGGGAATTGTTGCCGAGATCAAGGTGATTGTCGACATGGGGGTACAGGTTGGCGTGGTCATCGGCGGAGGCAACATCTTTCGGGGCGTTGCGCCGGCGGCCAGGGGCATGGATCGCGCCCAGGCGGATTACATGGGCATGCTGGCGACCGTGATGAATGGTCTGGCACTGCACGACGCGATGCGTGTTGCCGGGATGGTTTCGCGCGTGCAGTCGGCTCTGAGCATCGAGCAGGTGGTCGAGCCGTACATCCGAGCCAAGGCCATCCGCTACCTGGAACAGGGCCGGACGGTCATCTTTTCCGGTGGTACCGGTAACCCCTTCTTTACGACCGATACCGCTGCGGCTCTGCGGGGGGCGGAGATCGGTGCCGAAATCGTACTCAAGGCCACCAAGGTCGATGGCATCTATTCGGCCGACCCGAAGAAGGATCCACAGGCTACCCGCTACGAGCGGATCAGCTTCGACGATGCCATCGCGCAGAATCTCGCGGTCATGGATGCCACTGCTTTTGCCTTGTGCCGTGACCAGAAGCTGCCGATCAACGTGTTCTCGATTTTCAAGCAGGGTGCGCTGCGGCGGGTTACGATGGGCGAGAACGAAGGCACCCTGGTATATTGCTGACGGAGATGGGAATGTCCATAGCAGACGTGAAAAAGGCCGCCGAGCACAAGATGCACAGGTCGCTTGAGGCACTCAAGACCGATCTGGCAAAGGTGCGGACCGGGCGTGCGCATACGGGTTTGCTCGACCACGTGCAGGTCGAGTATTACGGCTCGCCGGTACCGATCAATACCGTGGCCAACGTGACCTTGATCGACGCTCGCACGCTCGGTGTTCAGGCCTGGGAAAAGGGCATGGCGGCAAAGGTCGAGAGGGCCATTCGCGACTCCGACCTGGGCCTCAACCCGGCCGCACAGGGAGACCTGATCCGCGTGCCGATGCCTGCCCTGACCGAGGAACGGCGGCGCGATCTGATCAAGGTCGTGAAAGGCGAGGGCGAGGGTGCCAAGGTTGCGGTTCGCAATCTGCGACGCGATGCCATTGCGACGCTGAAGGAAATGCTCAAGAACAAGGAGTGCTCCGAGGATGACGAGCATCGTGCACAGGACGAGATCCAGAAGCTTACCGACCGCTACGTGGCCGAGATCGAGAAACAACTCAGTCAGAAGGAAACCGAGTTGATGGCCATCTAGCGACTGTCGCAGGAGTCATCAGTATGGTGCGCTTTGCCAGTTCCACTCGCGATGTGCCGGATACGTCCACGGTTCCTCGCCATGTGGCGATCATCATGGACGGCAACGGGCGTTGGGCCAAGAAGCGATTGTTGCCGCGCGTCGCCGGGCATCATCGTGGTGTTGAAACGGTTCGTGCTACGGTGAAGACCTGCCTTGAACGGGGCATCGAGTATCTGACCCTGTTCGCCTTCAGTTCAGAGAACTGGCGTCGCCCTGAAGAGGAAGTCTCTCTGCTGATGCAGCTCTTCGTACGCGCACTCAAGGAGGAGGTCAAGAAACTCGATCGCAACGGCGTACGCTTGCGGGTGATTGGCGACCTCTCGCGGTTTGATTCGGACCTGCAGGCGCTGATCGCCGCCTCCGAGGAGCGCACGGCGGGTAACGACCGACTCGTGCTGACCATCGCCGCGAATTACGGTGGACGATGGGATATTCTGCAGGCGGTCAACCGCATGTTGAGCAGCGACCAGGAGGCACGCGCGCAATGGAGCGAAAGCGATCTGGCGCCACATCTGGCAATGAGCTATGCACCCGAGCCCGATCTGTTCATTCGCACCGGTGGTGAGCAGCGGATCAGCAACTTCCTGCTCTGGCAACTCGCGTATTCCGAGTTGTATTTCACCGAGGTGCTCTGGCCCGAGTTTGACGCGCGTGCTTTTGAGGCCGCACTGACCTCATATCAGCAGCGCGAACGCCGCTTTGGGCGGACCAGTGAACAGGTGCTGGGTACTTCCCAGCCTGCTGTCGTACCGACCGGCCCGCGCATAGATGCTTAGGACGCGGGTGATCACCGCGGTTGTCCTGTTTGCCGCTTTCTTTTCTGCGCTCTTCTTTTTGCCACCGCTGGGTTGGCTGCTGTTCACCACGGCCGTGGCCGCGGTGGCGGCTTGGGAGTGGGGTGCCTTGATGCGTCTTGGCGAGACGGGCCGAATCTGGCTTGGCGTATTGCTTGCCGGGGTGTGTGCGGTAGTGACCATGCTCGCACCTGCTGCCGTCGGAATTGGGGCAGGATTTGCCGAGGCAGCCTGGCCTCTGGGTGCCTGCTTCTATCTGCCAGCGGCAATTTTCTGGCTACTTCTGGTGCCGCTCTGGTTGACGCGGCGCTGGCCCATGCCGAACGCTGCCATCGCTCTGGCGACGGGCAGCGTGCTGATCCTGCCCGCGTGGATGGCACTGCTGCAATTGCGACAGGCCGGGCCGCTGACCTTGCTGGCAATCATGGCGGTTGTCTGGCTGGCGGACATTGGCGCGTACTTCTTCGGGCGGCTTCTGGGTAAACACAAGCTGGCGCCCAACATCAGCCCGGGCAAGACCTGGGAGGGCGCGTTCGGTGGTGTTGTCGCGGTTCTGGCGTATGGACTGCTGTTGTCGCCGCATTTGCCGGCGACGCTGGCGGGAAATCTGCCCCTGTTGGCCGTGCTGCTCAGCGTACTGGCGGCGATCAGCATCCTTGGTGATCTCTTCGAATCCCTGCTTAAACGCCAGGCGGGCCTCAAGGACAGCAGCAACGTGCTGCCAGGGCACGGCGGGGTGCTGGACCGCATCGACAGTCTCACGTCGACACTGCCGCTGGTCGCTCTGGTCTGGCTGGCGACACAGTCTTGATGCCGTCGGGGTTGGCTGTGCAGCAGCTCACGATTCTCGGCTCGACAGGCTCCATCGGGGTCAATACGCTGGATGTCCTGCGACGTCACCCACAACGCTATCGGGTTGTGGCGCTGTGCGCGCACCGTCAGGTGGACCTTCTGTTCGAGCAGTGCCTGGAGTTTCGACCGCGGCATGCGGTTGTTGGTGATCCGCTTCTGGCAGCTGATCTCGCTGCGCGCTTGCTGGCCGCGGGTTGTCCGACGGAGGTGGGGCATGGTCCGGGCGCGCTGGTCCGCATGGCGGCACTTCCGGAGGTGGATGCGGTGATGGCCGCGATCGTCGGCGCGGCGGGTCTGCCGCCCACCCTGGCGGCGGCTGTCGCCGGGAAGAAGATCCTTCTGGCGAACAAGGAAGCACTGGTCATGGCCGGCCCGGTCTTCATGCGTGCCGTGCGCGAAAACGGCGCTACCCTGCTGCCGATCGACAGCGAGCACAATGCCATTTTCCAGTCTCTCCCGAGCACCTACTCAGGAGATCCGGCGGGCAGTGGCGTGCTTGGGCTGTTCCTTACGGCATCGGGTGGTCCCTTCCGTGAACTGGCCCTCGGCGACTTCGAAGCCGTCAGCCCCGAACAGGCGTGTGCCCATCCGAACTGGATCATGGGACGAAAGATATCGGTCGACTGCGCGACGATGATGAACAAGGGCCTGGAGGTGATCGAGGCGCACTGGCTGTTCAACGTTCCGGCGGACAGCATTCAGGTGGTCATCCATCCCCAAAGCGTCATTCATTCGCTCGTTCAGTACGTCGATGGCTCGGTCATCGCGGAACTCGGTAATCCGGACATGCGCACGCCGATCGCGCACGCCCTGGCTTATCCGCAGCGCATCGCGGCGGGCGTCGAGGCGCTTGATCTGTACAAGGTGGCGTCGCTGCATTTCGAGCGGCCCGACCTGGATCGCTTTCCGTGCCTGGGACTGGCCTATCGTGCGCTCAGGGAGGGCGGCGGTGCGCCGACGACGCTGAATGCGGCGAACGAAGTGGCGGTGCAGGCTTTCCTCGACCGCAGGATCAGGTTTACGGCGATTGCCCGGGTGATTGGCGAAGTCATGGATCGCTTGCCGACCGGCGGGATGCCTGCCTCGCTGGCCGAGGTCCTGGCTGTCGACCGCACGGCGCGCGCAGCGGCTGAACATTTGATCATGGATCCAGCTTTCCGATGAGCGGCTTTCTCTACTATCTTGCGGCCTTTGCGCTGGTCCTGGGAATCCTCGTCGTGGTGCACGAGTTCGGGCACTATCTTGCCGCGCGCTGGGCAGGGGTGAAGGTCCTGCGCTTCTCGGTCGGCTTCGGTCGGCCACTCTGGGCGCGGCGCTTTGGCCAGGATGGCACCGAGTGGGCAATTGCCGCTTTCCCGCTCGGCGGTTATGTAAAAATGCTCGACGAGCGTGAAGGCGAGGTTCCTGCCGAGGAGTTGCACCGGAGCTTCAACCGGCAGTCTGTCCTGCGGCGGATGGTGATTGTTGTAGCGGGGCCGGCAGCCAACTTCCTGCTGGCCATTGTTCTTTACTGGGGGCTGTTCTGGAACGGTACGGAAGAGTTCAAGCCGCTTCTGGGCGCGCCCGCCGTCGAGAGTGCGGCGGCGTCGGCAGGACTGGAAGACGGTGAATTGGTGCTCAAGGTTGCCGGAGAAAGCGTGCAGACCTGGCAGGAGATGCGTTGGCTCCTGCTGCAGCGGGCCGTTGAGCAGGATCAGATCGAACTTGAGGTGATCAACCCGCAACACGAGATCGCGGTGCGGCGCCTTGACGTGCTGGCCGTTCGACAGTCGGGCTGGGAAGGCGAGGCGCTGGACCGGCTGGGTCTCACGCTTTACCGCCCCCGGCTGCCCCCCGTGCTGGGCCAGGTCAATGCCAACAGTGCTGCCGCCGATGCCGGGCTGCGCCCCGGAGACGAAGTGCTCAGCATTGACGCAACGCCGATCGGCAGTTGGGCCGACGTCGTGCAACACGTCCGCAAGTCGCCCGGGAAGGCGATTCATCTGGAGGTGCTGCGCGACGGCGTGCGCGTCGAGAGCACGGTGACGCCGGCTGCCGTCGAAGAGCGGGGGCGGCAGATTGGCCGCATTGGTGCAGCCGTCGCCGCTGACGGACGCCTGCCGGCAGAATTGATGGTCACCGTCAGCTACGGTCCGCTGTCGGCGCTCAACAAGGCGGTTATCGAGACCTGGGACAAGTCGGCGTTTACCCTCCTGATGATTGGCAAGATGATTACCGGCGAGGTTTCGTGGCGTAACATCAGTGGGCCGGTGACCATCGCCGACTACGCTGGACGGTCGGCAAGGCTGGGCGTCGATTATTACCTGAAGTTCCTCGCTCTGGTGAGCATCAGTCTGGGAGTCCTCAATCTGCTGCCGATCCCGATTCTGGATGGGGGGCATTTGTTGTATTATCTCGTCGAAATCATCAAGCGTGGGCCCGTTTCCGAGCGAACCATGGAAATCGGCCAGCAAATCGGCCTGGCACTCCTGCTCATGCTTATGGCGTTCGCCTTCTACAACGACATCAATCGACTGTTCTCCGGCTGAGCTTATGAAGAAAAACCTGCTCGCAGGTCTGGTAGCCTCCTTGTTTGTCTGTGCCGCGTCGGCCATGGAGCCGTTCGTGGTCAGGGATATTCGCCTCGAAGGAATTCAGCGTGTTGAGGCCGGTACGGTTTTCAGCTATCTGCCGGTCAAGGTCGGCGACACGATGACCGACGAGCGTGCAGCGCAAGCGATCAAGACCTTGTTTGCGACCGGTTTTTTCAAGGATGTCCGGATCGAGATCGATGGCAGCGTCCTGATCGTGGTGCTTGAGGAGCGGCCGGCGATCGCGCAGATCGACTTCGTGGGCTTGAAGGAATTCGAGAAGGATCAGTTGATCAAGGGCCTGAAGGAAGTCGGGGTCGCCGTGGCGCGCACCTTCGACCGGGCCACGCTGGACAAGGCCGAACAGGAACTGAAGCGCCAGTACCTCTCACGGGGCAGATACGCGGCGACGATCACCACCACGATCACGCCGCTGGATCGCAACCGCGTGGCGATCAATTTCAATATCGACGAAGGCGAAACCGCCAAGATTAAACAGATCAACATTGTCGGTGTTCAGGCCTTCCGGGAGAAGGATCTGCTGGCCGTGATGCAGCAGAAGACACCGACCTGGATCAGTTGGTATACCAAGAGTGACCAGTATTCGAAACAAAAGCTCTCGGCCGATCTCGAGACGCTGCGTTCATACTACCTCGATCGGGGTTACCTGGAATTCAGTATCGAGTCAACGCAGGTGTCGATTACTCCCGACAAGAAGGAAATCTACATCACCGTCAGCATCAACGAAGGGGAGCGCTACCAGGTGTCTTCCGTGAAGCTGGCTGGCGATCTGACCCTGCCTGAGGAAGATTTCAGGAAGGCGGTCAAGGTCAAGCCCGGCGACGTTTTTTCCCGCGAAAAACTCAACGAGAGCACCAAGGCCATATCCGACAAGCTGGGCGCCCAGGGCTACGCGTTTGCCAACGTGAACGCTGCTCCGGAACTGGACAAGGAGAAACGCCAGGTGGCGTTTACGATCTTTGTCGATCCGGGGAAGCGGACCTACGTGCGCCGGGTCAACATCAGCGGCAACACCAAAACACGTGACGAAGTCATCCGCCAGGAGATGCGCCAGATGGAAGGTGCATGGTATGACGCGGACCGGGTCGCGGCGTCGCGGGAGAGGATCGACCGAACCAACTATTTCGGCGAAGTCAATGTGGAGACTCCGCCGGTCCCCGGCACCATCGATCTGGTCGATGTGAACGTCAATGTGACGGAAAAATCGACCGGTAACATTTCCATCGGTGCCGGCTATTCGAGTGCGGAAAAGGTGGTTCTGTCCGGTTCGATCTCGCAGTCCAACATCTTTGGCAGCGGCAAGTTCCTGGCTTTGCAGGTCAATACCGGGAAACTGAACCGGACGCTCAGCATCAACTATACCAATCCCTACTTCACCGTTGACGGCATCAGCCAGGGTTTTGACATTTACGACCGGCGGGTCAACCCCACTTCTCTGGGTTACGCGTTCCAGTCGGAGTCGATCGGCGGCGGCATCCGCTTCGGCTACCCCATCAGCGAAAAGGAAACCCTGAGCTTCGGCTTGGCGATCGACCAGACGACGATCGACATTTCGCCGATCACGGCCGCAACGCCGCCGCAATATGTGACCTTCCAGGCCGAGCACGGGGACTCGAACATCACCCTGCCGGCGACCGTGACATGGACCAGCGACAGCCGAAACAGCTCCATTTATCCGACCTCCGGGGGCGTCCAGCGGGCCGGGGTCGAGGTGGCCATTCCCGGCGTCGACCTGACGTTCTATCGCCTGACCTACAAGAACGAACACTACTTTCCCCTGACCAAAGACCTGGTGCTGATGCTCATGGGGGAACTCGGTTACGCGAATGGTCTGCAAGGCCAGAGCTTGCCGTTCTACAAGAATTTCTACGCTGGCGGCATCGGCTCGGTGCGCGGCTACCAGACTGCCAGTCTCGGCCCGGTAGACCCGCTGTATCCCGATACCTACCTCGGAGGGACGAGCAAGGCGGTGTTCAACGCCGAGTTGCTGATGCCGCTGCCCGGGTTCGACAAGTCGGTCCGTCTGGGTCCATTTTTTGATGCGGGTAACGTGTTCAGCGATAACTATACGATCGGGAAGGAAGGACTGGCGATGTCCGTCGGTCTCACCGCAGCCTGGATATCGCCGTTGGGACCCCTGAAATTCAGTTATGGCCAGCCGATCAACGAGAAAAGTAATGCTAAACTGCAGAAGTTCCAGTTCCAGATGGGGACCACCTTTTAATCCAGGAGAATGAGTTTGAAGAAGACGATTGCCAGGCTGCTGGTTGCGTTGATGGCCTCGCTGCCGGTGTCTTACGCGTCGGCGGTAGACCAGTTGAAGATCGGCTACGTCAATACCCAGCGTCTTTTTCGTGACGCACCGGCAGCCGTGAGAGCCGCGAAGAAGATCGAGCAGGAGTTCTCCAAGCGGGACCAGGACCTGCAGCGTCTGGCCAAGCAGGTTCAGGGTTTGCAGGAGTCTCTCGAGAAGGGCGGTTTGACGATGGCTGAATCGGAGCGCCGTGCCAAGGAGAAGGATCTCGGTGAGTTGTCGAGGGAGTTTCAGCGCAAGCAGCGGGAGTTCCGCGAAGACCTGAATCTGCGCCAGAACGAAGAGAATGCAGCGATCATCGAAAAGGCCAACAAGGCGATCAAGCAACTGGCCGAAAGCGAGAAGTTCGACCTGATCGTTCAGGATGTCGTTTGGGTCAGTCCGAAGCTCGACATTACCGACAAGGTCATCAAAGCCCTGTCCGAACCCCAGGCCGCGAAGTAAGCGCGGCCGTCTGCCAGATTGCTGGGGTGGATGTGTCACGAGGTCTGCGGCTAGGCGATATCGTCGCCCGTCTCGGTGGGGTGCTGCACGGCGACGGAACGGTGCTCGTATCGCAGGTCGGTTCGCTGCTGTCCGCGGGGGCAGGACAGATCGCGTTTCTCGCCAACCCGAAATACCGCGACCAACTGCAACGCACGCAGGCCACCGCGGTGATCGTGCCGCCGCCTTTCGCGACGGAAACGTCACTGCCGCGCATCGTTGACCGGAATCCCTACGCCTATTACGCGCGCGTCGTGGGCTTGCTGAATCCTCCTGCGCAAGGTCGACCCGGGATTCATCCGGGAGCGGTGGTTCGCTCCGCAGTACCGTCATCGGCGAGTGTCGGCGAAAACGTCGTGGTCGGCGAAGGCGTGTGTCTTGGCGAGAACGTCATCCTGCACCCTGGCTGCGTGATTGGCGACGGTGTGACGATCGGTGACGATTCCGTGTTGTACGCGAATGTGGTGGTTTACCAGGGCTGCGTGATCGGCAAGCGCGCCATCATACATTCCGGCGCGGTGGTCGGTGCCGACGGTTTTGGCTTTGCCAAGGACGGTGAGCGCTGGGTCAAGATCCCGCAGATCGGTCGCGTGCTGATTGGTGACGACGTCGAGATCGGCGCCAATACCTCGATCGACCGGGGTGCGCTCGACGACACGATCATCGGTGACGGCGTCAAGCTCGACAATCAGATTCAGGTGGCGCACAACGTCAGCATTGGCGAGCACAGCGCGATGGCGGGCTGCGTCGGCATTGCCGGCAGTACCCACATCGGTCGCCGCTGTACCGTAGGTGGTGCGGGCATGATCAGCGGCCACCTCGAACTGGCCGACGACGTGCATATTTCCGGTGGAACACTGGTGGGCAAGAGCCTGCGCCAGCCAGGGCAATATACCGCGCTGTTTCCACTCGAACCACACCAGGAATGGTTGCGCAATGCGGCCCAGGTGAAGCGGCTGGCGAAGCTTGCCGAACGCGTTGCCGAGCTGGAGAAGAAACTCGAAATGATGGGGAAGACGTCTTGAACGCAATGGATATCCACGAGATCATCGAGCAGTTGCCGCACCGCTACCCCTTTCTGTTGGTTGACCGGGTGCTTGAGTGCCGGCCTGGCCAGGACATCCATGCCTACAAGAACGTGACCATCAATGAACCGTTTTTCACGGGCCATTTTCCGCATCACCCGGTGATGCCAGGGGTGCTGATCCTGGAAGCGCTGGCACAGGCAGCGGGCATTCTCTCTTTCAAGACGCTGGGTGCCAAGCCCGACAGTTCCTCCCTCTTCTACTTCGTGGGAATAGACAGTGCGCGTTTCAAGAAGACCGTAACCGCGGGTGACCAACTGCACCTGCACGTCAGCATCCTGCGCCAGATGCGCAACATCTGGAAATTCAAGGCCGAGGCACGCGTCGACGGCGAGATCGTCGCCGAAGCCGAGCTGATGTGTGCCAAGAGTTCGATCGTCAAGGCGCCGGGGTGATGGCGGCATTGATTCATCAAACGGCAATCGTCCATGCGGGTGCGCAACTTGGCGAAAACGTTGCTGTTGGTCCTTATACGATCATCGGCGAGCACGTGGAGATTGGCGACAACACGATCGTCGGCCCGCATGTGGTGATCTCCGGACGGACACGCATCGGCTGTGAAAACCGCATTTTCCAGTTCTGCTCCCTGGGCGAAGTGCCGCAGGACAAGAAGTATGCCGGCGAGCCGACGTGCCTTGAAATCGGCGATCGCAACACGATCCGGGAGTTCTGCTCGTTCAACCTGGGTACGGCGCTCGATGCCGGGGTTACTCGCGTTGGCGACGACAACTGGATCATGGCCTACGTGCACATCGCGCATGATTGCCAGGTGGGCAACCGTACCGTGTTTGCCAACAATGCGCAGTTGGCTGGCCACGTGCATATCGATGACTGGGCCATCCTCGGCGGCTACACCGGCGTCCACCAGTTCTGCCGGGTCGGCGCGCACACCATGACTGCCGTCGGCACGGTGGTCCTGCAGGATATTCCACCCTTCGTGATGGCTGCCGGCAATACCGCCAGTCCATTCGGAATCAATGCCGAAGGGCTCAAGCGCCGGGGTTTTTCAGCGGAAGCGCTGCTGGCCCTGAAGCGTGCCTACCGGACGCTGTACAAGTCTGGGCTGATGCTCGACGAGGCGCGCGCCAAACTGGCGCAGGAAGTGGTTGCGCATCCCGAAATACAGCCACTGATCGATTTCCTCGCGGTGTCGAAACGCGGCATCATTCGATGACCGCAGCGGGGTTCCGGATCGCCATGGTGGCTGGTGAGGCATCGGGCGATCTGCTCGCCAGTCAGTTGATCCAGGCGCTCCGCGCAAGGCTGCCGAACGCCGTTTTTTATGGCGTGGGTGGTCCGAAGATGTTGGGCATGGGCTTCGAGGCCTGGCATCCACTCGAGAAACTGGCGGTTCGCGGCTACGTCGAGGTGCTCCGACACTATCGTGAAATTGCCGCCATTCGCAGGGATCTCAAACGCCGCTTTCTGGCCGATCCGCCCGATGTCTTCATCGGTGTGGATGCGCCGGATTTCAATCTGGCGCTCGAAAAGGCTCTCAAGCAGCGCGGGATTCCCAGCATCCATTACGTCAGTCCATCGATCTGGGCCTGGCGGGGACAGCGGATCCACAAGATAGGTGCTGCTGTTTCGCGGGTGCTGGCGCTCTTTCCATTCGAACCGGCGCTGTACGAGCAGCAAGGCATACCCGTGAGCTATGTCGGCCATCCCTTGGCCGACATGCTGCCGCTTGAAGACGGCCGCGACGGCGCGCGCGTGTTGCTTGATCTCTCGTTGCTTGCACCGGTGTTCGCTCTCCTGCCGGGGAGTCGGCAGTCCGAACTGCAGTACATGGCGGATACCTTCATCGAAACCGCGCGCAGGATTCACCGGGAGATCCCGGAGGCGGTTTTTCTCGTACCGCTGGCCACACGCGAAACACGGGAGTTGTTCGAGAGCGCGTTGCGTCGCTGCGCGGCGCAGGAACTTCCGATTCGCCTGCTGTTTGGTCATGCCCACCAGGCGATGATGGCTGCCGATGTCGTCCTGGTTGCCAGCGGTACCGCCACCCTTGAGGCGGCGCTGCTGAAGAGGCCGATGGCCATTGTCTACAAGATGGCACCGCTTTCGTACCGCATGATGCGTCGCATGGGTTATCTGCCCTACGTTGGTTTGCCCAACGTGCTGGCCGGCAAGTTCGTTGTTCCAGAGTTCATTCAGGATGACGCCACGCCCGAGAACCTCACGCAGGCGATGCTCAACCTGTACGCCGACAAGCCGGTATGCGAACGCATCAAGGCGGGTTTTCTGGCGCTGCATCTGCAACTGCGCCAGAATGCTGCCGATAAGGCGGCGGCAGCGGTGGTCGCTTGCCTGCACTCGGGACGGCATCATGCTGCCCTTGCTGCAGCCTGAAGGATTACTCTGCGGTGTTGACGAGGCTGGTCGGGGTCCGCTGGCTGGGCCGGTGGTTGCGGCGGCGGTGATCCTCGACCCGGCACGCCCGATCGTCGGCCTGAATGATTCGAAAAAACTCTCGGCCGGACGGCGGGTGGTGCTGGCCGACGAGATTCGCCTGCGGGCGCTGGCCTGGGCGGTGGCGGAGGCCAGCGTCGAGGAGATCGACCGGATCAACATCCTGCAGGCCAGCCTGCTGGCCATGCAGCGTGCCGTGGCGGCGCTCGTCGCCGGGCACGGAGTCATTCCCGAGCGCGTGCAGGTCGATGGCAATCGTTGCCCGATGCTGCTGTACCCCGTCGAGGCGGTCGTCGGTGGCGACGGGAAGATTGCAGCCATAGCGGCGGCGTCGATTCTCGCCAAGACGGTGCGCGACGCCGGCATGCGTGAACTGCACCGCGCTTATCCGCAGTATGGTTTTGATCGCCATATGGGTTATCCGACAGCGCAGCATCTTCGGGCGTTGGTCGAACATGGCGCCAGCCCTCACCACCGTCGCAGCTACGGACCGGTTGCCCGCTTGAGCCAGCGATGAAGCGGATTGCTTCGCGCGAGAATCCGCACTACAAGATGCTGAAGAAACTCTGCCAGAGTAGTCGTGAGCGGCGTCGGAGTGCCTGCGTGCTGCTCGATGGCATGCATTTGATCGAGGCCTACGGACGTCAGCGCGGGATGCCCGAGGAAATCGTCGTCAGCGACAGTGGCGCCGGCCGTCCGGAAGCCGCCTGCTACCTGGCGAACTGCGGTGCCGGTACGCGCGTGACCTGTCTCCCGGATGCCCTGTTCGACGATCTGGCGGTGGTCGACACGCCCAGCGGCATCATGGCCATCGTGGCCTGGCCGCAGCCCGCACGCGGCCTCGACCATGACGCGGATACGGTATTGCTCGATGGTGTCCAGGATCCCGGCAATGTCGGTTCGATTTTGCGCAGTACTGCGGCGGCGGGTTTTCGCCAGGTCTTGCTGTCCGCCGATTGCGCGCAGGCGTGGTCGCCGAAGACCCTGCGCGCGGCCATGGGGGCGCATTTTCAGGTCGAGATCCACGAGGGCGGCGACCTGGCAGGCTTTCTTGCAGCTTTTCACGGGCAGGCTGTGGGCACAGCGCTGGCGGCGCCTGTCAGCCTTTATACGACCAAGCTCGATCGACCCTTGGCGTGGGTGTTCGGCAGCGAAGGGCTGGGCGTGCGGCCAGCAGTACTGGCCGCGACGCAGCGGCAAGTGCACATCCCGATGCCGGGCGCGATGGAATCGCTCAATGTCGCCGCGGCCGCTGCGATCTGCCTTTTCGAGACCGTCCGGCGTCGCCAGGATGGCTGAACCCCTGCGGTCAAAGACCTGCTCCCGGTCGGGGAGAGCACCGCTTGAACAGGTGGTCAGCGAAGCGATAGCGGGCTATCATGCGCCGGTGTCCGGCACCGCGGACTAGCCGGCAAGCTGGCTCAATGCCCGTCCACCAGGCCGGGCGGAGCCGTTTTCCTGACCCCATGGCAATGACTGGAGATCGCATGCGTCCGATAGTGAATCTGCTCTTCGCGCTGTTTTTCGTCCTGATCGGGCCGGACCGGGCGGTGGCTGCCGAACCCGATCCGTACGCGCCCGATCGCCAGGCGCTGATCAAGCTGTTCCGCGAGATCGAAGCCAGCATCAATGCCCAGGATGTCGACCGCATGCTGGCGCAGATGCATCCGCAGGCGACGGTCACCTGGCTCAACGGCGAGGTGTCGCGCGGGCACGCCGAGATCAAGGCGTATTATGATCGCATGCTCAGGGGTGAGCAGCGCACCCTCGACCGTTATCTGACCACCGCCAGACTCGGAGCGTCGGCGCACTTCTTCGGCAATGGCGAGGTTGCGGTCGCCGACGGGACGATGGAGGACGAATTCTTTCCGGTGGCCAGGGGGCCTTTCCGCCTGAGTTCGAACTGGACTTCGACCTCGGCGAAGATCGACGGGAAATGGCAAGTGGTCTCGATGCACCTGTCGTCGAACGTGTTTACCAACTCGCTGATTGCCGAAGCCAAGGCAGCCATCTGGTACGCTGCCGCCGGCGCTGGATTTGCCGGTCTGCTGTTGGGTGGCCTGCTCGGCAGACTGTGGCGGCGTCGTTAGCCTTATGCAGTTGGCCGTGTCTGCTCAGGTGGCCCAGCCCCAACGCAGCAGGTAGTAGTAGACCGGAGCCGAGAGGCAGAGTGAGTCGAGCCGGTCGAGCATGCCGCCGTGGCCGGGAATCAGCGTTCCCCAGTCCTTGATGCCGCGGCGACGCTTGATCGCCGACATGGCCAGGCCGCCGATGAAGCCGAGCAGCGTGATCAGCAGTGCGATCAGCATCGCTTCCCTGCGTGTAAACGGCGTCAGCGATGCCAGTCCTGCGCCCAGCGCGCTGGCACTCAGGATGCCGCCGACGGTTCCTTCGACGGTTTTTGACGGTGACAGCCTCGGCGCAATCAGGTGGCGACCGATGAGCTTTCCCCACAGATACTGGAAAACGTCGCTCGACTGGACGACCAGCAGCAGGAACACCAGCAGGTAGGCATTGCTGTAGGCTGGCCCGGGGAGGTGCAGGGTGAGAAGTGCCGGAACGTGCGAGACCGCGTACACGCAGATCAAGAGCCCGGCCCGCAGGCTGCGTGTATGGCTCATGAAGGTATCCGGACGACCAGACAGCAAGCCGAGCAGCGGCAGCACCAGCAGCACGCAGGCTGGAATGAAGAGGCTGTAGAGCAGGGGGTTGCCGCTCCAGACCAGCAGGTACTGCAGCGGCAGGACGAGAGCGAAGCAGCCGCGCAAGACCCATGCCGGCGTTACGGTCGCGGCCTCACGGGGAACGAATTCGCGCAACGCTGCCAGCGACGCCAGGGCAAACAGCAGCGTCACCCCGGCGCGTCCGGCGAGTAGCGCCAGCCCGACCAGAATGGCAATCGCCCACCAGGCATTGATCCGGCGATTGAGATTGTCGATGGCTGCGTGCGCGTCGTTTCTGGCCAGCGTGTACTTCAGCACCTGCCCGATCACTGAGGCGACGATCAGCACCGCGGCGATAGCAGCGATCAGCCGCCAGGCCTCGTCCTGCAGCATCGGGAAGTGATGACTCGTCATCGGTCTGCTACGTTGCAGATCGCTGGCACGTTCTGCAGGGTGGCGACAGCGCCGAGTGCCCCGCCGTGAAAGAGGCGAAAACGCTTTGCGCCGTTTCGCCGGTCAGCGGATGGAGCCTCATCGCTCAGGTCGCGGACTTGCTGCCGGTTTCGCGTACTGCAGTTGCCACCGCCTGAGGAGGTCGATCTGCGCGCTGCCGAGGACCACCGCCGGGCGTGACTTTTGTACTAGCGCGACCGCAGCTTCCGGCGAGGTTGCAGCACCGGTGCGCAGTAGCCATGCAGCAACCACCAGCGCACTGCGTGCGAAGCCCAGCGCGCAGCACACCAGAACCGGACGACCCGCCGTGCGTGCTGCCTCGATCGCGGCTACGGCCATTTCGACTTGTGCCAGGCGCGGCTCGACCAGGTCGAGCATCGGTACCAGCGTATGGTGGGTACCTGGCGTTGAACACGGCAGCTCGGCACAGAGATCGACGACCGCCAGCACCCGCAGGCGTTGCAGTTCGGTTGGCGTTGGCAGCCGCCCAAGCAGAATGCCCGGCAGCACAGGATCGGCAGTAGCCAGCCTGCGCGTCCACCAGCGCGAATTCAGCCAGGCGCCGAGCAGATAGGGCCCGAGCAGACAGCGCACGGCCAGTGGCATCGAACCGTCATCGCGCTTCCCGAAGGATTCGCCGTCGAGCACCAGATAGACGAGCGCCACCAGTGCCAGCGAGCCACATGGCCAGAGCAGCCACCACCAGACGCCGCCGGTGCTCACGGCAAGGCAACCGATGACGACGGCCGCGCTGGCGTAGCCCATCGCCAGCCGTCGCCGCGTCTTGTCGCGGGTCAGCGACGCTCGCCGTGGCAGTGGGCGGGTGTCGGTCGGAAACAGCCAGACAACGAAGCAGCCCAGCCACAGGCCGGTCGGGATGTCGAAAAAGTGGTGTTGCCAGGTGGTCAATACCGAGACGCCGATCAGCAAGGCCATGGCATGGACCAGCGTGTGCCAGGCGCGCGGAACAGCGCGTAGATACGCTTCCATGAGCACGACAAGCAGTGCGATGTGCAGCGACGGCGCCTGGTTGAAGGGTTGGTCGAAACTCATCAGGACAGCGAACAGCCAGCCGAAGGCGCCAGCCACTTCGCCCCGTTCGAAAGTGCAACGCAAGGGGAAGAGCAGGAAGCAACTCACTGCCAGCAGTTGCGTGAACAGCAGGCGGCAGGCGTGCGTGTCGAGCTGTCGTCGGGTCGTGCACAACAGTAGCGAGACGCCGTAGAGCACGTCGATCAGCCAGTAGGGAATGA
The DNA here is from genome assembly GCA_016714935.1 of Candidatus Accumulibacter propinquus. Classification (GTDB taxonomy): domain Bacteria; phylum Pseudomonadota; class Gammaproteobacteria; order Burkholderiales; family Rhodocyclaceae; genus Accumulibacter; species Accumulibacter propinquus. The sequence goes on along the minus strand of JADKBU010000015.1, from coordinate 66,256 downwards.
TCGTCCATGGCAGCAACGGAATATGGCGTTCCCAGGCGAAGACGATGAAGCCGACATCCGGGCGCTGGCTGCTGATCCAGGTTGCGAAGCCGTAACTGGCGAAGAAGAACGGGCCAAGGAGCAGCAGCCAGGCGATTGCCCTTCGCCATGGACGGGCCTCCTCGGCAACACCGGCGACAGAGACTCCCTTGCCGCGCAAGCTCAGATCCGGCGGGATACCGACACGGTAAACATTCCCCAGTCGTCGATCCATTGTGCGATCTTCGAAAAACCTGCGGTGCGCACGAGTTCGTCGAGTTCGGCCTGTGTGCGGCGCCGCATCACCCAGGCCTGCTGACCGCGATGGCTGGTGAGCGTACGAGCGATCAGCTCGATCTGTGGGTGCCAGGGTTGGCCGGTGTAGATCAGATAGCCTCCGACCTCTACGGCCCGCGCCAGACCGCGCAGCGAGCATGCGACGAGGTCGTTGTCGGAGAACAGCTCATAGAGGCCTGAAACGACGACCAGATTGGGCCTCGGTGTCAGACTCGCCAGAGCGGCTTCGTCGAAAGCGTCGCCGGTTTCGAAGCGCGCGATGTCCGTGAGTTGCCTCGCCGCGATCAGTGCGCGGCCGAGCCCGACATTCAATTCGCTGAAGTCGCGCAGCACGATCGACTGTGGCCGCTCGGGCAGTTGGGCCACGGCGTCCAGCACGTAGCGTCCAGGTCCCGCGGCGATATCGGCCAGACGCAACGGCTGCCCGCTCTCCCTGAGTTCGCGTGCGGCGGAGGCAATTGCGCGCAGCAGATGCAGGCGGCGTACCCGGACACCGCGCCAGCCAATCGAATTCAGGTAGCCACGATCGATGAGTTTGCCGATCAGCAGTGCACCACGCGCCCGGTTGCGATACACGTAGTCGAGGCTGGTGCCGGAGTCGAAGCCTGTCGTCAACCCGATGCTGATGCCTTCCGAGAGCCGGCCGAGGGTACGCATTGCCAGGCGGGTCAGCGCAAAGTTCAGCCGGCGCAGCGACAAGGCCGGCAGCGCTTTCCCGAGACCCAGTTCCTCGTCACGCGTGTAGCCGCTGTGATGCGCCTGCAGCAGCGAGTCGGCCGCCGGCGGCACACGGAAAAGGCGCTCGATGAAAGCGCGAATCTTGTCGATCGCCAGCTTGCGGTCGCGTTCGCCCAGCGTGTCGTGGAGGAACCCGGCAAGCAGGTGGCGCTCCTTCAGCGGCGAGCCCAGGCGTTCGAAAAACGACTCCTGCGGTGCCCGCTGCACCACCCAGTCATTTTCCGAGATCAACAGTTGAAGCGGCAGGCGAATGGCCGGCGCATCAGCGACGATCCTGTCCGCAGCTTCACCGAGGCCCAGCAGGACGCGCGCCGAGATGGCTCTGGTGACCAGGGGGTCGTTGTCATAAGACTGGATTCGCTCGGTATCCTGAGTCAGGAAGCGGGCTTTGACGTATGAGGTAATGAAGAAATTGCCGAACAGCCGCTGCAGCAAAGCCAGCCCTGGCCGCGCGAAGGGGACGTAGAGTTTTACCTGGAAGGCCGGCGCCGCCAGCACCAGGCCGCGGATCTGCGGTGCGTAGTCGTGTGCCCAGGTCGCGGCCAGCACGGCACCGACGCTCTGGCCGATAACCACGATGTTATCCGGAGTGATGTTATAGGTACTACAGACATGGTGGACGAAGCTGTCGACGTCCCTGACCAGGGCCGCAAAGCTTGGGCTGTCACCGCGAGCACCCGGAGAGTGTCCGTGGCCGCGCGCATCCCAGGCGAACATCGCGAAATCGCACAATCCCAGTTCATCAACGACATGCTGTAGCCGTCCGGAATGCTCGTGGCCGCGGTGGAACAGCACGACAGCCCGCGCAGCGGTCATGGTTTCCATTGCCGGCCAGTAGCGGTAGAACAGCACCGTGCCGTCGTGAGTCGTGAATTGCTGTTCATGCGCAGTACGCATCTCGGTTTTCTCCGGGTTACTCGGCATTGACGTTGCGATCTTCGGCAAGGCCACGCCTGACTCGGTTGGCGATGGTCCATATCAGCAACAGGGCGGTGACCGAGAGCACCCAGTTCAGCCACGGACCGGGAGCGATACCGACGCCAAGCAGGAGGCCAAGCACGCCAAAAACGAATGCCCGATCGCTCTTGCCCATCGGGCCGTCGTTATGCCTGCTGGTTGCCGCACCAACACCCAGTACGCCAGCCATTTCCGACAGATTCGACAATACGATGACCAGCATCGTCAACACTCCTCCGGTCCCGGGCACAAAGGCAACAGGCAGGTACAGTGCGGCATCGGACAGCAGATCGCAGAGTTCGTTGAGATAGGCGCCGATTGCCGAACGCTGCCCGAATTCCCGTGCCAGCAGCCCATCCATCGCATTCATCGCCATGCGCAGCAAGAGCCAGGCGGGCAGCAGCAGGAACCACTGCCGCTGTTCCGATTCGGCGGCAATCACCAGCCCGGATCCGACCATGACGGAACCTGCGCAGGCAGCGATCGTCACCTGATTGGCGGTTACCCCGAGTGCATGCAGAGCTCGCACCGAAGGGCGGAGCAGGGCCTGAAAACGAGGCTTCAGGGTGTATAGACTCATTGACGAAGGCCAGGCAAAGTGGCGAATGATAGCACTCGCCCCCGCGCAAAGTGGCGCACCGTCCTGAAGCGACAGGATGCGCCGATTCGTCGAGAAAGGGCCGTCCGACCGCGGGGCACGAAGGTGGGTGGGAACAAGCGAGAAGTGATTCCGGGATCTGAGGGCGGCTGGCCGCCTGCCGGTCATGGCCGTGCGTCACGTTTGGTATTGGCTTGGCCTTCTGCTAGAATTCGTCCTCTTCCGGAGAGATGGATGAGTGGTTTAAGTCGCACGCCTGGAAAGCGTGTGTGGGATAACATCCCACCGCGGGTTCGAATCCCGCTCTCTCCGCCAGTTATAGCCTGGAAGCCCTGTTAAATCAGGGCTTTTGTATTTATGCAGATGGGAATCCCACTTGCTGCCCCATCAATTCCGATGCGCTTGCATGGTACGTGGTGACACAAAGGCGCGCAGTTGCGCTGTAACCAAGTCGGCTTGATCGAGAACGCGATTTGGAAATGAGCCACGAGCCATGACACGTAAGACGAAAAGCGAAGGCCCGCAGTTCGTTCGATACTTCGGGCCGCTACTGGATGCGCTCCGTGCACTTGGCGGCTCAGGTACTCCGGATGAGGTTGTCGAGCGAATTGCTTGCGACCTTGCCCTTCCCGATGAGCTTCAAAACGAAGTTCTCCCGTCTGACCAGTCACGTTATCGAAATCAGGTTGCATGGGCGAGGTATTACCTTGTACGCATGGGTCTTTTGGACTCATCAAAGCGAGGGGTTTGGACTCTCACCGAAAAAGGTCGCGCCACTTCCCTTTCATTAGACCAGGCGCGCGAAATTGCTAACCAAGTCCGCATTTACCAAAAGCAACAGCGGGCAAAGACCGACGCGCCTGAATCAGTGGTGGAGCAAGTTGTTGAGGACGCTAGGACCTCGCCCGAAACATACCGCGGCGAAGTCTTCGACTTGCTCTTGAAATTGCCATCCGGGGGCTTTGAACGTCTGTCTCAGCGCCTTCTACGAGAGGCTGGTTTCATTCAAGTCGTCGTCACCGGCAGGAGCGGTGATGGTGGAATCGATGGGCATGGCACCCTGCAAATAAATCCGCTGGTTTCCTTCAAGGTGGTCTTCCAGTGTAAGCGCTATGCGAAATCCGTTTCCCCCTCGCATGTCCGCGATTTTCGCGGTGCAATGACAGGTCGTGCCGATAAAGGGATCATCATCACAACTGGAACCTTTACCGCCGAGGCGCGCCGCGAAGCGTCCAGGGATGGCGCACCGCCAATCGACCTTATCGATGGAGATAAACTTGTCGATATGCTGGAGAACCTCGAACTTGGCCTCAAACCGGTTACCAGCTATGAAATCGACAGGGAGTTCTTTGCCGAGTTCAATAGCTAAGAGGCAGCTTTCGATTGGTTGCGCTGTAACTTCCCCCTGGCGATCTGACGGGCGTCGTCCGCAACAACAGCAGCGCCACGCGCACGCGCGCGCACAACGCTTGATTTTGTGTATTAGCGTTATCGTGGATCTTCCCGATCGGTTTCCAGTTTATGTGAAAGAACCCAGTCTCCAAGCGCACGGGTACCTGACCGCGAGCGGTCATGGAGAGTGGTGGTCGTGAATCAGGCGGCTGCGGGGATGAAGCCGAAGCGAGTCAGCGCCTTGATCCAGCGAGAAGCGTTGCGCTGCACCGATAGCTGCTCATAGTTGGTGGCGGAGTCCCGGTAATAGTCGCCACGCTTGAGCATGAAGAAGATGGTGCGCAACATCTTGTGAGCCAAGGCGACGATGGCGCGCTTGTGGCCACGACGAACGATCAGCGATTGAAACTTGGCGTGAAACGCTGATTTGGTCCGGCTGGCGGCGTGAGCAAACTCGCACAGGAGTCGTCGGACGTAGGGATTGCCCTTGCGGACCCGTCCGGACTTGCGCTTTCCGGCGGATTCGTTGTTTCCTGGACAGATACCCACCCAGGAAGCCAGGCGATCGGGGTTGCCGAAAACGCACCTATCGCTGCCGATCTCGACGAGCAGCATGGCGGCACCGATGGTGTCGACACCTGGCAAGGTTTGTAGCAGGGCCAGCGCATTGTGCTCGCTCGCCAACTCGTGGAGTAGACGGGCGTCGAATCGCGTGATGCGCGCTTCGAGTTCCTCGATATGCCGCAATAGTTCGTCAAGAACGAACACGTGACTCGCGGTCAATTCGCCCTGCAGGGCATCGTGCAAGAACCTCGTGCGGGCCTGCCCCCGGAGAATCCCTTGATCATCGCGCGTGCCGACTGACCATGGATATCGCTGACCACCACGCCCAGCCGGATGCCGGCATCGGTCAGCACTTTGTGCATGCGGTTCTTCTCGGACGAGAGCAGCCCGACCAGCTTCTGCCGTTGCCGGGCGATCAGACGCAGTTCGCGCAGTTGGGCCGGCGGCACGAAAGACCCTCGGAGCAGACCGGCTCGCGCCAGGGTGGCCAGCCACTGGGCATCTCCGACATCCGTCTTGCGTCCCGGCACCTGCTTGACATGACGGGCATTGACCACCGTCGCCCGGATACCGACCGCCTCCAGCGCCGCATACGGACTCTTCCAGTAGATGCCCGTGCTTTCCATGACGACTTCGTCCGGATCAAGCGCCGCCGCCCAGACCGCCAGCTCCCGCCGGTCCGTTTGAACGCGCCAAATTGCCGCTGCTCGAGTCGTGTCTCGCCGCCCGATTCCTCGATGATCGCGCACGCCGTGACCTGGCCTGATGAATATCCAGCCCAATGACCCGCTTGTGGATCGGAACCAGTTCCATCCGTCTCCTTTCGCCATAAACTTGAACGCGGGAGGCGGTGGGTGCCAGAACCGAAATTGCCTGAAGGCGACAGGTCGCCAACGGCCCCTTTTAATGTGTGCGCTCGATGGCAGCAATCCGGGGTACGAGTCGGTTCAGCGGGTCACGTTAGCTTGCGGGGTCGAGCCGCCAAAATATTGCGCGACCTCTACCCGCCGCTTCCCAACCCGCATCTTCTTTCATCATCCGGGGCGGCGGCAACTGCAATGACCGTTAGCGTGTGCGCCGGAGTCGGCCGGATGTCCGGCGCATGACGGCTTAGGTGATCTCCAGAAAGTAATGACTGTACCACGCGTCATCGCGTGACGGTCAGCCCCAGCCCGAAACGATCAGGGGTGCCGGCGTCTCTGCCGCGCCCCGATCCCCGGGATTTGCTCCGGTTGTGGGGTTTCGCTCCTCAGCCCAACCTATGGCTACGGCATGGAGGCGAGCGTTGCGTACGACGATCGGCGTGGAAAACGAAAAACGGGCAGGCTGGAGACTGACCAAGCGCATTGCCAAACATGGGTCGAAGGCAGGAAGTGCGCTTGGGAGTGTACTGCGTTACCGAAGTGCCGTGGTGTCAGGGAAATCGAGTAGCAGGTGCTTCCGGGACAACGGGCAGGCACCCACATCATTACCCAAGTGCCAACCAAGTCAGTGTCTGTTGCCTGGAAGGCTCAAGCGACCGCAGACAACGCCATCTTGATGCGCTTCAGCCCGCTGCCCACCGTTTCCGCCAGTTTCACGACCTCGGGATCGTCAGGCACATTCTCGGCCGTCCATTCGCAGAACGAAGCCGTGAGCGCAGCCCGCTCGACAGAGAGCCTTGAACTCCAGCAAGCCAGACTCGATGCTGGGAATCAGGGCTGCGGCGGCTCGCAGACGGTTGATCTCCGGGGTTGATGGATGAATTTTCTGCGACATGCGCTCACTGGCTGGCTTGAAGCATGGCGGTCATGCGTTGATGAATGAGATTGATCGCCTTGAGCGGACGAAGCATTACCTTGAACTCAACGATGCGTCCCGCTTCGTTCCACTTGATGATGTCGACACCGTTAACCAAGACACCGTCGATCTCGGTCTCGAATTCAAGCATGGCGTCGGTGTTTCCGACGATCTCGCGCACGTAGCGGAAAGTTGGGTTGAAGAACACCTGAAAGGCCGTAGCCAAGTACATTGCCGCGGCCTTCTTGCCCCGCTGCGGCGTGTGCATTACTGGTGAAACAAACACTGCGTCTGCATCGAGCAGCACATCGAGCCCGTGTGGGTTCCGTTCTTGAACCAGCCGATGCCAGACTTCTATGGGGTGTTCTGTCACGCCAGCCTCCTCCGTATTGGTTTGCCTGCCTGGAGGCGCAAGCCCTCCTGAGCGTCAAGTCCCTGCCGTTTGAGGCCCAGGGGCTACACGGCTCAAGACACTTCGTCGAGCGCGCCAACTCGCTGAACCGCCCAGTGCGAACGGCCGGGTGGGCGGTGTGGGAGCCGGCGGCGAAAGACCTTCGGCTGCTCTGTTGGGCGTCACCTGGGACTCACGCTACTTGTTCTGAGATGCGGCCTTGCCCGGCTCCTGCGGAGGGTTCCTTTGCTCCGAACTGCCCACGATTGCCATATGCCGCCTGAGGAGACTCTGTCCGACTGTCGCAAGGTAGGTGCGTGCGTCTGCACCATCATTCTCCAGGAACTCATAGCCCGTCCGTTCAAGCTCGGCGGCCGCGATTCGATTTGCCTGCCACTTACGCTGAAAGTCACCGCCCGAGGAGATGGTAATCAGCAGCGCAGCGGTGACAGAGAGCAAGGCAGCCAAGTCTTTCTTCGCGCCCTCGTTCTTGATGAAGGTTTCTAGCTTGAGGATAAGCGCGGCCAGGGCGCTGAAAACTGCCGCAGTGAATGTAAAGCCCCAGTAGACACCGCTCCATCTTGACGCGTTCGATCTAGTCTCGAGGTAGTTGTCCCAGATCGCGCGAGCCACGAGCGCCTGCTCGGAGTTCTTGCCTTCGACGACCGGCCGGAGAGCGTCACCAAGAGCTTCACCTCGCGGCCAAGTGTTACGTTCTTCGAGGAACCACCAGGTACTGGCTGTCACGACCGCGAGCACGAGAATGCAGGCCAGCACGCGAAGTCCCACCGAAGAACTCATTCTCTCAATCATCACTTCCCTCTCGACGCCCAAGGATTAGCGTTTATCTGCCGCGCAGAAAGTGTCGGGTCCAATCGCTGGCCTATCTGCGGCACCGAAATCACTCTGGCCTTGCCAACCGAGCGGAAATCCACCCCGCAAGTTCCGCCAAGAGATCTGCGTCACTGTACGCTTTGGAATGACCGAGAAAGCCATGCTCCGACTCGATATCAAGGAATTCGATATGGTTGCTGGTCACCGGTGTTACCGTGAAGGCCAAGCGGACGAACAGGCTGTCGACTAGCTTGTCGAAGCCGATGCCCATCGGTAGTACCCGAAACAACAGGTTCACGAACACCGCTGCAGAGAATAGCCCGACGAGCAGCGCTACCATGTACATACCCGTTGAGATCGGGTAGTCCAACAGGAATCGTACCAGAACACGAACGAAGTGTGTCAGCGTAGGGTCGATGGTTGGCACCGTAAAGAGGGACGGCAGTATGCCAAAGGCCTGCAGTCCGTAGATCACCACGAATGACAAAAGCAAACCGATAAAGCTCAGTGCGAGATAGGGCAGGTTGGCTAGCGCATCAAGTAGGCCGAAAGATGAAATGACCTCGTCACCCGCTGTCCATGCGCATAACACAGGTACATCGGGGTTTTGCGGCAGGATGATGTCCTGCGAGATTCCAGCGCGGCGCGTCGCAGCCCAAGACGCCACCCGGTCTTCAAGCTTACGGCTATACATCAGCCCAGGTTCGATGACGAAGAAGATTAGCAGGATCAAAACGGCTGCAAACCCGAGACCAAGACCGATCTGGGCCAACAGGCCCAGATGCTGCAGGTTAGGGTCTGTACTCAGAGGGGCCAGCACATAGAAGACTGCGTAGGCCATGAAAAGCAACACGAAGTAGGCCGCCATCCATGCAAAGATCTCAAGCATAAATTGCTTGGTGTTGCGCTTGAGGGCGCATATGAACGGCGAGTTCAGGCAAGCAATGCCGGCAATATGTTGACGCAGGGTAGCGTCTGCCATCGCGTACAGGGCGACATTGCCGCCATGGCTGTGCGCTACGAGGAAATGGCGGGCTAGTGGATTAGCGGCTATCGAATCGGCCAGTTGAGCGCGCAGTTTCTGCGCCGCTTCTCGCCGTGCGCGGTGGGTGTTGGCTCCCGACCACTCCAGAGTTTCAAACGCGATCCGGTCACCCAGTTGGCCGGCGAGTGCTTTGCGCAGTGGCGAGTCTGGTAGCGTCCACGGTGCGTGCGGTGCCCAGGTGCCGTGGATCAGTGTCAAGACGATATCTGTCATACCAGGCCACGATCCTCATATTTCATCTGGCATTCATCACACTTTGGCGTTGTGGCTACGTTGAGCATTGCCGGTGCTGCCCATCCTCGTAGTGCTGTTGAGTGGTTCCTACTGGGGATCTTGGCAGCAGGAAGGGAAGCACTAACGAGCCGTCCAAGCCGGCGTCGCCAGCTGTGGGTGGTGCGGGACAACCCCATTCAGAATACATCGTACTGCCTTCTTCCTACAAAGATCATAGGCGACACAGATAGAGGGTGAAACCTGTCCCTTTTTCTTGAATACTTGAAACGATCACCTATCCCCCATCCCAAACCGCACCCTCTGCCTCTCCCACTCCACCGGAAACGGCAGCATCAGATCCTTCAACGTCAGGCTCGCAGGCTGCTTGCCCGCCAGAATCGCCTCCACGATATCCGGCGCCAGCTGTCAGCAACGGAAGTAAATTGATACAGCGCAACGATTGAAAGTTGATACACCGAACTGGGAAGATCGGCGATTTTTTGAGGCGCCGATGATAACGAAGGAGGTGTATGTGGAAATCGAAGTATTAACCGGTTTTTAACACCCCATACGCATATTTCCTGCTTTTCAGGCGAGGCTCGACGCTAAGTCTTTGATTTTTAGCGCCGTGAGTTTTTCTGGCGTTTTGTAGTGCCATAATCGTATGCCGTTTTGGCCGATCCCCTTGCTTTTGTTGTACGATCGTGGGCATGTTTATCCGACAGACGAGAACCGGCAACAAGGCGACGGGTGAAAGCTACGTCACCTACCGACTGGTGCGCACCGAGCGCATCGGTGGCAAGGTCCGTCAGATCACGGTGTTGAACCTCGGCCGCCATTTTCCGATCAAGCAGGAAGACTGGCCGATTCTGTGCAGCCGCCTCGATCAGTTGCTCAATCCTCAGGCGGTGATCCTGCCTTTGGAATGCTCTGAATCGATCGAGCGCACGGCGCAGCGTTACCATGCGCAACTGGTTGCCCGCGCACCGACGATTTTGTCGGCGACGGAGGGTACGGCCGGATTGGCCGGCAAACCTCGCCCGTCTGCCGATTTCCAGGAAGTCGATGTGGACTCGCTGCAGATGACGCAACCCCGGTCGGTGGGCGTCGAACACGTCGGTCTGCATGCGGCAAGCGCGCTGGGATTGATCGAGACGCTGAATGACCTGGGCGTCAATGGGGTGGTGCAGGCATCGATCCTGGGCAACCTGATCGGGAGAATGGGCCAGCCGGGATCGGAGCTGGCGACCTGGAACTGGCTGCAGCAGCACAGTGCCCTGGGCGAGTTGATGGACGTTGACTTCTTGTCGATGTCGCACATGGGCCTGTATCGCGCCTCGGACGTCCTGATGAAACATCGGGAGGTGATCGAGACGCGTCTGTTCAGCACGGCCCGGACGCTCTTCGATCTGCAGGAGACGGTCACCCTGTATGACCTGAGCAACACCTGTTTCGAAGGCGAAGCCCAGCTGAATCGCAAGGCCAGGCGAGGGCGTTCGAAGGAGAAGCGCAGCGACTGTCCGCTGGTGACGCTCGGTTTGGTGCTCGACGGCAGCGGCTTCGTCCGGCGCTCACAGACCTTCGCCGGCAACGTTTCCGAGCCCGGCACGCTGGCGTCGATGCTGACCGGCCTGGGGACGCCGGCGGGAGGGCTGGTGGTGATGGATGCCGGCATTGCCACCGACGCCAACGTCGCCTGGCTGGTCGAGCACGGCTATCGTTATCTGGTCGTGCGTCGCGGGGGGATGCGCCAGTTCGATGAGGCACGCGCCGTGACCCTCGAGACCGCCGGCAAGGAATGGCTGCAGCTTCAGAAGGAGCTGAGCCCGGATGGCCAGGAGCTTTGCCTGTATTGCCACTCACCGAGTCGGCAACTCAAGGAAGAGGCGATGCTCGCGCTATCCGGTGGGCGTTTCGAAGCCGGATTGCAGCAAATGAGCGATGGCCTGCAAAAGCCGAAGAGTGAAAAGGGCCACGACAAGCTGCTGGAACGTCTCGGCCGACTCAAGCAGAAGAGCCGTGGCGCCAGCCAGCACTACCAGGTCAATCTCGTCACCGAGGAGAGCGGCAAGACGGTGACGGCGATCACCTGGCAGAAGGTACCGGTTGCCGGCACGATGGCGACGCATCCTGGCGTCTATGGCCTGCGCACCAACGAACTCGCCTGGGATGAAGAGAAACTCTGGCGGACCTATACGATGCTGACCGACCTGGAGAGTGTGTTTCGCAGTCTGAAAAGCGAGCTCGGCTTGCGACCCCTCTACCACCACAAGGAAGGGCGCTCGGACGGACATCTGTTCATCTCTGCCCTACCAGTGGTTCGTCTGCCGAAACTCAGGCCGCGGTCGCCGACAGCTGGGCAGCCTGCGCGACCCCTGCAGCCGACCGCCACTTTCAGTCCCGGGCTCCTCGCAAAGCCACCTCCCCCTGCTTCCCCCCTGTCTCTTTCCTTATCGCAATTTCATGTCCCGTCCCTGTACAAGCAAAAGGCCGCTACTGTCCTCCAGGCCGATGGCGGCTGTCTGCCACCATCGGCCTTACGGAAGCGTTGCCGGGGGGTAGCAATGTCAAGGCTCACGAAGATTGACCGCCGACATCCGGACTATCCATCCGCCGAGCTGAGACCTTTGGCCAGCTGTTGCCCGAGAGGCCCACGCGAGCCGCCAGGTCGCCGGCGGCATCCAGCAAGGTTGCCCGGCGCGAGACTATTCCCGGCCAGGCAAGCGGATCGGGGACCCAGAAAAGCGCATACGGATTCCATCTCAGTGTGCCGTATATTTCCATACGCACCGTTGGACGTGCCGACGGGGTCCGTGCGTGGAAGCCATGCGTGTCGGCCACGACCAAAGTGTTTGCGGGCACAACGACCTGGATCGCTGGCCCGAGACCTAGCTGGTCGAGGTCTTCCGGTGTCGCCCGAAAGGAGCCGCGTGCATGGTAGATGTTATTGGCGGAAGCAGCCGAGAGCGACTGCGCGTATTCCCAAGCCAGCCGCTTCTCGTCTAGTCGGTGCGATCCTGGAATGTAGGCCAGGGGGCCGTCGTCGTCGCCGACATCCTGCAGGAATAGCCACGCCTTGGCAATCGAATGGAAGGTATCAATGTGCAGCGCCGTTTGCGGATCCTGTGCGCCGCGATCAGGATCAACGATGATGATCTGTAGGTACATCAGCGGGGTCACGTCGTGTGAAGCGACATATCGCATCAGATGATCGAGACGCGGATCGTTCGCCGCGGCTACACAATGGGGCAGCTGGCAGGCATCCACCGGATCGAGTGTGACGCGCCGGGTGACCGCCCGGCCTTGGCACATCTCACGCGCTTCAGACACATGGGCAAGTGCCTCGTCTCTAACCCGGGCGAAAACAGCGGGCGGCAGGAAGTCGTGTTTGATGACGAGACCATGACGCGCATAAGCTTCGAGATCTTCTGCTGAAAGGCAATGCGCCAGACACTTGCGGCGAGACCAGGCCAGGCGGTCTGCCAGAGTGACGCGGTACCGATGCAGGCCCCAGCGATTGAGCCGCGGTGACCCTATGATGGGGTTGTCCACGAAGGACTTCTCCCGGCTGGCCACCGAGAGCAGGTGCAGGGGCAGCTTAAGAATGTCAATCGGTTTCATGGTAATCAGGGACCAAAACCATTCTGGAGGACGATCCAGAATGGGCTGACCGGTCGACTCATCAACTGTGTGCGCAGTCGAAAATACATCGGCTGGCAATCAACCCGATCATCTACTCCGAACTGTCTCTGACCTTCTCGATTTGGTGACCGTCAAGTTCGATTCGATGTGTGATCGGGCGGGCAAGCAAGATGCTGGAGTACCTGGAGCCGTCTTACCACTGACGGCGATCCAGAAGACGACAACCAAGCCGACTTTACTGATCTCAGGCGTTGCCGATTACTGCTTGCGCCGACGTGAACCTGCCAGACCGGCGAGGCCGAGACCGAGAAGGGCGAGTGCGCCGGGTTCAGGCGCGGCGGCGACCGAGACCGCAATAGTTCCGTCTGGAAAACCTGCAGGCAGCGTAATGGCTTCAAATTTCAACACATCGCCCGGCGCAACCGAGATCAACGCGCGTGCAAACAAACCGCTGTTGTAAGCCGCGTCCGGGTCCGCCTCAAAGGCGGCCGGCGGATTGGGGGCCAAGATCGTCCCGATAGCGACGTCGTTGATGTAGTACCTGTATTCATCGCCCCAAACGTAGAGGTCGGTCACCTTGACAGTCTTGCCAACCGAGGTGGTGAAACTGTTGGCGTAGAAAAAGGGCACACCATCAAACTGGTCCTGGATGTCCCATCCGACCAGGGTGTCGAGATTGATGAGCGCTGCGGAGGAGGGAGCCGAGGCGAACAACGCGATAGCGGTGGCAGCTGCAGAGAGAAATTTTTTCATGGGAAGGATCCTTTACAAAGTGTCGTGATGGAAAGACTGCTCCAATCGTCCGGTACGCTGGAGCATCGACGTCATTGGGCCGCCTACGGGAGTGCTATTAGCAATATGTGTGCCAACGGTCGGTTACTCTAATTCTTTCAATGGCTTGCGGGGCCATGTAGAACGGCATCCCGAAAACTGTAAAATTTTTCGACACTTCCACAGTTCGCCTCCGAGCACTTTTCGGCGTATTCGCAGGCCCAGATTTGGTGGCTGTTGCAGGAGCGATCTAAAACATTCGTTACATCGAGTTTCGATACAGGAACTATTCTTCTGGCACCGTCCAGACAATGCTGATCGACTTCCTGCAAGCCACAAGTAGCCACACCGATCAGGAATTTGTGTGAAGCCATCCATGGCCAGGTGGTAAAGTCGTTCCTGACCGATTGAAAGGTTGTGAAAACTTGACTGCTTTGCTGCCCCACGGATCACGAACAAGAAGAGAAAGCCGCCACCTTTATGAATGCGAGCCGAGATCCGAATCCCGACAAGGTTGGAGAAGCGCTGAACGCCCAGCGCTTCCAGATGATCAAGGACATCGCCCGCGAACTAAAGGGCGACGTTGTCTTTCCGACCTGCTTCGACACCGCCTGTCGTCTGCGTCAGGAACTGCAGAATCCAGACCTGCCGATTTCACGTATCAGCAGCATTGTCAGCCTCGAACCTCTGGTTGCCGCCAAACTGATGCAGTTGGCCAATTCCGCCCTCTACAGGGCCCGTGGCATGCCGGCACTGGATCTCAAGGCCGCGATCAGCCGGCTGGGTGTCGATCTGGTACGCATCACCGCACTGGCCATTGCCATGCGCCAGCTTATGCGATCCAGGGAGATGGCGGTCTTCAGCGACATTACTCTGGCCCTCTGGAACCATTCCCTGAAGACCGCGGCAGCGGCACGCATTCTGGCGCGCATCCACACACGGATCAACCCGGAAGAAGCCCTGCTGGCGGGTCTGGTCCACGATCTCGGTGCCTTCTACATGCTCTACCGGGCAGCCCAGTACTCGGAATTGCTCATCCGCACGGACACCGTGAAGTTCCTCATCATGCAGTGGCATGAAAGCATCGGGGTGACGCTGCTCAGCGCCCTCGGTATGCCTGAGGAGATCGTCAACGCCACAATAGATCACGACCAGCAGCGGGCAGTACCAGAAACAGTTCGAAGCTTGGCAGACCTTGTCTACATCGGCAATATCCTCGCCGGCACCCATTTCGAATGGCTCTACCAGGACTTTGACCCTGATGCCGGTGAAATCGGAGTCGTTCGCAAGCGCTTTGCCGACATCCTGCCGGAGATGGAGTCTGATGCACAGGAAATGCAAGCGGTGCTTGCTTAACCGTTGGCCTATTGATCGGCGGATGGAGTTCAGCCTCCGCTCAATCCGACAGGCTGCTGCAATCAAGCAACCCAGCCGATCGGTTCAATCCCCACCACACTAACCCGGTGCCGTGAAGTCCGCCATGAACCAGCTTCTCGATCCCTTTTCCATTCCGATGAGAAGCCTGGACGATGCGCAAATCATCGTCAGAGAGATCGAAGCCCTGCTCAGCAAGCGGAATCTCGGCCTGCGCCCACCACCACCCGCGCCGACCACTTGCTGTGGCAGGGGCTGCAACGGTTGCGTATGGCAGGGGTACTACGAAGCGCTAGCTTATTGGCGGGAGCAGGCCAAAAAGCTTATGTGGTGAGGGTTTGATCATCGCAGCAATCTCTTCTGGCTTTCGTGAAAAACTCTGAAACCCATGCGAGGCAAGGCTCGTCACGTACAAAGGAGAACAAGGCGATATGCCGATGATCGGTCACCTGGCCGAAGCGGGTGTCGTGATCCACGACGAGTTCCGGGAAGGCAACATCGCCCCGGCGACGCAGAACCTCGAATTCATCCCAGCGTGCGAAGCGCGCTTGCCCAAGGGACACCGCATTGCCCACGTTCGCCTCGACTCCGCCGGTTACCAGGCCGACGTGTTCAATGACTGCGAAGACACCGGCAAGACCTTCGCCATTGGCGGACGGCTGGATGCCCCGACCCTGCAGGCCATTGCCCAGATTCCCGAAGCCTCCTGGAAGAGGTATGCCGACTGCGCCGTCGCCGAAACCGTGCACAGCATGAACGACACCCGGAAGTCGTTCCGGTTGATCGTTGTGAAGTACCCACGCCAGGTTGAACTGTTCGACGATGCGCCAAAGTACCCTGTGATTGCCAGCAACCGGGTCGAATCGGCTGCCGACATCCTGATCTGGTATCGGCAGCGCGGCGAGGTATCCGAGAACGGCATCAAGGAACTGAAGATTGGCTTTGGCATGGAGCGCATGCCCTGCGGGCAGTTTTCCGCCAATGCCGCCTTCTTCCGCATTGGCGTCATCGCGCACAATCTCTTCGTCCTTTTCAAGCATTCCGCTCTCGGCGAGGGTTGGCAGCGCCATCAAGTCGCCACCGTGCGCTGGCGCCTGTTTCACCTGCCGGGCAAGCTCGTGCGGCATGCCGGCGCCTGGGTATTGAAGATCGCCAGCGAGAACCTCGACCTGTTCCAGCGTATCCGCGCCCGCAGCTTCGCCTGCGCTACGGCGAATCCCAGCCCGTAGTCCCTCGCTTCCTCCAGGGCGGCAACGAAACCCGCTGCGGCGATGCGCGGGGCGCTCCAGTTCGTCCCCAGCGGCTGCTTTTGTGCGAGATGGATCTCGCCAGCACGTTTGATGACCTCCGACGGCGTTCGCCGTGGCTTCGCGCCTTCCTGCGCGCTCGTTCGGACGTCTCCGGAGGCTCCCGATCCGCTGTAGCTGGGCCGGCCCAAGGGCAATCGCGGAATTTGGGTCACGTTCCACCGTTGCATGATCCGTTGGGCTTGGGTAGTATCCATTGGGCGGGCGATATGATGTTGGTCTCGATAACCGTATCATGCCAGAAGTGGCCGCCCGCACCCTCAGCTCTCGCCCCCAGCCGCGAAAAATCAGCCTTGCAGAGCGAGTTTTGCAAGTGCCTCAAAGGATAAAAGCACATGATCCAATCCCGGATGATCACCACGCGCCTTGAGCACTGCCGCCACGAGGTCTTCCTTGCGGAGGTGGGCCTTGCACAGGGCATTCTGCCTCCCCCCTCCCCCCGCAGCGATGGATGAAGTACCGGCAGCGGCCACCACTGTCCCTCTTGCCGCCTTCCCCATCGTCGGCATCGGCGCCTCCGCCGGCGGATTGGAGGCCTTCGAGGCGTTCTTCCGTGCCTGCCCGGCCGACACCGGCATGGCCTTCGTGCTGGTGCCGCATCTCGATCCCGGCCATGAAAGCCTGCTGACCGAAATCCTGCAACGCACCACTGCCATGCCGGTGGTGCAAGCCCTCGACCAGGTGACCGTCGCCGCCGACCACGTCTACATCATCCCGCCCAACCGCGAGATGTCCATTCTCCATGGCGTGTTGCAGCTTTCCCTCCCCGAACTGGCGCGCGGCATGCGTATGCCGATCGACGCCTTCCTGCGCTCGCTGGCCGAGGACCAGGCAGAAAGAGCAATCGGCATCATCCTCTCCGGCACCGCTACCGACGGCACGCTCGGCCTGCGCGCCATCCTCGGCGCCGGGGGTGTCTGCATGGTGCAGGAACCTGCCACCGCCAAATACGACGGTATGCCGCAAAGCGCCATCAATGCCGGCTACGTCACCCATATCCTGCCGGCAGAAAAAATGCCGGCGATGCTGCTGGAAGTTGCCCGGCAGTCTGCCTTCAGACTGGCTTTGCCTCCGGTCAGAACAGAAAAAGCCGTGAGCGGCATGAATCAGATACTGCTGCAACTGCGCAGCAGCACCGGTCACGACTTCTCGCTGTACAAGAAAAGCACCATCGGCCGTCGCATCGAGCGCCGCATGGCGCAGCACGCCATCGAAGACGAGGCCGTGTATGCGCGCTTCCTCAAGGGCAACCACGCCGAAACGCAAAAGCTGTTCAAGGAACTGCTGATCAACGTCACCAGTTTCTTCCGCGATCCCAACGCCTTCATCGCGCTGAAGGACACCATCCTGCCGCCGATGCTGGCGGGCAAACCGGCCAGCTACGTATTCCGGGTCTGGGTGGCGGGCTGCGCCAGCGGCGAGGAAGCCTACTCCATCGCCATCGTCCTGCTGGAACTTCTGGACGAGATCAAGGCCAAGCACGAACAGGAATTGAGTGTCCAGATTTACGCCACCGATCTCGATGACGACGCCATTGCCGTGGCGCGGGTCGGTCACTATCCGCCCAACATCGCGCAGGACGTGACACCGGAACGCCTGCACCGCTTCTTTACCAAGGACGAGGCTGGCTACAAGGTCAAGAAGGACATTCGCGATCTGGTGGTGTTCGCGGTGCAGAGCGTGATCAAGGACCCGCCCTTCACCAAGCTCGACCTGCTCAGTTGCCGCAACCTGATGATCTATCTCGAACCGGAACTGCAAAACCGCCTGATCCCGACCTTTCACTACGCCCTCAAGCCCGGCGGCGTATTGTTTCTGTCAGCCTCGGAGAGCATCACTAGCCAGCCCGAGCTGTTCTCGGCACTCGACCGCAAGTGGAAGTTTTACCGCGCTGTCCACTCCGGCACTTCGACGGCTGCGCAGACGACCAGCTATGCGTCCTGGACTGCGGATAGCCACGGCAATGCTCCAAGGGAAGTCATGAATAAAGCCAAGGAAATCAACTTCGACGACTTGACCCGGCGCGTATTGCTGCAATCCTACGCACCCGCCTCGGTCGTAACAGACCTCAAGGGCAACATCCTTTACGTCTACGGCGATACCGGCCGCTTCCTGCGTCCCGCCCCCGGCCAGGCCACGCTCAACGTGGTCGAGATGGCCCGCGAGGGCCTGCAATTAGATCTGCGCAAGATATTCCTCAACGACCCTGCCCAATCCACGCCCACGTTGAACCGGGAGGTCTCGGTGAAATCCAATGGCGGTTTCTCTACGGTGAGCTTCAGCGTGCGGCGAATGCCAACGCAGCAGGGAGTAGCCGGTGTGGAGGCCAACGGGAATCTCTTGCTAGTGAGCTTTCAGGATGTCGCTGAACCGATCAAACATCCCCGACGCAGAAGGGGCAAGACCGCTATTGAGCCAGCGGAACAGCAGCACGTCGAGCAACTGGAGCGCGAACTCGCTTATGCCAGGGAGAGCCAGCAAGCGTCCACCGAAGAGCAGCAGGCATTCAACGAGGAACTCAAATCCACCAACGAGGAGTTGCAGTCCGCCAACGAGGAACTGCAATCCTCGAATGAAGAACTGGAAACTTCCAAGGAAGAGCTGCAATCGCTCAATGAAGAGATAGTCACGGTGAACTCGGAGCTGAACGCCAAGATAGAGCAATTGAGCGACATGCAGAACGATATGAAGAACCTGTTGGACAGCATCAACACCGGCACCATCTTCCTCGACCGGCACTTGATCATCCGGCGCTATACGCCCGCAGCCGTGAAGGTTTACCGCCTGATCGCGTCCGACGTCGGCCGCCCTCTGGCTGACATCAAGTCGGCCATTGAGGGCGATGACCTGCTGGTCGATCTGCAGACCGTGCACGACACCCTGATCCCCATCGAGCGTGAAGTGCGCACCACCGACGGGTTGTGGTATCTGGCACGGATGCAGCCCTACCGCACGCTGGACAACGTCATCGCCGGCGTAGTGCTGACCTTTACCGAAGTGACCGCCTTCAAGCTCGCCAGTGACGAGGTGCGGCGGGCGCATGGGCTGGCCGAGGGTATTATCAATACGGTCAGCGAGCCGCTGATCGTGCTCGACAAGGCGTTGCAGGTCGTTTCCGCCAGCCGTTCGTTCTACCAGCACTTCCAGGTCACGGCGACAGAAACCGTGGGCCGCAAGATTTACGACCTGGGCAACGGCCAATGGAACATTCCGACGCTGCGCCAACTGCTGGAGGACCTTCTGCCGCAAAGGCAAGCGCTGGACGGCTACGTGGTGGAACACGACTTCCCCGGCCTCGGGCCGCGCCGCATGGTGCTCAATGCGCGCCGTATTGCGCCCACCCCGGGAAATACGGAGTCGATCCTGCTGGCGATGGTGGCCGTGGTGGCCATTGAGCCATTGGAAAAACCATGAGCACCGCCGACGAAAAGAAAAAAAACCAGCTACGCCTGCGGGCGGCGGCCGAACGGCAGATCGACAATGAACCGCTGATCGGAGGAGACCCAGCGCACCCCGACGAAAGACTGCTGCATGAACTTCAGGTGCATCAGGTTGAACTGGAAATGCAGAACGAGGCCTTGCGACAGGCGCAAACCGCGCTGGAGGAATCACGTGACCGCTATGTCGATCTGTATGACTTCGCCCCGGTCGGCTATCTGACTCTGACCGCCGATGGATTGATCGCGGAGATCAACCTCACCGCCGTCAGGCTGCTGGGAATGGAGCACAAGAAGCTGCTGCAACGCCGCCTTACAGCCCTGGTCGTCCCCGAGGATCAGGATCGCTGGACCCAGTTTTTCTTGGGCGTAAAGGAATCCGATGGCGGAGGAAATGTGGAAGTGGCGTTGCGTCGCGGTGATGGCGCAGTGGTTCAGGCGCAGCTCGACTGCGTGCGAACAAGAGTCGGCGCTGGCGCTACGGCAGTGCGTATTGCCTTGGCCGACATCAGCAAGCGCAAGCAGCTGGAAGCTGAACTCGCGCAGCACCGCAACCACCTCGAACAACTGGTCTTCAAGCGCACCGCCGAACTGGCAGCAGCCAAGGACGCCGCCGAAGCCGCCAATCGTGCCAAGAGCATCTTCCTCGCCAACATGAGCCATGAACTGCGCACGCCGATGAACGGCGTCATGGGCATGACCGATCTGGCGCTGCGCCGCGCCACTGATCCAAAGTTGATCGATTGGCTCACCAAGAGCAAGGACTCCGCAAAGCATCTGCTTGGTGTCATCAACGATATTCTCGACATCTCCATGATCGAATCGGGTCAGCTAACGTTGGAAGAGAAGAACTTCTCCTTCTCACAAGTCCTTGATGAGGCCCTCCAGATGGAGGGCGAAGCGGTCCAAGCCAAAGGGCTGCGCCTGTCATTAGAAATTTCGCCGGCATTACCCGGGATCCTGTGCGGTGACGCCAATCGCCTGAAGCAGATACTGATCAAATTCATCGGTAATGCCCTCAAGTTTTCCCAGCATGGGCCGGTCACCGTGCATGCATATGTCGTAGAGGAGGATGGCTACTCGGTACTGCTGCGTATCGAGGTCATGGATCACGGTCCCGGTATCAGTGCAGAGCAGCAGGGTCGGCTGTTCCATGCCTTCACTCAGGCGGACGACTCCATGAACCGCAAGCACGGGGGTACGGGTCTTGGCCTGATCATCTCAAAACGTATTGCCCAACTGATGGGCGGTAACGTGGGGGTGATCAGCGAGGAAGGGCAAGGCAGCACATTCTGGGCTACCGCAAGGCTGAAGAAGGGCACAGGGGTGGTCGTGGCCCCAGCGCAACCAGCGCTTGTCGACCGTGTCGCGGACAAGGTAAGTAATGGTGCCGAGGCTATTCCCGGGGAACGGAACCCACGTGCAACCATCCTCATTGTCGATGACGAGCCGACAAACCTGTCGCTTCTGAACCACCTTTTGCGGTCAGACTATCACGTCCGTGCCGCCAATTCGGGCGAGAGTGCTTTGCGCGCAGCGGCAAGTGAGCCACGCCCCGATCTGATTCTCCTTGACGTGATGATGCCGGAGATGGACGGTTATGCCGTCCTGTTTCGACTCCGCGGGAACCCTGCGACCAGGGGCATCCCCGTCATCTTTCTGACCGCTCTGGCCGAGCCGGAAGATGAGGAGCATGGCCTGCAGTCCGGTGCCGCCGACTACATCACCAAGCCGATCAAGCCGGCTGTAGTGTTGGCGCGGGTACGCACCCAGCTGGAAAACGCTCAAGCGCGCGTGATACTCAAGTACCAGAACGCCCTCCTCGAAGCGGAAGTCGCACGGCGCATGGCCGAGAATGATCTCACCCAACTCGTGAGTATCCGGGCGCTGGCCCATCTGGCTGAAACACGCGACCCCGAAACCGGAAACCATATCAATCGCACGCAGAACTATGTCCATATCCTAGCCTTGAGACTGAGGGAGAATCCGCGCTTTGCGGAGTTTCTCACTTCGCGCAACGTTGCCCTCTTGCGCAAATCGGCACCGTTGCACGACATCGGCAAGGTAGGCATACCCGATAGCATTCTGCGCAAGCCCGGCCCGCTGACGCCGGCGGAATGGACGATTATGAAGACTCACGCCCGACTCGGATCGGACGCCATCGAACAGGCCGAGACCGACGCCGAGAAACCCGTCGCCTTTCTCATCCTGGCCAAGGAGATTGCGCACTGGCATCACGAGAAGTGGGACGGCAGCGGCTATCCGGATGGCCTCGCGGGGGAGGCGATACCCATCGCCGCAAGATTGATGGCCGTGGCCGACGTCTTTGACGCATTGATCTCGGCGCGGGTTTACAAGCCGGCGATGAGCTTCACCGATGCGCGCAACCTTATTGCCGCTGAGCGCGGCAAGCACTTCGACCCCGACTTGGCCGACGCCTTTCTGTTCAGCTTTGAGCAATTTGTGGCTGTTGCCGAGAAATATCAGGAAGGTGACAGTGCCGAGATGGGGGAAATTTCATGAAACGACAGACTCACTCAAACCAGGCTCCGCGGGATAGTCGTCCGCCACCTCGGTGGTGGGACATGCGTTGCGCCGTGTTTACCCCCTTATTTTTGGCGCTGAGCATCGTCCTTGCACTTGCAGCGCCATTCGCTCATGCCGCCGATAAAGTCGCCATCTGCTACGGGGCGGTTTCCTCCGCCCTGGTGCCGCTGGCCAAGCAACGCGATTTCTACACAGCCGAGGGGCTGGATATGGATGTACACCTCTTTCCCAGTGGTCGGCAGGCGCTGGAGGCCATGCTGGCCGGCGAGTGCGAGCTGTCAGCGGCTGCGGAAACGCCGGTTACGCACTACAGCCTGGCCCGCAATGACTTTCGAATCATTGCTTCCATCTCGATATCCAAGAGTTTCGAGCGAGTCGTCGTTCGCACCGATCGTGGTATCGTCACCCCTGCCGACCTGCGCGGACGCCGGATTGCGGTCGCGCAATTCACGGGTGCGCATTATTTTCTCGATACCTTCCTGGTAGCCAATGGGCTCATGCCCCAGGATGTCAGCAAGGTGTATCTGCCCGCCCAGGAAGTTGTGCCGGCCTTTCTCCGCGGCGACGTGGATGCGATCACTCATTGGGAACCGAACATTCACAATGCGGCGACGGCGCTCGGCACAAAGGCGAAAGTATTTGTCGCTCCGGGGGTCCATGTCAGCCCGTTCCTGTTGGTCGGCAGGTACGAATATGTGCGCAAGAATCCAGTCTCGATCGAGCGCATCCTGCGTGCCCTGCTTAGTGCCGAGCGCTTCGCCAGGGAGCAACCGGCTAACGCCAAAGCGCTGGTCGCACGCAATTACACGGCAAGCCCGGATGAAATCGAGCTGATCTGGCTGTTGTTCGAATTTCGCGTTTCGCTCGGCCAGACCCTGCCCTTTATCCTGGAAAATTCGGCACGCTGGGAAATCGGACTGATGCCGCCGGCTCAGCGGCCGGCGATGCCCAACTACCTGGATTTCATCTATATCGACGGACTCCTGGCGGTGAAACCCGCCGCTGTCACGCTGATTCACTGAGTCCGCCGCCATGCTGATCAGGACCCAACTCCGCCTCGCCGCAGTGCTTCCCGCGGTTCTGGCACTGCTGATCAGCTGCATCCTGTGGAGCGCCAATCTTGCGGTCGATCGGGCCAAACGGGATGCCGATTTGGCTGAAACGGTCCTGCGCTTCAATTTCGAGTTGAACATCCTGACGCAGGAGTATGTGCTGTATGGCGGCAGGCGGATTGAAATCCAGTTGCGCAAGCGCCATCAATCCATGGGTGAGTTGTTGGCCCGGCTGCCCGCCAGGGAGGCCGAGGAGCGCGAACTGATTGATGTGCTCAAGAGCGGCCAAGAGGATCTGGGCAGTTTCTACGATTTGTTATTGGTGAGCAAACCGGAAGCGCGCCAACAACTGGTCGGGGCATTGCTGGTGAAAGCCCAGGAAATGCGGGCCAAAACGTGGGAGTTTGCAACTATCCAGCATCAGTACGTCTTCGAATTCCAGCGGCAGGCCGATACCATCGTCGTGACAGCGACCATCGTTCTGGGTGTCTGCAGCATGATTCTGATGGCGCTGATGGCACAACGGCTGGTACGCGGCCTGGGCCAGCTCGAAGATGGCGTGCAGCAGGTAGCCGCAGGCGATTTCGAGCACCAGATCCGGCTGACGAAGGCGGACGAACTCGGCAGTTTGGCGAGTTCCTTCAACCGCATGATCCACCAGTTGCGGGACTCGTATACCTCGATCGACACACTGACGGCCGAGATTGTCAGGCGCCAGAAAGCGGAGGCGGAACTTCAACTCCTCAACGCCGAACTGGAGGAGCGGGTGCATCTGCGCACCACCGAACTCGAAGCTGCCAACAAGGAACTGGAAGCCTTTTCCTATTCGGTGTCCCATGACCTGCGCGCGCCGCTGCGCGCCATCGACGGCTTCTCGCGCAAGGTAGTGGTGAATTATGGAGACAAGCTCGACGACGAAGGTCGCCGCCAGTTGCAAGTGGTGCGCGACAACGCCCAGCGCATGGGCCAGTTGATTGATGACCTGTTGGGATTCTCGCGCATGGGCCGCCGCAATATGGCCCGACAAGTGCTCGACATGGAGAGTCAGGCCCGAGCCGTGGCCGCAGAGCAGCGCGCCCTGGAGCCACGGCGCAGCATCGAATTCACTTTCCTGCCGTTGCCACCCGCCCACGGGGATCCTGCCATGCTGCGACAGGTATGGGCAAATCTGCTCGGCAACAGCATCAAGTTCTCGCGCCAGCGCCCGATTGCCCACATTGAAGTGGGCGGCCGTGCGGAGGGAGGAGAAGTCATCTACTGGGTCAAGGACGACGGCGCCGGATTCGACATGCGCTATGCCGACAAGCTGTTCGGCGTCTTCCAGCGCCTGCACCGGCAGGACGAATTCGAGGGTACCGGTGTCGGTCTGGCCATCGCGCTGCGCATTCTGGCGCGCCACCACGGTCGCATCTGGGCCGAGGGCCACCCGGATGCGGGCGCCACTTTCTGGTTTGCACTGCCCCTGTCAGCGCAGGACGAACCTCTTTCAGGAGAACCATCATCATGAATGCGAATGACGAGGGACTGCAGGTGCTACTCGTGGAGGACAACGCGGCCGACGCCGAACTGACCATGGATGCGTTGCGCGACGCCAAGCTGGTCAACCACGTGCAATGGGTCAAGGACGGCGCCGAGGCACTCGATGTCCTGTTCAAGGGAGGTGCAGCCGCAGCAGCGGAAAATCAGCGACTAAAGCTTGTCCTGCTCGATTTGCGGCTGCCGCGCGTGGATGGCCATGAGGTGCTGCGCGCCATCCGTGCCGATCCGCGGACCAAGCTGATGCCCGTGGTGGTGCTGACTTCGTCCCATGAAGAAAGCGACGTGGTGCGCGCTTACGACCTGGGTGCCAACAGTTATCTGGTGAAGCCGGTCGAATCCGAGGCGTTCATGGCGGCGGTGAGAGAACTGGGCCTCTACTGGATGCTGCTCAACAAGCTGCCGGGAGATATCAAATGACCG
Source organism: Candidatus Accumulibacter propinquus (assembly GCA_016714935.1). GTDB lineage: Bacteria > Pseudomonadota > Gammaproteobacteria > Burkholderiales > Rhodocyclaceae > Accumulibacter > Accumulibacter propinquus. Next base: position 41,341 of record JADKBU010000015.1, on the reverse strand, counting down.
AGCAGACCGCCGCCACAGCCATTGACCTGATCGTGGTCGAGGACTCGGCGGTCGATGCCGAACTGGCGCTCGACGCCCTGCGCGACGACAACCTGGCGGTCGCTGCGCGGCAGGTCGAAGACGAAGCGGCTTTCCGTGCTGCTCTCGAAGATCGACTGCCCGACGCCATCCTGGCCGACTGGACCCTGCCTCATTTCAGCGGCGCGAAGGCGCTGGCCATCGCCCGCGAACGTTGTCCGGAGATACCGTTCATATTCATTTCCGGCACCATTTCCGAAGCGTCGGCCCTGGAGACGCTGCGTCACGGAGCATTCGACTACGTCTTCAAACATGAATTGCATAGGCTCAGTTCGATCCTGCGACGTGCCCTCGAACTGACAAGAACTCAACGTTCCTTGATCGAGAGCGAACTTCGCCTGAAGCTGGCACTCAATGCCGCCAATCAGGGGATTTACGATCTTGACCTAAGGACAGGCAAAACCATCGTCAGCGACGATTACGTCCTCATGCTCGGTTATGAGCCCGGCGACTTCGACGCAAGCTATCCGGCCTGGGTCCAGCGGCTGAATCCCGCCGACCGCGATCAGGTCGAGTCGGTCTTTCAGGATTGCGTCCGTGGAACAATTTCCGATTACCGCATCGAATATCGCCTGATGAATCGATCGGGCGACTGGGTCTGGGTGCTCTCGATCGGGCGCGTGGTTGAGCGCAGCGCCGATGGCCGGGGCCTGCGCCTGGTGGGAACCCACACGGACATTGGTGACCAGCATAAAGCGCGGGAGTTCTTGAGTTTTCAGGCTCGCCGGGCAGAAGCGATGCTCTCCTTGCCCGATGCCGCCGGCCGCATGAATGAAAAAGAGTTCATGCAATACGGACAGGAGCAGGCGGAGCAACTCACCGGCAGTCGAATTGCTTTCATCCACTTTGTCAATCCGGATCAGGAAACCATCGAACTGGTGGCCTGGTCGCGCGCCACGCTGGAGCATTATTGCCAGGCCGCTGTTGCCAGCCACTACCCGATCAGCGCGGCAGGCATCTGGGCTGACGCACTGCGTCTGCGCGCGCCGGTGGTGTTCAACGACTACGCCAGCGCACCCAACAAGCACGGCCTGCCCGAAGGCCACGCCGCGTTGCAGTGCCTGATCAGCGTGCCCGTGATCGAAGACGGGCGGGTGGTCATGATGGCAGGCGTGGGCAACAAGATCGAGCCCTACACCGATATGGATGTGGAGACCGTGCAACTGCTCGCCAACGCAATCTGGAGCCTGGTGCGCCGGCGCCGCCTCGATCAAGCCCTGTACCTCAGCGAACAACAGCATCGGAACCTTTTTGAGAACGCGCCGGACGCAATATTTGTGCATCGGGAGGACCGTTTCATCTATTTGAATCCGGCCTGCGCCAAGCTGCTGGGAGGGCAGGACAAGGCCGAGTTTATCGGGCGAAGCGTCGTCGAGCGGTTTCACCCCGACTGTCGCGATGCCGTCCGCATTCGGTTCCAGACGTCAGAGTCCGACAGCGGGCAGGTGGACCACGTCGAGGAGACGATGCTCAGCCTGCAAGACGAGCCGATTACGGTCGACATCGCCACGGTGCGGATTGACTTTGATGGCGAGCACAGCCGGCTGACCTACCTCCACGATATCCGAAAACGCAAGGAGGCCGAGGAGCAGTTGCGCAAGCTCTCGCAAGCACTCGAACAAAGCCCGGAGAGCATCGTTATCACCAACCGTCAAGCTGAGATCGAGTATGTCAACGCGTCCTTCCTCCTGGCGACGGGCTACGACCGGGAGGATGTCATCGGCCACAACCCACGCGTTCTGCAGTCCGGCAAGACGCCGCCGGAAACCTACGACGCGATGTGGGCTGCGCTGACTCAAGGCAATCCGTGGAAAGGCGAGTTCCACAACCGCAGCAAGGACGGCAGTGAATACGTGGAGTTCGCCATCATCACGCCGCTGCGTCAGACCGATGGATCGATCACGCACTACGTGGCGGTCAAGGAGGACATCACCGAGAAGAAGCGCCTCGGCCTGGAACTCGATGGTTACCGGCACCATCTGGAAGAAATGGTGAAGCAGCGCACGAAGGAACTTGCTGAAGCACAGCAACGGGCAGAAGCCGCCAACTTGGCCAAGAGCAGTTTCCTGGCCAACATGAGCCACGAGATCCGCACGCCGATGAACGCGATCATCGGCCTCACCCACCTGCTAAGGCTTGCCTCTCCCACGCCAGAGCAAGCCGACCGGCTGGTCAAGATACACGGCGCGGCAGAGCACCTGCTGCGTATCATCAACGACATTCTCGACCTGTCCAAGATCGAGGCGGGGCGGCTGCAAATGGAAAGCACGGATTTTTCGCTTGCCAGCATCCTTGACCATGTCGCCTCCTTCATCGGCAATGCGGCACAGGACAAAGGCATCAGGATCATTTGCGACAGCGATGCCGTTCCGCCCTGGCTGCGCGGCGACCCGACGAGACTGCGCCAGGCTCTGCTCAACTATGCCGGCAATGCGGTCAAGTTCACCGACAAGGGGTCCATTACGCTCCGTGCCAGGTTACTGGAAGATAGCGGTGACGATTTGCTGGTGCGCTTTGAGGTATCGGACACCGGCGTTGGCATTGCGCCCGAACAGATGACCCGGCTGTTCCAGGCCTTCGAGCAGGCCGACGTGTCGACCACACGCAAGTACGGCGGCACCGGCCTCGGACTCACCATCACGCGACGACTGGCGCTGTTGATGGGCGGAGAAGTCGGCGCTGACAGCACGCCGGGGGCGGGCAGCACCTTCTGGTTTACGGCTCGCATGCAACGCAGCCACGGCATCATGCCTGCCGCAACGGTACCGACCACGGCGGGCGACAGCAAAGCGCAATTGCGCCAGCAGCACGGCGGGGCGCGTCTGCTATTGGCCGAGGACAACCCGATCAATCGCGAAGTGGCGCTGGAGTTACTGCACGGGGCGGGCCTGGCGGTGGATGCAGCAGAAGATGGCCGGGAGGCGCTGGGAAAGGCGCGCACCACGGCCTACGATCTGGTGTTGATGGACATGCAGATGCCGCACATGGACGGCCTCGAAGCCACCTGCGCCATTCGTGCCCTGCCGGGCTGGGAAAAGGTTCCGATCCTGGCCATGACGGCCAACGCTTTCGACGAGAATCGTGTGGCATGTGAAGAAGCCGGGATGAACGATTTCATCGCCAAGCCAGTGGAGCCCGACGTGCTGTACCAGGCATTGTTGCGATGGCTATCGGCCGCACCGGCGCGTGGGCCTCGGGCCGATGTGGCGCACCTGGCGCCAGACATGCCGACGGATCCGTCGAAAGAGCAGCGCGGTCTGCCGCAGTTGCTGACCGATTTCAGCGGACTCAACGCCGTGCGTGGATTGGCCTCCCTGGACGGCAACGCGATCGCCTATCTGAAACTGTTGCGGCAGTTCGTCACCCGGCATGGCGAGGATACCAAACACCTGCGGGACGAGCTGGCGGCGGGTCGGATCGAGGCCGCCTGGCAACGGCTGCATGCGCTCAAGGGTGTAGCAGGAACCTTGGGAGCGACCCACGTTCAAGCGGGCGCGGCGGCACTCGAACTTGCGTTGCGCAGCGCTAACGCTGCACCGACACTGCCGGCGCTACTGGATGTCCTGGAGACCGAACAAGCCGTGCTGGGTTCAGTGCTTGCGGGGTTGCCCGAAGTAGCAACGAATGGTGTAGAGTTTGTCGCTGACCGCGTCAGGGCACGCGCCGTGCTCACGCAACTGGATCCGATGCTGGCCACCGACGATACTGCCGCCGGCGATCTGTTCGAGGCCAATCGAGCCCTTTTGCTGGCAACGCTTGGGACAGCGGCGATGCAACTGGGCCGACAGTTGGAGGACTTCGACTACCCGGGTGCGCTGACGACAGTGCGGGAACTGATCAAGTGGGACAACATGCGATGAGCTTTATGGTCTGGAATCCAGAACTGGAAACCGGCATCGAGCTTATCGGTCAGCAGCATCGAGGTTTGGTGGAGATGCTCAACCGGGCGGCCCCGGCTTGCGGCCTTGGCTGGGCGAACGCTTCGACACCCTGTCGAAACTGATTGACGCCTTTGACTACGACCAGGTCTGCGTGTTGTTAAGTAGCCTGCATACCGAAACCACAGATGGGATCCGCCATGAGCAATGATGCCAAATCCACCCTGCTGATTGTCGATGATCAACCGGAAAACCTTGCGGTGTTGAGCACTTTGCTGCAACCTCATTATCTGGTGCGGGCAGCACGCTCCGGGCAGCAGGCACTGCGTGCCGTGACCAGCAGGCCCAAACCAGATCTGATCCTGCTCGACGTCATGATGCCGGAGATGGATGGCTATGCTGTGCTGGCCAAGCTCAGAGAAGCGCCGCTGACAGCGGACATTCCGGTGATATTCATTACCGCACTGGTTACCGAGGAAGACGAGCAGCGCGGTTTCAACTTGGGCGCGGTGGATTACATCACCAAGCCGATCAAGCCGGCGGTTGTGCTGGCGCGGGTACGCACCCAACTGGAACTGAAGCAGGCCCGCGACCGACTGGCCGAACAGAATGCACTGCTGGAGACGCGTGTGGTGGAGCGAACCCAGGCGCTCAAGCAGGCGCTGGGAAAGGTCGAGTCGGCGCATGCCGCGTTGAAGAAGTCCTACTTCGGCACCCTGATGGCCATCAGCGCCCTGACCGAACTACGCGGGGCCTTCTTCGGCGAACGTTCCCGTCGCGTGGCCGATGTATCGCGGAAGGTGGCCAACTTCATGGGATTGAGCGAGGCCGACGCTCAAACCGTGTTCATCGCTGCCCTGTTGCACGACATCGGCAAGATAGGCTTCACCGATGAACTGCTGCGCAAGCCGGTGAACAAAATGAATGTGCAAGAGCTCACTCTCTATCGGCGGCACCCCGCGCTGGCCGCGGATGCTCTGGGGAAGATCGAATCCCTGAAAGAGATCGCGGCCATCGTCCGTTACCATCACGAACGTTATGATGGCTCGGGTTTTCCGGAGGGGCGCAGCGGTCTCGATATTCCGCTCGGTGCTCGCATCATCTGCGCCGTCAGCGACTACGACGACTTTCGCCACGGCGGACTGACTGCGTTGCCAATGACGCAAAAGGAAAGTCACCGCTATCTGATCGAGGGTCGTGGCCGCCGTTATGATCCATCAGTCATCGACCAGCTGGAACCGGTTCTGAAATTTGACGAGGTCGTTGAAATCGACGAAATCAAGGTCAGCGCGAAACACCTGCAGGAAAGCATGATGCTGACGCGGGATGTGATGCATCCCGATGGATTCCTGCTGCTGTCGATGAACACGGTGCTGGACCTAGGCGTAATTGACCAGTTGGCCACGGTGGAGCGGGATGCCAGCCGCAGCCTGGAAATCTGGGTGCTGCGCAATCGTATCCTTTGAGCGGCGACGGGCTATCGTGATCGGCCATTTGCCCATTCTCTCCTGACTGAACAGCAGGCATTCAATGTCGGGCAACGTCACCGTCAGCATGGACCAGCTCCGGATCGGGCTCTACGTCAACCTTGATCTGAAGTGGTTTGAACATCCTTTTGCCTTCAGTAGTTTCAAGATAAAGACCGAAGATCAGATCAGGACGATCCGCAGCCTGGGACTGATGTCCGTCCGCTGCGATCCGGAGCGTAGCGACAGGCAGATGACGGAGAATAGGGCGGCGAAACCGGCGGTCATGCCCGATGTTCCGCCGTCGCTTGTCGCCAAGCGCGCCTTGATCGAGCGCATCAGGCAGCAGCGCGAGACGGCGGCGAGGATCGGCAATGCCTTTGTCAAAGCCAGCGTCGTCATTCGCAACATCAACAGGGATCTCTTCGTGCAGCCTGAGGAGAAGGTGCATCAGGCGACACGGCTGATCGACCAGATGGCGGACTCCATTCTCACGGCACCTGAACTGATGCTGCACCTGATGGCCGACAAGAGCGGTGGCAAGGAAATGTATTTTCATTCGCTGACGGTCACTCTGCTGTCGATGATGATGGCGCGCGACATCAAGCTGCCGCATGAACACATCACCGCGCTGGGCATGGGTGCGCTGTTTCACGACATCGGACGCACGGAGATTCCGGCAAGAATCCTCATGAAGCAGGAGCCTCTGACACATGCCGAACGCGAGCTCAAAAAGATGCATTGCCAATACGGCGTTACCATCGCCCAGCGGCTGAAGCTCGCGCAGACGGCGATCACGGTCATCCAGGAGCATCATGAATTGTTCGACGGTAGCGGCTATCCGAAGGGACTCAAGGGCGAGCAGATCAAGCTGCTGCCGCGCATCGTGGCCATTGCCAACCACTACGACGAGTTGTGCAACCCGATTAACATCGTCGACGCCATGACGCCGCACGAAGCCCTATCGCTGATGTTTACCAAGCTGCGCGGCAAGTTCGATCCGCGACTGCTGCAGGTCTTCATCCGCTGCCTCGGCGTCTACCCGCCGGGGACCATCGTCCAGTTGTCCAATGGCGTCATCGGCATGGTGGCGACGATCAATGCGGCCAAACCGCTCAAGCCGACAATCATGATTTACGACGCGGACATTCCCAAGGAAGAAGCCATCCTGGTCGACATGGAAACCGTACCGGACGTGAATATAGCCAAGGCGATCCGGCCGGCGCTGCTGCCGCAGGAAATCCACCGCTACCTGGATCCGCGCCAGAACGTCAGCTACTACTTCGATACCGGCGAGCCCGACAAGAAAAAGGCGGCGACATGAGCTGCCTCGAACGCCTGGCGCTCGATAACGCCCGGCAGATGATGTTGCTGGTCGATCCGGAGAACCTGCGGATCGTGCTCGCCAATCGGGTCGCCTGGGAAACCCTCGGCCTCGCTGAAGAGGATCTGCTCGGCAAAGCGATCACCGAGGTCGAGAGTTCCCTGCCGGACGTCTTCTATTGGGAGGACGTGCGCAACGGCCAGTACCACGAGATTGAACTCCAGGATGGACTCTACCTTTGCGGCGACGGTTCCCTGCTGCCGGTCGACAAGTCGGTGCGCGTCGTTGCGCAAGCGGGACGCTCTTTCATGCTGGTACAGGCCCACGACGTCCGCCTGCAGCGCCGCATTGAGGATGACTTGGCGCTCGCCATGTCGCAGCTGCGCGCGACCATCGAGTCGACGGGCAATGGCCTCCTGGTGATTAACCTGCAGGGCGGCATCGCCAGCATGAATAGCCTGTTCTGCCGGATGTGGGGTATTCCGGAGAATCTGCTGCTGACGCAGGCGGATGCCAAAATCATCGACCGCATGGCCGGGCAGCTCGTCGATGACTCCGTCTGGCGCAGTCGGCTCCAGCCGACTGTCGACACCGCAGAGACGGAAGACATTTTCCCGCTAAAGGATGGCCGCGTCTTCGAATGCAAGTCGCGCCCGCAGTATCTGGACGAGCGCGTCATCGGCCGCGTCTTCAGCTGCAGCGACATCACCGACCACATCCGCATTCAACGGGAACTCACCGAGGCCGTCACCGAGGCCGAGGCTGCCAGTCGCGCCAAGACCCGTTTTCTGAGAACAATGAGCCATGAGCTGCGCACACCAATGAACGCCATCCTCGGCTTCTCGCGCCTGCTGAAGGATCAGGAGCTACCCGCACAGCAGGAGGCCCTAGCCCGGAAGATCGTCGATGCCAGCGAGCGCTTGCTGGTTCTGCTCGATGGCATCATCGACTATGCCCGGCTCGAGGGTAATGAAGGCGGCCATGTGCAACGGGCCACTTTCGATCTGGCCGAGATGCTCGTCGCAGCTAGCTCGTCCGGCTTCCTGTCGGCAAAGAAAATGGGCCTGGAAACTCGCCTGGACCTCGACCCCGGCCTTCCAACCCATGTGCATGGCGATGCCAAGATCATCAAGCGGGTGCTGGGTCAGTTCATCAGCAATGCCGTCAAATTCACCGCCCGGGGTTCGATTGGCTTATCCGTGGCGAGAATGGCCAGTGCAGCGGAGGGCCATGTCTGCCTGCGCTTCAGACTCAGCGATACAGGCATCGGCATCCCGCCCGAAATTCAGGAGCGCCTGTTTCGACCCTTCACGCAGGCCGACGAGGGGGCCGACCGCCAGTTCGAGGGTATCGGCCTGGGTCTGGCGCTGGCCCGCGAACTGGCGCATCTGATCGGTGGCGAAATCGGGGTTGAAAGCGAGCCTGGCCAAGGGAGCACCTTTTGGCTGGAACTCACTCTGCGTGTGGATGAGTCGATATCGCCGGCACCCGAGCCCGTTGGTCCACAGGTGCCTGCGCCGCTGCCGCAGCACGTTCAACCCGCGCCCGCGGCGAGCGGTCCGCTGCCAGATGACCTGCGAGCGACGGTGCAAGTGCTGGACAATCTGCTGCGAGCCTATGACACGCGCGCCGGCACCCTCCTGGCAAAAGCCGAACCCGGCTTGCGGCCCTGGCTGGGTGAGCGCTTTGACAGCCTGTCAGAACTGATTGAATCCTTCGAATACGATCAGGCCAGCGTGCTCTTGAATAACCTGAAAAACGAACCCTCAGATGGGATTCGCCAATCCAACGAGTCCGCGCAGCCTTGAGTGCACCGGCGACAAGGGCGTCCTCTGCAGCCTATCCTGTCACCTGACCCCTACCTCGACGGCACGGCAGGTCAGGCCGGAATCAAGAAGTGACCACTGGCGATTTCCGTCGCCACCGCTTCTCTCCGGCGGCCGGCCGAACAAGTCCGACGCCCGAAAACGCCGGTCTGCATGGCAGTAAGCGCGAAACTGCCGCACTTACTGCCACGCCCCAGCATATCGCCCCTCCGCTGGGTTATGGGCAGGCTGCAAAAAAACCGTAGCGTGAAGACAACCCCAGGTTTGTGATCACCTATGCAGAGTTGGGTACGCCATCGTGAAATGTCTGGTTGGTGGTCGCGGGTGGCCTGAACCAACAATTGAGCAGCAAAGGGTCTGACCATTGACCGCTAGGTTTCAGCCAATTTGCGGACAGTCGTATTCTTGTGGACTGTTAAACTGTTAAAATGCTCCAAGGAGGAAGGGCACCAACATGCATGAAGATGACCTGATTTATACTTTTGCCAAGGAGTATTTGATCCGGGCCTCAGATCTGATGTCGCTCTTGATGCCAAAGACATTAGGCGTCGGGGTCGGGGTCAAGGGACTGGATGGCCGTTACCTATTGGCCAACAAGGCCATGGAAGCTCTGTTCGGCCAAACCGCCGAGCATATTACCCACTTGACAGATAACGACTTGTTCCCTTCCGAAGTCGCTACCCGACTACAACTTTCTGACCAACAGATCATAGATGGTGCCGCGGCGGCGAGCGACGAGTTGGACTTGTCGGCCAAAGGTGGATGTAAGCGGTGTCTATGGCTCAAATTTCCAATGATGGGGCCAGATGGCGAGATCCTTTCCATCGGTTCGGTGATGCTCGACATCTCCCGGCAAGAAGACGTTGCCGATATGCGGCAATCGCTGGATCGACTGCAAGAGACCAATCAGGAATTGCAGAAAACATTGGTCGAACTGGATCGACTGGCGAGCACCGACAAACTGACTGGCGCCTGGAACAGGAGGCGCCTCGAAGAAACCGTGATCAACGAGATGGATCGTCTGAAACGGTATGATCACCCTCTGAGCCTGCTGATCATCGACATCGATTTCTTCAAGAAGATCAACGATCAGCACGGGCATGTCGCTGGTGATCAAGTCCTGGCCAAACTGGCAGCCGTGGTTTACTCAACTCTTCGAGTCACGGATTCACTGACGCGATGGGGAGGGGAAGAGTTTGTTGTTCTGAGCCCGAACACGACACTATCCACCATGGCGATGCTCGCCGAACGGCTGCGAGAAAGGATTTCTCAGGCGGTTTTTCCGGCTGTGAAGCAGTTGACGGTAAGCGTCGGTGTCGCCGAATGTATGGCCGGGGAAACCTGGGAAGAGTGGTTCAAGCGCGCCGACGCCGCGCTCTACCGCGCCAAAGCCTGTGGCCGCAACCAGGTTCAATTAGCGCCCGAAACACCACAGCGAGTCGGTGTTGGCGAAAACGTATCGGCAAATTTCGTGCAACTTTCCTGGCACTCCGCCTACGAATGCGGCAATCCGCTGATCGATGGCCAGCATCGGGCACTCTTTGGGCACGCCAACGATCTCCTCGCAGCCTTGCTCTGTGGGCGCCCGTCAGAAGAAGTGGCGGCGCTGATCGACGCCCTGATGGGTGCCGTCGTCCAGCATTTCAAGGATGAGGAAGCCATCATCACCGCGGCAGGCTTTCCAGGTTCGGCGGCACACGCCGCCATCCATGGCGAACTCGTAGACCGGGCAGTCGTCCTCGTTGACCGTTTTCATGCAGGAACCCTGGCCGTCGGCGAACTTTTCCAGTTTCTGGCACATGACGTGATCGCTCGGCACATGCTCGGCGCTGATCGCGAATTTTTTCCATACATGCAGAATCGGCGCTGACGATCATCGCCAAGGAGGCAGAATTCACATGCCGAGATACGCGAACAGGTCGTCATTGTCGTTTGCTTGCTTCTGCTGATTGCTGGCCGTCGATTCGGCCTGGGCGATCAACTCGTCCGGGTCGGGAGCTATCTCGGGTTCGAAGTCATACAGTCTGGCGCGGTGCTGGTAGCGCCTGACGTCGTTCGCCAGCAGCTCGGAGCACTTCTACTCCTGCACGACGTTGCCAGCGAAGCGTGACCTGCTCTCGCTTTATCTCCTCGCCATTACCGTGAAAGTCGTGCCGGCGACTGACGAATCTCCCTTTGTCCGCTGGCGGGAGAGGAAGCTGGGGTGAGGAAAACGGTCATCGCTTTCATCATCCCGGGGGGCTGACAAATCGATGACCGTTTGTTATTGCCAGAGTCAATAGTGCCGTCAGGATCGCGTGCAGGATGTCCGCCGGCCACAGCAGTATGCCGGTCAAACCGCCCGCCAAGCCGAGGTAAAGCAGGCGAGATACAGCGTGACGGCCGCACTGTAGATCAACATGCCGACCAGCGGCGTGCCCGGCCAGCAGGCAACCCCCAATGCGATCAGAGCGATGCCGGTCACGCGCGCCACTGTCAGGGCGATGCCGGTCAGTTCTGCCCCGAACAGCAATTGCCCGACCAATGACGGTACCATCAGCAATGCCAACCCGGTTGCCGCTTCACTGACCGCAGCTAGGACGAGGATCATTTTCATCGCGTCTGTTTTCAGTCCTTTCGCGTTCTCGATCCGGTTCGCAATCGGCTTGGGCTGCTAACGTTTCGCTGCCGCGATGGGCTCCGGTTCGAGCTTGAAGGTCAGCTTGTCGATCTTGCCGGTGAACTTGAATGGAGGATCGTAGCGATATTCGATCATCGCGACGCCGGTGCGCGTGTCCTGGCCGATGTCGAAGGTTTCGTCCTCCGGGAAAGTAATCGGGGTGGTGTTCTCCATGGTATTCCTGGCCACTTCCGTGCCGTCCACGTAGAGTACGCCGGTCCCGCCCTTGCCCAGCCCCGGACCAACAGACTTGAATTCGAAGACAATGGTGTGCTTGCCGGCGCCCAGTTCAGGCCCTTCCCACGTTGTGCGCTTGAGGTCGAGCAGGTTGTAGAGGAACACCGGTTTGCCCCCACCAACTCCCAGTTCGCCCTTGCTCAGAAACAAGCCATAGCCGCCGAAGCGCCCGCCGTCGGTGACAATCATGCCTTCCGCGCCGCCTTTGGGAATCGTTACCTCGGCGGTGATGGTGTACGACTTGTTCAGGATGCTCGGCGCGCCGCTGTTGGGCACGCCGGTCAGTCCGCCCGTATAAGTAAAGACCGTTCGCCCCGCCGTCAGGCTCGGACGTGGCGTATTCCAGCGCGTCAGCGACGAGTTGTCGATCGGCAGCACGTTGTGCTTGGCAGCCTCCACGTAGAAGATGCCCTGCATCTGCTTGAGCTTGTCCGGCATCCGGGCCGCCAGGTCGTTGGACTGGGTGGGGTCATCCATGACATTGTATAGCTCCCACTTGTATCCGGTGATCACGTCAGGCGGTGACTTGGTGCTGAGTTCCCACGGTAGCGTCGCCGGCGTCGTCGCCGCTACCCAGCCGTCGTGATAGATGGCGCGGTTGCCGAGCATCTCGAAGTACTGCGTGCTGTGCCGGGTCGGCGAGTTGGCGTTCGCCTTGTCCCAGGTGTACGCCATGCTCGTCCCTTCGATGGGACGCTGCTTGATGCCGTTGATCATGTCGGGTGCCTGAATGCCGGTTGCTTCGAGGATGGTCGGCACAATGTCGATGACGTGGTGGAACTGGCGCCGGATACCACCCGTGTCGTTAATGTGGCCGGGCCACGACATGGCCACGCCCTGCGCCGTCCCGCCGAAGTGCGAAGCCACCTGCTTCACCCACTTGAACGGCGTGTCCATCGTCCACGCCCAGGGAGCAGCGAAGTGCGGGAAGGTTTTGTCGGAGCCCCAGAACTCGTACCAGAGGAACTGGTCCTTGACCGGCACGGCAACGCCATTGAAGGTGGTGAACTCGTTCGGCGTGCCGTTAAGCATCCCTTCGGCGCTCGCGCCATTGTCGCCACTGATGTAGATGATCAGGGTGTTATCGAGTTGGCCCATGTCCTCGATGGCCTGGATGACGCGGCCGATCTCGTTGTCGGTGTAGGCAAGGTAGGCCCCGAAGACCTCGGCTTGCTTGATGAAGAGCTTTTTCTCATCCCAACTGAGGGCGTCCCACTGTGGCAGCTTCGCACCGCCAAATTCGGCCTGCCCGTCCGGCCACGGTGTGAGTTGGGCATGCGCAGGCATGATGCCGAGCCGCTTCTGATTGGCGAAGATGGTCTCGCGCAGCTTGTTCCAGCCCTCGTCGAAGAGGTGCATGTCGCTGATCTTCTTGATCCATTCCGGCGACGGATGATGCGGCGCGTGCGTGCCGCCCGGTACGTAGTAGACGAAGAACGGTTTTTCAGGCGCGACCTCCTTGAGCCCCTTCATGTACTGGATCGCCTCGTCGGCCATGGCTGTCGTCAGGTTCCAATCCGGATTGCCCTCGAAGGGGTAGATGGCCGTCGTATTGCGGTACAGGTTCGGTTGCCACTGGCTGGCGTCGCCGCCGACGAAGCCGTAGAAATACTCGAAGCCCATTCCGTTCGGCCACTGGTCGAAGGGCCCGGCCTGGGTCGCCTGATAGAAGGGGGTGTTGTGGTCCTTGCCGAACCACGACGTCGCGTACCCGTTCGCTTTCAGAATGGTGCCGATGGTGCCCTTTTCAATCGGGATTATTGAGTCGTAGCCGGGGAACCCCGTCGCGATTTCACCCACCACCCCGAAGCCGACCGAGTGATGGTTGCGGCCGGTGATGATCGCCGCCCGTGTGGGCGAACAGAGCGATGTGGAGTGGAAATTCGTATAACGCAGCCCGCTATTCGCGATGCGATCGAGTGCAGGGGTCGGGACGACGCCGCCGAAGGTGCTCGGCGCGCCGAACCCGCTATCGTCGGTCATGATGAGCAGCACATTGGGTGCGCCTTTGGGCGGCACGATGCGTGGCGCCCACCAGGCTTTTGAGTCCGACGCCTTTTCCTTGATGATCCCACCGAATTTCGGGTCGGGCGGCGGCAACTGCTTGCCGCTGATGGTGGTGGTGGCCCCAGGCGACCCTGGCACGCCGGTGACCTGCTGGGCCGATGCAAGACCAGACCAGCCAATGGTGGCTATCGCGGACAGCGCCAGTCCAAGGAATTGCTTGTTCATTGCTTACTCCAATGGTCGAATTTCGCGATACGGAGAGGCTTTGCTCCAGGCATTCTTCGAATTTCCCGGAACTTTTCCAGTGTGCGCCAGTGAATGATCGTCACGCCTCTGTGTCAGGGTTCAAATTGAAGTCCAATGCAGGGCACAATCCTTTGTGATGTTGTCCCAGGTCAGGTTTGCACTCTAGGACAAATGACGACAATCTGTAGACATTTGACGACATTACGAAGATCATGCCGCATGAGCAAAGCGCCTTCCCTGTTGGTACGTGCCCGAGCGCTGACCGGTTTCGCCGAGCTCGTCAGTCATCTTGGCGGAGACGTCGAAGGTTTGCTCAGTGGCGTAGGCATGACGACACAAATGCTCGCGCAACCGGAAGCGACGATCAGCATGCCCGGGGCCGTGGCCTTGCTGGAGAACGCGGCATCACAGCTCGCCGCTCCGGACTTTGGCCTGCGCTTGGCGCAACGGCAGGATTTTTCGGCCCTCGGCCCCATCGCACTGGTTGCCAGTCGCGCCGACACCGTGGGCAATGCTTTGGTGGCGATCGCGCGCAATTTGCCGTACCACGTGGCGCGTACCTCGCTGCGGATGCAATCTGGTCCTGCCGCGGGGCTCGCTTGGCTACATTACGAACTGCCTTCCGAAATTGGCGGAGAGCAGCGGCAATCGGTGGAGATGTGCTGCCTGATGCTGATACAGACGCTACGCATGCTCAGCGGCGATGCAGGCGCTGACTGGAGTGTGGTGTTGGCACACGAACCGGGCTTGCCTCTGTCCCGCTACCGTGAAATTTTTGCCTGTGAAGTGGCATGCCAGCAATCAGGTAATGGCGTGATCTTTCCCGAATCGTTCCTCGCAAAGGTGCTCGACAGTGGAAATCCGCAGATTCGCGTTGCCGTCGAGCGCTTTGTGGCGCACCTGATTCGGCGCAATCCGCTGGATCTGGCCTGTCAGATCGAGGAACTGATTGCTCGACAACTGGCTGGCGGTGGTTGCAGCCTGGCCGATATCGCCCGGCAATTGGCGATGCACGAGCGCACCCTGCAGAGACGGCTCGATGCACAGCAAATCCGCTTCGTGGACATCCTCGATCGCGTCCGACGGAAACAGGCGCGCGAGTTCCTGGCCCAACCCGCGCTACCCTTGTCGGAAGTGGCGATCCTGCTCGGCTACAGCGAACAGCGATCGCTCAGCCGAGCCTGCCGCCGCTGGTTCGGCACGACGCCGGGAGCATTGCGTACGTCATCTTGAACGGTGCGCTATTGCTTGCATGGGGAGTGTCCGGCGCTCCCGGCAGCTTGATGAACGCCCTCGGCTGCGCAGCTTGCCGCCAGCCGCCAGCAACCGGGTGGGCTATCGAAAACCGGCCGCTAATGTCCAGCCGTGCAGGATTGCCGACCGGCGCGGGCTGCTGCGCGTACGCGGCGCCGACGCACAAGCAGCCGACGCCGGAGAACACCCCGTGCAAGGCCAGGTGGGCGTGCTCAGTCGTTCTTCATCTCTTCAGCTTTTTGCCGCATCGTCTTCCTGGGCGCGATCAGATCGAGCCTGGGACAAGGCGCCCCGGGATCGTTGATGATGACCATATGCCCTTTGGGCACCCTTTTCTGGACTTCGGCGTCCAGCAGGAGGGTGTCCATGCGAACGGGTGGGGCACTCCCCTGCCATACCAGCTCATTGGCCGACGTGTAGATCAGATAGCACGCCGAAGATGCTGAGGTGGAAACGGCGAATGCCAGTAAAGCGAAGATCGTTTTCATGATCAGACCTCCTGAAAGTCCTGTGCGGTCATTCTAGCGCGCTTGCCGCTGTCTTGATCGTGGATTCGCTGATGACCGTCGGCGATGCCTGCTGAAAACTGGCGCGGGGTACGCGCCGCACGCGGGCGAGACGCCGTCTCATCACCCCCGTGGTGCTGCGCGGATTCGACGGTGGCCACCCGCTCAGCCGCGATAGGTGATGCGATAGATCGCACCGGCGGAGTCGTCGGAGACCAGCAGCGAGCCGTCGGGGAGCACCAGCACGTCGGCGGGGCGTCCCCAGGCGCTCTCGCCATTCAGCCAGCCGCTGGCGAAGGGTTCGTAGGCGATGACCCTGCTGCCTTGCAGGCGCACCAGCGTCACCCGGTAGCCAATCTTTCGGGAGCGGTTCCACGAACCATGCTCGGCGATGAAGATCTGGTTCCGATACTGCGGCGGGAACATCGTCCCGGTGTAGAAGCGCATCCCCAGCGCGGCAGCGTGTGGCGCCAGTTTCTGCGCCGGCGCGGCAAACTCCCGGCAGGCGTGCCGGGCGCCGTATTCCGGATCGGGCAGATCGCCGGCGTGGCAATACGGATAGCCGAAATGCATGCCGGCGCGGGGCGCATGGTTGAGTTCGTCCGGCGGCTGGTCGTCGCCGAGCAGGTCGCGGCCGTTGTCGGTAAACCAGAGTTGCCCGGTCTGCGGCTGCCAGTCGAAGCCGACGCTGTTGCGCACTCCGCGGGCATGGACTTCGGCGCCGCTGCCATCGGCATGCATGCGCAGGATATTGGCGTAGCGCTGCGGATCGGGCTCGCAGATGTTGCAGGGGGCGCCTACCGGCACATAGAGTTTGCCGTCCGGGCCGAAGGCGATGAATTTCCATCCATGATGTGTCTCGGCCGGCAGCCGGTCAGTCACCAGCACAGCGACCGGAGGCTGCGCCAGGTGTCGCTCGATATCGTCGTAGCGCAGGATGCGGTTCACCGCCGAGACGTAGAGACTGCCGTCCTTGTAGGCCACGCCGACCGGGCGCTGCAGGCCGCTGGCGACGACGCTCACGGCCTGTGCCTTGAAGCCGGCGTCGAAGCGCACCGCATGTACTTTTCCGGCCTGCATCGAGCCGACGAAAAGCGTGCCGCCGTTGCCGTCGTGGAGGCCGATCGCCATCTGCCGGGCGTTGTCGACGCGCGCCCAGAGTTCGATGGAGAAACCCGGCGGCAAGCTGATGCGCTCCAGCGGCAATTCGACTGCCGCCACGTGCATCGAGATCAGCGCCAGAACCAGTCCATGGCGGATAGTGATGCGGCGCATGTTGACTCCTCCCGGGGGCTGTAGCGGCAATGCGAGTATCCCCGAGCCGGGGCCTGGCCGCAAGGACCCGAACTCGACTTGCTACTCCGGTCGACGCCACCGCAGGCGGTGGCGTCGATTCCGGGTAACCGACGAGCAATCCGGGTTGGCTTGCCAGGCGGCCCTTGCGCACTGCCAGCCCCGGTCGACCGGCAAGCTCGGTATTTCGTCATTTCCAAGATTAATGCATGATGTCTGGTGTTGATTGAACGTTACCCGGGTACTTGCCCAGAAAGGAAAACTGAATGAACCCCTCGAAGAAGATCTGCTTGAGTCTTGCTGTGACTGCCCTGCTCGCCGCACCAAGTGCTTTTGCATACAACGAGTTCAATGCCCGGATGGATTGCTTGAGCAAGGTGGTTCATTGGGGCTCATCCTATTCGAATCCCGAGGACGTTCGTGCCGACGAAACCGGTCACCATTCATTCAACGTGAGCGGAAGAGTGAAAGATCGGGATAACCGCAACCATCGCTTCGATTGCCGCATTGACCACAAGGAGGTCGTCAGTTGGAATGTCGGCTCGGATGACTCGGATTCCGACAGGAAAAAGGACAAGAAGAACCGGGCGCTGATGATCGGCGCCGGGGTTGTCGGACTGGCGGCCTTGGCCGCCGTGATCGCCAGCAGTAACAGCAGCAATGACCAGTCGCATGCAGAAAGCCGTACCGTCTACAACGCCGGCAAGGCCAATCCCTTTGACGACATGCGTTACCTGAGGAGCGAGTGCAGGAACGTGGTTCGGCAACACCTGGTTCATGATCACGGCTCGGTGGACGATCTTGATCTGGAACAGGTGAATCTGAACGGCCGGACGCTGAGCGGCGATGGCCGCGTTTCCTTCGAAACAGGTGGCGCGCGAAATCTGGCTTATACGTGTCAGTTTGATCGTGGCGGCAACATCGTCGATGGCCATTACAGCTATCGCGGTCGCATGTAGGTCGTCGGTGTGACGTCGTCAGGGCGACCAGGTTGGTCCGTTTTTTTCAATGGCAAGGGGGCAAGCGTCCAGACGCGGTGCTGCAGGCGCGCGCACGCCAATCAGGTCCGCGGCCAGCGTCCTCCTGGCAGGTTTCACGAAGCCTGCAACAGGCTCGACGAGCTGCATTGGCCATCGAACACCAGCGGCCAATGTCCTGCCACGATGATTCCCGATGGGCGCGAATCAGCGGGCAAAACCTACTTTACGTCGCGCGATCCGGCCAGGGCGGTGAACACCCCGAGGCCGATGAACGCGCTGCCGCCAAGCCGGCGACCGACGCGGCGAACGCCGCCCACACGCGCCAGCGCGGGCGCCACCGCGCCGGCCGCCAGGGCATAAGCGCTGTCGGTCAGCGCGGCGATGGCCACGAAGAGCGCACCGAGCGCCATGCTCTGCAACACGGGCGACACCGCCGGGCTCAGGAACTGCGGCAGGAACGCGGCAAAGAAGAGCGTGGTCTTGGGGTTGAGCAGGGCGACGACAAAGCCGTCGCGGAAGATGCGCCCGAGCGTTGCAACTGCCGGCGCGGGTGCCGATGGCTCGGCGCGTGGCGTGCGCAACATCTGCACGCCCAGATAGACCAGGTAAAGGGCGCCGGCGTATTTGACGATCGTGAACGCCAGCGAGGAAACCGCAAACAGGGCCGCGAGACCAACCGAAGCGGCCAGTGCGTTGCCGAGGTTGCCGAGCGCGACGCCGGCCACCGACACCAGCCCCGAACGGCGGCCCTGGACGATGCTGCGGGTCACGATGTAGAACACGCCCGGCCCAGGGGTCACCGCCAGCACCAGGCTGGCCAGCACGAAGGCGGAGAACAGCGGCCACGGTGGGAAGAGACTGGTCATGGCGGCAACCCTTGGCAGGTACGGCGAATGGCGTTTGCTCCAGCGCGCCGAGAGCGTTTGGTCCCGGCGCTGGATAATCGCGGCGAAAACCGGGCGCGTTAAGCGTTGTTGCCGGATCGCCGTGGCCGCCAGCGCTGGGATGGGCGTGCGATCGAGGGTACCTTGCCTGAACCATGAAGGGGCTCTGCGCTTTGAACGGGGTTCTATTGCTGGGCAGCAGAAGTGGGCAAGGAGGTGGGTCTACAGCGGTCAACGTGAAACTGGACTCAGTAAGCTTGGCCTCTGTTCTT
The DNA here is from genome assembly GCA_016714935.1 of Candidatus Accumulibacter propinquus. Lineage (GTDB taxonomy): Bacteria > Pseudomonadota > Gammaproteobacteria > Burkholderiales > Rhodocyclaceae > Accumulibacter > Accumulibacter propinquus. Next base: position 22,431 of record JADKBU010000015.1, on the reverse strand, counting down.
GCGATGCTCCACCGGCGTAGTTGTTATGTCAGAGGATCTGGTCTCCGGGCTCATCGCGAAAGGTAAGGTAAGAACGGCCCGAGGACCCCGCACTTCAGCGCATTGCAAGCCGTTGGATTAAGCGGCTTGTCTTGCGGATGTGGGCGCCTGCATTAGGCTGCGGCCTGGTTGCTGACAGGACTGAAGTCGCAGTCAGCGCAATCGCAAACGATATGGCAAGAGGCATTCAATTTTGTCTCTCCTGAACAACTTGCCTGGGAATCAGGGCACTCAGCTTCGCCGAAAGGTGGCATCATCTGCCTACGAGAGTACCTCTGGTTTGACCGTTGGCCAATCACGGCAGACAAGCTTTATTTTACTGCATGGCCGCGACGATTTTGACGTGCCCCGAATTGACGGCGGCCAGCCTGGCGTACGCTGGTCATCCATCTAGTCAGGAGCCTTGATGAGGGAATTGTAGCTTGCGGACTACGCGTGGGCTGAACCGGAACTGCCACCCCGCTGACGCGTTCGGCGTGCCCTTGCGCAACCCGTTCAAGCTCGGCTATAACTGACGCCAAGCTCTGCGGGCACGGCACACACGGCATGGCATGCGACAAAGCGGTCGGACGCTCCGTCTTTCCGGCCGTATCAGGGAGGATCATCAACAGCATGACGCAAGCACCACTCGAAGCGGTTTTCTGCGGCCTGGAGCCGACGGCCGTCTGGGCACACTTCGCGACGCTGTGTCGCATTCCGCGCCAGTCGAAGGCGGAAGGGCGATTGCGCGATGAACTTCGGCAGTGGGCGCTCGCCAGGGGGCTGGTGACCCGCATTGATGCCGCCGGCAATCTGGTGATCCGCAAGCCGGCCAGTGCCGGCCGGGAGCAGGCACCGGCGGTCGTACTGCAGGCGCACCTGGACATGGTGTGCCAGAAGACCCCGGAGACGACGCACGATTTTTCCCGCGACCCGATCCGGCCCGTGCGTCGGGACGGCTGGCTACTCGCCGAGGGCACGACGCTCGGCGCCGACAACGGCATCGGGGTGGCCCTGATCCTGGCGGTTCTGGAGGATGCGTCGCTGCCGCATGGGCCGCTTGAGGCGCTGCTGACGGTCGATGAGGAAGCCGGGATGGGCGGTGCCCGCGGGCTGCAGGGTGGTCTGTTGCAGGGGCGCCTGTTGCTCAACCTCGATACCGAGGAATGGGGCGAGCTGTTCCTGGGCTGCGCCGGCGGGCTGGATGTCGACGTGCAGCGGGCAGGTCGACCGGCACCGTTGCCGGAGGGTTTCGAAGTCTGGCGGATCGAGCTGCATGGTTTGCGCGGTGGGCATTCGGGAGTCGACATCCACGCCGAGCGGGGCAACGCCATCAAGCTCCTGGTGCGCGTCCTGCGGGGACTGGAGCGTCGCTGGCCGCTGCGGCTGGCGGAACTCGGCGGTGGCTCGGCGCGCAATGCGCTGCCCCGCGAAGCCTCGGCAATCGTCGCGCTGCCGGCCGGGCAGGCCGATGCGCTGGCGGCAGGCCTGGCCGCGTGGCAGTCGTTGTTGCGCCAGGAATTGTGCGGCGTCGATGAAGGGCTGAGCATCCGCTGCACTCCCGCCGCAGCGCGACATCTGATGTCCGGCGCCGAGCAGGCGATCTGGCTGGCGTCGCTGCATGCCGCGCCACACGGTGTCCGGCGCCGCAGCCTGAAAGTCCCCGGCGTGGTCGAGACTTCCAACAACCTCGGCATCGTCGCGCTCACGCCGGCGCACGGGGCATGCCATTTCATGGTCCGCTCGCTGCTCGACAGCGGCAGCAGCGCGCTGGCCGACGAGATCGTCAGCCTCTTTGCCCTGTCGGGAACGACGGCGGAGAAGGGCGGCCACTACCCGGGCTGGGAGCCGAATCCGGCGTCGCCGCTGCTGGCGCTGTGCCAGTCGGTCTACCGGCGCGAATACGGCGCCGAAGCCAGGGTGCAGGTGATCCACGCCGGCCTGGAGTGTGGCCTGATCGCCGCCAACTATCCGGATCTGGACATGCTCTCCTTCGGGCCGACCATACGCGGCGCGCACGCCCCGGTGAAGGCGTCGAGATCGCGACGGTGGGGCACGCCTGGAAGTTGCTGAAGGCGATCCTCGCCGCGGTCGGTGCGCCCGCCAGCGGCGAGCGCTGAAGGTTCAGGCCGGCAGCGGGTCGGCGTTGCCGAGAGCGGTGGTGTTCAGTCCGCCATCGACGTACATGATCTCGCCGGTGATACCGCTGGCGAGGTCGGAGAGCATGAAGGCGGCGGCGTTGCCGACCTCGTCGATGGTGATGTTGCGGCGTAGCGGCGCGTTGTGCGCGTTATAGGCCAGCAGGCGGGAGAAGTTGCCGATGCCTGAAGCGGCCAGCGTCTTGATCGGGCCGGCGGAGATGGCGTTGGCGCGGATTCCCTGCGGACCCAGGCAGAACGCGAGGTAGCGCGTGGCCGCCTCCAGGCTGGCTTTGGCCAGGCCCATGGTGTTGTAGTTGGGCATGGTGCGCTCGGCGCCGAGGTACGAGAGTGCGAGCAGCGCCGGATTGCGGCCCTTCAGCAGCAGCGGGCGGGCGGCCTTGGCCAGCGCCGGGTAGCTGTAGGAAGAGACGTCATGCGCGATGCGGAAGGCGTCGCGCGAGATACCGTCGAGAAAGTCGCCTTCGATTGCTTCGCTGGGCGCGTAGGCGATGGAATGTACCAGGCCTTCAAGGCCGTCCCAGTGTTCGCCGAGTTCTGCGAACAGCCGCTCGATTTCGGCGTCCTCGGCGACGTCACACGGGTAGATCAGCGTGCTGTCGAATTCCTTGGCAAACTTGGCGAGGCGATCCTTGAAACGCTCGTTCTGATAGGTAAAAGCCAGTTGCGCACCTTCCCGGTGGCAGGCCCTGGCGATGCCGTAGGCGATCGAGTGCTTCGACAGCACGCCGGTGATCAGGATGCGCTTGTCTGCGAGGAATCCCATGGGTTCTCCGTAACGAAAATGGGCTGGTGTTGAAGTATCTGGTGTGGACCAGCTTAACCCCAGCATTATAAAGGATTCGATCGGCGCCTCGACGATCGTTGTCACGCCCGCGCGTACCTGCCGAAAGCCAGGGCATCGCCACCGGACCAAAACCGCCGAACTTCGCGCTACACTGCCGCCCATGCTCGTTTTTCGTCTCGTCTTCCTGTCGCTGCTGCTCCTGCTGACTGCCTGCGGGAGCGAGCAGAACGATCCGTACCCGAGCGCCGAGCGCGGCAGGAACATCCTCTACGCCGCCTTTTCCGAGCGTCCCAAGCATCTCGACCCGGTGCAGTCGTACACCGAGGACGAAATCACCTTCACCGCGCAGGTGTACGAGCCACCGCTGCAATACCATTACCTGCAGCGGCCCTATACGCTGATCCCCCTGACCAGCGAGGCGGTGCCGGTGCCGCGCTACTACGACGGGCAAGGCCGCGAACTGTCTGCCGACGCGCCGGTTGCCGAAATCGCGCACAGTGTCTACGAGATCCGCATTCGTCCGGGCATCCGCTACCAGCCGCATCCGGCTTTTGCCGGTGACGCCGGTGCGCCGCCCGGCGAGGGGTCCGGCCAGCGCGAGGCGCTGCGCGGCATCGAGACGATCGCCGATTTTGCGCGCACCGGCAGCCGCGAGCTGATCGCCGACGACTACATCTACGAGATCAAGCGCCTCGCGCATCCCCGCCTGCACTCGCCGATCTTCAGCATGATGGCCGAGCGCATCGTCGGCCTGCGCGAACTCGGCACGGCGCTGCAGGCGGCTGCCAGGGACCTGCCGCCCGGCGACTGGCTGGATCTCGACCGCTTCCCGCTCAGCGGCGTGACACGCGTCGACCGCTACACGTATCGCATCACGCTGCGCGGCAAGTATCCACAGTTCGTGTACTGGCTGGCGATGCCCTTCTTCGCCCCGGTGCCGCGCGAGGTCGACCGCTTCTACCACCAGCCCGGGATGGCCGCGAAGAACCTGACGCTTGACTGGTATCCGGTGGGTACCGGTCCGTTCATGCTCACCCAGAACAATCCCAACAGCCGCATGGTTCTCGAACGTAATCCGAACTTCCACGGCGAGACCTATCCCTGCCACGGCGAGCCCGAAGACCAGGCGGACGGGCTGCTGGCCGACTGCGGCCAGTCGCTGCCGTTCATCGACAAGGCGGTCTTCTCGCGCGAGAAGGAGAGCATTCCGTACTGGAACAAGTTCCTGCAGGGCTACTACGATGCCTCGGGAATTTCCTCCGACAGTTTCGATCAGGCGGTACGGCTCGGCGTCGGCGGTGACGTGCAGTTGACCGACGAGATGCGCGCGAAGGGGATTCGCCTGTTGACCAGTGTGCGCGCGTCGATCTTCTACATGGGCTTCAACATGCTCGATCCGGTCGTCGGCGGCCTGGCGGAACAACCGACCAGGCTGCGGCAGGCGCTGTCGATCGCCATCGACCAGGAGGAGTTCATCTCGATCTTCATGAATGGGCGCGGCATCGCCGCTTCGAGCCCGCTGCCGCCGGGCATCTTCGGCTATCTCGAAGGGGCCGCGGGCAGCAATCCGGTGGTCTATGACTGGGTCGATGGACAGGCGCGGCGCAAGCCGCTGGCGGTCGCCAAGCAACTGCTGGCCGAAGCCGGCTGGCCGAATGGGCGGCATGCCACGACCGGTGAGCCGCTGGTCCTGAACCTCGACACCACCAGCGGCGGCATGGGCGACAAGTCGCGGCTGGACTGGCTGACGCGCCAGTTCGCCAAGCTCGACATCCAGCTGGTGGTCCGCTCGACCGACTTCAACCGCTTCCAGGACAAGGTCCGCAAGGGCGCGGTGCAGCTCTACTATCTCGGCTGGAACGCCGACTATCCCGATCCGGAGAACTTCCTGTTCCTGCTCGCCGGTCCTGAAGGCAAGGTGGCCAAGGGTGGGGAAAACGCCTCCAACTACGCCAATCCGGAATTCGACCGGCTCTTCGAGCAGATGAAGAACATGGAGAGCGAAGGTCCGCGCGGCGTCGATCGCCTGGCGATCATCCGTCAGGCGATCACGCTGCTGCAGCATGATGCGCCGTGGATCTACGGTTTTCATCCGACGAGCTATACGCTGAGCCATGTCTGGCTGCGCAACCGCAAGCCGACCGAGGTGGGGCACAACATTCTCAAGTACCAGCGCATCGACGTCGCCGAGCGGCAGCGCTTGCGGCAGGAATGGAATCGGCCGGTGCTCTGGCCGCTGGCGGCGGCGGCGGCGCTGCTCGTGGCGGTGATCCTGCCGGCGGCGATTGCCTATCGTCGCCGCGAGCGCAGTACGGCCCGCTGATGCGCTCGCCGATCCTCGATCGTGTGGCGTCGCCTCGGGATGCGCTGCGGCACGATCTGGTGCATGCGGCAGCCGCCCCCGGGCAAGCGTTGAGGTATATTCGCCAACCATGCTAGCCTACCTCGTCCGTCGCCTGCTCTACGCGCTACCGATCCTGATCGGCGTGAACCTGATCACCTTCGCGCTGTTTTTCGTGGTCAACACGCCGGACGACATGGCGCGCATGCAGCTCGGCGTCAAGCGGGTGACGCCGGAAGCGATCGCCCGCTGGAAAAGCGAACGCGGTTACGACAAGCCATTGTTCATCAACCAGTCGGCTGCCGGCAGCGCCATGCTCACCGATACCATTTTCTTTGCCAAATCGGCGCGCATGTTCGCCGGCGATTTCGGGCGCGCCGAAGACGGGCGCGACATCGCCAGGGAGATTGCGTCGCGGATGGGGCCTTCGCTGGCCATTGCGCTGCCGACCTTCCTCCTCGGCCTGCTGGTGACCATCTCGTTGGCCCTGCTGCTGACCTTCTTTCGCGCCAGTTATCTCGACTTCTGGGGCGTCGTGCTGTGCGTGGCGATGATGTCGATCTCCGGCCTGTTCTACATCATCGGTGGCCAGTATCTGGTCAGCAAGATCTGGAAGCTGGTGCCGATCTCGGGCTATGGCGGCGGCCTCGATGCCTGGAAGTTCCTGATCCTGCCGGTGGCCATCGGCGTCGTCTCGGGCATCGGTTCTTCGACGCGCTGGTATCGCACGATCTTCCTTGAGGAAGTTTCGCGCGACTATGTCCGCACCGCGCGCGCCAAGGGGCTTTCCGAGGTGACCGTACTGTTTCGGCACGTCCTGCGCAATGCGCTGATTCCGATCCTGACCGGCGTCGTGGTCGTCATTCCACTGCTGTTCATGGGCTCGCTGCTCACCGAGTCGTTCTTCGGCATCCCCGGACTGGGCAGTTACACCATCGACGCGATCAATGCCCAGGACTTCGCCGTCGTGCGTGCGATGGTCTTCATCGGCTCGGTGCTGTACATCGTCGGACTGATCCTCACCGATCTTTCCTACACTTTTGTCGACCCGCGGATTCGCTTCAACTGATGGATTTCCTTCCGGTCATTCTCTGGTCCGATGTCCTGATCTGGATGCTGGTGGTCGGCGTGCTCGGGAGCGGCTGGCTGTCGGCGAGCAATCCGCTGCTGCGCGCCGCCTGGCGGCGAGTCGGCCGCAGTCGCGCCGGGATGGCGTCGGCGACGATCCTGCTGGCCTTCGTCTGCGTCGGGCTACTTGATTCGATCCACTATCGGCCGCGCCTCGAAGCCGCGGCAGTGCCGGGCGTCGCCCCCGACGGGCAGCCGCCGGTGGCCTATGCCGTCGAGGTGTTGTCGGTGCTCGACGGCCTGCTGAGCTCGCTGCGCACGCGTACCGAGAAGACCTATTCCGAACCGCTGGCGACGCGTGCCTACGCCAAGGAATCGATCGAGACGCGTACTGCCGACGGCGAGCTTCGTCAAGTGCGCGAGTACCCGCGCCTGAAGCATGCCGGCACCCATCTGGGTGCCGACGAGGCACGGCGTGATGCCGATGTCGGCATGCGCCTGCTGTGCGCGCTCGGACTGGCGCTCCTCGTCTGGTGGGCGCTGGCGGCGGCAACGGCGGCCGCCCTGGCACGCGCCGAAGCCTGCTCGCATCTCGCGGCGTGGCGGCGCATCTGGCGCAACGAAAGCGATTTTGCGTGCAATGCGGTGCTCGCCGCGCTCGGCCTGCTGTTGCTGTTTGCCTTGCCGTTGCTGATCCTCGCGGCCGATTACCACGTTCTCGGCACCGACAAGGTCGGCCAGGACGTGCTCTATCAGGTGCTCAAGAGCGTGCGCACGGCGCTGGTCATCGGCCTGGTGACGACGCTGGTGATGTTGCCGCTGTCGATCTTCCTGGGGGTGCTGGCCGGCTACTTCCGGGGCTGGGTCGATGACCTGATCCAGTATCTGTATACGACGCTGAGTTCGATCCCGGGCGTGCTGCTGATCGCCGCCGCCGTGCTGATGATGCAGGTGCTGATCGACACACATCCGGAATGGTTTGCCACCGCCGCCGAGCGTGCCGACATGCGCCTGCTGGCGCTGTGCTGCATCCTCGGGGTGACCAGCTGGACCGGTCTGTGTCGCTTGTTGCGCGGCGAGACGCTGAAGCTCCGTGAACTCGAGTACATCCAGGCGGCGCAGGCTTTCGGTGTCTCCGACCTGCGGATCATCGCCCGCCACATCCTGCCCAACCTGATGCATATCGTGATCATCGCCCTGGTGATGGATTTTTCGAGCCTGGTGCTGGCCGAAGCGGTGCTGTCCTATGTCGGCATCGGGGTCGATCCGACGATGATCAGCTTCGGCACGATGATCAACAATGCACGCATGGAACTGGCCCGCGAACCGATGGTGTGGTGGTCGCTGGCCGCCGCTTTCGTCTTCATGTTCATCCTGGTCCTGGCCGCGAACCTGTTGGCCGACGCCGTACGCGACGCTTTCGATCCACGCCTGGTGGGGTCGGCATGAACCGGGAGGGAGAAGCCGTGCTGCTCGACGTCCGCGATCTGCGGATCGCTTTTGCCAGCGGGCGTTCGCTGCTCGCGGCGGTCGACGGGATCAGTTTCGAGGTCGCCGCCGGCGAGACGCTGGCGCTGCTCGGCGAGTCCGGTTGCGGCAAGTCGGCGACGGCGCTGGGCCTGCTCCGCCTGTTGCCGGCAGCCGGGCGGATGCTCGGCGGCGAAGTGCGTTTCGCCGGCCGCGATCTTCTGCGCCTGCCTGAAGCCGAGATGCGCGCCGTGCGCGGTGGCGGCATGGCGATGATCTTTCAGGAGCCGGCGACCAGCCTCAATCCGGTGCTCACCGTCGGTCGGCAGCTTGCCGAAGTGCTCGAAAGGCACCTCGGCCTGGCCGGGCAGGCGGTGCGCGCGCGTTCGCTCGAACTGCTGACGGCAGTGGGGCTGGCCGATCCGGAACGGCGGCTCGGCGAATATCCCTTCCAGCTTTCCGGCGGCATGAAACAGCGGGTGATGATCGCCATCGCGCTGGCCGGCAATCCGCGTCTGCTGATTGCCGACGAACCGACGACCGCCCTCGACGTCACCATCCAGGCGCAGATTCTGGAACTTCTGCGGCGCCTGCAGGGCGAGCGCGCGACGGGCATGCTGCTGATCACCCACGACCTGGGCGTCGTCGCGCAGATGGCCACCCGGGTGGGCGTGATGTATGCGGGGCAGATCGTCGAAGAGGCGCCACGCGCGGCCTTTTTCTCGTCGCCGCGCCATCCCTATACGCAGATGCTGTTCGCCGCACTGCCCGATCTGGCACGGCGTGGCGGCCGGCTGGAGACGATTCCCGGACAGGTGCCGCCATTGTCGCAGATGCCGCGCGCCTGCCGCTTTGCGGCGCGCTGTCCGCATGCCTGGGAACTCTGTCGCCAGGAAGCACCACCGTGGCAGCAAGTGGCCGTCGCTCACCGCGTCCGCTGTCACCTCAATGGCGGCTCGGGCGCGGGCCATGCGCCCGACGTCCCCGATGCCACGCCTGTGGTCATCGCGGCGGCTGTGGCGGCACCGGCAACGCCTGTGCTCGCGGTGGAAAACCTGTGCGTGCATTTTCCGATTCGCCGCGGCATCCTGCAGCGTACCGTCGGTTACGTGCGCGCCGTCGATGGCGTGTCGCTCGAACTCGCGCGTGGCCGCACGCTGGCGCTGGTCGGCGAATCGGGTTGCGGCAAGACCACGGTCGGCAAGGCGATCCTGCAACTGCTGCCCGCCACTGCGGGGCGGGTGGAAGTGTTGGGGCAGGTGCTCGGTGGTCAGTCGCGGCGCGCGCTGCAGCCGCTTCGTCAGCGCATGCAGATGATTTTCCAGGATCCTTTCGCCTCGCTGAACCCGCGCATGGCGGTGGGCGAGATCATCGGCGAGGGCCTGCGCGCCTTGCGGGTGCATTCGCCAGAGGGCAGTGGCGCGGCGATCGCCGCCGTGCTGCAACAGGTGGGCCTTGACGCGGAGGCTGCCGGGCGCTATCCGCATGAGTTCTCGGGTGGTCAGCGGCAGCGCATCGCGATCGCGCGGGCGCTGGCGGTGCAGCCGGATCTGGTGATCTGCGACGAGCCGACCTCGGCTCTCGACGTCTCGGTACAGGCCCAGATTCTGAATCTGCTGGCCAGCCTGCAGGCCGACCTTGGGCTGGCCTACCTGTTCATTACCCACAACTTTGCCGTGGTCGACCATCTGGCGCATGCGGTGGCGGTGATGTATCTGGGCCGGATCGTCGAGCAGGGGACGGTCGACGAAGTCCTGCGTTCGCCGCAGCACCCCTATACGCGCGCCCTGTTGTCGGCGGTCCCCAGCCCGCACCTCGATGCGCAGCCGGAGTTCATCCGTCTGCCGGGTGAAACTCCCTCGCCGGCCAGACCGCCCACCGGTTGCCATTTTCATCCGCGTTGCCGGCAGGCCATCGCCGCCTGCAGCGCACGTTATCCCGAGACGACCAGCGTGTCGACGACGCACAGCGTGCGTTGCCACCTGTACGGCTAGCTTCGCGCGCAGCAAAACGCCGCCCGCAGGCGGCGTTTTGCTGGTTGAAGCGCGGTGTGCCCTAGAGCGTGTTCTGCACGAGTTGAATGGTCAGCGTCTGCCCCGGCTTGATGTCGTTGCTCTGGATGCGGTTCCAGCGCAGCAGGTCATCCTTCTCGACCTTGAACTGCCTGGCGATCGACACCAGTGTGTCGCCACGGCGAATCGTGTATTGCGCCAGCTTGGCCGGTTTTCTGGCGCCCTGGTGCGCGCGTTCGTTTGCCGATTCGTCGGCTTTCCTGGCGGCCGGCCTGGTTTCCGTCTTGGCCAGGAGCTGGCGGATGTCGGACCCCTTGCCCTGCCGGCTCTCGACCTCGGCCACGTCGATGCGCGCCCGCGCCGGCGGCAGCTTGCTGGCCGTTTCGGGTGCCGCGACGGCGAGTTTGGTTCCGGCGTTGACCTGGTCGGCACGCAGTTTGTTGGCCTGCTTCAACTCGGCCACCGTCATGCCGTAGCGGCTGGCGACCTGGGCCAGCGTTTCGCCCTTCTGCACGGTGTGGCTGCGCGTGGCGACGACCGGACCCGTCTCGGCCCGTGCTGCGTTCTGCTTGGAGTCGGCGGCATCAGCCGGCGTGCTCCGCGACGCGGTCGTCGTGGGCTTGTTGCTGCTTTCCGGCGCTGCCACCAGCAGCCTGGTGCCGGCGTTGACCTGGTCGGCACGCAGTTTGTTGAGCTGTTTCAGTTCGGCCAGCGTCATGCCGTAGCGGCTGGCGACCTGGAACAGCGTTTCGCCCTTGCGTACGCTGTGCGTCGTGCTGCTGTTCACGGCCTCGCCGCGCGGCTCGGCGTGCTTGCCGTCGTTTTCGGCCAGGACGCTGCGCGGCGCCGCCGCCGTCGACTTGCTGCCTGCCTCGGGTGCTGCCACGACGAGCCTGGTACCGGCGTTGACCTGGTCGGCACGCAGTTTGTTGAGTTGCTTCAACTCGGTCAGCGTCATCCCGTAGCGACTGGCAACCTGCACCAGCGTCTCGCCCTTGCGGACGGTGTGGCTGCGGGTTGCGGCACTGGCCACCGCTTCGCTGCGTGCTTCGGCGTGTTTGTTCTCGACCTCCACCAGCGTATTGCGCTGCCCCGCGCTGTTTGGTTTGCTGCCGGTCTCGGCCGCGGTCGCGGCCACGGTCAGCCGGGTGCCGGCGTTGACGTGCTCGGCCCGCAGCTTGTTGAGTTGTTTGATCTCGGCGAGGGTCATGCCGTAGCGCTGCGCCACCTTGACCAGCGTTTCGCCTTTCTGCACGGTGTGCGTGCGTGTGACCGCAACCGGCGTTGCCACCACTGTCGGTTCGGGCTGCGCGAGGCGCGGCGGTGGTACCACCAGCGTCTGCTGCTCAGCCAGAGCGGCGTCTTCGGCCGGCTCCGTTCCCTCCTGGCCGGCGACCAGCAGGGTCAGCCCCGGACCGACCCTGATCTTGCCGTTGATGCCATTGACCGCCCTGAGGTTGGCCACCGTCATCCCGAAGCGGGGTGCTATCTGTTCGAGCTTGTCGCCCGTTTTTACAGTGTAAGCCTGCCACGAGGAGAGCGGCTTCTCGCTCTCCTCGTGTGCTTCGAGGTTGCTGATGAAGGTATCGACCTTGTCGGCCGGGATCACCATCGGTGTTTCGGACTTGATCACCGGGCGATTGTGTGCCGGGTTCAGGGCGACGAATTCCTGGACGGGCATTTCGGCCAGTTTGGCGGCCAGTTTGACGTCGATATTGGCGGTCTTGGTGACCGTCGCGAAATAGGGCCGGTTGGGGACGCCGCGGATGTTGAGGTTGGCCAGAACGTTCGGATTGCTGAACACGTTCTTCAGTGCCTGCAACTTGGGCACGTAGTTGCGCGTTTCCTCGGGCATCGTCAGGCTCAGATAGTCCGTTGACAGACCATTGGCCTTGTTCTTGTTGATCGCGCGACCGACGGCGCCTTCGCCCCAGTTATACGAGGCGAGCGCCAGGTGCCAGTCGCCGTGCAGATCATAGATGTACTGCAGGTAATCGAGCGCCGCCGCCGTCGAAGCGACGATGTCCCGACGCGCGTCAACCCACCAGTTCTGTTCGAGCTTGTATTGCTTGCCGGTTGAAGGCACGAACTGCCACAGGCCGGAAGCATGGCTGCGCGAGTAGGCGGTGGGGTTGTAGGCACTCTCGACCATCGGCAGCAGGGCAAGCTCCATCGGCATGCCACGCTTTTCGATTTCCTCGACGATGTGATGCAGGTAGCGACTGCTGCGCTCGACCATCCGGCGCAGCGACTCCGGGTGATTCAGATACCACTGCTGATGGTGCAGGACCAGCGCGTTGTTGATGTTCGGCATCGAGAAGCCCTGGCGCATGCGCTGGAAAAGCTCCTCGGGCTCGGACGTGAGATCGATGGTCTCCGGTAACTGCGTCGGTGCGACGAGTTCGATTACCGGCAGTGCCCAGTTGGTGTCGGCCTGCAGGCCTGGCTGGATGGCGTCGGCCTGCGGGGAAAGGGAATTGGGTCGTGCTGAAGGGTTGGAACCAAGGTCCTGGCTCGCTGCGTCGTTGGACGAGGCAGCACCGCAGGCAAAAGCAAAAACAACTGCGAACGCGATTCGTGGCGTCATCCGTACGTCCTGTTCTCGGGTGGGCGCCAGTTCATCCCCGTTGTTGAGGATCGCCTGGTCGAATGATGAAACTGCAAGCCGGCAATTATAGAACAACCACGCCAACGAGGTGGACTGCAATCGCACCAGGAAAGTGCGGGGGTCGTCGCCCGGCAGGTGCCGGAGGGGGAAGGCGCCGCGGGATGATGCTGCATTGCACGGGGCGGATCGAATTACCGCCGGGGCGTCAGGTCACCCACCATCCGCTGGCCGGTCGCCGGCGCTGATCCGGGTAGACGAAACCCCGGTGCAAATGAGCTTTGCCGAACTGGGGACACTGGAAGTGCGTCAGGACCGACGCACGCCGGAAGAAGCCTTGTTCAACAGCCTGCTCCAGCAGCACCACGATCCGGGCTATGCGCTGCTCAGGGACTTTCGCCAGCGGCTGTCGCAGATCACATGACGAAGTTTCCCGAACTCGTCCAGGCCACGCAGGAAGAAATCGAGCACGTTGCACGATAGCATGGCGGCGGTTGTCCCCGGTTGCCGTGGAAGGGCGCAAGCTGACGGTGCCATCGGGCTGCACGGTGGCGATGTCGATGCCTTCGGAAATGCCGTCCGCGATATTGTTGCGGCCGACATGGCCGGCGTTGGCAACGGGGCGCGGCAGCATGTCGAATTTCGGCACGCGTCATGGATTGTGAGGGGTCTCAACCGGAACCCGGTTGGCGTGGAAGTTTACTGCCAACGGCTTGAAACGCTGCGCTGCCAGTTTCAACTGCTCGCCGAAAGACGGCGTACGCATCGAACCCTGCTTGGGCACATCGCGTGCTTCGGTCGGCGCCTTCACCATCTGGCGCGGGTCGGGCGTGAAGACCGAAGGGTCGGGGAGCAGGCCGTCGGAGGACAGCGAGACGACACCCTGGCGGGCGTCCACCTGCATCTGGTCGAGCTTGCCGGACATCCGGATGGCCTGCACCGTGCGCCCGACGAACTCGGTGGGGTCGCCGGCGAGCCGGGAACCCAGCGTGATGGACTGGATTTCCAGCGGTGCTTCCAGGCGGATATCGGTGCCGTCATCGCGCGTGTTCGAGAGCCGCAGTTGCCTTTCAACGGATGCGACGACCGGGTGGATGAAGATCGCCGGATCGACATCCGGCAAGCGAGTGAGTGGCGCGCCGTATGGCGACAGGTCTTCGAACCAGGGACCGGCCGAGGACTCCTGATAGGGGACGACCATGTCGAGGGTGACGGTCAGTTGCGCCTGGTCGGTGCGGCCCGCGGTGTCGCGCACGGTGTAGGTAAACACCTCGCTGAGGATGCGGCCGGCACCGGCGGCGTTGAGCACGTCGGGGTTGGTGGTGTCGATGGTGTAGGTCCACGAGCCGTCGGCATTCAACGCCAGCGTCCCATACTTGCCGGCGAGCGGGGTGCCGACGCTACCGGCGGTGCCGCTGCCCGCCTCCGCGCCGGTGCGGATGGCGACCACGGTCCTGGTGTCGCCGGCATCGATGTCGGTGTCGTTGGGCAGCACGTTGCCGCTGGTGACCGGGGCGGCGCCAGCATCGGTGGCCAGGCCGACATCGTCGGCGGCGACCGGGTTGTCGTTGGCTCCCTGGAGGGTGATGGTCAGGGTGGCGGTCGCCGTGGCGCCTGCGGCATCGACCACGGTGTAGGTGAAGATCTCTCCCAGTGTCTCGGCCGGCGTGCGCAGGGCTTCGACAGCCGTGTTGGAGTTGTCGACGACGTAGGTGTAGCCCCCGTCGGCGTTCAGCGTCAGCGTGCCGTAGGCGCCGGTCAGCGCGCTGCCCGCTGGGGCTGCCGCGCCGCCGCTGGCGAAGGTGGAAACGGCCTTCGTTTCGCCGAGACCGCAGCATCGACATCGGTATCGTTGAGCAGCACGTCGCCGGTGGCCTGGCTGCCCGGGGTGCCGTTGTTGAGGCCACCGGCCTCGACCGCCGTGCCGGTGTCGTGGTTCGCCAGCGGGTTGTCGTTGGCACCGCGGATGGTGACGGCGATCGTTGCCTGATCGGCCGCGCCATAGATGTCCGATACGGTGTAGGTGAAGAAGTCGGTCAGCGTATCGCCGCTGCTGCGCAAGGCCTCTACCAGCGGATTGGCGTTGTCGACGCGATAGGTGAAGGTGCCGTCGGCCTGCTGGGTCAGCCAGCCGTAGGTGCCGGCCAGTTCGCTGCCGATGGTGCCGGCCGTGCCGCTGCCCGATTCAGGGCCGGTGCGGATGGCGTCGACGCTGAGCGGGTCGCCCTCGAAGTCGAAGTCGTTGGCGGTGATGTCGCCGGCGGGATCGATGCCGGGCGACCCGTTGGCGATGCCGCCCGCCTCGACGGCGATCGGCAGGTTCGGTACGGCGATCGGGGGATTGTTCCTGCCGCGAATGTTGACGGTCAGTTGCGCGAGGTCGGTCAGACCGCCGGTATCCCTGAGTTCGTAGGTGAAATAATCCTGAACGACAACGCCGGGGGCCAGGCTCGCGGTCCGCGCGAAGTCTACTTCGTAGAGGTAGCTGCCGTCGGCGCCGATGTTGAGCCAGCCCCAGGTGCCGTCGATCCGCACCCCGCTGCCGCTCGATGTGCCGGGCACGACTGCCGTCAGCGGGTCGCCGCCGGGAAGCTCGGTGCCGGTACGTATGCCGGAGACCGACTGGCCGTCGCCGGAATCGACGTCCCTGTCGTTGGGCAGCACGTTGCCGGTCGGATGGCGCCCGGAGCCGGGCGAACCGACGATCGGCGGCCAGCCGAATGCGCTGTCATCGACTGCCAGCGGCGTGTCGTTGGCTCCCTGGAGGGTGATGGTCAGTTGCGCGATGTCGGTGGCGCCGGCCGTGTCGCGCATCGTATAGGTGAAGGTCTCGCTGAGCGTATCGGCTGGGGTACGCAACATCTGAACCGTGGCATTGGCGTTGTCGACGACGTAGGTATAGGTGCCGTTGGCGTTCAGCGTCAACGCGCCGTAGGTGCCGGTCAGCGCGCTGCCGACGCTACCGGCGGTCCCGCTGCCGGCTTCGGTGCCGGTACGGATCGCCAAAACGGTCCTGGTTTCGCCGTAGACCGCAGCATCGACATCGGTATCGTTGAGCAGCACGTCGCCGGTGGCCTGGCTGCCCGGGGTGCCGTTGTTGAGGCCACCGGCCTCGACCGCCGTGCCGGTGTCGTGGGTCGCCAGCGGGTTGTCGTTGGCACCGCGGATGGTGACGGCGATCGTTGCCTGATCGGCCGCGCCATAGATGTCCGATACGGTGTAGGTGAAGAAGTCGGTCAGCGTGTCGCCGCTGCTGCGCAAGGCCTCTACCAGCGGATTGGCGTTGTCGACGCGATAGGTGAGGTGCCGTCGGCCTGCTGGGTCAGCCAGCCGTAGGTGCCGGCCAGTTCGCTGCCGATGGTGCCGGCCGTGCCGCTGCCCGATTCAGGGCCGGTGCGGATGGCGTCGACGCTGAGCGGGTCGCCCTCGAAGTCGAAGTCGTTGGCGGTGATGTCGCCGGCGGGATCGATGCCGGGCGACCCGTTGGCGATGCCGCCCGCCTCGACGGCGATCGGCAGGTTCGGTACGGCGATCGGGGATTGTTCCTGCCGCGAATGTTGACGGTCAGTTGCGCGAGGTCGGTCAGACCGCCGGTATCCCTGAGTTCGTAGGTGAAATAATCCTGAACGACAACGCCGGGGGCCAGGCTCGCGGTCCGCGCAAAGTCCACTTCGTAGAGGTAGCTGCCGTCGGCGCCGATGTTGAGCCAGCCCCAGGTGCCGTCGATCCGCACCCCGCTGCCGCTCGATGTGCCGGGCACGACTGCCGTCAGCGGGTCGCCGCCGGGAAGCTCGGTGCCGGTACGTATGCCGGAGACCGACTGGCCGTCGCCGGAATCGACGTACCTGTCGTTGGGCAGCACGTTGCCGGTCGGATGGCGCCCGGAGCCGGACGAACCGACGATCGGCGGCCAGCCGAATGCGCTGTCATCGACTGCCAGCGGCGTGTCGTTGGCTCCCTGGATGGTGATGGTCAGGTGCGCGATGTCGCGTGGCGCCGGCCGTGTCGCGCCATCGGTGTAGGTGAAGGTCTCGCCTGGGAGGCGTATCGGCTGGGGTGCGCAGGCTTCTGAAGCCGTGGTGGCGTTGTCGACGACGTAGGTGTAGGTGCCGTTGGCGTTCAGCGTCAGCGCGCCGTAGGTGCCGGTCAGCGCCGCCGACGCTGCCGGCGGTCCCTGCCTGTCAGTGCCGCGGTAAGGATCTGGAAACGGTCCTGGTTTCGCCGGACCGCAGCATCGACATCGGTATCGTTGAGCAGCACGTCGCCGGTGGCCTGGCTGCCCGGGGTGCCGTTGTTGGGGCCACCGGCCTCGAGCGCCGTGCCGGTGTCGTGGGTCGCCAGTGGGTTGTCGTTGGCGCCGCGGATGGTGACGGCGATCGTTGCCTGATCGGCTGCGCCATAGATGTCCGATACGGTGTAGGTGAAGAAGTCGGTCAGCGTATCGCCGCTGCTGCGCAAGGCCTCTACCAGCGGATTGGCGTTGTCGACGCGATAGGTGAAGGTGCCGTCGGCCTGCTGGGTCAGCCAGCCGTAGGTGCCGGCCAGTTCGCTGCCGATGGTGCCGGCCGTGCCGCTGCCCGATTCAGGGCCGGGTGCGGATGGCGTCGACGCTGAGCGGGTCGCCCTCGAAGTCGAAGTCGTTGGCGGTGATGTCGCCGGCGGATCGATGCCGGGCGACCTGTTGGCGATGCCGCCCGCCTCGACGGCGATCGGCAGGTTCGGTACGGCGATCGGGGATTGTTCCTGCCGCGAACGTTGACGGTCAGTTGCGCGAGGTCGGTCAGACCGCCGGTATCCCCTGAGTTCGTAGGTGAAATAATCCTGAACGACAACGCCGGGGGCCAGTCTCGCGGTCCGCGCAAAGTCCACTTCTGTAGAGGCAGCGCCGTCGGCGCCGATGCTGAGCCAGCCCCAGGTGCCGTCGATCCGCACCCGCTGCCGCTCGATGTGCCGGGCACGACTGCCGTCAGCGGGTCGCCGCCGGGAAGCTCGGTGCCGGTACGTATGCCGGAGACCGACTGGCCGTCGCCGGAATCGACGTCCCTGTCGTTGGGCAGCACGTTGCCGGTCGGATGGCGCCCGGAGCCGGGCGAAACGAAGATCGGCGGCCAGCCGAATGCGCTGTCATCGACTGCCAGCGGCGTGTCGTTGGCTCCTGGAGGGTGATGGTCAGTTGCGCGATGTCGGTGGCGCCGGCCGTGTCGCGCATCGGATAGGTGAAGGTCTCGCTGAGCGTATCGGCTGGGGTACGCAACGTCTGAACCGTGGCATTGGCGTTGTCGACGACGTAGGTAGGTGCCGTTGGCGTTCAGCGTCAACGCGCGCCGTAGGTGCCGGTCAGCGCGCTGCCGACGCTACCGGCGGTCCGCCGCGGCTTCGGCGCCGGTACGGATCGCCAAAACGGTCCTGGTTTCGCCGTATGCCACGTTGTCGACATCGGTATCGTTGAGCAGCACGTCGCCGGTGGCCTGGCTCAGCGTGTTGCCGCTGCTACGCAGCCCCTGGATTGTTGTGTTGGTGTTGTCGACGACGTAGGTGCAGCTGCCATCCGCCTGCAGCGTCAGGCTGCCGTGGGTGCCGGCCAGCTGCTGCCGAGGGTGCCGGCGACGCTCGCTGTTGGCGAAGGCAGAAACGGTCCGGTGGCGTCGCCGTTGACCGCCGCATCGACGTCGCGTCGTTGGTCAGCACACTGCCGCCGGGATTCGTTCCGGGGCGCTGTTGTTCAACCCGCCAGCCTCGACGCGCGGTCTTGGCATCGGCGGTGGCCAGCGGCGTGTCGTTCCCGCCACGAATGGTGAGGTCAGTTGCGCTAGGTCGGCGGCGCCGTCCGTGTCCCTCACCGTGTAGAGTGAAATCCTCGGTCAACGAATGGCCGCGGGGCCAGGCTCGGGACGGCGGTAATGGCATTGTCGACGACGTAGAGGTAGCTGCCGTGGCATTTCAGCGTCAGGCTGCCGTAGCTGCCGACCAGCGCGATGCCGACCGTGCTTTCGGTGGTGCCGGTCGCCCGTTTCGGCGCCGGTGCGGACGGCCGAAACGGTCCTGGTTTCGCCTGGTGGCGACGAACCAGTCATCGGTGTCGCTGGTGACTGGGTCGGTCAGCACATTGCCGGTCGGGTTGGTGCCGGAAACCGCATTGCTGAGGCCGCCAGCCTCGACGGCGGTGGCGGAGTCTCAGACCAACCGGTTCGCTGTCGTTAGCCCCGTCAATGGTGATGACGATCTGCCCCAGTCCCGGTTCCGTTGTCGTCGGCGTTGTCGGCGATCTGGTGGTGAAGGACTCGCTCAGCGTGTTCGCGGCGGTACCAAGCGCCTGCACGGCGGCGTGGTTGTTGTCACCACACAAGTGTAGGTGCCGTTGGCATTCAGCGTCAGCGCGCCGTGTGTGCCCTCCAAGCGCTCCCGAGGATTTCGGCGGTGCCGCCCGATTCTGTTCCGGTGCGGAAGGAGACCACGGCATTCGGGTCGCTTCCGGGTCGATGTATTGGCGGTCGCGTCGCCAGACTTGATTTCACCGGCGTGTGCCATTGGCGATGCCGCCGCTTCCGACGAGCCGTGGCGAACACGTCGTTGGCTACCGGCGGATCTGTTGACGCCGCACGATGACGTTCAGCACGGCGAGGTCAGCCGGAGGCCGCATCGGAAGCGGTGGTGTCTGCGATCTTGTAGGTGAAGGTGTCGGTCAGTGTCTGGGTTGCGTTCAGCCCTTGCACCGTGGCGTTCCTGCTGTCCACATCGTAGCCGGAACTGATCCGTCGGGATTGATGGTCATGTACCGTAGCTGCCGAGATGACAGTCGCCCCGTGACCGCAATCGTCGTGTCCCTCCACTCCACGCCGGTGCGGATGCCGGTCATGACGGTTCGCTGTTCGGCTGGTCGGTGCGGTCGACATCCGTATCGATACCATTTCCCGGGGCCGGGCCAACGGCCCCCGGGCGGCTCTGGAACAGGATGACATTGCCGGTCGGATTCACTTCGGACCCCTGCTCGGTGCCGCTAATCACAACCCCGCCCGATTCGGTGCCGCCA
Source organism: Candidatus Accumulibacter propinquus (assembly GCA_016714935.1). Taxonomy (GTDB): domain Bacteria; phylum Pseudomonadota; class Gammaproteobacteria; order Burkholderiales; family Rhodocyclaceae; genus Accumulibacter; species Accumulibacter propinquus. The sequence continues at coordinate 2,944 of JADKBU010000015.1, read as the reverse complement.
GCGATGGCCTGTGCTTGTGCCGCCGCCTGGTCGTCGCTGGCCACCGGGTATCGTTGGCGCAATGATGGTGATCCTCATCTGGGCAATTCCTCGTCGCCCAACTGGTCGGCGGTGCACCGCCTAGCTGAAATACTCGATCAGCGTATCGCCGGGTACTATGCGCTGGATTGCCGTGGCATCTGGTCGACGACGTAGCTGTAGCTGCCGTCGTAATTCATGGTCAGCGTGCCGTGGTGCCCGCGACGATTCCGGGGTTCGTCGCATCGACACCGGTGAAGACGCCGACGGTGGAAGACTCCTTGCAATTTGGATACCGGTCACATTCCCTTTGGTTTCTTATTTGACCCTGTCGATCGATGTCGTTGCCCAGCACGTTGGGCGGGATGGACGGGCCTTGGTGTGCCGTTTTCACCCCCGGCCTCGCAGATTGTACCTTCATCGACGATACCGAGCGGCGTGTCGTTGGCGCCGCGTATCGTTTTTACGGTGAGGTCGCGGTCGGCTTGAGCGTCCCGTCAAGGTCGCGCATTTCCTAGGTGAAGGTTTCGGTCAGGGTGTTGCCGCTCAGGCGTGCGCCTGAACGGCAGGATGTTCATCGTCGATGTGCGTAAGTGGTATTGCCGTTGGGAATTGATCTTCCAGCGTGTTGAGGCGCCAACCACCGTGGTGTTGCCTGTTGGGCCCACGTCGGTCGTCGTTGTTGAACCCAGCCCGATGCGAGACCGACAGCTTATTCACTACGGATTGTCGGCGAGGTCGACATCGGCAGACGTTGTTCAGGACATTGATCCTGCCAGGCAAGCCGTCGATGTTCGCTGAACCAGCCGCCCGCTTCCTGCTGGTTGATTTACGCTATTGTTGGTCACTGGCGCATCAGTTGACCGGGGTGATGGTGATAATCAGCTTTGTTGGCAGCCATCGGTCAGGCATCGGCCAATCGGCTGGGCATCAGATTGCCATTGGCGTCGCTGGTATTGCCTCGGTCGTTGGTGGTGACGGTCAGGTATCGGGGCGTTGGGTTGGCGGTCGGCAAAAGGCAGGCCGTCGAGCCGCCGTCTGGACGTTGAGTGTTGTTCCTTGAATGGTGGTCGTAGCCGTGTCCAATGCACCGCTTCATGACTGTGACCCCCGTGGTCCCGCCGGGCGTCAGAAAAAGGTGCTATAATTGACCGTCAGCGTCATCGTGAGATCGCCAGCACTGGCGGCGATGTCGGAGACGATCATGCCCTGATGTTGCGCGTGGCGCCCCCGAGTTACGAGACCTGGTCCGCCGGCAGGCGTTGACCGGCGCATCGTTGTCGCGCACGTAGCCGGGACGCCGGCGGTTGCGGTCGACCCCTTCCGCCGAGGCTGGAAATGGTGATGTTGCCCAGGGGCCGCCGCCGTCGCTGTCGATGCGGGCGGCGGCGTTGTCGGTGTCGCCACCGAATACATGGTTGATCATCGGTGGCCGCGTCGATGCGGAAATTGCTGCCGGAAGGCAGCACGCCGGAAGCGATAGTTGCCAGCGTTGTCAGTGATGGCGAGTAGGTGCGATTGTCGCCAAGTCGTTGCCAGATCGCCATCGGCTGCCGGCCAGGCCAGGGTCACGGTCTGACCGGCGATCCGGGTGCCATCTGGCGCGGTACTGGTGGAAAAAGGCGACAGCGCATCGTCCCACAGGGTGCGTGCCGCTGATGATGCCGAGGCCGGCGCTTTCGCTGACCACGGGGGTGCCTGCGCCGTGTTGGGCACGGTCGTAACACCGCGTCGTGCGCTCGCCGCTGATCGTGCCGTCTGCACCGACCGTGACGACGCTGCGTTGCTGGCTACCGCGCCGCCGTCGGTAAAGATTCCGGCAGACTGCTCCAGTTCAGGGTCGCGTTGGTCGAGGCGATGGCGGCGTCACTGGGTAATGTCGACGGTGTAGATTAGCTTGATGCTGGCTGCCGATCGCCACACTGGAAAAAGTTTCGGCTGATGCCCCGGCGATAAAGTCGCACACCGGCCGGCGGGTCGCCTGGCGCATAGGAGGTGCCGTTGATTACCACGGTACTTCAGGGCGTGCTGGAGCCGCCGGTCACGCTGTTGGTCAGGAGCGCGTCAGGCGATGCCGTCGTGCCACCGTTGTTGAAGGTCAGGGTGATCGTGGCGGTGCCGGTGGCGCCGGCGGTGTTCGATCGCAGTCGCGGACAGTTTTCTGCAGGTTGCGCAGGCTCGACCGCTCGACGATGTTCTCGGCTGCCAACGGGGAACTGGTTAGTTTGAGCGTGCCGCTGAAGAAATCGGGCTTGAGCACATTGAAGCTGTCGGCGGTATCCAATGAGGCGATATTGTCGACGCGGACGAAGAAATCCAGATAGAGCATCTGGAAGAAAGCCGCCGCTGTTTTGGTTGGGTTGACATTGCCTGTGAAGCGTAATCTTGATCGCAAGAAGGGGCCGCTGGTGTTCATCAGCGAGGTTCTCAACGCGGCAGTAGCTGCATTGGAAGAAAGATTCGCTGCCAGCAGTCTCTCGTTCGAGATCGGTGATGTCTTGGTCGACACGCCCGGCACCGGGAATTACCGTTATCTTGCCCAGGACATCGGAACCTCACCAGCGGCGTACCGCCATCTTACCAGCGCAACGCGGGTGTCGCCGGCAAAAGATGGGTGACCCTTCTGGTAGATAGACTACCACGCTCGCGTTTGCCGTGTCGCCTTCGGGCACCAGGAAGGCGACACGTAGTAGATCAGTTCAACCGCGACCGTTTCCGGTGGCTGGTGTCCACGCCGGCACCAGCGTATCCGCGAGCGCCAACGCGGCTGATCGGGCGCGCTTTGGCGGCGACCGGACCACCGTGCGTTGACGTCCGGTAGTCGCGCTGAGCACCGCCGTTGAGCAGGCTGTCGACGCTGCTGCGCTCGCCCGTGGCGGGGGACGACCGTCGCGCCGTCGAGGCGGGTCCATTCCACCGTGGCGGT
>JADKBU010000014.1 GCA_016714935.1 Candidatus Accumulibacter propinquus | reverse complement strand
AGCAGAAGAAACAAGATAACCGTGGTTTGTCCCCTATTTTGCTCTTTTTTGGGACGCTCCGCAATCGGCGCGTCCCTGAGCTTTGACGTTGAGCCTCCCGGGCCGGCACTCGGCCGCACAGTAGTTAAACTCGGATTCACACTAAACAAGGAGAAAAGCAGTGGAGTCAGTTAATCGGATTAGCCTATGCGCAGTGCTGGCTGGAATGGTTCTGTCTGCGTCAGGTCAGACCTTCGCGGTGGAGCCTGTTGGAGCGCCAGCGGATTCTCGGTTCAAGTTCTCGACGCCCATGGGCCCGGGCATCGCCGTGCCTGACAAGATCGAAAGCTCCATCGGCACCCTGAATCTGAGATACGGCTATCCGAAGGCAGACACCGTCGAGAAGATCTACGACAATCTTGATCGTTCGCGCGCCCTGCAGGCTTACCTCATGGCGATCCCGATCGTGAATCAGGCGGGCATGCGCGACTCGCTGCGCAAGTTCGGGCCGGACAACCAGACTGATGTCATCTGGGAAGACCTCGTCGATGCGCGTACGGTGGAACTCACGGCGAACGACAACACCATCTACAACTTCATCTGGCTCGACACGAAGAAAGGTCCGCTGGTTGTGGAGATTCCGCCCGAGGTCCTGGGCGGCGTTAACGATTTCTGGTATCGCTGGGTCGCCGACGTGGGCATTACCGGCGAGGATCGTGGTAAAGGCGGCAAGTACCTCGTTCTACCGCCCGGCTACAAGGGCGAGATACCAGCGGGTTATGTGGTCCTGCATCCCAGCACGTTCGGCAACTGGCTTTTCTTTCGCGCCTTCCTCGTCGATGGCTCCACGAAGCCCGGCGTCGAGTCGGTCAAGAAGCACCTGAAGATCTATCAGCTTTCGGAGGCCGCGAATCCTCCATCGGTCAAGTTCATCAATGCCTCGGGCGTTCCCTCGACTTTCGTCGCTCCCGGCGACTACGGGTTCTGGGAACTCTTGAACAAGGTTATCCAGGAAGAGCCCTCGGAAGGCAGCGATCCGACGACGCTTGGCCTGTTTGCCTCCATCGGCATTGTCAAAGGGCAAACTTTCTCGCCCGACGATCGGATGAAGAAGATCCTCACCGACGCGGCCAATATCGGCGCCGTCACGGCGCGTACCATCGCCTTCAAGGTGCGGTCGAAAGACGCGTACTTTTTCCCGAACAGCGCGTGGCGTCTACCGTTCTTTGGCGGCTACAAGTTCGAGAGCGCGCCCGGCGTGACGAACATGGACGGCTACATCTTTTACTACTACTTTGCCACCGGCGTTACCCCCGCCATGGAGATGAAGATGGTCGGCAGGGGGTCGCAATATCCATGGGCGGTTCAGGACTCGAAGGGCAACCCGTTCGACGGCGGAAAGACCTACAGGATGCGCTTGCCGCCCAACGTGCCGGTGAAGGATTTCTGGTCGGTCATCGTGTATGACAATCAGACGCGCTCAATGGTCCAGACGGATCAGAAGTCTCCGAGCGTGAGCAGTCAGAACCAAGCGCTGAAGACGAACGCAGACGGGTCAGTGGATGTCTATTTCGGCCCGCGCGCCCCGAAGGGCCTTGAGAACAACTGGGTGCAGACGATTCCCGGCAAAGGATGGTTCATGATCCTGCGCCTCTACGGGCCGCTGGAACCGTGGTTCGACAAGACCTGGCGGCCGGGGGAGATCGAGCTTCAGCCGTAACTCCCCAGCGGTGTGCATGTGTCGCAGCGCTCAGCAAGCCGCCCAACACCGTTTCCAGTGGACGGCGCTGACGCGCCGCCTCTGAACCGGGGCGTTGGCTGGCCAGGAAACATGCCTTACCCCAAGAAGCCAGAAAGGAAACTCCGATGGAAGTCACACGTAAACAAGACCTCCTCGCCGCGGTGCTCATTGGCGCGCTGGCCACGGCAGGTTTCGGGCTGGCGCTGCCAGCCGCTGCGGCCAATCTCGACGGCCAGGTGCTCGGTGGCGGTGCGCCCATCGCCAACGCATCCGTGACGCTATGGCAGGCTGGCAGCGGCACGCCGCGGCCACTGGCGCAAGCGCGCAGCGGCGCCGATGGCCGCTTTGCGGTGGCCGCGCCCGGTGCGCCGCTGGCCGAAGGCTCGCTGTACCTGGTGGCCCGCGGCGGCACGCCCGCAGCCGGCAAGGGCGGCGGCGACAACCCGGCGATTTCGCTGCTGACGGTGCTGGGCGCCAAGGCGCCGGCCAAGGTGACGATCAACGAGATGACCACCATCGCCTCGGTGTGGACGCACAACCAGTTCATCGATGGCGAGGCCATCAAGGGCCAGCCGCTGCAGCTGAAGATCGCCGCCGGCAACGTGCCCAGCTTCGTCGACCTGCAAACCGGCGGCTGGGGCGGCACGATCCAGGATCCGCTGAACAGCGGCCAGACGCCGACGATGGCCAATTTCGCCACGCTGGCCAGCGTGCTGGCCGGTTGCGTCACACGCGTGCGGCCCGAGGCCTGCGAAACCGTCTTCCTGGCCGCACAGGGCCCGCGAGGTGGCGTGCCCACCGACACGCTGCGGGCGGCCCACGCCATCGCACAGGCGCCGTGGTATCAGCCAGAGCGCGTGTTCAAGGCGCTCGAAGCCTTGTACCCGGTGCCGCAGGGCAAGACGATGCGCGCGGTGCCCTATATGCCCTACCTGCAGGTCGCGCCCAGTGCCTGGGTTCTGCCGCTGAAGTTCGACGGCGGCGGCTACCGGGCCGGCGGCAAGGCGATGTTCGATGCCGAAGGCAACCTCTGGGTCGGCAACAACTTCACCGTCGGCTGGCAGGCCAGCGACGCGCTGTGGCAGGGCAACGCCACCAAGTTCGACCCCAACGGCAAGCCGCTGTCGCCGATCACCACCGGCTTCACCGGCGGCGGCATGCAGGGCGGCACCTTCGGCGCAGCCATCGACCTGAAGGGCAACGTCTGGCTGGCCAGCTACGGCAGCAAGTCCATCACCGTGTTCGACAAGGACGGCAAGCCGCTGACGCCACCCGACGGCATCAACTTCGGCGGGCGCCTCGGCCTGATGCAGGGCATCATCACCGCGCCTGACGGCGATGTGTGGGCGCTGGGCGTGTCCAGGCGGCAGCTGCTGCACTTCCCGAAGGGCGACTGGAACAACGGCCGCATCGTCTGCGAAGGCGACAGCGCCGAACCCTGCAAGTCCTTCACCGCGCCGTTCCATCTGGCCATCGACCAGCAGAACCGCATCTGGGTGTCGGACAGTTCCTTGCACGTGATTCGCTTCCCGGCGGCCGACCCGGGCCAGGCGCTGAAGCTCGACGTGCACTCCAACAACAGCGGCCTGAATATCGACAGCCAGGGCAACGTCTGGGTCACCAACCGCTTCGGCTCCGGCCTGCTTGGCATGGCGCACATGGTCGACATGGCGGTGCACCTGAAGACCGGCGGGGTGCTGTCGGCCTCCGACTACCTGACCAAGACCATGTCCGAGCAGAAGGGCGGCAGCGGCAGCATCACCGTGCTGCGGCCCGATGGCTCGCCGCTGCGCGGCTCGCCCTTCAAGGGTGGCGGCCTGCCGGGGCCGTGGGCGGTGGTGGTGGACGGCAACGACAACCTGTGGGTCAGCAATTTCGCCATGCCGGCCAGCCCGATCGTGCAACTGTGCGGCGTGCGTACCGAGCATTGCCCGCCAGGGTTCAAGACCGGCGATCAGATCGCGCCGCCGGGCGGTTACGTGGGTGGGGGCTTGCAGTTGCAGACGGACATTGCCATCGGCCCGGCCGGTGACGTCTGGGCCATGAACAACTGGCAGGACATCGACAGCTGCTATCCCGGCGCGACGGAGGCGCTGTCCACGCGCTGCGGCGGGCAGGGCGTGGTGATCTTCTTCGGCATGGCCAAGCCGGTGCGTGCACCGCAGATCGGGCCGGCCCGGCCATTTTGAAGCGCAAGGGAAAATCTCCAGGCATCCATGCTCGGCGGAGCCGCCTGATCCGCCAGCCAACCCGGCATTGCCGCGGACTCGTTTCGCTCACCGCTGAATTTGAACGTTGGATGGCTCATCAATGCTTGCACAAGGCCTCAGTGCATTGAGACCCCTCAACAAGGCTGTCCTGGTGGTTGCCGGATATCTGCTTGCGATTCTGGCGGCTTTCTTGGTCGTGTCGATCCATTACGTGGCGACAGACGGGCCGGATCGGCAAGCATCTTCCGGAATGTATTCCTTTGCGGATGGCCTGCTATTCCTTGCGGTGTTTGGATTGGCGTCCATTCCAGCTTCCTGTGCGGCGCTATGCTTTCTCCGCCAGGTGCAACGCTTCTGGTCTGCACTTTCCTTCGTTGCGCTTTCAATCGCCAGCACTGGCCTCGTCGCGCTCTATGCCTGCTTCGTGAGGCCATCGGCAATTGCGGATTCGGTGCTTTATCTCGTGGTAACCCTCTGGCCAATCCGAGTGCTCATCGCGCCGCTGCTTGCAGCGGCATTCTTGATCTCTGGCCTGTTCGCTCCCAGCCGCTCAGCGCGCATCGCGATTTTCGTTGCTGCTGCCCTGGAGGCTCTGGTCTTTGCCTCCGTAGCGATTCATTTCGTTCTCACTAATCGTGTGCTCGCCTCTCTGCTGCCGCAATGGCGAGTGTCGGTATCGATCGGCATGGCGATGCTCCCAGGCGGTGTCGGGGAGTTTCCGGGCCTGACGGGAAGCGTTGCCTTCGCAGCCGGCCCTGGATTCGTACCGGGCTCCCCACCAACGGCAGGTTGGGCTTGCCTTTTGCGGTAAACTGTAAAAAAATACAGTATCAGGACGAAAGGCCACGATCATGAGCAAGCCTGCTTCACTTACGCCCCGGCAACGGGAAATCCTAGACTTCATTCGCGACACGCTGGAGAAGTTTGGCGCACCGCCGACGCGGGCCGAAATTGCCCATGCTTTCGGCTTTGCCTCGCACAATGCTGCGGAAGAACACCTCAAGGCACTCGCCAGGAAAGGCATCATCGTTCTCGAACCGGGGTCGGCGCGCGGCATCCGGCTGGTCGAGCAGCTCGGCCTGCCGCTGGTCGGCAGCGTGGCTGCCGGCAGCCCGATACTGGCGGTGGAAAATGTCCAGCGCCGTTACATGCTCGACGCCAGCCTGTTCAAACCACGTGCCGACTTCCTGGTGCGGGTGCGTGGCCTGTCGATGATCAATGCCGGCATTCTGGACGGGGACCTGCTTGCCGTACACCGCAGCAGCGAAGCACGTAACGGCCAGATTGTCGTCGCCAGGCTCGATGACGAGGTGACGGTCAAGCGCTTCCGCCAGCAGGGCCAAATTGTCGAACTGATCGCCGAGAATCCGGATTTTGCACCGATCATCGTCGATACGGGATCCCGGGCACTGGCCATCGAAGGCATTGCCGTCGGTCTGATCCGCGGCGGCGAGGCGATGTGAGTGCGCTCCGTGCTGCGGCAGGTCTACATCGACGATATTTCTGCATTCCCTTGTTCGCCCGATATGCGGCGGCGGGATACCCTACCGCAAGGTTTATTTGCCTGAACCCCTGCTCTTTTACTGGAATTCGGCGGGCCCTTTTTTTATACTGTGTCCATCAGAAAGTCTGACCTTTTCCTGCGGAGCCTGGTGATGGAGATCAATCGTGCCGGTATGTTGCCGGAGGCCTTGCTGATCGATCTGCCAGAAATTGACGCTCAGCACGAAGAAATCTTCCGGCGTATCGAGACGCTCAAGGCGGTATGCTTCGCCAGCGGACCGCTTCCTTTCGAAGACTTCGACCAGCTTCTCGCTTATCTCAAGTGCCATTTCGCCACCGAAGAACGCGTTGCCACCGAGAATGGTGCGGACTTCGCAGATCATGCCGCGGTTCACCGGGAAAATCTGCAGGCGCTGCAAAGGGCGTTCGACGAGGTGCGCGACGGTGCACGTGATGTTCATTCCTACCTGCGGTATGCCGAGTATTGGTTCGAGCGCCACATCGCCGAGGAAGACAAGCCTTTTGCCGCCAGGGTGCGTGAGCGCAGGCTGACGGCTTCTGCCAGATCGCAATCCGCAGCCAGTGAATTTTCCGCGGTACGCCTCTGAACTTTCTCCGGCCAGGTCCTCCCGCTCGCTTCGAACGTCTGACAGCCGTGGCTACGAATGCGCTGCAGCCGTGATCGAGGTAAAGGCCCTGGCCCAGGGAAATTCCCCCCAGGATTACCGAAAGGGCGGCCGCTCATTCTTTTTTGCGTTCTTCCGAGCATTCTGGCAAGCTGATAACCGGAACAGCATATCTTGTCATATTTCATCTCGCCCCTCTCTCCCAGGGCCGTCTACGGATGGCCTGATCACCCTTCAATGAGTTTTTTCCGACCATGACCATTACCGCCTCAGCCGCCTGGAAGGCTATTGAAGCGCATCGGCAGTCGCTTTCGCCTGTGCATCTCAGAGATTTTTTTGCTCGCGATCCGGGTCGCGTAGCTTCTCTCTCGCTAAGCTTCGAAGGTATCCTTTTCGACTTCTCCAAGCAGCGCATGGACTCGACGACGCTTGACCTGCTGGTCGCTCTCGCCCGCGAGGCCCGGCTTGACGAGTGGACCGCCCGGATGTTCGGCGGTGAGAGGATCAATGCCAGCGAGGATCGATCGGTGCTGCATGTGGCCCTGCGCCGATCGACTGGCCCCTTCCCCGGCGAACATCTCGATGTTATGTTGGAGGTGCTGTCTACGCGCCGGAGAATGGAGGCCTTTGCCGACGCCATTCGCTCCGGGCAGATGCTTGGCTTCACCGGCCTGCCGATCCGCAGCGTGGTCAACATCGGCATCGGTGGCTCCGACCTCGGACCCAAGATGTTGGGCTGCGCCTTGCGTTCCATCTCACACCCGGCGCTGGCCGTGCACTACGTGTCCAATCTCGATGGGGCGCAGCTTGCGCCACTGCTGCAGACCCTCGACCCGCGCACGACCCTGTTCCTCGTCGCCAGCAAGACCTTTACCACGCAGGAAACCATGCTCAATGCGCAGACCGCCCGTGCCTGGCTGGTCGCCAATCTGGGCGACGCCGCGGCGGTTTCCAGGCATTTCGCCGCCTTGACCGCCAAGCCCGAGCGCGCGCGGACGTTCGGCATTCGGGACGATGCCATCTTTCCGCTCTGGGACTGGGTGGGTGGACGTTTCTCGCTGTGGTCGGCGGTCGGATTGGCGCTGATGATTGCCATCGGTCCACACGCTTTCGCCGATCTCCTGGCCGGTGCTGAACGGATGGACGAACACTTCCGCAGCGCGCCCTACGAGCGCAATCTGCCGCTGGTGATGGCCCTGATCGGTATCTGGAATACCAATTTCCTGGGTGCGACGAGCAACGCGGTGCTGCCCTACAACGAGTCGCTGAAATATTTTCCGGCGTTCCTGCAACAGCTCGAAATGGAAAGCAACGGCAAGTCGGTCGGCATCGACGGACAGCCGCTCGCCTGTGCCTCGAACCCCATTGTCTGGGGAGAACTCGGCAACAATGGCCAGCACGCCTTCTTCCAGCTGCTTCATCAGGGCGGTCGTCTGGTGCCCTGCGATTTCATCGCCGCCGTCCGTTCCGACTATCCCTTGCCCGGCCACCAGGAGGCGCTGCTCGCCAATTGTTTTGCGCAGAGCGCCGCGCTGGCTTTCGGCAAGACTGCCGCGGAGGCACGCAGCGAGTTGAGCCGCAGCATGTCGGCAGAGGCGCTCGAGACCCTGCTGCCACACAAGGTGTTTCCCGGCAACCAGCCGTCATCGACGTTGCTGCTTTCGCGCCTCGATCCGCAGACGCTTGGCGCGCTGATCGCACTCTACGAGCACAAGGTGTTCGTCCAGGGCGTGATCTGGGGGCTCAACTCATTCGACCAGTGGGGCGTCGAGCTCGGCAAGGCGGTGGCCAGCAGCATTCTGCCAGCCCTCGACAATCCCGCGCTGGCCGAACAGTTCGACGCGTCGACGCGCGGATTGTTGAATTTCAGCCGGCAGCATCTGGCATGAACGGGTTCTTGTCCGGAATCGACTCAAGACATTAATTTTGCAACGAGGCATGACATGACTATGCAGGTGATCAGCGTTCCGAGCGCCCCTTTCGCCGGCCAGAAGCCGGGGACGTCCGGGCTGCGGAAGAAAGTGACCGTATTCCGCCAGGAGCGTTATCTAGAGAATTTCGTCCAGTCCATTTTCGACACCCTGTCCGGCCAGCAGGGACAGACCCTGGTGCTTGGCGGCGATGGTCGCTACTACAACGATGTGGCCATCCAGACCATCCTGCGGATGGCTGCGGCGGCTGGTTTCGGGCGTGTGCTCGTGGGTCGCGACGGCATTCTGTCTACTCCTGCGGCCAGTGCCGTGATCCGCAAGTGGCGGGCCTTCGGGGGCATTATCCTTTCAGCCAGTCACAATGCCGGTGGCCCTGACGGCGATTTCGGGATCAAGTACAACCTCGGTAACGGGGGGCCCGCCAACGAAGCCTTTACCGATGCCGTCTATCGGCGCACCCTGGAAATCAGTGCCTATAACAGCATCGACGCACCGGATATCGACCTGAGCCGACTCGGCGAATTGCGTGTCGGCGACATGATCGTCAATATCATCGATCCGGTGGCCGATTATGCCGAACTCCTTGAATCGCTGTTCGACTTCGAGCGCATCGCCGCGCTGCTGGCGCGCCCCGACTTTCGCATGCGTTTTGACGCCATGCACGCGGTTACCGGTCCCTATGCGTGGGCAATTCTGGAAGATCGCCTTGGCGCACCAGCCGGTACGGTGGTCAACGGTACGCCGCTGCCGGATTTCGGCGGTGGTCACCCCGACCCCAACCCCGTCTATGCGGCTGAACTGGTAGCCACCCTGGCCGACGGCAGTTCGGGACTGTCGTTCGGCGCCGCTTCCGACGGTGATGGCGACCGCAACATGATTGTCGGTCGCGGCTTCGTCGTCAGCCCGAGTGACAGCCTGGCCGTTCTCGCAGCCAACCATGCGCTGATTCCGGCTTATGCCGGCGGGCTGGCCGGTGTCGCGCGTTCGATGCCGACGAGTTGCGCCGTGGACCGCGTGGCCGCGGCGCTCGGCATCCCTTGCTATGAAACACCGACCGGCTGGAAGTACTTCGGCTCGCTGCTGGATGCCGGCAAAGCCACGCTGTGTGGTGAGGAAAGTGCGGGGACGGGTTCCGATCACGTGCGCGAGAAGGATGGCCTGTGGGCGGTTCTCTACTGGCTCAACATTCTGGCCGTCCGCGACCTGCCAGCCGACGTGATCGTGCGGGAGCACTGGCAGCGTTTCGGGCGCAATGTCTACTCGCGCCACGATTACGAAGGCATCGACACGGCGAAGGGCGATCACCTGATGAACGAACTGCGCTCTCGCCTGCCGCAACTGCCGGGTGCCGAATTCGCTGGCCTGCACATTGTCTCGGCCGATGATTTCGCCTATACCGATCCGGTTGATGGCTCGCGTTCGGATCGTCAGGGGATTCGCATTCTGCTCGATGAGGGTTCGCGGGTGGTTTTTCGCCTCTCGGGCACCGGTACCGAAGGGGCCACGCTGCGCGTCTACCTCGAACGTTATGTCGCGGATCCCGATCGCCATGAAGTTCCCACACAGGAAGCGCTGGCGCCTCTGATCGGTCTTGCCGAGGCGGTGGCGCAGATTGCTGCGATCACCGGCCGAAGCGAGCCCGATGTGATCAGCTAGCGAGAATGGGTGACACCGGGTGGCGCCACCTGATGCGATGAAACCAGCTCAGAAGGGATACAAAGATGGTTGACAGAAAGACGTTCCAATTGCCACGCAAGGCGATTGCACTGGTTCTAGCCGGCGGGCGCGGCAGCCGCCTGCACGAACTCACGGATCGCCGCGCGAAGCCGGCGGTGCATTTCGGCGGCAAGTTCCGGATTATCGATTTCGCCTTGTCGAACTGCGTCAACGCGCAGATTCGGCGCGTCGGCGTGGTCACGCAGTACAAGTCGCATAGCCTCTTGCGTCATCTGCAACGTGGATGGAATTTCCTGCATGGCGAAGTCAACGAGTTTGTCGACCTGCTTCCTGCACAACAGCGTATCGACGAGGAATCCTGGTATCGCGGTACGGCAGACGCGGTTTACCAGAATATCGATATCCTCGAGACCTATTCGCCAGCACCCGAGTTCGTCGTCATTCTCGCCGGCGACCACGTCTATAAGATGAATTATGCGTTCATGCTGGTCGACCATGTCGAGAGCGGTGCCGAATGCACGGTGGCGTGCATCGAAGTGCCGCGTCATGAGGCCAGTGGTTTCGGGGTCATGGCGGTTGATGAGAGTGGCATGATCACTGATTTTATCGAAAAACCCGCCGACCCGCCGGCGATGCCGGGCAGGCCCGATATGGCGCTGTGCAGCATGGGGGTGTACGTGTTCAATGCCAAATATCTGTACGCGGAACTGGCCCGTGACATCGTGGACCCGACATCCGATCACGATTTTGGCAAGGACATCATTCCGCGCGCGGTGGCCAACCGTTGTGCGGTGGCGCATCCTTTCTCGCGCAGTTGCATCGTTGCCCCGGATGAGCAGCGCAAGGAGCATTACTGGCGTGACGTCGGGACGATCGATGCCTATTGGGATGCAAACATCGACCTGACGGCGACGGTGCCGGCCCTGAACCTCTACGATCGCAACTGGCCGGTATGGACCTATCAACAGCAGCTTCCGCCTGCCAAGTTCGTCCACAACCATCTCGACCGGCGCGGCAATGCGATCGAATCCACGGTGTCGAGTGGTTGCATCGTCTCCGGGGAAGTTAACCGCTCGCTGCTCTTCTCCAGTTGCCGCGTGCATTCGTACGCGCGGGTCAATTTGTCGGTGCTGCTCCCGGATACCACGGTTGGTCACCGCGCCCGCCTTACCCGTTGCGTTGTGGACAGCGATTGCGAGATCCCTCCGGGGATGGTCGTCGGCGAAGACCCTGTGGAAGATGCGCGTCGCTTCCGTCATACTGAAAACGGTGTGACGCTGATCACCCGGAAGATGCTCGATCGGCTGACCTGACGGATCACGAGGCAACATCGCCTTGCGCATCCTGCACGTTGCCGCGGAAATCTATCCGCTGGTCAAGACCGGCGGCCTGGCCGATGTCGTGGCGGCTCTGCCCGCCGCCCTGGCCGCACGCGGTCTGGACACGCGTATCTTGTTGCCCGGGCTGCCGGCCATCCTCAATGGCCTGGTCGACCTGCGGCGGTTGATCCGCTTTGGTCCGGCCTTCGGCGCCGCCATCGTCACGCTGCGTCTGGGCCGCCTGCCGGACAGCGGCTTGCTGGCCTACGTCATCGATGCGCCCTTTCTTTACCGGCGCGACGGCAATCCCTATCTGGGTCCCGACGGCCGCGACTGGAGCGACAATCATCGGCGCTTTGCGCTGTTGGGCTGGGTCGCCGCGCACCTGGCGGCCGGTGAACTCGACCGTCACTGGCAGCCGGAGGTGGTGCACGCGCACGACTGGCATGCCGGCCTGGCACCGACGTATATCGCGCAGAATCCGGCGCTGAACACGGCCACCGTGTTTACCATCCACAATCTCGCTTTCCGTGGTCTCTTCCCGCTCGATCACCACTCCGACCTTGGGTTGCTGGTTTCCGGCGCAGCGCAAAGCGCCCTCGAGTTTCACGGACAGTTGTCGTTCATGAAATCCGCCCTCGTGCATGCGAAACGGGTGAACACCGTCAGCCCCGGCTACGCACGCGAAATCTGCACGCCGGAGTTCGGCTGGGGGCTGGAAGGCCTGCTCCGTGATCGCGGCAGCCATCTTTCCGGGATCCTCAACGGGGTCGATTATTCAGTCTGGGATCCCGTTACCGACACCGCGCTCCCAGCCTCCTACAGTGCCGACCATCTGCATGGCAAGGAAGTCTGCAAGCACAAGCTGCAGTCGGCTCTCGGTTTCGCGCAGCGGTCGCAGGCGCCATTGTTTGCGGTGATCAGCCGCCTGACCGCGCAAAAGGGCATGGATCTGGTCCTGGGGGCGCTGCCCGCGCTGCGCGCCGAAGGCGCACAACTGGTCGTCATCGGCAGTGGCGAGGCGGAGATTGAAGCGGGTTTCCGGGCGGCCGCAGCGGCGTATCCCGACACCGTAAGCGTGCATCTGGGTTACGATGAGGCCTTGTCGCATCGTATTCTGGCCGGATCCGACATTCTGCTCGTTCCCTCGCGTTTCGAGCCCTGCGGCCTGACGCAACTCTATGCCCTGCGCTACGGGACCCTGCCGATGGTACGGCGGGTTGGTGGTCTCGCCGATACGGTGATTGATGCCACTGCGGAGAACATCAAGCTGGGCACCGCCAACGGCTTCGTGTTCAACGATGCCAGGAGTCGAGCACTGGCCGTTCGTATCACCGAGGCGTGCGCACAGTTCCGCGAGCACGCGTTGTGGCGCAAGATCCAAAGGCGTGGCATGCTGCAGGATTTCTCATGGGCCGATTCGGCTGTGAGCTATGAGGCGCTGTACCGCAGTATCTGATGTCCGGTCAGGTCGGCACCGCAAACGACCTGTGCTCCGGGAAACCAGACCTTGCAGGAGAGTTTCTTGTCCCTTGATGATTCGCTGATTCGTCCTTTTGCCGGTCTCCGGCCACGTGGCGCTGATGCCGCCGCAGTGGCGGCACCGCCCTACGATGTCCTTTCCAGCGCCGAGGCTCGGCAGGTTGCGATTGGCAAGCCCTGGTCATTCCTGCATGTCTCGAAGGCCGAGATCGACCTGCCTCCCGAGATCGATCACCATGCCCCCGAGGTGTATGCCAAGTCGGCCGAGAATTTTCAGCGCCTGATCGCCGGCGGCGTGCTTCGCCGTGACTCCAGCCCCTGCTATTACGCTTACCGGCTGTGCATGGGTGAGCACGTCCAGACCGGGCTGGTGGCGGTGGCCTCGATTGCCGCCTACGACAGCAATCGCATTCGCAAGCACGAATTCACCCGGCCAGACAAGGAAGACGATCGGGTGCGCCAGATCGAGGCGCTGAATGCACAGACCGGCCCGGTGTTGCTCGCCCATCCGGACAGCCCGCAAGCAGAGCATCTGATCGCGTCGGTCACCGACTCGATGCCGGTCGCCGACGTGCTGGCCGATGACGGCATCAGGCACACGCTGTGGGTGATCGATGACGCGCAACGCATCGCCGCGATCAGTGAGGTGTTTGGCGCCATGCGCACGCTGTACATTGCCGACGGTCATCACCGTTCGGCTGCCGCCTCGCGCGTGGCTGCCGCCCGACGTGGCGGCAGCCACGCGACGGCCGGTGCCGAATATTTCCTGTCGGTCATCTTCCCGGCGTCGCAGATGCTGATCATGGACTATAACCGCGTGTTGCGGGATCTGAACGGCCTGTCCGAGGACGCGTTTCTGGCGGCGGTTGGCGAGCGCTATACCGTCACCGCGAGCGATGCACGGGTCAGGCCGCAACGTTCAGGCGTATGTGGCATGTATCTCCAGGGGCGCTGGTATCGGCTGGAGATTCAGCCCGGTCTGGTGCCTGCTTCGGACCCGGTACGCCGGCTCGACGTCTCGGTACTATCCGAGCAGCTTCTCGGGCCGGTACTGGGCATTACCGATCTACGCCGGGACACACGCATCGAATTTGTCGGTGGCATGCGCGGGCTTGCGGAACTCGAGCGGCGGGTGGACAGCGGTGAAATGGCCCTGGCTTTTGCCATGTATCCGACGCAGATGGCCGATCTGATGGCAGTGGCTGACGCGGGTCAGGTCATGCCACCGAAGTCCACGTGGTTTGAACCGAAGCTTGCTGACGGCCTGGTGTCGCACCTCCTCGATTGAGTGTGCTGGTCGTGCAGGTCAGGCAATGCGCCAGCCGAGCCCGACGGCCGGGTGACGCTGGCTCGCGATCAGGGCTTTGGCGGGACCGTCATTCCGCCTTGCCCTTGACCACCGTGACCTGAGGTTTGCCTTCGGAAATCCCGCCGATCACCGCGGCGCGATCGAAGCCCTCCTGCAGGAAGATTGCCAGAACCTCGGTAACCACTTCGGGGGCGCAAGAAACCAGCAGCCCACCGCTGGTCTGCGGGTCGGTCAGCAGCGCGCGTTCGAGGTCACCGAACTGTTTCTTCGGGAGTGTCACGTGCTCGCCGTAACTCGCCCAGTTTCGTTCGGAAGCGCCGGTGATGCAGCCCTTGGCGGCGTAATCGAGAGCGTTCGGCAAGACCGGCAAGGCCGCGAAATCAATCTCCGCCGAAACACGCGAGGCCTTGCAGATTTCCACCAGGTGACCGAGCAGGCCAAAGCCCGTGACGTCGGTCATCGCGTGTACCCCGGCAAGGCAAGCCAGCGCCCGCCCCGGTGTGTTCAGTTGCGTCGTTGAGGCGATCATCGAGGTGTAGCAGGGGGCCGACAGAATGCCCTTCTTCAGTGCCGCGCTGAAGAAACCCACCCCCAGTCCCTTGCCGAGAATCAGCTTGTCTCCGGGGCGGGCGCCGGCGTTGCGCTTGACGTTGTCGGGATGAACCAGACCGATGGCGACAAGGCCGTAGATTGGTTCGACGGAATCGATGGTATGCCCGCCGGCAATCGGAATGCGCGCTTTGGCGCAGATGGACTCGCCGCCTTCGAGGATCCGCTTGATGGTTTGCAGTGGCAGCTTGTTGACCGGCATGCCGACCACTGCCAATGCCAGCAGCGGTACGCCGCCCATGGCGTAGACGTCGGACAGCGCATTGGTGGCGGCGATGCACCCGAAGTCGAAAGGATCATCGACGATCGGCATGAAGAAATCGGTGGTTGCCACCAGCGCCTGTTCCGAGTTGATCTGGTATACCGCCGCGTCATCGCTGGTCTCGATGCCAACCAGCAACTGCTTCGGCGCCAGCCCCGGCGCCGTCCTGGCGAGCATTTGTTCGAGAACGCCGGGGGCGATCTTGCATCCGCAACCTCCACCATGCGAGAACTGCGTCAGGCGCACTGGCTCGGTCGATTCGGATTCGGATTCGGCAGCAGGAAGCTCGGAGGGTCTGGTTTTTTTTCTATGCATTTTTTTGGGGCCAGCAATGGGGCGTTCTGTAGGGGTTGCTCCGACGAGTCGTCGACAGCGCTTCAGCCGGCGTCGAATCCCGCCTCTTCGACCGCCTTGCGCAACTCGGCGACGCTCACCCGGCCGGGGTCGCAGGTGACGCTGGCTTGCCCCGCATCCAGGTCGACATCAACCTGTTGAACACCGGGCAGCGTCCTGAGGGCGGCGTTGACACTCTGAACGCAACGTTGGCAACTCATGCCGCCAACAGCAATCACGATCTTCTCCATCGGTGGTTTCAAACCTCTGTTGGTGATGTTCCCGGTAGACCGAGAGCCCGCCTCGCTCGGAGTCGCTGCATCCCTGCCTAGCTTCGCTTGCCGCCCACTCGCCAGCGTTTCAGCAGCAGCGAGTTGGAGACGACTGAAACCGAACTCATCGCCATTGCCGCGCCGGCGATCACCGGACTCAGCATCCCCAGCGCCGCCAGCGGTATGCCGAGTACATTGTAAATGAAAGCGCAGAACAGATTCTGCCTGATTTTTCTGAGCGTCGCACGCGAAAGCAGGATCGCATCGGCGATGCCGTTGAGGTCGCTACGTACCAGCGTCACGTCGGCGGCTTCGATGGCCGCATCGGATCCGGCGCCGATGGCGAAGCTGACGTCGGCAGCAGCCAGCGCCGGGGCGTCGTTGATGCCGTCGCCGACCATGGCCACCACCGCGCCACCGCTCTTGAGTGCGCTGACCATCGCCGCCTTGTCGCCGGGCAGCACGCCGGCGCGGACGTCCCGGATTCCGGCCGCGTCGGCGATCACCGCGGCAGTACCCGGATGGTCGCCGGTCAGCATGACCACCCGGATGCCCAGGGCCGTCAGCCGCGCCACGGCGGCGTGCGAAGTGTCGCGCAGGGGGTCGGCAATGGCCAGCAACGCCAGCGCCAGGCCCGCGTCGAGTTCGGCATCGTCGCCGCTGGTGCCGTTGGTGGGGTGGCATTCACTCAACAGCACGACCGTCTTGCCGGCGCGCTGCAACCCGGCAATCGCCGCCTCCGGCAGGTCCAGGCCGGTGAGGGTGTCTGGGGCCGCAAGGCGCAGCCAGCGTCCGCCGATCCGGCCTTGCACGCCGCGCCCGGGAATTGCCCGAAACGCTTCGAGTAGCGGCAATACCACGCCTGCAGCCTGCGCATGCCGCAGGATGGCGCGTGCCAGCGGGTGCTCGGAAGCCTGTTCAAGGCCGGCAGCCAAAGCCAGCGCCTCTTCGGTTGACACGGAGGCCAATGGCAGCAGATCGGTCAGCACCGGCTCGCCACACGTCAGGGTGCCCGTCTTGTCGATCGCCAGAACGGCGATCTTCCCGGCGCGTTCGAGAGCCTCGGCATTCTTGATCAGGATACCGGCAGCGGCTCCCCGCCCGCTGGCGACCATGATCGCCGTTGGGGTGGCCAGACCCAGCGCGCAGGGGCAGGCAATCACCAGCACCGCGACGGCGTTGACCAGCGCCGTGCTGAAGACGCCGCCCAGAGTCCACCAGCCAATCAAGGTACATAAGGCAATGCCGCAGACGATCGGCACAAAGACCGCCGAGATCCGGTCGGCGAGTCGCTGCACGGGCGCTTTCGATCCCTGTGCTTCGGCGACCATACGGATGATGCTCGCCAGCAGGGTGTGCTCGCCGACGCCGGTTGCGCGGCAACGTAGTGTGCCCTCACCGTTGTTGGTGGCCGCAAAAACGCGCTCACCGCGGTGTTTGACTACCGGCATGCTTTCACCGGTGAGCATCGCTTCATTGACCGTCGAGGAGCCGTCGATCACCTCGCCGTCGACTGGCAGTGCTTCGCCGGGGCGGACAATGAAAATGTCTCCCGGGATCAGCAGGGCCGCGTCGAGTTCGATCAACTGGCCATCGCGTTCCACGCGTGCTGTCCGGGGTTGCAGGCGTAGCAAGGCCTCGATCGCCGCGGTGGTCTTCGCCTTGGCGCTGGCCTCCAGCAACTTGCCGAGCAGGACGAGCGTGATCACTGCGGCTGAAGCCTCGAAATAGACGTGCAGGCCGGCCGCTCCAGACACGGTGACCACCAGGCTGAACCCATAAGCCATCGTCGTTCCGAGCGCAACCAGCACGTCCATGTTCGCGGCGCCGCCGCGCAGGGACTTCCAGGCACCGTCGTAAAAGCGCCAGCCGATCCAGAACTGCACGGGTGTTGCCAGGGCGAGTTGCAGCCAGCGTGGCAGGATATCCTGGTGCTGCGTTGCGCCGGCATCGAACATGGTCAGCATTTGTGCAGCCAGTGGCAGCGTCAATACCGCGGCAATCCAGAATCGCCGCAATTCGGCCCGCTGCACCGCGCGTTTGCGCGCCTGTTCCTCCTCCCGCGAATGATCATTGGCGAGCCGACCCGTAAAGCCCGCCCGCTCGACCACGGCGATCAGCTGTGTCGGGGAGACGATGCCGGGAATATAGCGCAGCATGGCCCGCTCGCTCGCCAGGTTCACCACCGCCTCTACCCCCGGCAGTTGGTTGAGGAGCTTTTCGAGGCGCGTCGAACAGGCCGCACAGCTCATACCCTGGATGGCCAGCTCCAGCGTGCGTGGCGGCACGCTGAAACCGGCCTTCTCGATTGCGGCGACGATTTGTTGTGAACTCGTTGCCGGCGAAGAGACGTCGATCAGCGCCCGCTCGCTGGCGAGATTGACACTGGCGGCTACGCCTGGCAATCGGTTGAGCACTTTTTCGATGCGTGTCGCGCAGGCGGCGCAAGTCATGCCACTGATCGGCAGATCGAGGTGCAGCGTGCCGGCGGTCGGCTCAGTCATGTTTACCGAGGCGCAGCGCAGGCGGCGGCTGGCAGAAGATGTGCATCGCTAGTTCCAGGGGACCAGCCGGGTCAGCGCCGGCAGGCTCAGCAGTCCCCAGACCCCGAAGCCCAGAATAAGCAGGCCGGATAGCATGCGGACCACCGGCTGGCGCGCATAGGCCTGCAGGCGAGCGGCCAGCAGACCGGCGAGCAGCAGATTGGGCAAGGTGCCGACGCCGAAGGCCAGCATCAAGCCCGCGCCTTGCCACGCCGAGCCACTGGTCAGGGCGGTTGCCAGGGCACTGTAGACCAGACCGCAGGGCAGCCAGCCCCACAGCAGGCCAAGCGGAAAGGCTTGCGCCGCGGTACGTGCCGGCAGGTAACGCCGACTCAGGGGCTGCAGGTGCCGCCACAACTTCTGACCAGCGCGTTCGCTGAAGGCCAGGGCGCGCGTGACGCCCATCAGGTAGAGGCCAAGGGCAACCAGCATCAGGTTGGCGAGCACGTACAGGGCGCTGCGCAACGGCCACTGACCGGACAATGCCATGCCGGCCTGGCCCAGCGCGCCGGCAATCGCGCCGGCTGTCGCATAACTGGTGACGCGTCCCAGGTTATAGGCCAGGTGCAGGCTGATGCGCGCCGGGGCTCCCATCGACAGCGCGCCGACGATGCCACCACACATGCCGATGCAGTGCGTGCCACCCAGCAGGCCGATCAGCAGCAGGGCGAGATAAGGGAGTTCAGGCATCGGAGGCAAGCGCAGGCACCGGGCGGGAAGGGGGAATTCTACTCCTTCCCGCTCGACGTTCGCCCGCCGGGCTGCTTCAGATCACTTTCGAGTAGCGGGTGCGCTGGCGGTCCGCGCGCAGATACCTGTCGAAGACCATCGAGATCGCCCGCACCAGCATGCGTCCCTGTGGCAGAACGGTGATCCATTTGTCGTCGACGCGGACCAGGCCGGCGTCCACCATTTCGTCGAGGTCGTCGAGCTCGGTAGCGAAGTACTGCCGGAAGTCGATCAGATGGGCGATTTCAATCGATTCGATCGAAAGTTCGAAGTGACACATCAGCGACTGAATGATCGACCGCCGCAGCAGGTCGTCGGCGTTCAGTTCGATGCCGCGATATACCGGCAGGATGCCGCTGTCGAGCAGGTCGTAGTACTCGTCAAGGGTCTTCACATTCTGACTGTAGGTCGGTCCGACCTTGCCGATCGCGGAAATCCCGAAGGCCAGCAGATCACAATCCGAATGCGTCGAATAACCCTGAAAGTTCCGGTGTAACCGCCCTTGTCGCTGCGCAGTGGTCAGTTCATCGTCGGGTTTTGCGAAGTGGTCCATGCCGATATAGACGTAGCCGGCATCGGTCATCCGCTGGATCGCCAGGGCGAGAATCTGCAGGCGGGCGTCGGCGGAAGGCATGTCAGCTTCCAGGATGCGGCGCTGTGGCTTGAACAGACTGGGCAGGTGCGCATAGTTGTAGATCGATACGCGATCCGGAGCGGCGTCGATGACGCGGTCCAGGGTGTGCCCGAAGCCGCTCACCGTTTGTCTGGGCAAACCGTAGATGAGGTCGATGCTGATCGATTTGAAGCCGGTCGCGCGCGCCGCGCCGATCACCGCGCAGGTTTCCTCTTCGCTCTGGATGCGATTGACCGCCTGCTGCACGCTGGCATCGAAATCCTGCACTCCGACGCTCATGCGGTTGAAACCCAACTCGCCGAGCAACTCGACGGTCGCGCGATCAACCTTGCGCGGATCGACCTCGATCGAGTACTCGCCGCCGTCGATCAATCTGAAGTGCTGGCGTGTCGCCGCCATCAACTGACGCATCTCGTCATGTGACAGGAAGGTCGGCGTACCCCCACCCCAGTGCAGCTGCGCGACTTCCTGGTCGCCGCCCTCAAGATAGCTGCTTTGCAATGCCAGTTCGCGTGCCAGATATTTCAGGTACTTGGCCGAACGACCATGGTCCTTGGTGATGATCTTGTTGCACGCGCAGTAATAACAGATGGTGTTGCAGAATGGAATGTGGAAGTACAATGACAGTTGCCGGCTGATGGCGCCGATATTCCGCTTGCCGAGCCAGAGCCTGGCGGCCTCCGCACCAAAGGCTTCGACGAAGCGGTCCGCGGTCGGATACGACGTGTAGCGCGGACCGTTGATGTCGAAACGGCGGATGATCTGTGGATCAAAAACGAGGTGGCCAGCGACAGAGTTCATGTTCCCGCTACACTGTTTATGGTCTGCATTATCGGACCGCGCTGGAGCAACCGGGTTGACCTGGATCAAAGGCAGGGTTTAATGAAAAAGGACGCGCATGACGATGAATGCTGTGACGGCAAGGCTGGCATTTGAAGTCGTGAAGACCGCTTGTTCGAACTGCAACCTGCGCGAGCTGTGCCTGCCCATAGGACTTGAGCGAGACGAGCTGAAAAGGCTGGATGAACTGGTTTCGACGCGCAGGCGCCTGAAACGCGGTGATCATCTCTATCGTGCCGGGCAGGGTTTCGAATCGATCTACGCCATTCGCAGCGGCTTTTTCAAGACCGATGTGATGATCGAGGACGGTCGTGATCAGGTCACCGGTTTTCAGATGACGGGCGAGTTGCTCGGGCTGGACGGCATCAGTAGCGAAATCCACTCCTGTAATGCCATCGCGCTCGAAGACAGCGAAGTGTGTGCGATTCCCTTCCTGCAACTCGAAGGGTTGTCGCGGCAGATTCATACCCTGCAGCATCACTTCCATAAGGTGATGAGCCGCGAGATCGTTCGCGATCACGGGGTGATGATGCTGCTTGGCACGATGCGCGCCGAGGAACGCCTGGCAGCCTTTCTCCTCAATCTCTCGCAGCGCTTCAAGGCGCGTGGCTATTCACCGGCGGAATTCAATCTGCGCATGTCGCGTGACGAAATCGGCAGCTATCTCGGTCTCAAACTTGAGACTGTCAGCCGGGCATTCTCGCGGTTCCAGGAAGAAGGGCTGCTGGCCGTGCATCAAAGAAAGGTCCGAATCCTCAACACCGCCGGGTTGCGAAAGCTGCTGACGCACCAGCGCGCCTAAGCGGCGGCAGGAAGCGCGGCGCTCGCCGCCTACGCGAGCCAGGCGAAAAAGCCCAGCGGGCTGCGGGCAAGCGCGGCTGATACGATGTAGGCGAAGGCGCCCAAGGCAGCGACCAGGAACACTGCCCGTTGTGCCTTGCTGCGGGCGCGCTTGAGAGCCATTGTTCCGCAACCGATGTAGATCAGCAGACCGACGAGTTTGGCGGTCAACCAGTTCACCGCGAACGGATATTGGGCGCTGATTATCGCCATGGCGATCGCGCTGCCGAGCAGGATCGTATCGACCAGGTGTGGCAGGACCCGTACCGCTCGCTGCTGCAGACAGGGTGAGTCGGTCAGCATCCACACCCCGCGCAGCAGGAAGCCGGCGCCGCTGAGGGCAACGCAACCCATGTGCAGGTACTTCAGGTACAGGTAACTCATCATCCGACCGGGGTGGCCGTGGCGGCTTCCCAGGCCTCGATTTTCAGGCAGTGCCGCCGGTAGAACGCGGCGGCAGTCAGCAGATTGCGCAACAGCCAGGCATTGGCGAGCACGACCGCCAGGCCTGCCGGATAGCTGAACCACAGCGGCCAGACGACTGCGGCCAGCAGGAGCGCAAGCGCCAGCAGGTGCGCATACATTTGCCGGTCGATCTGTCGTGTGGCGATGACCTTGTTCATTGTCGGAGCCAACACTCGCCCGCCACCACGGTTCTGCAGGTGCAACCAGACCAGAAAAGGAACGATCTTGTACAGCATGCCGATCATTACCGACATGAAGCCGCCAACCAGCGCCAATACCCCGCAGCATAGCGACCATTCCGGGCGCTCGGCGAGCGCCGGCACGACTGCCGCCGCGAACCACAGGACGCAGGTTGCCAGGGCGCACAGCATGCCGACACGCCAGTAGTGCTGGGTGGCGTCGAACTTCGCGCGCTTGCTGCGGCTCTGGACCTGCAAGGTCAGGGCGGCAAAACTGGCCACCGACAGTACCACGGCTCCCTCCAGAATGGCGGATGGCCAGTGCCAGGCCGCGCCGGCAGCGAAACTCCACATGCACAGCAACGCCAGCACCGACCAGGAAAAAGTGCCGGTGAACGCGGCGGGGTACGGCGGTGTCATCTGGAACATCGGAACCACGACAAAAGCGACAGCGGCGAGCAACAGCACGCCCCAGCCGACGAAGCCCCAGCCGAGGTGAATGGGCGTCAACTGTCGCAACGGCAGCGGCAGTTCGAAACCGCCGCTGAAGGCGATGGCCAGCAGCAGGCCGAGGCCGACGGTGACGCTCAGACCCGACAAGGCCAGTTTGAGGCCACGCACGGTCGGGTTCGTCGACGGTACACCGTACAAGGAGCGTGCGGCTGCACCCACGAACAGCGCCACGCCGCTGCCGAGCAGGAACACGGCCAACCTCAGAACGAGTGGTTCGTAGCTCAGCATACCCGCTGCCAGCAACAATGCGCCCAGCGTGATCGCGACATGGACCAGGGACGCTACCAGCAGCGGTCGCGACAGGTTCGCTCCGGCGGCTACCGGCAGAATCTGTATCATCGCCCCCAGCATCACCTGCAGCATGAAGCCGACGCTGATCAGGTGCGTCAGGGCCAGCGCCGCCGGCGTCCAGCGCGAGGCAAACAGGTCCGGGCCGCTCCACAACAGCAGCAGACCGGCGAGAATGGCGAACAGCGGTGCGGTCAGGAAAAAACGCAGCGGCGCCGCCAGCGGTGGCGCCTGATCGAAGGACAGTAGCGCCTGCACTAGGGCTGTCGTTGCTGGATCAGGACTTCCACGGTTCCGTCGGGCCGGCACACCGTTTGCCAACAGAAGCCGTTGAGTTCGAGCGCCCGGTAGAGTGGATAGGGTTCGCGCGGGAGGAGTACCAGGAGCTTTTCCGCCGGACCGAGCTGGTCGAGTGCTTCCATGGTACGCACCAGTGGTCCGGGAGGCTCCAGGCCACGCGCGTCGAGCACGATGTCGGCATTCCCCTGTGTCATCTCGTGCTTTCATCCTGGCCGGCAATCTGCCTCTGCAACGCGGGCAGCAACGCATCGAGTTGATCAGCCAGATGCTGGTCGCACATTGGATACAGCACGTTCTCTTCCTTGAGGTTGTGTTGCTGCATCATGATCAACAGCGTCTCTGCGCTACCGGCGTAATCGTCGCTGTCCGCCGCCTCCAGAGCCGACGCGGTACTGGCCAGCAACTGCAGCATTTGCGTGTGCTCGGCGCGCATGACCTGCGTCGGCCCGTGGTACATGCCGGTACTCTGTTCAAAAAGCGGGAAGAGAACGCGTTCCTCGGCCGCGAAATGATAACGCATCGCGTCGCTGAAGCGAGCGAACTCGGTTTGGGCTGTTGCCCAGGCGGCGTTCACCACGGCGTGCTCGACGGCGACCAGCAAACCGTCGCAGGAGCGGTGATCGTTGACCATGAAATCCGTAATCGCGTGCATGCGGTAGCTCCCTGGAGACAGGATTGCCATTGTCGGGCGGGCGGCGACCACCCACGTTGACCGACATCAAGTAATTCTGATCGACGGATACCGGTTTTCCGGCGCGCATTGCTGTTCGGCCGGCTGCGAATGGTTCATCACCGTCGCGGTTGCCGAGCGTTTGTGCGCATGCACCCTCCATCCTTTGATGTTGATCAACAGTCGGGCCCGCTTTCATCCTATAGTTAATTCATCGTCCTGTGGAGGAAACGCCATGTTCAAGAATATCCTTGTTCCGACCGATGGTTCCGAACTTTCCAGGGAAACCGCCCGTCGCGCGGTTTCCTTTGCCAAGGAGGCGGGGGCGCGCATCACGGCGTTCTTTGCCAAACCCGAATATCCGGTCAGCTACTATGGTGAAGGGGCCTTGATCGACCCCACGACGCCGGAGAAGTTCGCCGAACTTGCCGAACAGCAGGCACAACAGACGCTGGATTTTGTCGTCCAGTTGTGTGATGCCGCAGGCGTCCCGGTGGCGAAACTGTCCCTGACCAGCGACATTCCCTACCAGGCGATCATCGATGCGGCGACCCAGGCCGGCTGTGACCTGATCTTCATGGCCTCGCATGGCCGCCGCGGCTTTACCGCCTTGTTGCTCGGCAGCGAAACCAACAAAGTGCTGACGCACTCCAAAATTCCCGTCCTCGTCTATCGCTGAAACCCTGCTGCCGTGCTCGTCCACCAGATTGGAGGATGAGCACGGTACGCGACCGTCCCGGACCTGCGATCGGCGACGGGCGTATGGCGTGGTTTTCCGCAGTAGTCTCGCGGGTCGGCCAGTGGTTCGTGCGCGATTTGTCCGGCACTGCCGGCTGGCTCTTGAGCCCTGACGCGCGCAGCTACCGTCGCTTCTCCGGATAACACCTGGATGCCGTCAGGTGCCGTGATCGGAGTGTGGCAAAATGCCTTGATCCATTGCGCGTCGGATGGCGAAATGTGGCTGGCTATGCGAGGAGGGATTGTGCTTATGCGGTGGCTTTGGAGTGGTGACCCGCGGGGTCACCAAAGCGGTACAGGGGTGGTCAGTTGGGGCGCCGTGTTGCTGTCGTTCTGGGCCGCGTGCCCGGTGGCGCAGGCCGTCGATGTCGGGCTGGCTGGCGTGTTCCCGGGTAAGGCCTTGTTGACCATCGACGGCGGCGCGCCGCGCACGGTGGCGGTCGGTGCGCGCACCGACGAAGGCGTCAGAGTCCTGTCGGTCGACCGTGATACGGCCACCATCGAGACGGACGGAAAGAAGCGTATCCTGCGGGTTGGGCAGAATGTTGCATCGCAGCCTGCTGGCGATGGCGGCGCCAAAGCGACATTGACCGCCGATGGTAACGGCCATTTCCTGACGACCGGCAACATCAATGGAACGAGTGTGCGCTTTCTGGTGGATACTGGTGCGACGATGATCTCGCTCGGCGCCGGCGAAGCGCGGCGCATCGGCATTGACGCCGGCAAGGGACAGCCGGGGATGGTGAACACCGCCAATGGTCAGGCTGCCGTCGCTCGCGTCAAACTCGACAGCGTGCGCGTTGGCGAGATTGTCCTGAACAACGTCGACGCGGTGGTGCATGCCCAGGATATGCCATTTGCCTTGCTGGGCATGAGTTTCTTGAACCGTATGGAAATGCAGCGCGATGGTCAGACCATGATCCTCAGGAAGCGCTACTAGGAGAACTCGAAAATGCGTCACCGCGACGAGAAGATAACCATGTTGGGCCGCGAACTCGAACTTCTGATGAGCGAGCGGCAGACCCTGCTGCAGGTGGTGGGTGCCAGTGCCGCGCTCATTGCCTCTCTGGACAGCAGTCTCTTGCCGGAGGGTGCCGTGAAGTCCGCGGATCTGGTGGCGAGCAGGATCAACGCCCTTCCCGATGAAACCCTGCGCGATGCACTTGCAGCCGTGCATGCGGAGATCGAGGAGGAAGAGCGTGCTGTCAGCACCTGAAGTTTCGCTTGCTCCATCGCCAGAGCGAGGAGGGCCAGTCGATCTCGACCAACTGCGGCGAATCTTGCGCCCGGAACCGTCACGTGTTCCCTTTGTGCTCGAAGATGGCGTTGGCGACGAGGAACTGATGCCGGCGGCGGTGCTGTTCCCGATCATCCGGCGGAACGACCAGCCGACGGTACTGCTGACGCAACGCACCGCACACCTCAGGGATCATCCCGGGCAGGTCAGCTTTCCGGGGGGGCGTTGCGAGGAGGCCGATCCCTCACCGGCGCACACGGCGCTGCGCGAGGCGTTCGAGGAGATTGGCCTGCCTTCGGCGGTGGTCGAGATTGCCGGCTACCTGCCGGAGTATCGTACCGCCACGGGTTTTCGTGTCACCCCGGTGGTGGCCATGGTGACGCCGCCCTTCGAGTTAAGGCTCGACGCATTCGAGGTGGCCGAGGCCTTCGAGGTGCCGCTGGCCTTTCTGCTCGATCCCGCCAATCACCAGCGGCACTCGCTGCACTACCGCGGCAAACTGCGGCACTACTGGGCGATGCCATACGGCGATTACTTCATTTGGGGCGCCACGGCGGGAATCATCATGTCGCTCTACCGCTCCCTCTCCCCTGACGCACGCTAGTCAAGCACCATCGCCAGCGTTTCGAGAAAGTGCTTGGCCTTTTCCTGGTCGGGAGCCGTGCTCAGTGCGGCTCGCAGCTTGCTGACATGCTGCCGGAGTTCGTCCGGCGTTTCGACTTGCTCGATTGCTGCGATCAACGCAGCGGCCCGCGAACCCAACAATTCCTTCAGCGTGCGGATGGCGTAACTCCGGGCGAGGCTGATGTCCTCGTCGGGTAGTGCCCGGCGCATGCCTTCGTGCCCGGCGTCGGCGGCTACCTGTGCCTGGATGAAACCGCCATCCAGCAGGGCTGCCAGTTGCTGCCTGCCATCCGCTGCGGAACTGCTCAGTTCGAGAAGTTGGTGTCCGGTGTGGTGGCCATCGACCATGATCAGCATCGCACGCACCCGGAAGGGCAGGCGGTGTGCGCGGGTGGTCACCTCATCATGGCCTTTTTGGGTCTTGCTGTAGATAGACGACAGTTCCATGCTGAGAAGCGTTCCACAAGCCGCAGAGTGATGTTGCGCGAAGTCACGGGTTTCTGCAAGCCCCGGCAAATTATGGTATGGTGCCCGTTCGAATACTGATCTGGCGCGAACTACTACAGCGTATTGGAGTACTTGGCGCCACCCAGGCAAGACTCCAGTATGAGCCTGTTTTCCCTGCTTGCCGTCCCGCTCATCGAGCAGGCCCAACCACTACCCAACCTTCGCCTGGTCCATGAGCCGCCAACCTGGTGCTACGGTTTTCTCGAAAGCTGGTTCAATGCGGGTCCGCGTCGGCATGGAACCCTTGCCTGGCTGGTCGGGGTCGGCGGCCTGATGCTGGTTGCCGCAGGCGTCCATTTGTTCTTGCCGACATCAGCCCGCTTCTCGCCTGGCTGTGAATCTCCCTGGTCCCTTGCCTGACGACGGGGTTCCGCCAGTTCATTCACTATTATACGGACATTCAGTAAGCGCTTCGCACGGCGAACCTTTGCTATTATTCACTGGCTTCCTGTGCGGCTCACCGCAGTGGCCTTGGCCATCGTCGGCGAATTCGAGGATGCGGTCTACTGTCGGCGTACCCCGGCTGACCAGTACACCAGCGATGGCCCGGGAATTGTCGTGGCCAGCGGCGCGGATACTTTTGGGGTTCGCCTCGGCTAGCCGCTCTCGGCATCAGGCGAGTTGGACGGGTGGTCGGAAGTCGGCACCGGTGAGACCGCCGATGTTGACTTCATGGACAGCGCCGTCGGGCTGGCTTGGCCTGCCGTGGTGCTGTCGTTCTTGCTGTTGTTGGGGCTTGCCAGTCTGGTAGGCGGTTGATCGATTTTTTTTCAGGAGTTTCTTCATGAGCAGAGAAGTTGTCGTACTAAGCGCGGTCCGTTCAGCCATTGGCACTTTCGGAGGTTCCCTCGCCAATATGGAGCCGCACGAGTTGGCCGGCACCGTGATGAAGGAGTCGATCGCCCGTTCCGGTGTCGATCCGCAACAGATTACTTACGTCACGGTGGGCAACTGCATCCCGACCGATTCGCGCTTTGCCTATGTGGCTCGTGTCGCTTCGATCCAGGCGGGTCTGGCGATGGACTCGGTGGCCATGGCGGTCAACCGCCTCTGCGCATCAGGCCTGCAGGGCGTCGTGACCACTGCCCAGAACATCATGCTCGGCGACGCCGACTACGGAATCGGTGGCGGTGTGGAAGTCATGTCGCGTGGTTCCTACATGCTGCCGGCGATGCGTACCGGCGCGCGCATGGGCGATGCCAAGGCCATCGACATGATGGTCGCCACCCTGACCGATCCGTTTGGTGTCGGCCATATGGGCGTTACCGCAGAGAATCTTGCCAAGAAGTGGAACATCAGCCGTGAAGAGCAGGATGCCTTTTCGGTCGAGTCGCAGCGCCGTGCCGGTGTTGCGATCGCCGAGGGTCGCTTCAAGTCGCAGATCGTCCCGATCGTCATGAAGACCCGCAAGGGCGACGTCGTTTTCGATACGGACGAGCACGTCAAGGCCGGCACGACGATCGAAGCGCTGGCCAAGATGAAGCCGGCGTTCAACAAGGAGGGTACGGTCACCGCTGGTAATGCTTCCGGCATTAATGACGGTGCAGCCTTCCTGGTTCTGGCGGCCGCCGATCTGGCAGCGAGTGCCGGTCAGAAGCCGTTGGCGCGTCTCGTTTCCTATGCGGTCGCCGGCGTGCCGAACGACATCATGGGCGAGGGCCCGATCCCGGCGACCAAACTGGCGCTCAAGAAGGCGGGCCTGACGCTCGACCAGATGGACGTCATTGAAGCCAACGAAGCCTTTGCCGCGCAAGCCATTGCGGTCAACAAGGGTCTCGGCCTCGACCCCGTCAAGACCAATCCGAACGGCGGGGCGATCGCCCTCGGTCACCCGGTCGGTTGCTCGGGTGCGTTCATCGCCATCAAGGCGATCTACGAGTTGCAGCGCACCGGCGGCAAGTACGCACTGGTGACCATGTGTATCGGTGGTGGTCAGGGGATCGCAGTCATTTTCGAACGCGCCTGAAACCGGGGTACGTAGCAGTTCAGAAGCCCGACCGGATCCCGGTCGGGTTTTTTTTGGAGCTTCGCAAGACAGGGTGCTTTGCCTGCCGGGGACGCAAAGGCGCTAGACCCGATAGTTCTTCAGTCCGCGACGCAATTCCTGCGCCACACTCGCCTGCAGTGCTTCCGGTTCGATGACCTGGCAGTCACTACCGTACTTCATGATGTCCATGATCAGTTCGCGGTTGTCGGCGTAGGGCACGCGCAGTTCGTAGCTGCCATCGTCGAGGAACTTGCCTTGCTGCTTCGGATGCCAGCGTTCGGAGGCGACCCAGCGCGCTCTTTCCGGCGTGAAGCGCAACACCGCCCACGACACCTGATCGCCTGCGAAAATGCCGTAGCCGGACCCGAGTACTTCGTCGAGCCGGGTGTCGGCGATGTCCTTGGCCCGCTTGTCGAGGATTTCGCATGGATCTCCTCCGCGGTGAACCACAGGCCCGGCAGTTCATACTGCGGTCCGACCTGTTGTTCGGGCTTCTCGAAGCGGTAGCCGCCCAGACTGCGGTCGAAGACGATCGGGGCATTCAAGCGATCACGCATATAAGCGATGTCGCGCTTCAGCGTTGCCCAGGAAACACCGAGACGCTCCTGCAGGTCCTCACGCGTCGCAAAGGGGCGGGCGCCGAGAATCTGGTCGATCTGGTAGATCCGTTCCATGCTGCTCATAAAGATGAAGTCCGACGACGATGCCTTCGGTTACGGGCTCGAAAGATGAGCCTTCAAGGCTGTATCATGGCACGCAAGCACTCGCTTGGGCAGTCATCGAGGGCAAAAGCTTGTCGCATGAAAGCGCAGATCGAGGCATCACCAAGCCGCACGTCTCGAACAATTGGGTCCACAGATTCGGCGGCGATGCGCCGCCGCACCACTCGGCGGGGTTTGCCGGGAGGGGCGCGGCAGGCCGGTCGACGCTCAGGCGATCATGCCGGCGCCGACGGTGTTGTTCGACGATTCGTCGATGACGATGAAGGCGCCGGTACCGCGGCTCTCGGCATAGGGGTCGGCAAAGATCGGCTGTGCCAGCTTGAAGCGGACGCGGGCGATGTCGTTCATCGCCAGCCGCTCGGCCGTCTGCCGTTCCATGGTGTTGATGTCGACGCGGAACTCGATGCCGGCGAGCATGGCCTTGGTGTCGCGCGTGGTATGGCGCAGCAGGTATTTGCGGCGCGGGTCGAGCGGTGATTCGGAGAGCCAGCAGAGCATGGCGTCGATCTGTTTGGTCACCTGCGGCAATTCGCCGGTTTTGACGATCATGTCGCCGCGCGAGATGTCGATCTCGTCGGCGAGCAGCAGGGTCACCGATTGCTCGGCGACGGCGCGGGCTTGCGATTCGCCGAGGACCTGGATGTCCTTGACGCGTGTTTCCCGTCCCGACGGCAGCACGGTCACCGCATCGCCGATGCGCAGTTCGCCGGACTCGACGCGGCCCATGAAGCCGCGATAGTCGTGCAGCTCGGGGTTGGCAGAATCCTGTGGGCGGCAGACGTATTGCACCGGGAAGCGGAATTTTTCGGTGTGCTCGCTGTGCACCGCCGGCGTGCTTTCGAGGATTTCGAGCAGCGTCGGCCCGTCGTACCAGTCCAGGTGCTCGCCGCGATCCACCACCATGTCGCCGTGCAGTGCCGACATCGGTATGAAGCGCACGTCGGTGATGCCCAACTGGTTGGCGAACGCCAGATAATCCGCCTTGATGCGCGCGAAGGTTTCGGGCGAGTAGTCCGCGAGGTCCATCTTGTTCACCGCCACGACGATCTGCGGAATGCCCAGCAGGTGGGCCAGGTAGGAATGGCGGCGGGTCTGCGTCAGCACGCCCTTGCGGGCGTCGATCAGGATGATCGCCAGGTCGGCGGTCGACGCGGCGGTGACCATGTTGCGCGTGTATTGCTCGTGGCCCGGCGCGTCGGCGATGATGTACTTGCGTGTTCCGGTGGTGAAATAGCGATAGGCGACGTCGATGGTGATCCCCTGTTCGCGCTCGGCCTGCAGGCCGTCGGTCAGCAGCGACAGGTCGACGATATCCAGCCCACGCCTTTCCGAAGTTCTTTTCATCGCATGCAGGGTATCGACGAGGATCGTCTTGCTGTCAAACAGCAGGCGACCAATCAGGGTGCTCTTGCCGTCGTCGACGCTGCCGCAGGTCAGAAAACGCAGCAGGCCATTGTCGGGGAGGGCTTCGGCAGGGAATCTTTCGATCGCGGACATCAGAAATAGCCTTCCTTCTTGCGTTGTTCCATCGAGGCGTCCGACGTCTGGTCGTCGAGGCGGGTCGCCCCGCGCTCGGTGATCGTCGTGCTGGCGGTCTCGGCGATGATTTTGGCGACGCTGTCGGCTTCGGAGATCACCGGTGCGGTGCAGGTGATGTCACCGACAGTGCGAAAGCGGACCGTCAGGGTCTCGATCGTTTCACCGGCGCGGGCGGGGGTGACCGCGGTGACCGGCAGCAGGCCGCCGCCGCGGCGCACCAGCGGTCGCTGATGTGCGAAGTAGATCGACGGCAGCGCCAGATGTTCGCGTTCGATGTACTGCCAGACGTCGATCTCGGTCCAGTTGGAGATCGGGAAGACACGGATGTTCTCGCCCTTGAAGCTGCGCGCGTTGTAGAGGTCCCACAGTTCGGGGCGCTGGTTTTTCGGGTCCCACTGGCCGAACTCGTCGCGGAACGAGAAGATGCGTTCCTTGGCGCGGGCTTTTTCCTCGTCGCGGCGTGCGCCGCCGATACAGGCGTCGAAACCGAATTCCTCGATCGCTTCGAGCAGGGTCACCGACTGGTGCTTGTTGCGCGGCTCGTCGGCCGACTTGAGTACCACGCTGCCGCGCACCATCGAGTCCTCGACCGAGCGCACGATCAGGCGCTCGCCGAGTTCGGCCGCGCGCCGGTCGCGGAAGTCGGTGACCTCCGGGTAGTTGTGTCCGGTGTCGACGTGCAGCAGCGGGAAGGGGAAGCGGCCCGGACGGAACGCCTTTTCAGCGATGCGCAGCATGCAGATCGAGTCCTTGCCGCCGGAGAAGAGCAGGACCGGACGGCTGCACTGGCCGGCCACCTCGCGCATGATGTGGATGGCCTCGGACTCCAGCCAGTCGAGGTGGGAGAGGATGACTCTGGAGAGTGTTGCAGTACTCATGGTTTGACCTGTATTTCGGGGTGTTCAGCGCCCGTGACGCGTCTGTCGCAGACGTCCGTCCGGGCCTTCAGGCGCGCTTGACGTGCAAGCCGCATTCCTTGGATTGTGGATTTTCCCACCACCAGCGGCCGGCGCGCACATCCTCGCCGGGCGTGATCGGCCGCGTACACGGTGCGCAGCCGATGCTGGGGTAGAACTTGTCGTGCAGTGCATTGTAGGGAACGTCGTTGAGCTTCAGGTAAGCCCAGACTTCGCGTTCGCTCCATGCGGCGAGCGGGTTGAATTTCTCCAGGCCGCCATCGCCATTGGCGGCGTCGAAACTGCGCACCGGCAGCCCGTCGCGGGTTGCCGCCTGGCCGCCGCGCATGCCGGTGATCCAGGCCTTGCGGCCGGCCAGCGCGCGCTGCAACGGCTCGACCTTGCGCACGAAACAGCAGGCCTTGCGCAACTCGACCGATTCGTAAAAGGCGTTGATGCCGTTGCTGCGGGTGTAGGCTTCGACGAGTTCGTGGCGCGGGGAGTACAGGCGCAGCGTCAGGCCGTAGCGGTTCTTCACCGCGGCGATCAGGTCGTAGGTTTCCGGTGGCAGGCGACCGGTGTCGAGCGAGAAGATCTCGATGTCGAGTCGGTCGTGGACGATCAGATCGGTCAGCACCATGTCCTCGGCGCCGAGACTGCTGGCGAACGCTGCCGGCGAGAAGGTGTCGGCGATCTCGCGCAGCAGGCGGCGCGCTTCACCGACGCGGGTGGCCACGGCGGCGAGCAGCGCCGGGTCGTCGGGATTGACCTGGACACTCATGCCGACGCCTCCGTGCGGCGGCGCAGGAACAGAGGCTCGCTCTGGTCGACCGCCGCCTGGTAGGTTTCGCTGAACACGGAGAGGCCGGCCAGCGCCTTCTCGATGTCCTTGTCCGCGCGCAGCGCGTAGGCGTCGATGCCGCAGCGCCGCATAAAGAAGAGCTGGTCCTGCAGCACGTCGCCGATGGCGCGGATCTCGCCCTGGAAGTGATAGCGCTCGCGCAGCAGGCGGGCGATCGAGTAGCCGCGGCCATCGGTAAACTTGGGAAAATTGACGGCGATGATGCTCAACCGGTCAATGTCGTCGGCCAGCGCTTCCGGGCCCTCATGGCTGTCGAGCCAGACCCCGAGGGTCCGGTAAAGGCTGCTGATTTCCGTGCGGCGGGCGAGCCATACCGGGAGCGGCAGCAGGACAGGGTCGGCGGGCAGGGTCACGGTCGCCGGGGTCTCGCCTGCTGCCAGTGTCAGGACTTGCCAGTCGTCCTCGACGACGCGGTCATGTTTGATGATCCTAGGCATTGATGACTTCCTCTTCCCGGTTGTCGACCTTGGCCGTCCGCCGCCGGTCGCGGCCGGCGTAGGCACGCGCCTTGAAGGGCTCGATGCCGATCCGCTGCAAGGTGTCGATGAAGCGTTCGCTGGGCGTTCGGTGTTCGAGATAGACGCCGATCAGCGCTTCGATGACCTGTGGGATTTCCTGGGCGTAGAACGACGGCCCGATCACCTTGCCGATCGTCGCCGCGTTGCCTTGCTGGCCGCCAATGCTGATTTGATACCATTCCTCGTCGTTCTTGTCGACTCCGAGGATGCCGATGTTGGCGACGTGGTGGTGGCCGCAGGAGTTCATGCAGCCCGAGATGTTCAGTGAGATGTCGCCGATGTCGTGGAGATAGTCGAGGTCGTCGAACTTCTCGTGGATCGCGGCGGCGATCGGCACCGAACGGGCGTTGGCCAGCGCGCAAAGATCGCCGCCCGGGCAGCAGATCATGTCGGTGAGCAGGCCGATGTTGGCCGTCGCCAGGCGGTGACGGCGAGCGATCAGCCAGACCTCGTGCAGATCGCTCTGTCTGACATCGGCGAGGACCACGTTCTGTTCGTGGCTGACGCGCAGTTCGCCAAAGCTGAAACGTTCGGCGAGCTCGGCGACGGCGATCATCTGCACGTCGCTGATGTCGCCAGGCGCGACGCCGAGCGCCTTCAGCGACAGGGTGACGGCGGCGTAGCCCGGCGTCTTGTGAGGATGCACGCAGCGCTTGACCCAGTTGGCGAAAGCCGGATCGTTGCGCAACCGGGCGGCGTGCGCGGCGTCTTCAGCCGGTAGCGTTGCACGCGGCGGCGGGGCGAAATGCCCGCCGAGGCGTGCGAACTCCACGTCCGGAACCGTCGTCGGACCGTCGCGCAGTTGCGACCATTCGGCCTCGACCTGGCGTCCGAATTCGTCGATGCCGAGCGCCTGCACGAGGATCTTGATGCGCGCCTTGTACATGTTGTCGCGACGGCCGTAGCGGTTGTAAAGGCGCAGGATCGCGTCGAGGTACGAGAGCAGATGCCGGCGCGGCAGGAACTCGCGGATCAGCTTGCCGAGGATCGGCGTCCGGCCCAGACCGCCGCCGACAAAGACCCGGAAACCGATTTCGCCCTGCTCGTTGCCGACCAGGTCGAGGCCGATATCGTGCGCACGAATCACCGCGCGGTCCTCGGCCGCGGCATTGACCGCGATCTTGAACTTGCGCGGCAGGAAAGCGAATTCGGGATGGAAGGTCGACCATTGCCGCAGCAGTTCGCAATACGGGCGCGGATCGGTCCACTCGTCGGGTGCGACACCCGCGAAATGGTCGGTGGTGATGTTGCGCACGCAATTGCCCGAGGTCTGCACGGCATGCATCTGCACGCTCGCCAGTTCGGCGAGGATGTCCGGCGTTTCCTCGAACTGCGGCCAGTTGAGCTGCATGTTCTGGCGCGTCGTGAAATGCCCGACGGCGCGGTCGTAGCGGCGAGAAATCTCGGCCAGTTTGCGCAACTGCGCGGCCGAGAGCATGCCGTAGGGAATGGCGATCCGCAGCATCGGGCCGTGCCGCTGGATGTAGAGGCCATTCTGCAGGCGCAGCGGACGCAATTCGTCGACCGACAGCTCGCCGGCCAGATGACGGCCGATCTGGTCGCGATACTGGGCCACGCGCTCGTTGATGATCTGTTGGTCAGTATTGTCGTAGCGATACATCGTCGCTCGCTCCTTGCCTTGAAAGTCGCATCAGCGGCTCAGGAAGCCTGTCCTGGGCCTTGTTGAAGGTTGCCCCGTCTCCCGGTTGGAGGCGATGGGGCGGCGTGCGGTATCTACTGGGCAATCAGCTTGCTGCCGATCAGTAGCAGCATGCCGGCCAGGATCGGGCGCAGCACGCGTTCCGGCACCTTCGCCGAGGCGTGGCTGCCGAGCCAGATGCCGGGCAGCGATCCGAGCAGCAGGCTGCCGAGCAGCGACCAGTCGACGCTGCCGATCAGCCAGTGGCCCCAGGCCGGCGATCAGCGTCAGCGGTACGGCGTGCGCCAGATCGCTGCCGATGATGCGAATTGCCGGCAGCCGGGGGTAGAGGTAGAACAAGACGGCGACGCCGAGCGCGCCGGCACCGACCGACGAAATGGTTACCAGCACACCGAGCAGCGCGCCGACGGCAACCGTGATCGGCGCCCGCAACTGCGTGTGTGCGGCGTCGTCGGCGTGCGCCAGGGCCTGCTGCTGCAGCTTGCTGCGAAAGAGGATCGCGGCGGCGGTGAGCAGCAGGGCGATACCGAGCGAAAAGGAGATAATATGCGACACCGTCACACTCTGCTTCGGCAGCAGGGACAATGCCCAGATCGTCAGCAGCGCGGCCGGAATGCTGCCGCTGGCCAGCAGACGGGTGATGCGCCAATCGACGTGCCCCTTGCGAGCGTGCACCACCGTGCCGCCGGCCTTGGTGATGGCTGCATACAGCAGGTCGGTGCCGACCGCCGTTGCCGGGTGGATGCCGAACAGGAGCACCAGCAACGGCGTCATCAGCGAGCCGCCGCCGACGCCGGTGAGCCCGACGATGGCGCCGACGACGAAACCCGACAAGGTGAACATCCAGTCCATGGCGTGCTACCAGAAAAAGTCCGCGCATGGTATCAGCGCAGTGTTTGATCGAAAAAGAATATTCAGTTAGATTGTTATAACCAATCCAATGGTGCGACAGCCATGAAACTCCAGCAGTTCCGCTATCTCGTCGAAGTGGCGCGCCGTGGTCTCAATGTCTCCGAAGCCGCGGAGGCGCTTTATACCTCGCAGCCGGGGATCTCCAAGCAGATCAGACTGCTCGAAGACGAACTCGGGGTGACCGTCTTCGAGCGCGGCGGCAAACGCCTGACGGCGATCACCGAGCCCGGCAGGGCGGTGCTCGAAATTGCCGAACGCATTCTGCGCGATGCCGAGAACATCCGGCGCGTCGGCGAAGAGTACGCTGGCGGCGACACCGGCAGCCTGGTCATCGCCACCACCCATACGCAGGCGCGCTATGCGCTGCCGGCAGTGGTCAAGAACTTTGTCGACCGGCATCCCCGGGTTCGCCTGTCGCTGCACCAGGGGCATCCCGCACAGATCGCCGAGTTGACGCTGAAAGGCGAGGCCGACATCGCCATCGCCACCGAAGCGCTCGACCAGTATCCACAACTGCTGATGTTGCCGTGTTACCAGTGGGTGCACTGTGTGATCGCTCCCGACGGGCACCCGATTCTCGGCGAAAAGCCGGTGTCGTTGACCGCCCTGTCGCGCTGGCCACTGATCACCTACGACTCGGCCTTTGCCGGTCGCTCACGCATCAACAAGGCTTTTGAACTGGCGCAACTGACTCCGAATGTGGTGCTCACGGCGATCGACGCCGACGTGATCAAGACCTATGTCGGGCTGGGGTTGGGGCTGGGGATCATTGCCCGCATGGCTTTCGATCCGGTGCGCGACACCGGTTTGCAGGCGATGGCCGCCGAGCATCTGTTCGGTTCGAACACGACGCGTATCGGTTTGCGCCGTGGCACGCACATCCGTCGCTACGAATATGACTTCATTGAACTCTTCGCCTCGCACCTGACGAAGAAGGCCGTCGACATGGCGATGGCCGGTGCGCGACCGGCCGACGAGTATCAGCTCTGAGTGCGCGGGTGTACCGGATCAGCCGGTGGAAGGGAGAAGCAGCAATGCACAGCCAACGCGCCGCTTTGGGTCTTGCCGGTAGTGTGTCGGTGGCGTGGCTGGTCATTGCTGCTTCGGCATGCCGGGCCGACGTACCGACCGTCGCCGAGGAGTGCCGGTTGCGCAACGCCGCGCTCTGTGACCTGCATGGCTTGCAGTACATTGTCGACGGCCCCTGTCCGCCGGAAGCCCGGACCATCCGCCGGCCAGGTCAGCAGCGCTGTGACGAGGCGGGACAGGCGGGGGGGACGACAGTGCAAGCACAGCCTTCGGTCTCGATCGAGGCGCCACCGCTACCGCCACCCAGACGCGACCTGGCCTGGGTAGGGCGAATCGAACGCTGGCTGTTGCCGGGGGGGCTGGTCATCGGCGGCGGCGTGCTCGCTGCGCTGTTGCTGCGGATACTCCGCGGGCGAAGGGCGCGGCCCGATGTCGAAAGGGCGGGTCCGCGCGTCGGCTGGACGGTCGTGCAACTCCTGGTCGCGGCCAGCCTGGCCGTGCCGCTGGCCTATCAGGTGGCCGGCCTGGCCTTTCAGCGGGTATTCGCGAGCTTCGACAATCACGATACCGCAGCGCCCTGGCTACTCGCCGCTCCGGTCGGACTGCTGGTGTTTGTCCTGGTGGTGGGCATGGCCTTTGCGCTGCTTGCGCTCGCCATCGGCTACCTGTTCAAGGGCTGCACGCGGCAGCAGGGAAGGGCCACGACCCGGCAGGCGCGTGCTCAGCCGCCCAGGTCCGGTGTTCACGACGACGCGCCGGACCAGCCGTGAGGCGTCTGTCGTGTGCGCTCCCGGCACGCGTGGGCGGCGGCGAGTTTCTGCCACACCTTGCCCTTGCAGCCTTGGCGGCCTGAGCTACACTTCAACCATGCCGCCACTTCCACGAAGGGATCCCTCATGAGCACCCCGTCCGCTCCATCGGCCAAACGCAAGCCTGCGGTTGCCAGGCGAACCGCAAAGAAGTCAGATGCGCAGGCGAGCGCCGACAGCGCTCGGTTGACCGAGCCGGGCATGGTCGATCAGATGCGCGCGATGGCCAGCCGTTTGCTGGACCTGGGGTCGGCAACGGTGCTTGCCGGGCGCGCCATGGAGACCGCCGGCAAGGTCTCGCGGGCGCTGCAGGACGGGCACCCGCTCGACGCCGCCAGTGAGGTGGTGCGGGCGGTGTTGCCGGGCGTCGCCGAACCCGCATGGGCCAGGACCGGGGCGGCGATCCGCGCCATGCGCGAGTCGGCGGGACTGACGATTGCCGAGGTCGGCGCGGCGATCGATCTCAAGGATCCCTCGCTGATCGAGGCGCTCGAGAATGGCCGCATTGCCCTGTCGTTCGAGTTGATCCTGCGCCTGGCGGCGGTCTTTGGGCGCAATGACCCGGTCGGTTTTGTGATGCGCTTTACGCGCACGGCGAATCCCGATCTGTGGAAGAGCCTCGAAGGCTTGGGGGTCGGCAAGCTGGTGCTGCAGACGGTGCGCGAGCACCAGTTCGTCAACGTCTATCGCAGCAACGACGATGCCCGGACGCTCAGCGACGCGGAGTTCGCGGAGATCCTGAGTTTCACGCAGGCGGCATTCGAGACGGCGATGGCGCTGCGCGCACGCTATCTGGCCCGCGGTGATGGCCCTCCTGTCGAAGGCGATCCAGCGGGGGCGGGCAGATGAACGTTCCCGGCGCGCCCTGGCAGCCGGTTGCCGCGCCCCGCACGCATCCGATCAGCAGACCGTTGCTTGCCAGACGCTGCTATTTCTGATATCTAGTCGTCTTTTTTTGCAAACAGAAAACAGGGTCTTCGAACATGGCTGAAGAATTGCTCCACAAGCATTTCACTCCCTACGTACCGGAACCGGGCGAGGAGTTCATGAACAGCGATCAGCTGGCTCATTTTCGCGGCATCCTCGAAGCCCTCAAGCGGCAGTTGATGGAAGACATCGAGCGCACGGTGCACACGATGAAGGATGAAGCGACGGTTTTTGCTGATCCCAATGATCGTGCGAGCCAGGAAACCGACATCGCCATCGAGTTGCGCAACCGCGACCGCGAGCGCAAGCTGATCAAGAAGATCGAGGAAACCATCGCGCGTATCGACAGTGGCGACTATGGCTACTGTGCGGCCTGCGGCGTCGAGATCGGCATCAAGCGTCTGGAAGCGCGGCCGACGGCGACGCTGTGCATCGACTGCAAGACGCTGGAAGAGGTGCGCGAGAAGCAGATCGCCAAATAGGCGGTCCCAGACACGTGCAGCGTGGACGAATTTGCCGCGCGCGGAAATAAAAAAGGACGCCGTGGCGTCCTTTTTTTGATCTGCTGTTGCGTGGTTACGACGCCGGCGCTGCTGCCCCGGCACCACCCTCTTCGACCGTCAGGGCTTTCATCGACAGGCGCACGCGACCCTTCTCGTCGGCTTCCAGTACCTTGACGCGCACTTTCTGGCCTTCCTTGAGATAATCGGCGACGGCATTGACGCGTTCGTTGGCAATCTGAGAAATATGCAGCAGGCCGTCGCGTCCAGGCAGGATGCTGACGATGGCGCCGAAGTCGAGCAGCTTGAGCACGGTGCCGTCATAGACCTTGCCGACTTCGACGTCGGCGGTGATCGACTCGATTCTCGCCCGCGCAGCATCGGCCGCGTCACCGCTGACCGAGGCGATGGTAATCGTGCCGTCGTCCTTGATGTCGATGGTCGTCCCGGTTTCCTCGGTGATCGCCCGGATCACCGCACCGCCCTTGCCGATCACGTCGCGGATCTTCTCGGGGTTGATCTTCATGGTGTACAGGCGCGGGGCGTAGGTCGAGACTTCCTCGCGGTGTCCGGACATCGAGTCCTGCATCTGCTTGAGAATGTGCAGGCGTGCTTCGCCGGCCTGCGCCAGGGCGACCTGCATGATCTCCTTGGTGATGCCCTGGATCTTGATGTCCATCTGCAGCGCGGTGACGCCGGAATCGGTACCGGCGACCTTGAAATCCATGTCGCCGAGGTGATCCTCGTCGCCGAGGATGTCGGTCAGCACGGCGACGCGATTGCCCTCCTTGATCAGACCCATGGCGATTCCGGCGACGTGTGCCTTGAGCGGCACACCCGCATCCATCAGGGCCAGCGAGGCGCCGCAGACGCTGGCCATCGAACTCGAACCGTTGGATTCGGTGATCTCGGAGACGACGCGGATCGAGTACGAGAAGTCTTCCACCGATGGCAGCACGGCCAGTAGTGCCCGTTTGGCCAGCCTGCCATGTCCGATCTCACGCCGCTTTGGCGTGCCGACGCGTCCGCATTCGCCGGTTGCATAGGGAGGGAAGTTGTAGTGCAGCATGAAACGGTCACGATATTCGCCGGACAGCGCGTCGATGATCTGCTCGTCACGGCCGGTGCCGAGCGTGGCCACGACGATGGCCTGGGTTTCACCACGGGTAAACAGGGACGAACCGTGCGCCCGCGGCAAAACGCCCGAGCGGATCGCGATCGGCCTGACCGTACGCGTGTCGCGACCGTCGATTCTTGGCTCGCCGGCCAGGATGCGGCCGCGTACGATGCGCGCTTCGGCGGCGGAAACCATGTTGCGCACCGCGTTGGCGTCCGGGGCGTCGTCACCGGCGGTCAGGACCTCGACGGCGTAGGCGGTGATCTCCTTGATGCGCTGGCTGCGTAGCTGCTTGCTGGTGATCCGGTAGGCCTCCTGCAGCTCGGCATCGACCAGTTGGTCGAGCTTGCCGTGGACCGCTTCGTTTCTCGCTGCCGGTGTCCAGTCCCATTCCGGTTTGCCGGCTGCATCGGCCAGTTCGTTGATGGTGTCGATCGCCGCCTGCATCTGCTGGTGCCCATAGACCACGGCACCGAGCATGACTTCCTCCGAGAGTTCCCTGGCCTCCGACTCGACCATCAGGACCGCCGACTGCGTACCGGCGACGACCAGATTCAGCAGACTCGACGACAGTTGTGTGGCGGTCGGATTGAGGATGTACTGACCGTCGAGGTAGCCGACGCGTGCGGCACCGATCGGCCCATCGAAGGGAATGCCCGAGATCGCCAGAGCTGCCGAGGCACCGATCATCGCCGGGATGTCTGGATCGATTTCCGGGTTGAGCGACATCACCATCGCCACGACCTGTACCTCGTGGTAGAAGCCTTCGGGAAAGAGCGGGCGCAGCGGGCGGTCGATCAGCCGGGATGTCAGCGTTTCCTTTTCCGAGGGGCGCCCCTCGCGTTTGAAGAACCCTCCGGGGATTCTTCCCGCGGCGTAGGTTTTCTCGATGTAATCCACCGTTAGGGGAAAAAAATCCTGGCCCGGTTTGGCTGTCTTGTTGCCGACGACGCTGACCAGCACGACCGTGTCGTTCATCGAGACCATTACGGCCCCACCCGCCTGGCGGGCGATCTCGCCGGTTTCCAGGGTGACCTGATGGGCACCATAGGCGAAGGTTTTCTTGACGATATTAAACATAGTTCCCTTTCTCAATAATCTGGCGCGTGCCTGCCCACGACTCCGGCAGACCATTCGACCGACGCGCCCATTTG
The DNA here is from genome assembly GCA_016714935.1 of Candidatus Accumulibacter propinquus. Classification (GTDB taxonomy): domain Bacteria; phylum Pseudomonadota; class Gammaproteobacteria; order Burkholderiales; family Rhodocyclaceae; genus Accumulibacter; species Accumulibacter propinquus. Next base: position 76,547 of record JADKBU010000014.1, on the reverse strand, counting down.
CCAACAAAAGCCGCAGCAGCAGAAACAGCGGCACAGCCCACCTGGGGGCTGGCCGCTGACGGCTTTTCGAATTGCCTGCACCTCCGACCGCGACGCGGATCGGCGAACAGGCTTACTTGCGCAGGCCGAGACGCTGAATCAGGCTGCGGTAGGAGTCAACGTTGGTACGTTTCAGGTAGTCGAGGAGCTTGCGACGGCGGCTGACCATGCGCAAAAGTCCGCGCCGCGAGTGGTTGTCCTTCTTGTGTTCCTTGAAGTGGCCGGTCAGGTCATTGATGCGAGCGGTCAACAGGGCCACCTGGACTTCGGACGATCCGGTGTCGCCTGTGGCACGCTGGTAGTCGCTCATGATCTGCGCTTTTTGCGCAACATTTATCGCCATGTCAAACTCTCTTTCCTGAAGAACGGCGCAGCCCCGGTTTGATAGAGCCAACGCCTGATGAATGAAGGTGCTTATTCGCTTGGCGAAGCGAGCCGGCGATTCTAACTGTTGAGCCAGCGGGCGGCAAGCAGTACCGCGATCGTTGTGGCCGGGCGACTTCCCGGTGCCGTCACGTGAAGCCGGGTAGCAAGCCGCTCTGCGGGTGTGCCGTGACCGGCTCAAGGATACCTTGAAAAAGCGCTTCGATGACCGGCGGTTCTCGCCAGCGCTCATTCAGAAAGGTGAGCCCAACTTCCTCGACGAGCGCGCCCTTCCAGTAATGATTGGCGATTTCGTCGAGTGTCGACAGGCTCAGGCTATGCGGTAATCGCAGGTAGTCCAGCCAGCTCGCATCGTGGAACGAGCAGACATAGCTGCCTTTGCTGCGCGCTCGCACCAGTGACTTGCCGAAGGTGCGGGCGGGATGCTTGGCGCGAAAAGTCTCGGCATCGACGCGTGTGGCGAAGAGCAGGAGAGCATGCAGCCGGCTTGGGAAATGCGGGTAGAGTCGCTGCCGGAAGTATTCCAGATGGTACTCGGCAAAGTAGTTCTGAACGGTCGTGAACTGGTCGCCGGGTAGCGAGTGGGCGAAGGGATTGCCGACGAGGATGTCCCATCCGGGCCATTCAGCGTCGTCGTCCAGCCAGGCGTACAATTCGAGCGGTGCGCTGTCCTTGAGTAGGTGGTCCATGATTTCTTGCTCGACAGACCGCAATCCGCCTGCGCCTCTTGTCTCGTAGGTTGGTCCCGGGGTCGGCGGAAACACTGGAATCGGCACGGCGCTGTACGCAGCGCCGACAACTCAGCGGCTGCGGCCGAATTTCTCCACCAACTGGTCCAGCTTCTCGGTACGCTGGCGAGCCAGCGCCTCAGCCTCGCGCTGTGCTTTGCGCTGTTCTGCCTGTTTGCGGGTTCGCTCCTTGATCAGGTCGCTGGCGTGGCTACGGTGCGTGGCCAGGATTTCGCCTGCCGGTTGCCCGTCAAGATCCACCCGGACCGTTGCCTGCGCCATCACTTTCAGGTACCGGAGTGAGTGCGTGTGCATTCCCAGAGCGATGCGCAAGTCCTTGCGGCCAACGTTGGGCAGTCGCCCTTGCAGTTGCTTGTCGATGCCGATGGCGAGCGGCAGGCTGTCACGAAAGACCGGGAATGTCTCCTGCAGTTCCTTGAGGAGTTGCCGTGCGTTGTGAACCGGTGCTTGGTTTTGAGTGGGAGTCGTCATGGGTGATGATGCGGCAGGGAGGTGAGCGGGGCCTCGCTCAGGACAGCAGGCGCTTGCCTTGGCGTCCGATGCGGGGCCCCCTGGTTTCTCGTCGCAGCGGGCGAGACGGTTGCTTGCTGCGGGCAACTCACTCAGAAATGAATCCCGCGCATGACCTGTGAGAAGGCGATCTGGTCCGCCGTTTGCGATTCCGGTTCCTCAGGCTTGCGCGCCGCTGCCCCGGAATCGGGGAACATCCGGAAGGAGGTGTTCATCGTGATCTGTGCGACCTTCGGCATCAGGGAGTGCAGCAGGGCACCGAAAATTCCCAGGCGTGTGGCAATGCGCACCGGTTTGTGGATGACCGCTTCGACGACCAGATCGGCGGCGTCTTCCGGGGAAAGCGTGGGGACCTGATCGTAGAGCTTGGTCGGGGCGATCATCGGTGTCCTGACCAGGGGCATGTTGATGGTGGTGAATTCGATTCCGCGATCGGCAAACTCGGATGCCGCGCAGCGCGCCCAGGCGTCCAGCGCTGCCTTTGAGGCCACATAGGCCGAGAAGCGAGGGGCGTTGGTGAGGACGCCGATCGACGAGATGTTGATCACGTGTCCCTTGCGCTTGGCGATCATTCCCGGCAGAAAGCCCATGGTCAGACGCAACGCGCCGAAGTAATTGAGTTCCATGGTCCGCTCGAAATCGTGGAAACGATCGAAGGAGTTCTCGATACCGCGGCGAATCGAGCGGCCGGCGTTATTGACCAGGATATCGACGCCGCCGTGCTCCTCGTTCATGAATTTGACAAAGGCGGCGCATTGCTGCGGATCGGCGATGTCCACCGCATGCGTGATCAGGTGCAGCCCGGCGGCTTCGAATTCGCGCCGGACTTCGTCGAGCGCCTGCGCGTCGCGGGCGACCGTGACCGCCACGGCTCCGGCTTCCGCGAGTTTGCGAATGGTGGCTTTGCCGATGCCGGAGGAGCCGCCGGTGACCAGCACGACCTTGCCTTCGACCTGGCCGCGCAGCGTGCGATCGACGAAAAGATCCGGGTCGAGGTGGCGTTCCCAGTAATCCCACAAGCGCCAGGCGTAGCTGTCGAGCGGGGGCACGGCGATGCCGCTGCCCTTGAGCGCGCGCTGCGTCTCGCGGCAGTCGAAGCGGGTCGGGTAGTTGACGAAATCGAGGATGTCGTCGGGCAGGCCGAGATCCTTCATGACCGCGGTACGGATGCGGCGCACCGGGGTCAGGGCGAACATCGCCTTGCGCACCGTGCGCGGGATGAAGCCGAGCAGGGCGGCATTGATGCGCATTGCCATTTCCGGTGCGTGTGCGGCGCGTGCAAAAGTGTTGAGCAGGTCACCGACGCGCATCGGCATCGGGTCGGTGAGGTGGAAGCACTGTCCGTCTTCATTGGCGAGGTGGGCAATGTGATCCATCGCCGCGACCACGAAGTCTACCGGGACGACATTGATGCGCCCGCCTTCGATACCGATGGTCGGCATCCAGGAGGGGAACATCTTGCGCATCTTCTGGATCAGCTTGAAGAAGTAGTAGGGCCCGTCGACCTTGTCCATTTCGCCGGTGCGCGAGTCGCCGACGACGATTGCCGGACGGAAGATGCGCCACGGGATCCGGCACTCCTTGCGGACGATGCCTTCGGAGTCGTGCTTGGTGCGGAAGTAGGGATTCTCGAGGTTCTCCGCTTCGTCGAACATGTCTTCACGAAACAGCCCTTCGAAAAGTCCGGCGGCGGCAATCGAGCTGACCAGGTGGAAGTGTCTGGCAGCAATTTCCTCTGCCAGGCGGACGGTGTTGCGGGTGCCGTCCACGTTGGCGCGCTGTTGATCTTCGGCGCTGGCCTTGAGGTCATAGATCGCCGCGAGATGGAAAAAGTGTTCGATCTTGCCATGCAGCTTGTGGATATCGGTCCGCGAGACGCCCAGGTCTACTTGCGTCAGGTCGCCGACGATCGGAATGACGCGGCTATCGTCACAACCCCAATACTCGTACAATTCCTGCAGCCTCGGCAGCTCAATGGCGCGAGTCAAGAAATAGACGGTAGCCTCGGGGCGGCCCAGCAATCTTGCGACAAGTCGCTTGCCGATGAAACCAGTGGCGCCGGTAACGAAGTAATTCATTGCTGCCTCCTGATGAAATTCATTGTCCTCTCCTGTGTTCCTTGCGTGCTGGACTGCAGCCTCCCAGAGGCCATTCCCTGACTCTTTAGTGTGCGTCCTCTAGATATTGTCACTACACTGGCTTTCCAGGGCAAGCAAAAAACTTGCTGGCCTTTTGACTACTACGTTTAAGGAGATATAAATGGGCAAGAAACTCAAAGAACTGGCCGGCAGCGTGACCGAGAACCAACTGGCGTCGACAGTCAAGGAATCGGCGCAACAGATCTGGCTGGCGGGGCTTGGTGCCTTCGCCAAAGCCCAGGAAGAAGGCGGCAAGGTGTTCGATGCGCTGGTCAAGGAAGGCGAGAACATCCAGTCGCGAACCCGCAAGATCACCGATGAGAGAATTGCACAGGTTGCCGGCAAGGCGTCTGGCACGTGGGACCGCCTTGAACAGGTGTTCGAGGACCGCGTGGCGCGTGCTCTGGGTAGCCTCGGCGTGCCCAGCAAGCAGGATATCGACCAACTTTCCAAGCGCGTCGTCGAGTTGAGCGCGGCGGTGCAGGCACTGACCGAAGGAAAGACGATTGTCAAGTCTGAGGCGACGTCCGCAGAGCAGGACGAGTCACCTGCTGCAGAGACTCCTGCCAAGCCGGCGACCCGCAAACCCGCGGCCAGAACTGCTGCCGCAAAGCCGGTTCCTCCGGTCACTCCGGCCGATGTACTGAATACCATCCCGCAGGCCGGCGAGTAGCTTGTCTTGAAGAGCCCGCCGCGGGTTTGCTGATCGATGCGGGCAATGTGCCGGCGGCGGGCGCGATGGCGCGCCTGTCCAGACGGTGTGGGATCGGTGGGCGGTGCCTTCGTCTGGACGAATTTTGCGTAGCGGTGCGCACGGGCACCATGGCGCCGGGAAGCGGCATTCGATGCTGCTGCAGGAGGCGCTTCCTAAGAAAAGGAACGGCACTGTATGGCGGCAAACAAGCGTTCAAAAATCGCGCTGGCGCTCGCTGGCGGTGGTCCGGTGGGCGGTATCTACGAAGTCGGGGCGATGGCCGCTCTGGCCGAAGCGCTGGAAGGAGTGGACTTCACCGAGTTCGACATTTATGTTGGAGTCAGTTCGGGGGCCTTCATGTCGGCGGCGGTTGCCAATGGTCTCGGGCCTGCCACTCTGGCGCGGATGTTGGTGGATAATGACAGCGACGAGGTGTTCGACCCGGAAATGCTTCTGCGTCCGGCCTTCAGCGAATACCTGCGGCGCGCGCTGTCCGTGCCGATGTTGTTCTGGTCGTCGCTCCGCCAATACCTGTCGGACCCTTGGCACCTTCGTTTTCTGGAGGCATTTCAGGGTCTCAGCCATGCCATCCCGGCGGGAGTGTTCAACAGTTCCGGAATCGATCAGCTTCTCAGGAAGCTGTTTTCGGCGGAGGGGCGGAGCAACGATTTTCGTCAGCTCAGGCACCGGCTCTTTATCGTGGCGACTGATCTGGACACCGGCGAGTCTCTGGCCTTCGGTTCCGCAGGGCATGATGACGTGCCGATTTCGGTGGCTGTCCAGGCGAGTGCCGCCCTTCCGGGCTTGTTCCCGCCGGTCAGGATAGGCGAACGGTATTTCGTCGATGGTGCGCTGATAAAGACCCTGCACGCGTCCGTGGCATTGCACGAAGGTGCCGAACTGGTCATCTGCATCAATCCGTTGGTGCCATTCGATGCGTGCCTGGCGGCCAAACGACCAGCGCACGAGAACCCTTCTCCGGCTCCCAAGCATCTCGTCGACGGGGGGCTGCCGGTGGTCTTGTCGCAGACTTTCCGAGCCATCATCCACTCGCGGATGCGCACCGGCATGGACCGCTACCGTCTCGAGTTCGAGGGCAAGGATGTTGTGCTGTTCGAACCCACCCGCGACGATGCGGACATGTTCTTCACCAACGTATTCAGTTATCGCGGCCGTAGTCGCTTGTGCGAGCATGCCTATCAGCGTACGCGCAGCGATCTGTATCGGCGGCGTCATGAGTTGAGGCCAATCTTCGAGCGCCACGGGATCGAGTTGAACCTTGGTGTGCTCAAGGACCATAGCCGCTCCCTGTTGTCGAAGAAGCGTCGTCCCGACCTGGCGACCAGCGCCAGTGCACTGGATTCTTCGCTGCGCGACCTGGAAGCCTGGCTGCTGGCTCAGAAGGCCTGACCCGGGTCGCCCGTCGGTGCAATTTCGTTCGTCGGCCATTCCCTGACCTTGCCGGCGGTGATATTCTGGCCTTTCGGAGCAGATCACGGCGGACAGTCGATGGAAAAGAAACCGAAGCGGCGAACACGAGAACGTATTCTGGAAACCAGCCTGCGCCTGTTCAACGATTTTGGTGAGCCGAACGTGACGACCACGGTCATCGCCGACGAAATGGACATCAGCCCCGGCAACCTCTATTACCACTTTCACAACAAGGACGAGATCCTGGAGTCAATTTTCGCCGACTTCAAGCGGGAGATCGAGGACATCCTCGCGGTGCCGACGCGGCGGTCAGCCGATGTCGAAGACATCTGGCTTTTTCTGCACCTGCTGTTCGAACAGATCTGGAAGTATCGTTTTTTTTATCGCGACCTGAATGACCTGCTGACGCGCAATCGGGTTCTGGAGATTCATTTCAAACAGATCCTGGCGCACAAGGTGCGTACGGCGACGACCTTGTGTGAAAGTCTGGTGCTGGCTGGTGCGATGCGCGCAGGCCCTGAGGAACTGCGCGCGCTGGCGACGAACATGACGGTGATTGCAACCTACTGGCTGTCCTTCGAATATGCTTGTGATCCGCGCGGCAAGGTCGAAAGCGGGCGCATCGGCCGCGGCGTGTATCAGGCGATGGCGATGATCGCGCCGTATCTGTTTGGCGAATCGAAAGGGCTGCTCGAAAAACTGTCGCATGAGTATCTCAGAGCGTAACCCATATGGAGGAAGAGCATGACTTGGAAAACCTTTCCCTACCCGGACCAGGCCTACAGCTATGCCGGTGCGGCGCTACAGGAGAATTGGGGTCGTCTGCACCGTGGCGACTGCGAGCCGTTTCCTGACGATCCCAAGGTACAGGACGCCTGGCGGAGTTACCATGCGGGTGACTTCGGCAAGGCGGTCGAGGCCGGTCTGGCTTGTGGTCTCGCCGGCTACAACGCCGCCAACAAGGCAGCCACGATCTATGCCAGTTACCTCGAGACTGACGACGATCGCAAGCGCCACCTGCTGATGGAGGTCGCGCAACGCTGTGAGGAGCAGCAGCAGAAATCGCCCCAGGTGGTCAACGCCTGGTATCTGCATGCCTTTGCTCTCGGTCGTTACAGCCAGAGCATCTCGGTGGTCAAGGCGCTCGCACAAGGTCTGGGTGGGAAGATCAAACACAGCCTGACGCGGGCGCTGGAGCTCGAGCCCAGACACGCCGACGCGCATATCGCGCTGGGCGCGTATCACGCCGAGGTGATCGACAAGGTCGGGGCGCTGGTTGGCGGCATCACTTACGGGGTCAAAAAAGACGCCGGCAAGGCCCTGCTCGAGGCCGCTCTCAAACTCAACCCGGATTCCGCGATCACCCGCATCGAGTATGCCAATGCCCTGGTGATGATGTTCGGCAAGGCCGGCATGAAGGATGCCGAGCGGCTCTACCAGGAAGCAGCGGAATGCCGGCCGATGGACGCCATGGAGCGTCTCGACGTCGAGGCAGCCAAGGCCGAAGTGGCCGACTGAACGGCGCCTGCGCTACCTGGGTGACCCCTATTCGGCGACCGTATTGATCAGGCGCGAGAGGTCTTCCTCGACGGCCGCCGGGTCCCCCAGCCGATCCCAGGGTTCCAGCAGGAGCAGCCACAAGAGCTTCTCGAACTCGTCGGCAAAGCGGCCCACGATCTGCTCGGGGTCGTCGACCATGTTCTTGTCGGTGATCAGTCCGAATTGTACTCGGCCATTGTAGGAGAGGATGCTGACGCCCATGCCGATGTCGCCGGCCTGCGGTACCCAGACCATTTGCTGGTCGATCCTGCTGCCGGCGAAATAGCGGGGTTGCTGCGCGCCGGGTACGTTGGTCATCACCGCCGTTGTCTTGCTGGTCAGCAGTTTGAGGATCTGGTCCTGAACGAACTTCGGGGCGGTGCCGGCTGCACCGAGCAGGGTGAAGGTCAGCATCGCCTGGTAGGAACCCTTCAACGCCGCCATCCTGGCACGCGTGGCGTACAGCCGGGCTAGCGGATTGTCGATACCGATCGGCAGTTCGAGGGCGACCAGGCCAAAGCGGTTGCCGAGTTCATCGGCATCGCTCGCTGCTCGCAGATTGACGGGGACCATGGCGCGGATGGCTACGGAGCTTACCACCGGATCGCCTCTCGCCACCAGGTAGCCGCGCAAGGCGCCGGCCACCGCCGCCAGCAGGGTATCGTTGACCGAACAGCCGAGGACCTTGCCGACGGCCTTGATGTCCGGCAAGGCGATGGGTTCCGACCAGGCGACGCGTTTGACGGTTCCGGGCTTTCCCTTGAAGCGTGTTGGACTGTCGTTGGGCAGCAGGGCCAGCTTGCCGACTTCCTGGGCGATCGCTGCCGCGACGCGCGCGTAGTTGCGGATGCCTGCCGGGTCATTGCGGAGCCCGAGAAACTGTCCCCACAGATGGCCACCCAGGTGGATCGACGCCAGCGTAACGTCCGTGAGTGGATCGAGGATGGTCCGCCAGAAGGCGTCGCCTTCCGGCACGTCGCCAGCGTCATCGTCATCCGGTTCCTCCGACGCGGCCTCCGGGCCGCCATGCTCGGGGGCGTTGGCGGCGGCATCGGTCAGCGAGTGGATGACCCCAAGCAGTGCGATGCCGTCCGCAATCGCGTGGTGGATGCGAACGACCAGTGCCGAATTTCCCCGGGCGGTGTCGACGAGGTTGAATTCCCAGCGGGGGCGGGCCGGGTTCAACGGGCTACTGGCCATTTCGGCGACGAACTTCTGCAGTTCGTGCGTGCCGTGGGGTGCCGGGAGCGAGGAATGGCGCACGTGCGCATCGATGTCGAAGTCGGGGTCATCGACCCACCAGGTGCCGTCGGCGTCCTCCCGCGCAATCTGCCGAAAGCGGCGGTAACGCAGCATCCGTTGCGCGACAGTGCGTTTGAAGCGCTCGGCGTTGATGCGGCCCTCGAAGATCATGACCCCCAGGATCTGCATCAGGTTCTCGGGTCGGTCCATGCGCAGCCAGGCGGTGTCGACATGGGAAATTCTTTCGCGTTGCGTCATCCGCGCGCTCCCTGAGAAAATGGCAAGCCCATATAATAGCAAGCCATTCCAACAGATCATCCTGCGGAGGATTTCCCGTGAGTGACTTGCAAGCCCGGTTCGATGCTGCCGTTGCCAATTCAAAGAGCCTGCCCGAGCGACCGGACAATACCGTGTTGCTGAAGCTCTACGCCCTGTACAAACAGGCAAGCGAGGGCGATGTCGAGGGCCGGCGCCCCGGGTTCACTGATCTCGTAGGGCGTGCCAAGTACGATGCCTGGGCTGCGCTCAAGGGCACGGGTCCTGCCGATGCGATGCAACAGTACGTCAGCTTGATCGAAAAGTTGCAAGAGAAATGAAACCGGGGGGATCGGCGCCGCGCAGAGGTCTTCTCAGCTTGGGAAGTTCTCGTCGAAAAACCTGTGGATCTCGCGCTCTATAGCCGGCTTGAGGGCGAAGAGCAGCAATCCGAGACGGATGTTGAGAGCTACCGTCTGGTCGTTTACCGACAATTCTCCGGCGACCCCAGGCCGCTTGAAACGCATGACGTTGCCGATCCAGATGTAGTCGAGATCGAATTCTTCCTTCAGTTCCGCGGCCATGTGCTCGGCCGAGGCGCGCGCCTCGGCAAGACTCTTGCCGTGCTGGCGGCGGATGATGATGTCGCTCATGCGAAGGCTCCTTTGGTATTAGCCGATTTCGGCACAGAGTGCGCGGTAGGCCGCATAGCGGCGCGGGTCGATGTCACCGTGCCGGACTGCGGCAAGAATGCTGCAGTCGGGTTCGCGGTCGTGTCGGCAGTCGCGGAAGCGGCATTGACCGAGCAATGGCCGCAATTCGACGAATGCCTGCGAGATTTCCGCTACCGACAGATGCTGCAGGCCGAATTCGGTCAGGCCGGGCGAGTCGATGAGCGCCGAGCTGGCGCCGGGGCGATAGAGGCTGGCATGCGTCGTGGTCTGTTTGCCGGCGTTGAGGGCCTGCGATATCTCACGGGTTGGCGCGCAGGCGTCGGGGACGAGGGCATTGGTCAGCGTTGACTTGCCCATACCGGATTGGCCGATCAACAGGCTGGTATGACCGGCGAGATAAGGCAGCAGGCTGGCGCCATCATTGCGTGCGCACAGCGGCAGCACAAGGTAACCCAGCGCCTGGAACGGTGTCAGTGTTGTCGTTGCCAGCGCTACCTTTTCAAGGAGGTCGCATTTGTTGAGCACGATCAGCACCTTGATTTCCTGACTTTCGGCTGCAACGATGCAGCGGGTGATCAGTTCATCCGAAAACGCGGGTTCGGTGGCGACGACGATGATCACTTGTGTCACATTCGCGGCGATCAACTTCTGTTTGAAGTGATCGGAGCGATACAGCAGGCTCCTGCGCAACTCCAGCGAGCTGATCACGCCCTGGTCTGGGCTCGTCCGCAGCACGCTGACCTGATCGCCGCAGACCAGTTCGCTCTTTTTGCCGCGCGGGACGCAGAGCAGCGTCGTGCCGTCGGCCAATTCGATCCGGTACTGCCGTCCGTAGGCGGCGACGACGGTGCCAGAGAGTCTCAAATCTGGGTAAGCGCCTCGATCTTGGCCGCGCAGACGAAGTCATTGCGGGACAGGCCACCAACGTCGTGGGTACTGTAACTCACCTTGACGCGGCCGTAAGCGACTGCAAGGTCGGGGTGATGGTTCTCGCGTTCAGCCAGGCCTGCCACGGTGTTGACGAACAGCAAGGTCGCTGCATAGCTGGCAAAGGCGAACTCCTTCTGCAGTACGGTCTCGCCGACCAGTTGCCAGCCCGGCAGGCCAGTCAGCAAGGCTGAACGCTGTGCGAGATCAAGCCGGTGCTCGCTACCCTGCAACGGGCGGCAGCGCTCTAGCGCGAGTTGTTGCTGCGTGGTCATGGCGGCATTTCCTCCTGTGCGGGGCTTAGGCGTCCTGCAGGCGGGCAATGCGCAGGGCCGCCGGGGGATGTGAATCGTAGAACAGCGAGTGTAGCGGGTCGGGTGTCAAGGTGGCAGCATTATCTTCATACAGTTTCACGAGTGCGCTCACCAGGTTGCCTGCCGATGCATGCCCGGCCGCATAGCTGTCGGCTTCAAACTCGTCGCGGCGGGACAGCAGGCTCAACAGCGGGGTCAGGAAGAAAGTGAAAACCGGTCCGGCGAGGAAAAATAGCACCAGTCCCAGCGCCGTATTCCTGGCATCAAGCCCCAGGCCATTGAAAAACCAGTCGGCATTGATCAGTTGACCGAGAATGGCGAGAAAAAGCAGCGACATGGCAAACAGCATGCCGATCCGCTTGACAATGTGCCGGTGCCTGAAGTGCCCAAGTTCGTGCGCGAGTACGGCTTCGACCTCGACGGCTTGCAGGCGACCGAGCAGCGTGTCGAAAAAGACGATGCGCTTGGTCTTGCCGAAACCGGTGAAATAGGCGTTGCCGTGGCCCGATCGCTTTGAGCCATCCATCACGAAAAGGCCAGAAGTGGTGAAGCCGCAGCGTGCAAGCAGGGCTTCGACGCGCGTTCTGAGAGCGTCGTCTTCGAGTGGCGCGAACTTGTTGAACAAGGGTGCGATCCAGGTCGGGTAGATGAACAGGAGCAGCAGATTGAAGCCGCACCAGAACAGCCACACGTAGAGCCACCACAGCTCTCCCATGCTCTCCATCAGCCAGAGGACGGCAAGCAGCACCGGTGTACCGATGACGATGCCCAGGGCCGCGTGTTTCACGAGGTCGCCGAGGAAGAGCGTGAGGCGCATGCGGTTGAAACCGAACTTTTCTTCGATCACGAACTGGTGATAGAGCGTGAGCGGCAGATCAACGACGGCAGAAAGCGCGATCACGCTGAATACGAGTGCGACCCCGTAAGGGAGACCATCGAGGCGAGGCGACCAGAAGTCATGCAGTGCCTGCAGGCCGCCGCCGAACGTGAGGCCGAGTAGAACGGCGACTTCGATGGCGAGACCGACTCTGCCGAAACGGGCACGTGCCACCGCATAGTCAGCGGCTTTCTGATGGGCGCCAAGAGCGATATGTCCAGAGAAGCTCTCGGGTACCGCTTCTCGATGCGCGCGTACATGAGAAATCTGACGCTGCGCGAGCCATAGACGCATGACACACATCAACAGCAAGGAGACAAGAAACAGCAGTGAGAAAGTATTGAGCATGGGCCTGTGACACAATAGGGCTTTTACAGTTCAGGTGGATTATATGACACAGGTTGCCAATCACCTCGTTTGGCTGGATATGGAAATGACCGGTCTGGAACCTGAGCGCGACCGCATCATTGAACTTGCGATGATTGTGACCGACAGCCAGTTGGTGACCATCGCCGAATCGCCGGCCTGGGTGGTTAGCCAGAATGAGGCTCGCCTCGACGCGATGGACGACTGGAATCGAAAGACGCACGCCCGATCAGGGTTGATCGATCGGGTCCGGGCCTCGGTGCTCGACGAAGCCGCGGTCGAAAGGGCCGCCCTGAGTTTCCTGCAGGGCCTGGTGCCCCAGGCGGCCAGCCCGATGTGCGGCAATTCGATCGGGCAGGATCGTCGCTTCATGGTCAAGTACATGCCCCAGCTTGAGGCATGGTTTCACTATCGAAACCTTGACGTCAGTACCTTGAAGGAACTCTGCCGCCGCTGGCGACCAGAGGTGGCAAAAGGCTTTGTCAAGAAGTCCGACCACACGGCTCTGGCGGATATTCGCGAATCGATTGCAGAATTGAAATACTACCGCGAGCACTTCCTCAGGCTTTGAGGCGGTGACAGCGGCGACTTGCGTTGCGTGTACGTCACTTGCCCGGCGGCCCTTTTTTTCCCTCCTCCCGCCTGTAAAGGTGTAGTTTTTCGGCATCACGGCGCTCGGCTGGACGACCACCCTCCCAGATTTGGCGCCAGCCGCCAGCCACCGAGATGTTGCCGTCTTTGACCGAGCCATGCACCAGCAGCAAGTCACACCTCTTGCCGGCAATCGATTTTGCCGGCAACGTGCGGATATCGTCGAAATAGTCCAGAGAGGCGAGAAGAGAATCGGCGAGGTTGGCACTGGCGATGCATTCGCGTCTTTCGGGAAGTGCCCTGGACAGGGAGCCCGATACCTGACGATAGGTCTTTCCGTAGTCGATCCACGGCATCCACAGCGTCGCAATCAGGAGCCACAGCAGCGTCAGGCCGCTCATCCAGTGCATGATACCGCGCATCGGTGAGCGGGGACTGGTGACAATCATCCAGCACCAGACCAGCGTCGCCAGCAGGGCAAGGCCGGCAGCGAATACATTGAAGTGACCAACGAAACCTGGCGCCAGGCGGACAGCCTGCTTGGCGAGCCTTGCCGGCCAGCCAAATACCATTGCGCACCAGGCAATCCAGGTGAGCGCGGCAAAGAAACTGAAGGTGATCATGCCGAACCAGTCAAATGCGTTTGCGGCACCGCGCCGAAGTGAGGTGACGCCCGGAACGGCGAGCAGCACCAGCGGTGGCAGCAACAGCAGCGCCGGGGCACTGCGTGCTCCCAACCAGACACTGACCACCAGTAGCGCCACCAGGAAAGCGAACATCGGCAAAGCCAGAGGGGTCGTCGCCAACTGGCGGCGTTTCGCCCATAGTGTCCAGCCGGCGAGGGGCAGGGCTGGCCAGGCGTACCAGGGCAACATCAGCAACAGGCGTTGCAGGCTGAGCAGTGGTTGCACGCTGCCGCTGAGTTGGGTCAACTCGCCCTGCCAGAATGCCGCGAGGTAATCGGGTGAGGTCGCGAACAATGCCGCCAGCCATGCTCCGGCAAGCATGCAACTCAGCAGCAGCGAACCCAGCAGCAGCAGTGCCGAGCGCTGGCGGTGCTGTGATCGCCAGACCACGAAGGCTGCCACCGGCAGCAGCGGCAGCATCGGCGCCAGGCCGTTGGCAAGGAAACCCAGTCCCAGTGCCGACCCGAACCAGCAAGCGCCTCGCAGGGGGCGCCTGTCGATCTGTGTCAGCCCCCAGTAGGCGGCCGTGTGTGCCGTCAGGGTTGCCAACATCGGCTGCGCCTCGTGCGCATGGAACAGGAAACCAATGCTGCCGGCCAGAAGCAGCGGTGCCGCCGGAGCCTGTTCGCGGTCATGCAACTCGCGCGCGGCAAGGAGCGTGCAGCCTAGGGCGAGGAGTGTGAATACACCGCTGGCCAGACGTGCTGCCTCATGCAGGGGCAAGAGCCAGGACAACAGGTGAGCGCTGGCCGCCGCCACCCAGTAGTAGAGGGGGGCGTCGGGGTAGGGGTGACCTGCCAGGCTGGGTGTCAGCCAGTTGCCGTTGGAGACCAGATCATGGACCACGCCGATGGTGACTGCGTCGTCGTTCTTCCACGGATCGTGGCCGATCAGGCCGGTGAAAATATAAAGGACGAGCAGAACCGCCAGGGTCCAGCCGCTGGGCGGCAGTGGAATCCCCCTGTGGCGGGGACGTTCTGCTTGAAAGGGCACTTGAACTTGCTGCTGAACTGGCTCGTCGACGGAAATGAAAAAGGCAGCCGTGAGCTGCCTTTTTTCTCGACGAATCGATTCTGGCCTAGGCCGGCTTGCGCATCGCACCGTACTTCTGATTGAACTTCTCGACGCGGCCAGCCGTATCAATGATCTTCTGTTTGCCGGTGTAGAACGGATGGCAGGCCGCGCACACCTCGACATGCAGCGCCTTCTTCATCGTCGATCGGGTCGTGAAGGTGTTGCCGCAGGAGCAGGTCACCGCGATTTCGTTGTATGCAGGATGGATGTTGGCTTTCATCTGGTGCTATTCCTGTATGTTGGACCAGTCGGTCGAGCCCAAGGAGGCAAGGACCGACACACTAGGCAATAAAAACAATCATTATCGACGATTTCCGGCTGCTCTGCAATTCCGATGTCAGAAGCTTCGCATTCTGGCACATCCCGGAACCGCCGTACGGGGTCGGCGGTCCGACAACCGCGTTGCTTGCGGAAAGTGTTCAGCGGCGCATGGAATCAAAGAACTCCGCGTTGTTCTTGGTGGCCTTGATCTTGTCGAGCAGAAACTCCATCGCTTCGAGATCGTCCATGTTGTACAGCAACTTGCGCAGAATCCACATCTTTTGCAGGACATCCGGCTTGAGCAGTAGTTCTTCGCGGCGGGTGCCCGAACGATTGACGTTGATTGCCGGGTAGACTCGTTTCTCGGCCATGCGACGGTCGAGATGGATCTCCATGTTGCCGGTGCCCTTGAATTCCTCGTAGATGACGTCGTCCATGCGGCTGCCGGTGTCGATCAGTGCTGTGGCGATGATGGTCAGCGAGCCGCCTTCCTCGATGTTGCGCGCAGCGCCAAAAAAACGTTTTGGTTTCTGCAGTGCATTGGCGTCTACGCCTCCGGTGAGCACCTTGCCTGATGCCGGTTGGACGGTGTTGTAGGCGCGCGCCAGGCGGGTGATCGAGTCAAGCAGGATAACGACATCGCGCTTGTGCTCAATCAGCCGCTTGGCTTTTTCGATGACCATCTCCGCTACTTGTACATGACGTGTTGCCGGTTCGTCGAAGGTTGATGCGACAACTTCGCCGCGGACCGAGCGTGTCATCTCGGTCACTTCCTCGGGGCGCTCGTCGATCAGCAGGACAATCACGGTGACGTCCGGGTGGTTGGTCGTGATCGCGTGCGCAATGTGTTGCATCATCACCGTCTTGCCGCTTTTCGGGCTGGCCACCAGCAGACCGCGCTGGCCTTTGCCGATTGGAGCGATGATGTCAATGATTCGACTGGTAATGTTCTCTTCGCCACGGATGTCTCGCTCGAGCTTCAGGTGCTCGGCGGGGTGCAGGGGCGTCAGGTTCTCGAAGAGAATCTTGTTCTTCGACGCCTCGGGCACTTCGCCATTGATCTTGTCGACCTTGACCAGGGCGAAATAGCGTTCCCCGTCCTTCGGCGTGCGGATTTCACCTTCGATGGTGTCTCCGGTATGCAGGTTGAAGCGCCTGATCTGGCTCGGGCTGACGTAGATGTCGTCGGTGCTGGCCAGATACGAGGTATCCGGCGAGCGCAGGAAACCGAAACCATCGGAGAGCGTTTCCAGCGTACCGTCGCCGAAAATGCTCTCGCCCTTTCTGGCCTGATTCTTGAGCAGCGCGAAGATCAGTTCGTGCTTGCGCAATCGGTTTGCGCCTTCGACGTTGTTGGTAATGGCCATGTCGAGAAGCTGGCTGACATGGAGTGCCTTGAGTTCGGATAAGTGCATGTGCTGAAGACGAAGAGGGGAAGAAGCAAACGCGCCGCGCGTCGTCGCAAATGCAACGCGTGCCAAGCGAAGTGCCGTGGGGCCGGCAGGGTAATGCTAAAGGGGGAGGACGCCTGAAGGTTCTGTGCGGGCTCGTCAGTTGCTGTGGGTCAGGTGTTGCACCCAGCGAACCTCCAGACAATGAGGGTATCGACTTTAGAGGTTGCTGTCAATGAAGGTGATCAGTTGCGATCTCGAAAGGGCGCCGACCTTCGTTGCTTCAACGTTGCCGTTCTTGAACAGCATCAGCGTCGGGATGCCACGGATGCCATAATTGGCAGGTGTCCTTTGATTGTCGTCGATGTTCAGCTTGACTACTTTGAGGCGACCCGCATAGTCGTTGGCGACATCGTCCAGGAGTGGCGCAATCATCTTGCACGGACCGCACCATTCGGCCCAGTAATCAACGAGAACAGGTTCCTCCGATTGAAGTACCTCGGTGCCGAAGCTGTTGTCCGTAACGTGGTGGATGTGTTCGCTCATTAAAACCTCTTGCGGGATCTGGGATGGGATGCGTAGCGGGCGTTGGGATTGAGCGGAACTAGCCGCGCTCGTAACCAGCCCCGCAATGCTAGCGAAAAAATCCTCCCAAGGGAAGGCGTAGGTCTGTCTCCTCAGCGCCAAATACGTTATAGTCTTTGCCGTCTGAATCTGTAGAAGCGCGACGATGACTTACGTTGTTACTGAAAACTGTATCAAATGCAAATTCACGGACTGCGTTGATGTTTGTCCCGTCGACTGTTTCCATGAGGGTCCGAACTTCCTGGTGATCGACCCGGAGGAGTGCATCGATTGCACCTTGTGCGTTCCGGAATGTCCGGCAGAAGCCATTTTTGCCGAAGACGATGTGCCCGAGGCGCAGCGTCAGTTCATCGCGCTCAATGCCGAATTGGCCAGTACCTGGCCGGTCATCGTCGAGCGCACGGAACCCCTGGCCGACGCCGACGAGTGGAATAACAAGCCGGGCAAGCTCAAGTACCTGCAGCGCTGATTCCTGGTGTCGGCAGCGGCGCTGGTGGCCGGTCCTCCGGCCAAAGTGCTGCCGTTAGCGGTGCCAGCTTCCGTGTCGAATCCGGGTGCATGAGCCTTGTTCGTCCGCGCCACTTGTCGCCACAGGTGCTGCGAGTACCCCTGGAATCACGTTCAAGGGGCCCGTCAGAGTAAAAAATCCATTAGAATGAACCCCGTAGCGTTTCGCAAGCGGCAGCCCGCGCGTGGGCGGATGGCCAGTAGGCAGCGCTGACGAAGACATCGATCGATACGATCCATGGAGAGACCAAGTAACCCCGGAGGAGAACAGGTGGAGAAGATTTGGCTAAAGAGCTATCAGAAAGGTGTGCCGGCCGAGATTGACTTGAGCGAGTTTCAGTCGCTTGGCGAACTCTTCGAAAAGAGCGTGGCACAGTACCGCGACCGCGTCGCTTACATCAACATGGGCGTCGAGATCACCTATGGCGAACTCGACAAGCTGTCAAGGGATTTTGCTGCCTACCTGCAATCGGTCCTGAAGCTGCCCCAGGGCTCACGTGTGGCAGTGATGATGCCCAACGTCCTGCAGTATCCGATTTCCATTTTTGGCGCCTTGCGTGCGGGTTACGTGGTGGTGAACGTCAATCCGCTGTATACGCCGCGTGAACTGGAGCATCAGCTCAAGGATGCAGGTGCGGAAGTGATCGTGATCCTCGAAAACTTCGCGGTGACACTGGAGCAGGTTCTGGACAGGACACCGGTCAAGCATATTGTGATTGCCCGTCTTGGCGACATGCTCGGTTTTCCCAAAGGCGCGGTTGTCAACTTCGTGGTCAAGTATGTCAAGAAAATGATCCCGGCGTGGAGCCTGCCGCGTGCAGTCAATTTCCGCACCGCCATCGCCAAGGGGGGGGCGGGTGAACTGAAGGCGGTTACCGTCACTCAGGACGACCTTGCGTTTCTGCAGTACACCGGGGGTACGACAGGCCTGTCGAAGGGAGCCATGCTGATTCATCGCAACATTCTGTCAAACCTGGCACAGGCGCACGCGTGGATCAAGCCTGCGCTCGGGACCGAGCAACACCTCGTGGTCACCGCGCTACCTCTGTATCATATCTTCGCGCTGACGGCGAACTGTTTCACCTTTTTCAAGATCGGCGCCAGCAATCTGTTGATCACCAATCCGCGCGATATTCCGGGCTTTGTCGCGGAGATGGGCAAGCATCCGTTTACGGTGATCACCGGAGTCAACACCCTGTTCAATGCCCTGCTCAACAATGACGCCTTCTGCGCCCTCGATTTCAGCAAGCTGAAAGTCACTCTCGGCGGCGGCATGGCGGTACAGAGGGCAGTCGCCGAAAAGTGGAAGCAGGTGACCGGTAAGCCCCTGATCGAGGCCTATGGTCTGACCGAAACGTCGCCGGCCGCGACCATCAATCCGCTCGACATTCCTGCCTATACCGGCGCGATCGGCTTGCCGATTTCGTCTACCGAAGTGGCGATTCGCAACGATGCCGGGGTCGATGTTCCCCTCGGTGAACGTGGCGAACTCTGCATACGGGGTCCGCAGGTGATGAAGGGTTATTACAATCGTCCTGAAGAGACCGCCAAGGTCATCATGCCTGACGGTTTTCTGCTGACCGGCGACATCGCGGTGATGGACGAGACAGGCTTCGTTCGCATCGTCGACCGCAAAAAGGACATGATCCTCGTTTCGGGTTTCAATGTGTACCCCAACGAGGTCGAGGATGTCGTGGCGCAGCATCCAGGGGTCCTGGAAGTGGCTGCCGTTGGCGTGCCGCATGACAAATCGGGTGAGGCGGTCAAGATTTTCGTCGTCAAGAAAGACCCCGCACTGACCGCCGAGGCGCTGATTGCCCATTGTCGCGAGCATTTGACAGGCTACAAGGTACCCGGTCAGGTTGAATTCCGGGCCGAACTGCCGAAGACCAACGTCGGCAAGATTCTGCGCCGGGAATTGCGGGACGAGGCCCTGCAAAAAGCCTGAAAGGCAGCTAGAACGACACTGAGCTTCCCCCGAAATTTCGTCTTCCAAGGGTGACGTAGGATTCTGTCACTTTAGGAGCGAGAAATGAAGATACCGAAGCCGGCATTCACGCCGGAATTCAGGGGCCTGGCGGTAAAGCGGGTAAAGGCCGGCGAGAGTGTCGGAGGGGTGGCAAAGGAATTGGGGCTGGTCGAGCAGACCTTGCGCAACGGGGTGAAGGCGGCGGCGAAGGGCACCTCAAACGGCGCGGGCAACCGGATGGTGACGCCAGAAGAGAAGGAACTGTCACGGCTGCGAGCCGAGAACGCGCGACTCAAGCGGGAGCTTGAAATAGTAAAAAAAGCGGCGGCGTACTTCGCGAGGGATGCCCTGTGAAGTACGCCTGGATTGACTCGCATCGGCGGGAGTTCGCGTTGTCGGAACTGTGCGAGGCATTGAAGGTGAGTATCAGCGGTTACCGAGCCTCGAAGCGAGGCGGGGTGGCGGAGCGCAAGGGGCTGACGGACCTGCAGATGCTGGCACTTTCCAGGCCATTCATGCCGAACTCAAGGGCGCCTATGGCAGCCCACGCATGGTGCGCGAACTGCAAAGACGTGGCTTCTGTGCGGGCAAGGAGCGGGTAGAGAGGCTGATGCGCGAGAACGGGATTCACGCCCGTCACAAGTGCCGCTACAAGGTGACGACGGATTCGCGCCATGCCCTCCCGGTGTCGGAGAATCTGCTGGCCCGCCATTTCACGCCCACGGCACCCAATGAGGTCTGGACCTCGGACATCACGTATTTATGGACGGATGAAGGCTGGCTGTACCTGGCCATCGTGCTGGATTTGTTCAACCGGGAAGTCGTGGGTTGGTCACTCAAGCCTCGCATGACGGCAGACATCGTGACGGACGCCCTGACCATGGCGTGGTTCCGCCGCCGGCCTGCCACGGGTCTGATGCATCACTCCGACCGCGGCAGCCAGTACGCCAGCCATACCTTTCAGGACAAGCTCAAGGAATATGGCATGACCTGTTCGATGAGCCGCAAGGGCAACTGCCGGGATAATGCGCCCACCGAGAGTTGGTTCAACAGCTTCAAGAATGAGCGGGTACATGGCGTACGTCATGCCAGCCATGCCGCCATGAAGGCCACCAGTTTTGAGTACATCGAGGTGTTCTACAATTGGAAACGCCAGCATTCGAGCCTGGGCTACCTGTCGCCTGTTCAGTTCATGGAGAAGTGGCTCAGCACGCAGGATCAGGAAAAACAGGTAGCATGAACCCCACCCTTTGGAAGACGAAAAACCGAGGGAACCTCACTTTTCCCCCGCTTCCCGCTATCCCGGCAGCAGCGTAAAAACGGAGGGGATGTGAACGTTTACGGTATCTGAGTTCCAGAAGACCTTCATCCTGCTGCTTGACCAGACCTGACCATGACGTCAAGCGAACCCGATGTTCCCCTGAACGGATCCCATGATGTCTGTATGGAATAGACAACTGCCGCGATCCGTACCCGCTCTCCTGGCCGGGGTGACGTTCTTGCTCGGGCTATGCATTGCTGCTGGCGGCGCATGGTGGTGGCAAAATGAGATCGACCTGAATACCGAGGCCGAGTTCCAGCGCAGCGTCCAACACCTTTCCGGCGAGATCGTCGTGCGCTTTCGCCGCCCGGTCGACGGATTGAACGGCGCCAGGGGCCTGTTCGCTGCCAGCAAAAGCGTGGAGCGCGCGGAGTTTCGGGCCTACGTCGAGTCGCGCGACCTGGTGCAAGACTTCCCGGGGGTGCGGGGCTTTGGCTTCATTCAGCGCGTCATGCGCCGGGATGTGGACGCCTTCGTGGCCGCCGAACGGGCCGACGAAGCACCGGAATTCACCCTTCGCCAACTGGCGGACAAGAACCACGACGATCTGTACGTCATCAAGTTCATCGAGCCGGCGGCGAACAACGCCGGCGCCCAGGGTCTCGACATCGGCTCGGAAGCCAACCGCCGTGCCGCAGCACAGCGTGCCATCGACAGCGGCGAGCCGACCGTCACCGCGCCGATCGCGCTGGTGCAGGACAACCGCAAATCCCCCGGCGTGCTGCTGTATGTTCCGCTGTACGCGAAGGGAACCAGCCCCTCGAACGCAGCCCAGCGTCGCGCGTCGCTGGTCGGCTTGTTGTACGCGCCCATCGTCATGTCGGAGTTGCTGGCGGCAATGCCCGGCGTAGGGCCGCGCCGCTTGGATTTCGAACTCTTCGACGGGCTGCCAGGCACCTCCGGCGACATGCTGCTGTACGACACCGACAATCATGTAGCCACTCTGGGGACCGACCAGGTGGCCACGGTGGCGAGTCGCTATTCCATCGCCCGGACGCTATCGGTATCAGGTCGGGAGTTGACCCTGCGCGTACGCAGTACACCCGAGTTTGATGCGGCGTTCGACCGCTCGTCGAAGTGGCTGGTGTTCGCTGCGGGCGCACTGTTCAGCGCCATGCTTGCCCTGCTGCTGAGACAGCAGGCCACCGGTCGCCACCGCGCCGAAGTGCTGGCGCAGCAGATGACCGAGACACTGCGGGAAGACGAAGCGCGTTCGCGTGACTTCTCAAAGAGCACCTCCGACTGGTTTTGGGAGACGGATGCAGAGCACCGCTTCTGTTACTTTTCCGACAACTTTGAAGCGATCTATGGGCTGCCCCCGGCCCAGTTGATCGGCCTGAGTCGCAAGGAACTGCTGGATCTGGATGCGCTCAATCCGCCGGAACTCATTCAGGCACACCTTGCCCTACTCGACGCGCACCAGCCCTTCAAGAATTTCGAGTACCAGATTCGCGACAAGGGCGGGAACTTAGTCTGGATCGCTGTTTCCGGAAGACCGCATGTGGATAAGGCAGGTTGTTTTGCCGGCTACCGCGGCACAGGCGCCATCATCACGGCGCGCAAGCATATTGAGGAATCGCTCAGGGCAAGCGAGGCTCGCCACCGAGCGTTGTTTGAGAGATCCAGGATGCCGATGCTGCTGATCGATCCGAAAGATGGCGCCATTGTCGATGCCAACGAGTCCGCTGCGACGTTCTACGGCTACGGCAGGGAACAACTGCGGAACATGTCGATTTCAGAAATCAATCAGTTGTCGCGAGATGAGATCAGGGCCGAGATGGACTTGGCTGCATCTGAGAAACGAGACTGCTTTTATTTTCAGCACCGCCTGGCGAGCGGCGAGATCCGCCAGGTCGAGGTGCGCTCCTGCCCACTGGAGATTGATGGGCACGCGCTGCTGTATTCAGTCATCACCGACATCACCGAGCGACGCGCCTCTGAAATGGCGCTCGCCAAGGAATCCGCCCGCCTGCATGCCTTGCTCGAAACGGCCAGTGACGGCATCCATATCCTCGATCAAAACGGTAACCTGGTCCAGTTCAGTCGCTCGTTCGCATCCATGCTGGGGTATACAGACGAAGAGATCAGTGGCTTCAATGCGGCGGACTGGGAGGCGCAGATACCGAAAGAAAAGATTCCGGAAGTCATTCAGGATTTGTTCAAAACACCGGCAACGTTTGGATCCCGGCATCGACGCAAGGACGGCACGGTAATCGATGTCGAAATCAATGCAAAAGAAATAGAGATCGCCGACGAGAACTTCTTGTATGCGTCGTCGCGCGATATTTCGGAGCGAAAGCACAACGAAGAAATTGCCGCGGAACTTGCTCGCAACGTCGTCCAGCTTAACCAGCGTCTATCACTTGCCGCCGATTCAGCCCAAATCGGAGTATGGGATTATGCGGTACCGGAAAACCGGCTTGTCTGGGATCGCTGGATGTATGCCCTGTATGGCATTCGGGAAGAGGATTTTTCCGGGGCCTATGAGGCCTGGCAAAACGGTCTTCACCCGGACGACAAGGTGCGCGGCGATGAGGAGATCGCCCAGGCGCTGCGCGGCGAAAAGTCATTCGATACCGAGTTCCGGGTGAAGTGGCCGACGGGTGAGGTGCGGTATATCAAGGCTGCCGCGAAGGTGCTGCGCGATGCCGAGGGAAAGCCGCTGCGGATGATCGGGATCAATTACGACATCACCGAGAAAAGGCGGAGCGAAGAAGAACTGATCACGCAACGCCGCCGCCTGAATGACATCATTGAAGGCACCAACGTCGGCACCTGGGAGTGGAACGTCCAGACCGGAGAGGCCGTGTTCAACGATCGCTGGACAGAGATCATCGGCTATACCCTCGATGATCTCGCCCCGGTTTCGATCGAAACCTGGATGAAGTTTGCGCACCCGGACGATCTGAAATTGTCGGGGCAGCGACTCGAAAAGCACTTCGCGGGAGAACTCAGCTACTACGAATGCGAATCTCGCTTGCGGCACAAGGATGGTCACTGGGTGTGGGTGCTTGATAGGGGCAAAGTGTCCAGCTGGACGGCCGACGGCAAACCCTTGTTGATGTCGGGAACCCATCAGGATATATCGGCGAGCAAGAAAGCCGAGGAGGAAATACGGCAAGCCGAACTGCTGTTGCGCTCCGCCATCGAAACCATCGGCGAGGCCTTTGTGGTCTACGACGCCGAGGATCGGCTCGCCTTCTGTAATCAGAAGTACAGGGAACTCTACGCTCTCTCGGCACCCGTCATCGAGCCGGGGCGCAGCTTTGAAGAAATCATTCGTTACGGTGTCGAGCACCGTCAGTACAAGAATGCGATCGGCCGCGAAGAGGCGTGGATTGCCGAACGACTGGCGTCCCATCGTCAAGGCTATCAGGATTTGGTCCAGCAACTCGACGACGGTCGCTGGCTGAGGATCACGGAACGGCACACAGCCTCCGGGCAAATTGTCGGTTTCCGGGTGGATGTCACCGAGTATTACCGCGCCAAGGAAGCCGCCGAAGCCGCCAACGTCGCCAAAAGCCGCTTCCTGGCGACGATGAGCCACGAAATCCGCACGCCGATGAACGGCATCCTCGGCATGGCGCAATTGCTGCTGACGCCGACTATCAAGGATGACGAGCGCCAGGATTACGCCCGGATCATCCTCAACTCCGGTCAGACACTGCTCACCTTGCTCAACGACATTCTCGACATTTCAAAGGTTGAGGCGGGCAAACTTGAACTGGAATCCATCCCGTTTGAGCCCGCGCAGATCATTCACGAAAACCGGGTATTGTTTGCGGAAGCCGCCCGTCAGAAGGGGTTACGCATCGAATCCGAGTGGGCCGGCGCTTCTGGACAACCCGGCCAGCGCTACCTGGGCGATCCTCACCGCCTGTGCCAGATGCTCTCCAACCTGGTGGGCAACGCCCTAAAGTTTACGGCGAAGGGCCATATCCGTATCGAAGCGCGCGAAGTCGAGCGCGATGGATCGCACACCCTCCTCGAATTCAGCGTCACCGACACCGGCATCGGCATTCCGGAAGACAAGCAGACGCTGTTGTTCAAAGCGTTTTCGCAGGCCGACAGTTCGACCACACGACAGTTTGGCGGCACCGGGCTCGGTCTTTCCCTCGTGCGCAACCTGGCCAAGCTGATGGGCGGGGATGTCGGGCTCAAGAGCGAAGCCGGGCAAGGGGCACGTTTCTGGTTCCGCATTCGCACCGAACTCCTTGCGCCGGGCGAGGACAGCCGTGATGAAAAGCGTCAGGCAATCGTCGGCGCTGACGACACGGCACCGGGCGTGCGCCCCGGCACCTTCACCGGCCACATCCTGGTGGTTGACGACAACCCGACCAACCGCTTGGTGCTCAAGGCTATGCTCAACAAACCCGGAGTCCATTGTGACTTCGTCGAGGATGGTCAGCAGGCCGTAGAGGCGATCACCGGAGGAATGGCCCCCGATCTGGTATTGATGGACTGCCAGATGCCGGTCCTGGACGGCTATGAAGCCACAATGCAGATACGTCGATGGGAAACAGAGCATGCCCGGCCGCGACTGCCCATCGTGGCCCTGACCGCCAGCGCCTTCGAGGATGATCGCAAGCGCTGCCTTGAGGCTGGCATGGACGATTTTCTGGCAAAACCCATCGTTATCGAAAAGCTGATGGCCATGCTGGGACATTGGCTGGCCAGCGGCAGCGAAATGCTTGAAGCGGCAGAGGCGGCCCCGGCGCCGCAAGCGCCACAAGCGTCGATCACGACGCAGGAAGAAGGTCCGCCCGTGTTCGACGAAAAAACTCTGCTCACCCAGTTGGGCGACGACCGCGAACTCGCCAGGGTCATTATCCGGTCGGCGACGGAAGACATACCCGGCTACTTCGATCAACTGGAGCAGGCCATTGCGGCTGGCAACTGGAAGGCCGCCGAAAGACAAACGCATACCATGAAGGGATTGACGGCGCAGATCGGGGGCATCAAGCTCTCGAAGCGCATGAAGGAGCTTGACGATCACCTCAAAGGTGGCGGCAATATCGACAGCGCCACCGTGATCGACCTGCGCCGGGAATACCAGATACTTTCAGCCACCTTGTTGGCATGGGTCGGCTAATTGCACGGTTTCAACCTGGAGAGACAAGAATGGAAACGGACTACACGGTTTTCGTTGTCGATGACGACAACACGACGCGCCTACTGCTCGAGTCGATGCTTCGGACAAAGCATGCAGTGGAAGCCTTCGACTCAGCCGAAAGCTGCCTGGCCAGGCTGACGCATAAGCAACCGAACCTTTTCTTGCTCGATGTGGGCCTGCCCGGTATGGATGGCTATGATCTTTGCCGCAACATCAAGAGCTTGCCGGAAATGAACATTCCGGTGGTGTTCATTTCCGGCCACGACGATCTGGATGCGGTCATGGCCGGATACGACGCGGGGGGCGAGGACTATATCGTCAAGCCCTTCAACATCACGGCTCTTTCGCGCAAGATCGAAAATCTACGGCGGATCGAACAAGACAAGAAGGCGCTGCTGGCACAAGTCAAGGATTCGGATGAGTTGGCCACCCTGGTGCTTGCCAACCTGGACGAGTACGCCATCCTGATCAAATTCCTGCGTTCGCTGAACGAATGCGCCAACATCAAGGAAGTAGTGGAAGCGATACTTCGATCGCTAGATGCCTTCCATCTGGACGGCGCCGTGCAGATTCGCCTGCGCAATTTCGAGAAAACCTTCAGCAAGGCGGGCGAGAACTGGCCGCTGGAAATTTCGGTAATCAATCACATCCGTACGATGGATCGCATCTTCGAATTTCGCACGCACTGCGCCTACAACTTCGAGCACATTACCGTCCTGGTCACCAACATGCCGGTGGCCGACGCCGATCTGTGCGGGAGAATCAGGGACCATCTCGCCATCGCGGCTGAAACGGCGGATGCCAAGCTGATGGCGTTGCAGACTTCTGCCGACAACGCAAGCATGCGGGAGGACATTCGGAACCTGTTGCACGCCGTAGGACAAACCGTCGAGTCATACCGCAGGAAATATGACGACGCCCGGTACCAGGGGTCGATCTTCACGACGCGGATTGTTGACGACCTGCTCACCGCCTTTGCGTACCTTGGCCTGTCAAGCCGGTCGGAGGAAGAAATCCTGGGGATGGTAAAAGATCACTCGAACAAGCTCATCGATATCTACGACATCACTGGTGAATCGCAGGCGACGCTGGGAGAACTCAGCCAGAAGCTGGCGGGCATCCTGGCCGCAACAGAAAACACCACAACGCCGCATGTAAGCGTCGGGTCAGGCCACTGATTGAACTTCGCGTAAAGGCAACGTCGTGAATCCCAAATTGCAGGCCCGTTTCGAAGCGCTCAAAGCCTCTGGCTTCCTACCTTCGCCCAAAGGCCCGGCGCTGGCCGTGGTGCAATTGACGCGGCAGGACAATGTGTCATCCGCACAGTTGGCGCGTGCCATCCAGGCCGACCCGGCGCTGGTCGCGCGCCTGCTCAAGCTGGCCAATGCCTGTCACGGCCCGGGGGTTAGGCCGGTACTGGCGATCCAGGATGCGATCCTCCTCCTCGGCCTGACGTCCGTGCGTGGCCTGGCGCTAGGTTTTTCATTAATGACTGACAAGCAGGCTTTTCGCTGCCGTGGATTCAATTACCCCGCCTTCTGGTCACGCAATCTCGCCCGCGCGGTCGCCATGCAGGCTCTGGCGGCTTCCTCCCGTATCATGCAAAGTGACGAAGCCTTCACGCTAGGCTTGCTTTCCCATATTGGCGAACTGGGGCTGGCCAGTGTGTTTCCGGAGGACTATGCGCAGCTACTGGAGCATGCCCCGCACCCCAGCATTACGCTCCTGGTGCAGGAGCGGCAAGCGTTCGAGTTCGATCACGCCGAACTGACGAACGCGCTCATGGCCGACTGGGGGTTCCCGGCCAGCCTGACCGAGCCGGTGGTTTTCCATGAACAACCGGATGCGGCAAGCTTTGCGGCCGGATCGCGTTCCGAGCGGCTGCTATTCACGCTGGTGCTCGCAGCGCAAATCGCGGATGTGTGCATGGCGGCCAAGCCTGGTCGGCGCGCCATGATGGCCGAACTGTTTCTGCTCGGCGGCAAGCTTTCGATCGGGGCGGTAGATCTGATGAAACTTTGCGATGGCATCGTCGGCGACTGGACAGACTGGTGCCGCCTGCTGGAGGTGCCGTCAGAAACGTTGCCGCCGTTTGCCGAGTTGATGAACACTCCGCCGGCGCCGTCCCTCGAACACGCCGACGGGCGGTCCAGGGTCAAGGCGGCAGAAGGCTTTCGTGTGCTGGTGGTGGATGACGACCGCAGCATCCGCATGATTCTCATGGCCTTGCTGACCAAGGCCGGCTATACCTGCAGCGCAGCGGCGAGCGGTCGCGAGGGGCTCGAACTGGCACGCACCGAACTCCCCGACATGATGATTGTTGATTGGATGATGCCGGAGATGGATGGCATTGAACTGACCCGCACCTTGCGCCAGACGGAGAGCGGGCGGGCCGTTTATATTCTGCTGCTGACAGCTCTGGATCAGGAAGAGCGGCTGGTCGAAGCCTTTGCCGCAGGAGCCGACGATTTTCTGTCGAAACCTCTGAAATCGAATGTACTCACTGCGAGACTGATCGCCGGACAACGCGTGGTGACCCTGCAGCGAGAAATGAAGCGGGATCTGAGCAACCTGCAAAGCTTCGCCACCGAGTTCGCCATCCTCAATCAGCGCCTGCAGGAGGGCTACCAGAAGGATCTGGAGAACCAGAAGCGCATGGAACTGGCGCTGCAGGGTGGCAATTTGGGCATGTGGGATCTGCAGCTCCCGAACCGTGAGCTGGTCCTCAGCGCGCGTGGGTGGGCATTACTCGGTTACCGTCCGGAGGAGATCAAGCTCGATGCAGATGGCTGGCGATCTATGGCGCACCCCGACGACTGGGCGGTGATCAATGCCGCTCTGCAATCCCACCTGAAAGGCGAGAGTCCGTTCTTCGAGTGCCAGCACCGGATCAGGCACAGGGACGGCCATTGGGTCTGGGTACTGGACCGCGGGCGGATCGTCGAATGGGACGCGACTGGGCTACCTCTAAGGGTTGCCGGCACACGCATGGACATTACCGCACGCATGCAGGCGGAAGCGGAACTCCTGCAGCACCGCAACCATCTCGAAGAACTTGTCTTCGCCCGCACCGCCGAACTGGCACAAGCCCGCGACGAGGCCGAAGCCGCGAACCGGGCAAAGAGCATCTTTCTGGCGAATATGAGTCATGAACTGCGCACACCGATGAATGGCATCATGGGCATGACTGACATGGTGCTGCGCCGCGCTACCGATCCCAAACAAATTGACTGGCTCAAGAAAAGCCAGGGCGCCGCAAGACATTTGCTCTCGGTCATTAACGACATCCTCGATATCTCCCAGATTGAAGCCGATAAGCTGACCTTGGAGGAAATGAATTTCTCGCTGGCAGAAGCCGTTGGCGACACGCTACACATGCACGACGCAGAGGCACACGCCAAGGGTCTGGGGCTGTCATGGGATATCGATCCGGCCCTGCCCGACCTGCTGTGTGGCGACGCAAGGCGTTTCAAGCAGATCCTGCTCAACTTCACCGGCAACGCCGTCAAGTTTTCCGAACGCGGCCAGATTACAGCGCGTGCCAGCGTCGCGGAGGAAAACAACCTCAGCGTATTGCTGCGCATCGAGGTCACCGACCAGGGTATCGGCATCAGCCCAGAACAGCAGGCCCGGCTGTTTCAGGCATTCACTCAGGCTGACGGCTCGTTGAACCGCAAGTATGGTGGCACGGGTCTGGGCTTGATCATCTCCAAACGTATTGCCAACCTGATGGGCGGCGACGTCGGGGTGACCAGCCAGGAGGGTATCGGCAGCACCTTCTGGGCCACGGTGCGGCTCAGAAGGGCAGTCGCTGGCCTGTAAGCCGACGACGTTGAGCCTTCGGAGCCGGATGCTCTTTGCGAGATCGTTCTGCTCTGGTTGCTGTGGAAGCGGTGAAATGAGTGATGTGCAAGGATCTGGACTTGAACTGCCCACGAGTAGCGCAGCCCCCGCGTTGGCACTTCTCACTCCTTGGCGCCGTACTGCTGGAGCACCTCGGTGGTCATCGGGTGCTTGTTCCGCATGGCGTAAAAAAGCGGCGTCTTGCCGTTCTTGTCCCTGCTCCTGGGATCGGCGCCGTGTTCGATCAGGACGCGCGAGACATTTGGCTGTCCGGTCGCGGCCGCCAGATGGAGCGGTGATTGGCCGGTATCGGTCTTCGCGTTCGCATCGGCCTTCTTGTCCAGCAGCAGTTCCACTTCATGTCGGCCACCCGACAGGACTGCTGCGTGCAAGGGGGTCATGCCGACGCGGTCGCGAGCATCGATGCTCGCACCGTTCGCGAGCAGCAATTCCGATGCCTTGCTGCGTCCGTAGAAAGCCGCCATGTGCAGTGGCGTTCTGCCGAGTGCGTCGGTGACGTTGATCTGCGCACCGGCGTCGAGAAGTGACCTGATCTCGACCATATCGCCGCGGATTGCCGCTTTTGCAAGGAGGGAAGCCGAAGTAGGAACGTCATCGGCCGTGTTTGATGACGACGACGGTTGTGGCTTCAGAGTGACGCTGTCCTCAGGTTCCTTGCTACAGCCGCTGAGGGCCAGAGAAAGCAGTGCAACGACCACCAGGATGGCGCGAGACCGGTTTATTTTCATCTGAATTCTCCTGCCAGCCTGCGGGAGAAGACCTCGCCCGCTGTCCGAGGCGGCGCCGGGCGCCAGACGCGCCGATCGACGCTGCGCTTGGCGACCAGCGCCGCGCATATTACCATCGCTCCCGGTGACCAAAGTCGTTTGGCGCAAGATCGCCGTCGATTTCCTGCGCGCCAGCCTTGCGCGAAACAGTGTCTTTTCTGGAGGCATACGTGATGTTGATGCATGTTGATCATTCCGTGTTGTTGCTGATCGATTTTCAGGTTCGTCTGCAACCGGCAATCCATGACGCCACGCAGGTGCTCGAAGCCGGCGTGTGGCTGACCAGACTGGCCCAACGGCTGCAGGTTCCGGTAATTTGCACCGAACAGTATCCCAAAGGCCTGGGGCCGACCATGCCTGCGTTGCGGGCCTTGCTGCCCGACGAGTGCGTGATCGAAAAACTGCATTTCTCCGCTGTCGCCGGATCGGGCTTGTTCGAGGCGCACGGGGGCGAACGCGCACATTTCGTCGTCGCCGGTACCGAAGCGCATGTCTGTGTTCAGCAGACGGTACTCGACCTGCTCGCCGCCGGACGCCGCGTTTTCGTCGTTGACGAGGCCGTCGGTTCGCGCCGCAACACGGACAAGGCGTTGGCCCTGGAGCGTATGCGCAGCCACGGCGCGGATATCGTTTCACGCGAAATGGTGGTCTTCGAGTGGTTGCGGCAGGCGGGTAGCGAACTCTTTCGCGAGATCAGTCGCGAGTTCATACGCTGATTGTCGGGACCGGACTCAGACGCCGCGCGGCTTCGAATGCCGCCATCACGGCAGCGGTTTGAGGGCTGCGGTGTTTTCCGCTACAATCTGGATTTCCCGCTGCAGTCATCTCCATGATCAAATACGTATTCGTCACTGGCGGCGTGGTTTCATCGCTCGGCAAGGGTATCGCTGCAGCATCTCTGGGAGCGATCCTTGAGTCACGTGGCATCCGGGTCACCCATCTCAAGCTCGACCCGTACATCAATGTTGATCCCGGGACGATGAGTCCGTTCCAGCATGGTGAGGTCTTCGTGACCGAGGACGGCGCCGAGACTGATCTTGACCTCGGACACTATGAGCGCTTCACCAATGCACGGATGGAACGGCGCAACAATTTTACCACCGGCCAAATCTACGACTCGGTGATCAAAAAGGAGCGGCGCGGGGAGTATCTCGGCAAGACGGTGCAGGTGATCCCGCACATTACCGACGAGATCAAGGCGCATATCAGGCGTGGCGCCGAGGGCGCCGAACTGGCGATCGTCGAAGTTGGCGGCACAGTGGGTGACATCGAATCGCTACCTTTTCTTGAGGCGATTCGCCAGATGGGTCTGCAGGAAGGTCGCAACAACGCCTGCTACATGCACCTGACGTTGGTCCCCTACATCGCGACTGCCGGCGAACTCAAGACCAAGCCGACACAACATTCGGTCAAGGAGTTGCGCGAGATCGGGATCCAGCCGGATATCCTGTTGTGCCGCACGGATCGACCGATTCCCGAAGACGACAAGCGGAAGATGGCCCTGTTCTGCAATGTCCAGCGCGAGGCGGTGATCGAAGCGCGCGATGCGGATTCGATCTACAAAATCCCGGCCATGCTGCATGATCAGATGCTTGACGAGATCGTCTGCCACAAGCTCGGGATCCTGGCCAGAGCGGCCGACCTGACGGTCTGGAAGACGATAGTGCATGCGCTCGAACACCCGGAGCGGGTAGTCAATATCGCCTTTGTCGGCAAGTATGTCGATCTGACCGAATCGTACAAATCCTTGACCGAGGCTCTGGTGCATGCCGGAATTGCCAACCGCAGCAAGGTTACGATCAGCTACATTGATTCCGAAGAAATCGAACGGGACGGGTGTGGGGCATTGCAGGGGATGGACGCAATCCTTGTGCCGGGTGGTTTCGGACGGCGTGGTACCGAGGGCAAGATCGCCGCGATACGTCATGCGCGCGAAAACCGGATTCCCTTTCTGGGCATCTGTCTCGGGATGCAACTCGCCGTCGTCGAGTTCGCCCGCCACGTGGCCGGCATGAGTGGCGCGCACAGCACCGAGTTCGACAGGGATTCCCCATATCCGGTGGTGGGTCTGATCACCGAGTGGCAGGACGCCTCGGGCCGCGTCGAGACGCGTGACGAAAACTCCGACCTTGGCGGCACCATGCGTCTGGGTGGCCAACGCTGCCAACTGGGCGAAGGCAGCATGGCCCGCGCAATCTACGGGCAGGCGGAAATCACCGAACGTCATCGCCATCGCTATGAGGTCAACAACACGCTCCTCGGCGAGTTGCAGGATAGCGGGCTAGTGGTTTCCGGTCGCGCGCCGGTTACCGATTTGTGCGAAGTCGTCGAGTTGCCCAAGGACGGCCGCAACGCTCACCCGTGGTTTCTCGGGTGTCAGTTTCACCCCGAGTTCACTTCGTCACCGCGCCGGGGACATCCGCTGTTTACCTCGTTCGTGCAGGCGGCAGGCGCTTACCGGGCGCAGGCATGAAGCTCTGCGGCTTCGAGGCTGGCCTCGACCAGCCGTTGTTTTTGATCGCCGGTCCGTGTACCGCCGAATCACTGGAACTGTGCGTCGAGGTGGCCGGGCAGATCAAGGAAATCTGTGTGCGCCTGGGTTTGCCATACATCTTCAAGGCCTCCTACGACAAGGCCAACCGCAGTTCCGGACAGTCCCCGCGTGGTCCGGGTCTCGACGGCGGTCTGCACATACTCGCCGAAGTGCGACGCCAGATTGGCGTGCCGGTGCTCACCGATGTGCATCGCGAGCAGGATATCGACGCTGTGGCGGCGGTCGTCGATGTCCTGCAGACGCCCGCCTTTCTCTGTCGTCAGACCGACTTCATTCACGCCGTCGCCGCCACCGGCAAGCCGGTGAATATCAAGAAGGGACAGTTTCTCGCGCCCGCCGACATGCGTCACGTGGTTGCCAAAGCCAGGGATGCGATTGCCGGGGCCGATACGATCATGGTTTGCGAGCGCGGTGCTACGTTTGGCTACAACAACCTTGTTGCCGACATGCGTAGCCTGGCGATCATGCGCGAAACCGCAGCGCCGGTCGTTTTCGATGCCACCCATTCGGTACAGTTGCCGGGGGGAGGGGGCAGCGTTTCCGGCGGACAGCGCGAGTTCATCCCGGTGCTGGCGCGTGCGGCGGTGGCTGTGGGAATCGCCGGACTGTTCATGGAAACGCACCCGCGCCCGGAGTTGGCGCTGTCCGACGGACCGAACAGCTGGCCGCTGCCGCGCATCGAAAGCCTGTTGACGACGCTGGTAGCGCTCGATCGCGTGGTCAAGGCTCGTCCCTTCGAGGAACGCAGGTAGTGCCGCCTCCCAGAGTATCAGGCAGCAAGGACTGCGCGCCGGGACGCAGCAGAAATGAACATGCTGGTTGCTGCGGGGCTGTGACTTTAACATTATGAAGACAAAGGAAAGACCATGAGTTCTGTTGTTGATGTCGTCGCCCGTGAGGTTCTCGACTCGCGCGGCAACCCTACCGTCGAATGCGATGTTCTGCTTGAATCCGGGGTCATGGGCCGAGCGGCAGTGCCTTCCGGTGCCTCGACCGGATCGCGAGAGGCGATTGAACTACGTGATGGCGATTCCGCCCGCTACCTCGGCAAGGGCGTGCTGCAGGCTGTAGAGAACGTAAACACCGAGATTTCCGAAGCGATCATTGGCCTGGACGCACAGGAGCAGGCGTTCATCGATCAAACGCTGATTCATCTTGACGGTACGGACAACAAGGCGCGACTCGGTGCCAATGCCATGCTCTCGGTGTCGATGGCGGTGGCCAAGGCCGCGGCCGAGGAATCGGGCTTGCCGCTTTACCGCTATTTTGGTGGTTCGGGGCCCATGCAGATGCCGGTACCGATGATGAACATCATCAACGGTGGGGAGCATGCCAACAACAGTCTCGATTTCCAGGAGTTCATGATTCTTCCGGTGAGTCAGAGTTCGTTCCGCGAGGCGCTGCGTTGTGGTGCCGAGGTCTTTCACGCGCTGAAGAAGCTGCTGCACAAGAAAGGCTTCTCGACTGCCGTTGGCGATGAAGGCGGCTTCGCGCCCAACCTGGGCAGCCATGCCGAAGCGCTGCAGTTGATCAGCCAGTCGATCGAGAACGCCGGCTATTGCCCGGGTGAAGACGTGCTGATCGGGCTCGACTGTGCGGCTTCGGAATTGTACCGGGATGGCAGATACCATCTGGCTGGCGAGAGCCTGCAGTTGAGTGCCAATGAACTGGTCGATTATCTGGCCAATCTCGCCGACCGTTTCCCGATTGTCTCGATCGAAGACGGTATGGCCGAAAACGACTGGGATGGCTGGAAGGTGCTCACCGGGCGCCTTGGCAAGGGCGTGCAGATTGTCGGCGACGATGTCTTCGTGACCAACACCCGGATTTTCAAGGAAGGCATCAAGCAGGGCATCGCCAATTCGATCCTGATCAAGATCAATCAGATCGGCACGCTGTCGGAAACCTTCGCGGCCATCGAAATGGCCAAGCGGGCGGCTTATACTGCGGTCATTTCACACCGTTCCGGCGAAACCGAAGACAGCACCATTGCCGACATCGCCGTCGGCATGAACGCGTTGCAGATCAAGACCGGTTCGCTGTCGCGCTCAGACCGCATCGCAAAGTACAACCAGTTGTTGCGCATTGAGGAGGACCTTGGGGACACGGCTGGTTATCCGGGCCGTGACGCCTTCTACAATCTCTCCTGATTCACTGACCGTCGACGTCCACGGCCGTGCGTTGGCTGGCTGTCGCCCTGCTGGTAGTCATTGCCCTGCTGCAGCACCCGCTGTGGTTGGGCAAAGGCGGCTGGTTGCGGGTATGGGACGTTGACCGGCAGTTGCAGCAACAGCAGGAATCCAACAGCAAACTCGAGATGCGCAACGCCGGCCTGGATGCCGAAGTGCGTGACCTCAAACAGGGGTACGATGCGATTGAGGAGCGCGCACGTTTCGAACTGGGCATGGTCAAGCAGGACGAAGTGTTTGTGCAGATTCCCGACAAGCCTGCGGTCGAGAAACCGGTGAACTCTGGCGCCGCCGAGAAAGCTGTCGCCGCGACAGCGACGACCCGACCCGTCAGGCGCTAGCTAGCAGCAATTCTGGTCGCGCGCTTCGCTGCCGTCACTCCAGAAGCTCGATCTGCCCGGAGATGTTGGCGCTGATCTGGGTATCGCCGCCCTCGATCGGCATCGGTGCGGCATCGGCAGAAGCCAGGGCTGCCGCACGCATGATCGGTACCACTGGTGGCCGGCCGCTGCTGTTGATCGACAGATGCCGGATTCGGTAAGCTTTGCCAAGCGCTTCGGCGATGATCTTGGCACGCGCCCTGAAGGCAGCGAGGGCATCAAGCATGGCCTCGCTTTCGGCCTTCCTGCGTGTTTCCGGCGCTGGCAGCATCGCCAGGCTGGCGACACCCATCGACGCCTGGAGCTTGCCCAGCAATTCGGAAAGTGCTCCGGTATCGCTGGACTCAAGCGTCAGTTCGGAGCGCATGCGCCAGTTCTCGATCTTGCCGCCCTTGCCGTACACCGGGTAACTGTGGGTGGCGCCGCTCTGGGTCTTGATGCTGCTGTAACTTCTGGCGGTCCTGAGTCCGTCGGAGATCAGCCCATTGATCCGTCTCGACAGGTCGCTCGGGGTTACACCTGTGGCTTCGGCAAAGACCGTTGCGCGCGCCAGGTCGTTGGTTGCCGGCCGACTGGCTTCGGCGGCGAGGTCAATGGTCGTCCTGCTGTCGGGCGAGGCAGCCGGGGCCGGCGTTGCGAGCAGCAAGGTGAGCAGCGGCATGCTGCGCAGTAGATGTCGAAAAGGGGTCATGGTTTCTCCGGGTTTGCTGTGTTCGAGAATGGCGAGTATTCTGCAGAGCCTCGCGCGCGGATCGGGAAGCAGCCGAGTCCTGTGGAACGTTCGGTGGAGGCTTCATTGTAACGGGTTCGGGGTGTCGCTTTCTTGTAGTCAGGCGCCGGAAGCTTGGTTAGAATCTGCTTCACCCAATCGCTTCCGTGCGGTCGGGAAGGGTCTTTGAGGGGGGCACCATGCTGAAAGAAGGACAGGCAGCTCCGATGTTCGTCCTCCCCGATGCGGATATGGAACTCATCGACATAGCCCGGTTTCGAGGCAGGAACAATCTCATTCTCTTTTTTTATCCGAGAGATGATGCGCCGTGCTGCACGTTGCAGGCCACCGATTTCTCCGATCATGAGGACGAATTCGCGCGACTGAACTGCCTGATCATCGGCATCAGCCGCGACGACTGCATCAAACACGCCGAGTTCCGTGACAAGCATGGGATTTCGGTGTGTCTCCTTTCGGACGCCGAGGGGCTGGCGTGTGAACAGTATGGTGTCTGGCAGGCGAAAGAAGTGGATGGTGTCACGAAATACGGCATCCTGCGCTCGACTTTTGTCATCGACAAACAAGGCGTTCTCCGACTCGCGCTGTACGGAGTCAATGCCAAAGGCCACGCGCTGAAAATGCTGCGCGCGGTTAAGGAACTCAATTCATGAACATGCAAGTTGCCAAGAACACCGTTGTTACGCTCGACTATAGTGTCACCGACGTCGATGGGGAACTCGTTGATGCGGGCCAGGAACCGCTCGTCTATCTGCATGGCGGCTACGACGACATCTTTCCGATGATCGAGGAAGCCATGCACGGCAAGAAGATCGGCGAGTCGGTGACGATCAAGATGCAACCTGACGATGCCTTTGGTGAATACGACGCCGCGCTGGTGCAACTCGAACCCCGTAGCCAGTTTCCTCAGGAACTGCAGGTTGGCATGCAGTTCGAAGGTGTGCCGGAGGGTGCCGAGGGTGACGAGGAAGATGATGTGCTGATCTATCGGGTGACCGAGATCGCCGACGACAAGGTGGTGCTCGACGGCAACCATCCACTGGCCGGGATGGCGCTGGTATTTACCTGTACCGTGACCGACGTTCGCCCGGCGACCGCCGACGAAATCAGCCATGGGCATACCCACGACGATGATTGCGATGAGGACGATTGAACGCCGGCATCTCGATTGTCGCCGTACCTCGGCAACTGCTGCGCGGAGAACGGCGGCCGCGCGTGGTCCTCGTCGGGCGCTTGCGTACCGGCAAGAGCAGCCTGTTTCTTGCCGCCTCGAGCGCTTCGCCGCAGCACCGTAAACTGCTCCGCGACGGCGACGTCTATGACGAATGTCTGGTTGACGTCGGACTGGAGCAGATGTCGCTGGTCGACCTGCCGCCCATCGAGTCGCTGCATACGCTTGGCGCGCACGACCGGGTCCTGGTCAAGTATCTGCTCTGGGGAGACCGTTGGCCGGCAGTTGCCGCACACGAAGCCGAACAGCCCGCACTGGCCTTTCGATCCCCGGATGTCCTGATCCAGGTTGTCGACGCGACGGCACTGCAGCGCGACCTTGAACTGACACTCGAGCTGTGCCTGTTGGGCAAACCGCTGGTGATCGCGCTCAACCGGGTGGACGAGGCGCGTCGCAAGGGCCTGTATATCAACACGCGGGCGCTGTCCGAGCACCTTGGCGTGCCGGTGGTGGCCACCGTCGCGCACATGGGGCTGGGGGTTTCGGAAGTCTTTGTGGCGGCGCTCGCGGCCGCGCGAAAGAAGGAGCCACCGCGAACGTCGGCGCCCAGCAAGTATATCGATGTCACCCTCGAATCGCTGCGCGTTCTGCTCGCCCGTCCGGAGGTGGCAGAGGCGTTTCGAGCGCCGTGGCCGTTCCTGCTGATGCAGTTGGCGGAAAACGACGACTATTT
The DNA here is from genome assembly GCA_016714935.1 of Candidatus Accumulibacter propinquus. GTDB lineage: Bacteria > Pseudomonadota > Gammaproteobacteria > Burkholderiales > Rhodocyclaceae > Accumulibacter > Accumulibacter propinquus. The sequence goes on along the minus strand of JADKBU010000014.1, from coordinate 38,525 downwards.
TCTGCAGGAATTTGCAGGTCATTTTCCCGAACTGTTACCCGAGGTGCTTGCCGCCCGTCTTGCCGCCGAGCGTCAATTGCCCCGCCCGCTGTCGGAGGAACTGCATGCCGATCGCCATCACCGGGCGGCAACCCTCTTCGAACAGGTGACCCAGTTTGGTGGCTCGGCCGACTCCGGGCGTGGTCAGCGCTTTCTCGACGGCATCTTCCTGCATCCGCGCTGGGGCCTGATCGGTAGTCTGGCAGTGTTTGCACTGGTCTTGCTGATGGTGTTCAAGGTCAGCGCCATACTTGACGGGTGGACTTCGGCACCCTTGGCGGACTGGGTGCAGCAGTGGCAGCCGGAGTCTACTGCTGGCGTGGTTGGACGGGCGGTGGTTGATGGCCTGATTGGTCTGATAGGAATTGTCATTCCCTACATGCTGCCGCTGGTACTGCTGCTGGTCGCGCTCGAAGAGGCCGGGATCATGCACCGCGTTGCCTTTGTGGTAGACCGGGGCTTTCACCACATTGGTCTGCACGGTGGCGTCGCGACGCCGTTTCTGGTTGGGTTGGGCTGCAACGTGCCGGCGATCTCGCTGGTCGCCGCGACGACCAGCGGCAAGGAGCGCGTCGTTGCCACCCTGTTGCTGGCCTTTGTTCCCTGTTCGGCACGTTCCGCAATCATTCTGGCGATGGGCGGGAAATATCTTGGCTGGCTGGGGGTTTTCGCCATCTTTGCACTGACCCTGGTGGTATTGACGGCGCTTGGGGGGGCGTTGGCCAGGCGGTACACCGACGTCGCTGTCGGTCTGATCCAGGAAATCCCCCCGTATGCCTGGCCGACTTGGCATGGAATTGTGGTCAGAACCTGGGAGCGGACCAGCGATATCGTGACCATCGTCACGCCTCTCCTGGTGGCCGGGAGTGTGCTGCTGGCGTTGCTCAACCATTTCGGTGCCGACCAGGTGATCAACCTGCTGCTGTCGCCAATCACCCATTGGTGGCTCGGCCTGCCAGTGCTGCTCGGGGTGCCGATCCTGTTCGGGGTCCTGCGCAAGGAGTTATCGCTGCTGATGGTTTACCAGGCGCTGGGAAGCATGGAAATCGACCCCTTTCTCGACTGGATTCAGATCGCCACTTTCCTGGTATTCCTGACTTTCTACATTCCCTGCGTGTCGACCTTCGCGGTGATGCTCAGAACGATCGGCTGGCGTCAGGCCTGGTTCTCGGTCGGGCTCTCCGCGTTGGTGGCGCTGCTGATCGGCGGCGGCGTTCGCCTGCTGCTGGAACTCTGGCGAGCAGTCCTGCCGTGATGGTCTGCGGACCGAGCTTGCCTAGCGCAACAGCTTGCCAGCGCGATTGAGAATGGTGATGTCGACGAAGCGCGAGCCGGCATGCCGCTTTGGGGAGAAGCTGATGAAGACATCACCGGCGTCGTAGTTCCTGATCGCTTCGAGGGCATCACGCACCTTCTTGCGCGTAGGGTTTGGGCCAGCTCGACGCAAGGCCTCGCCGAGCACCTTTGCCCCAAGATAGCCCTCGACGAAGGTGTGGTTCAGGGTCACCTCCTGCGGTTTGAATTTCGCGAAGTTGCCCTGTATCTCGCGGATCAGGGTCACGGTGCGACTGTTCGGATCAGGGACAACCTGCGTGAGCGCGAGTCCTTCGGCCTTGTCGGCGCCGATGCGTTGCACGATCTGGGCGGCATCGGTCACCGACAGCGCAACATATTGGGCAAGGTTGCCCGCTTCGCGTGACCGCTTCAGGAACTCGGCACTGGCCGCCGTGTTGGCGAGCATGATGACCGCCTGCGGTTTGGCGGCGGCGATGCTCTTGACGGCCTCGCCGACATTGGTCGTGTTCTTCTCGTAGGCTCCCTTGGCCACCAGTACTCCGCCTGCCTTGCCGATGGCCTGCTCGGCGCTGACCAGGGCGCCCTGGCCGAAAGCGTCGTCCTGGTACAACACGGCAAAGCGGGTGTAGCCGGTGGTGACGTATTGCTCGGTGATCTTTTCGATTTCCTCGGCGTAGCTGGCGCGGGTCATGAACAGAAACGGGTCGTTCTTTCGGACCAGGGTCTCGGCGCCGGATCGCACCGCGAGCAGCGGAATGCCGGCTTCGCTGAGGACCTTCTGTTCGAGAATGGCCTCGACGTTGCCCGTGCCGACAAAGCCGATGAAGGCCAGGGGCTGCGCCTCCCTGATCATTTCGCGTGCCAGCCGAACCGTTTCCTCGCTCTTGTAGCCGTCGTCCCTGGAGATCAGGCGAATCGTCGCACCGTGGATGCCGCCATCGGCGTTGACCGCGTCGAAGTAGAGTTGTGCACCTGCCCGCATGTGCGTTCCCGTCGGCGCCAGGGGACCAGTGAAGGCCGCGATCTGGCCGACGACGATCTCGGCGGCGGTGGTCAACGGCGTGGCGCAGAGGAGGGCGGCAGCCAATGCCGAGTGCAGCAAGGCGATCAGTTTCATGGTTCACCTCTCCTGAGACGATTGAACAATTCAAGTCTAGGGCCTGCTGTCGCAGCTGTCGATGGCCTTTTGACGCTACAGTCAGCGACGCCGGTAGGGATGCACCTCGAAGCGGAAGAGCCGCGGATGCTCGTCGTCGACGATCACCTTCACCCAGCCCATCAGCGGATAGCCGAAGGTTTCCAGGCGAGTGAAGTTGGCGATCGGCAGATGCGACGACGGATCGCGCAGCGGATGGTCGATCCGTTGCCAGTGCGTGTCGCCGTGTACCAGCAGGACCTGACCTGGGAAAGCCAGGCTCTCGCTGCTCAGCACTTCCAGCAGCGCGCGGAAGCCGGCGTGCGTCAGGCCCGCCGCATGGTGTCGGAAGCCCGGGTTGGCCTGCATGACAATCACCATGCCGGCCGCGTGCTCGCGCCGCGCCGTGGCAAATCCCTGCCGCAACCAATCGATGAGCACCGGGTTGCGTGCCAGGAACTCGTCGCTCGGGGCTTGGCCCAGGCCGTAGTTGTTGTCGGGTCCAGGCACATTGAGCGATACGAACAGCACCGGCCCGAGGCGCCAGCGCAGATGTTCGGGGTAGGCCCCCGCCTGCCGCTCGACCGGCAAGGTCTTGCTGCCGAGTGAACGCGGCGTGGCGAAAAATGTCTCCCGCAGTTTCTGCAGGCGTTCGACTGGGTCGAAGTGGCCAGCGGGCAGGCGGCGGCAGTCGGTCCATTCGTTGTCACCGGGGACATAGAGCAGCGGCACGCTGGAGGTGTCGAAAAGCATCCGACGTTCAATGAACAGTTCGTCGCTACAGACCGCCTTGCCCTCCTTGAAGTCGCCGGCATGAACGATGAAGCTGGGTTTCTCCGCCGCGATGTCGTCGAGCATGCGTGGTAGTTCGCGGCGTTCGTATTCGTTGTACGGCGTATCGCCTATGACCGCGAAGCGCCAGGTCTCGGCGTGCAGGTATCCGGCCAGCAGCAGGCCAATGCCGGCCAGCAGGGTTTGCAGGGGCCGACACATCAAGCGGTGAGTCACGGTAGCAGTGCTTTCAGTTCATAAAGGGCGTCGAGGGCCTCACGGGGCGTCAGTCGATCGGGATCGATCGCGTGCAGCCGTTCGACGGCGGGGTGGATCGGTGCCGCGCGCGCGTCGGCCGCGTCGGCCAGCGCAGTGGCAAACAAATCCGGCTGCAGCGGGTTTATCGAAGCGCGTTGCTCGAACTCGCGCAACTGCCGCCGGGCGGCTTTCACCACCGCCGCGGGAATGCCGGCCAGTGCGGCAACCTGAATCCCGTAGCTCTGATTGGCCGGGCCATCCTCGACGGCATGCAGGAAGACGATATGCTCACCGTGTTCGATGGCATCCAGATGCACGTTGGCGAGGCTGGCGTATTCGTTGGCAAGCAGTGTCAACTCGAAGTAATGGGTGGCAAACAGCGTCAGGCAGCGGTTCTTCTCGAGCAGATGGCGACAGATGGCGAAAGCCAGTGCCATGCCGTCGAAAGTCGAAGTGCCGCGTCCGACCTCGTCCATCAGCACCAGGCTGTGTTCGCTGGCGTGATGCAGGATGGCCGCCGATTCGGTCATTTCGACCATGAAGGTCGAGCGTCCGGCGGCCAGATCGTCGGCCGCGCCAATGCGGGTGAAGATCTGGTCGAGCGGGCCGAGCACCGCCCGGGTCGCCGGCACATAGCTGCCGACATGCGCGAGCAGGGCGATCAGCGCCGTCTGTCGCATGTAGGTCGATTTGCCGCCCATGTTCGGACCGGTGATCAACAACAGCCGTCGCTCGTCGGCAAGGCGGGTCTCGTTGGCGATGAAGGTCTCACCACCGCCGAGCTGGTCTTCGACGACGGGGTGTCGGCCCCCCTCGATCAGCAGTCCAGGTTCCGATGAAAACAGCGGCCGACAGTAGTCGCGCAATTGCGCCGTCGCGGCGAAGCCGGCCAGCAGATCGAGGCTGGCGATGGCCTGAGCGACCTGTTGCAGTTGTGGCAGGTCGCCCTGCAGCGCAGTCAGGACGCCATCGTACAGCAGCTTTTCTCGCCCCAGCGCACGGTCCTGCGCTGACAGGGCCTTGTCCTCGAAAGCCTTGAGCTCGGGTGTCAGGTAACGCTCGGCGTTTTTCAGCGTCTGGCGGCGACGGTAGTCGTCAGGCACGCGCGTGGCATTGGCGTTGCTGACTTCGATGTAGAAGCCGTGCACGCGGTTGTATTCGACCTTCAGGTTGGCGATGCCCGTGCGTGCGCGTTCGCGTGCTTCGAGTTCGACGAGAAATGCGCCGCAGTTGTCGTTGAGCGCGCGCAGTTCGTCGAGATCGGGGTCGAAACCGTTGGCGATCACGCCGCCGTCACGGATCAGCGCCGCCGGTTCCGGCAGGATGGCACGGTTCAGCAGGTCGAGCGCGGCGTCCGGGGTAGCCAGTTGCGCGCTGAGTTCGGCGAGTAATGGTACCGCCGCCGCGGCTGCCAGCAGCGTGCGCAGTTCGGGCAGCCGCTGCAGGCTGTCGCGCAGGCTCGAAAGGTCGCGCGGGCGGGCGCTGTAGAGCGCAATGCGCCCGGCAATACGTTCGATATCGGCAAAGCCGCGCATGGCCTGGCGCAAATCACGCAGCGTGCGGCCACCGTCGTCCAGGAGCATGGCAACCGCCGCGTGCCGGGCGGCAGGGATCGCCGGGTCGCGCAGCGGATGGTGCAGAGCGTGCCGCAGCAGCCGCGAGCCCATGGAAGTGATGCAGTTGTCGAGCAGGCTGTACAGCGTCGGCGCGGCCTGGCCCCGTAAGGTTTCGGTGAGTTCAAGGTTGCGCCGCGTCGCCATGTCGAGCCCGAGGAATGTGGCGTCGCGTTCGACGATCAGCGCGCGCAGATGCGGCAGGGCGCGCGTCTGGGTCGCCCTGGCGTAGCGCAGCAGTGCCCCGGCAGCAGCGATCGCCGGTCGCAGCCCGTCGGCGCCGAAGCCGGCCAGCGAAGTGGTCGCGAAGTGCGCACGCAGTTCGCGCCCCGCCGCTTCAACGTCGAAATGCCAGTCGGGCTGACGGGTCAGCGCAACCTCAGCGGTGAAACCGAGTGCCAGACCCTCCGGGGCAATGATTTCGGCCGGACGGATGCGTTCGAGAGTCGAGGCCAGCCGCCCCGGCGCGACTTCGCAGACCCGGAACTCGCCGCTGGCCAGATTGATCCAGGCCAGGCCGGCCAGTTGCCTGGTGGTGTATACCGCGAGCAGCAGGGTGTTGCGTTTTTCGTCGAGCAGCGCCGCGTCGGTCAGCGTGCCGGGAGTGACGATACGTGCAACGGCACGTTCAACCGGCCCCTTGCTGGTTGCCGGGTCGCCGACCTGCTCGCAGATAACGACCGATTCTCCGAGCCTGACCAGCTTGGCCAGATACTGTTCGACGGCGTGGTAGGGCACGCCGGCCATCTTGATCGGTTGCCCGGCCGACTGGCCGCGCGTCGTCAAGGTGATGTCCAACAACCGCGCCGCTTTCTCCGCGTCTTCGAAGAACAGCTCGTAGAAATCGCCCATCCGGTAAAACAACAGGATGCCCGGATGCTCGGCCTTGATGCGCAGGTACTGTTGCATCATTGGCGTGTGGGCCGATCCTGAGGTTTCCTTTACCTCTTGTTGTTTCCGCATATGTAATGAAACGCATTGATTTGTTGAAGAAATGAGAAATTTCTCGAAACTGGAGAGGATCAGCGATGCGCATCTACACCCCACTGCACTGGTTTTGCAGTATAGCTTTCCGCAGTATTTTTTGAAGAACCTGTACCATTCGTCTTCCCGGTTCCCCTGCATCTCACCGCTTTGCCCATAACAGGCATTTTTCCGGCATTATGCTGCAGCCACCCCCGGCGCCTGACTCCGATCTCGACATTTCCCGCGAGGCTTGCCAGCAGCGCGACCACTGGTCTTCGCGCCGAAGGGTGCTCAACCCGAACCTTCGGGTTGACGTGATGGTCAACATGCTTCCCGCGTTCGGCGCGATCCACGCTTCAATCATCAATTGGCTCGATCACGTCATCCCTCAGGTATCATCGAATCCATGAGTACTCTCTCCTGGCGCCATTCGTTGCGAACCGCCGTTGCCATTGGGGCGGCGCTTGCGGTGGTCTCTCTCGCTTCCGCCCGTCTCGCCGCGCAGGAGGTGGTGGATGCGCCGCATCCTGTGCCTGTCGTTACGGCGGCGACGGGCGCGGCGCTCGACGTCGGCCTCGCGGCGGTCGTTACCCAGGATTACGACTGGTTCGACACCAGACGCAACCGTGCCGTACCAGTGCGACTGTATCTCCCCGCCCAGCCGGCAGGCACGCGGGTGCAGCCACTGGTCGTCTTTTCACACGGCATCGGCGGCTCGCGGCGCGGCTACAGCTATCTTGGAGGCTATTGGGCCAGCCGCGGTTATGCCAGCCTGCACGTGCAGCATGTCGGCAGCGACCGCTCGCTGTGGTCCGGCAATGTCTTCAATCTGGTGGCGCGCCTGCACGGCGCTGCCCAGGCCGACGAAGCCATCGCCAGGGTGCATGATCTTCGTTTCGCGCTCGACCAGGTTCTCGACCTTCCGGAAGTGGGACAGAGAATCGACCCCGCACGCATCGTCGCCGCCGGCCATTCCTACGGCGCCAATACCGTCATGCTGGCGGTTGGCGCACGCGTCGAGCGCAACGGCGGCGTCCTCGACCTTGTCGACCGACGACTAGGGGCCGCGATCCTGTTATCGTCGCCACCGTTCTACGGCGAAACCGATACGGCGAGAATACTCGCCGACATTCCGGTGCCGACGCTGCACATCACCGCCACCGAGGACATCATTCGCCTTCCCGGCTACTACTCTGGCGCGGAAGATCGTATCGCCGTCTATGAGGCGATGTCCGGCGGGCGCAAGATCCTGGCCGTGTTCGCGGGTGGCTCGCACAGCATGTTCACCGATCGCTCCGGCACTGGTGGAGTCGCGCTGAACCCGCAGGTGAAGGCGGCGACCAGGGAACTCTCGGCGGCTTTCATCGAAGCCGTGTTTGGCGGTGGCGATGTGGCGTTGCGCGACTGGCCGGTCCGCCACAACGCCATCGTCGCCCGTTTCGCTGCCAGCGGTTCGTAGACGGGAGCGGTCGCGGGCCTGTTGTCCGAAGTGCGTGTTGTTGACACGCGGTCTGGGAGAGCGGCAAGGTTGATTTCTGATTGCGGCCTGTCATCATTGTGAGTGTGCATGATTGGAGCAGGTGGTCGCAGTCTTGCCGCGCCAATGCGACGCGGAGCGGTGCGGGCACCAAGCAGTTTAACGGACGACGATAAAGGAGCGTGGCATGGGTCTGCTGGATGGCATCTTGGGTGAGGTTTTGGGAAATTCGACGGACACCGGGCAGCCGTCGCCAGTTGTGAGTGGGGTGGGCGGTGGCAACCGTGTGCTGATGGCGTTGCTGCCGGTGCTGCTGGGAATGCTGATGAATCGACAGGGAGGAACGGCTGCCGGTGGCGGTGGCCTAGGTGACCTGCTCGGTGGCGTTCTGGGTGGGCATGGTGGTCAGGGTGGTGGGCTTGGCGATGTTCTCGGGGGGCTGCTTGGTGGTGCCGGTGGCAACTCCGGGGGCGGTGGTGTGGGTGCGGTCCTGGGTGGCGTGCTCGCCGGTGGCGCGGGTGGTGCGGGAGGATTGGGCAGTCTGCTGGAACAGTTCCAGCGTGCCGGCTTCGGCGAGCAGGTGAGTTCATGGGTGGGGGGCGGTCAGAACCTGCCGATCTCGCCCGCCGCCATCGCGCAAGTGTTCGGCGGCGAAGCGCTGGCGCAGGTCGCGCAGCAGGCGGGAGTGAGCGAAGCCGAGGCATCCGAGGGACTGTCGCAACTGTTGCCGGAAGTGGTCGATCGCGTCACGCCGGACGGCCAGGTTCCGAACCTTGAGCAACTCGCGGCGAGCGCTGCCGCCCTGACTCGGCAGTTCAGTGGATGAGTCTGCCGGATCGGTGATGCGGGTACGACGCTTTCCGTCCACTTGCAGTAGGCCGTCTGAGGAAATTGGATGCAAAAGCGTCGGTTGACCTGCCGCAGCACCCTCCCGGCATAAGTCGGCACAGCGGCACAGCCTTGCTCGATTCCTGTCGACTTTTCTTACAGATGCACCGCATATCGAACCCGGCGGTCACGTGCTGGCTCCGGCATGGGTTGCATAACAATCGGATATAAAACATCTTCCCATCATGCTTTCAAACTCTGGCGTGAAGTTTGCTTTTGTTTGTGTAGCGGGGCAATAACCGTGCTTCTGTTACAGGACATGTCGTGTTCAAGTCTGCACATGATTATTCCCAAAGACCAACTCTTGTCGAACACGCCTGTCCGTGGGTTCGAAATGCCCGACACAAATAAGGAGATATGCAAATGACCGCACTGCGTACTTTGGCCCTGACGCTGGGGTCTGTGGCCGTCGCCACGTTTGCCACCGTCGCAAATGCTTTTCCGATTGCCAGTTCCGGCGAAGGGGCCTCTGTTCTGGTGGGCGGGACCAGTGACATCGTCGCTACCTATCAGGGCAATTCCGCTTCCTTCAGCAACGACCTGTATCTGATGTGGGATGGCGCTGCCGGCAAACCGGGTGATGACGGCAATCTGTCCAATGACGTGTTTATCTTCAACAATCACTCCTCGGCGGTAGGCAGCACCGTAAACCTCGGCGCTTTTGCCCCTGGCACCGAGCTGGAGTTTCGCCTGCATGTCAATAACACGGACGATGACTTCTTCACCGGCGCCGCCAGCCGCAACCCGGACAGCCATGCGCATGCGCGTGTGCAGGCGAACTGGGAGCCCAATACGACTCTGGTCAGCTTTGAAGACCTCTTCAACGGGCCTTTCGATTTCAACGACCTGAGCTTCTCGTTTACCAATACGGTATCCAGCGTACCCGAACCCGCAACGCTGGCGCTCTTCGGACTGGGCTTGCTCGGTCTGGCATCGGCCAAACGGAAAAACAAACGCTGACACTTTAGTGCGGCACCAGGCACCAACCAGACCCCGGCGCGTCCGGGGTTTTTTTTGTGCCTGATCAAGTCCGGTGAACTGATTCCGCCACCAGCCGACCTGCCAAATCTGGTCGGCAGCGCAGCAGCCCACCGATTGCCGCGCAAATGGTTCGTGCTGTGGAGTGCCATTCGTGGTGGGCGTCAGTACAGGCGCGTCAAGTGGGTTGACAGATCCCGTTCGTTGACGAAAGTCAGGTCGTACATCGCGGTCAGTCCCTTGGCGTGTTCGTCGCTGAGGCCGGCGACGCACATCACCACGTTCTTTCCGCTGACGCCAAGGCGCTTGCGCATGTTGAGATATTTGTCAATGTCATGACGGAATTCACCGGTCTTGCACTCGATGCAGACGGGTATCTGGCCATCGATCAGCATGAAGACATCGAGTTCATGGGATTCGTTGTTGGTCAGCGTGATACTCAGGTTGCGCGCACAGGAGAAGCGTTTCTGGCGTTCCTTGCCGTATTCCAGGCAAGTCATCAGGGCAAACCATTCCAGCCATTCGCCGTTGAAGAAATCGCGAATGGTCGGGGCCGTTTGCAGGGCCAGCAGGACATTGTTTTTCTGCCGGTTGGGCAGGTACTTGGCCACAAAAGAGAAATCGTAGAGTTGCTGGCAGAAGCTGGCAATGGCCTGCACATCCTCCGGCGATTTCTTGTCGAAGGCGATCGTCGTGCTTGTATAGGCCTTCTGCTGCGCCCAGCGGATGCGTTCGAGTACCTCTTTCAAGACCGGCAGGTTGGCGCCGATGAGCATCGCCACTTCGTCGAAAAAGCCTGTGGTATCGACCCCGCGGAGATTGGCCTGGACCTTGATCTGCTTGCGGCCGAACCAGTCGACGATGGGCTCGTGCTGCTGTTCACAAGCGAGGTGGTCGGTATTGGAGAGATGGATTGCGTCCAGCGCCTGCGGCTGTGCGCCTGGTGATTGTGGGTTGCCGGCCATGGTTTGTGCTTGCAGGCGGAGAATCTCGCGCTGGGCAGAGAAATACTTTTCGAGCAGCTTGCCAACAAAGAACAGAGTGCTGTAAACCGGAGTCGGATTGCCGCAGCGGGGGCAGGCGACCGTGATGCCGAGCTGGTCGTCGGGCTGTTCCTGCAGGTGGGCGCACTTGTTGCAGCGCGTTATGGCCATGACTGAAAACCAAGACGGGTGAGTGGTGGAATGCCAAGAGGAGATGACCGGTTCGAGTCGTCTGCCTGGTCTTCGGCATGTGCGCTTGTCTGCCATCACCGGGGGGGATGGCGTGCCGCGGTGGGCTCGTCGTTCCCAGGGAATAGGCGAGACAGTATACCCAAGGTCGGAGGCTGGAGACTCCGGTTCGGTCGAAATCTTGAAGGCGATTGTCTTTCCGACAGGTGGGGTTGCGCCAGGTTGTTCAGGTTGCAATTCGATCGTGCGTTGATCGATCAGGCCAGTGTCGAACTGAAGCAGCGTCGCCAGCACCGCCACGTGCGCACCGCCCGGAAATGTTGGCCCGTAGCCGTCGGAATTTCTTACAGTGCGCTTGAACGACAGCCCGCCATGGTCAGCCGTCGCATGACAAGTTGTTCACTTAAACATTAATATAAAAGATATTTTATAATACAGATCCTTACATGGCACGTACTTTGCTTTAGTTTGCCCATAGGCTGGTTGATGGTATTTAAAGTTCAGGGGTTGAGCGAGTTCCGCGCAACGATCGCCCCCCGGAACTCCCGATGACCCTGAAAGGACTCCCATGAAAAAGATCTCGGCAAAATTTTCCGCGTTTGCGGCAGTGGCTGCGGCAAGCGTACTCGTGCTACACGCGACACCGGTGCTCGCCGCAAGCGTCAGTCCGACCAGCTATGCGATGCCGAACGGCGACGGCCAGGCGCATGGCGGCAGCTACAACTACTGGGACAGGAGTTACACGGGCTCGGGCAGTACCACGACCGACGGTGCAGCGCTTTCGGGCGGGCTCGGTAAGCTGACCGACGGTTTCATTTCCAGCAGTCCCTGGTATCTGGTCTCGAACGCTGCCGGGACGGGCGAATATGTGGGATGGTATGCGGGGTATACGCTGAACCCGGTGATCACCTTCAATTTCGCCGGCGCGCCGGTGATTGACACGGTTACCATCCAGCTGGACAACACCTATGCCGGTGGTGTCTACTCCCCGGCGGCAATCCTGATCGACGGCCTCAGCCTGGTATTTACCCCGCCAGCGATCGGCTCCGTCGGCTCGGTCAGCTTCACCGGTTTGGGTCTGCTCGGCAACAGCCACACCATCGAGTTCGACCAGGCGTTCGGTGGCTGGACCTTCGTCAGCGAAATCAGCTTTGACGGACACTCCTCGGCACCCGAGCCTGCCTCACTGGCACTGCTGGGTCTCGGCCTGACCGGGCTGGCCTGCGCGCGCCGTCGCCGGAGTTGATCTCGGGGGTTGCACGGGCACCGAGTCGACATTTCACCGCTATGTGACTCGGTGATCCCCATCCGCGGGATGTAGCAGTACCTCTTATACGAGTTGCTTGTCCGCCAGGCACAGACCTGCGTGCGACAGGCCGGGCAGCGACGAGCCGCAGCACGCGATCAGGCACCACTTGAATGGCGCGCCCGCTGCAAAGACCCTGAGTAAAGAGCAGACCTCAGCGTCGCCCCTTCACGGTGCACCCGTTACCCGCGGATCAGGGCGACAAGATCCTCGGTCGAAGGCAGGGCACTGGCTTCGCCTTCGGCGAGGATGCTTTCCGCGAGCGCCCGCTTTTCGTGGTGCAGGCCGACGATGCGTTCCTCGACAGTGCCCTTGGTGACCAGGCGATATACGGTGACCGGCCGCAATTGCCCGATGCGGTGTGCGCGGCCCATGGCCTGGTCTTCGGCGGCCGGGTTCCACCACGGGTCGGTGATGACCACATAGTCGGCAGCGGTCAGGTTGAGGCCAAAACCACCGGCTTTTAGGCTGATCAGAAAGAGGTCGCCGTCGCCGCCCTGGAACGCCGCGACGCGGCGGCTGCGCTCGGCGGCGGGCGTGGCGCCGTCCAGGTACTGGTAACGGACGCCTGCCGCGTCAAGGGGTTCGCGCAGGACTTTCAGGAAGTCGACAAACTGACTGAACACCAGCGCCTTGTGGCCGTTGGCGATCAGTTCGCCCGCGAGATCGGCAAAGGCCTGCACCTTGGCGCCGGCGATGGCGAATTGCGGACTGCACAGACGCGGGTCGCAAGCGGCGCGGCGCAGTCGCGTCAGTTGCGCGAGGATGTTGAAGTGCGCCTGCGCTTCAGGCGTACTCTCCAGTGTGGCGTCGATTGCGCGCGCGGCTTCGCGGCGCAGGGCTTCATAGTGCGCGGCTTCGGCAGCTTCCGGCGCGACCGTCAGGATCAGTTCGGTGCGCGGCGGCAGTTCCTGCAACACTTCCGCCTTGGTCCGTCGCAGTACGAAGGGACCGATCAGGCGCTTGAGGACGTGTTGCGCCTCGCGGTCGCGGCTACGCTCGATGGGCCCGGCGAAGCGTTCGTTGAAGCGATTGATGGTGCCCAGCAAGCCCGGATTGGCAAAGCGCATGATCGACCACAGGTCGCCAAGCCGGTTTTCCACCGGCGTCCCGGTCAGCGCCAGACGAAAATCGGCGGCGAGTTCGAACACGGCCTGCGAGCGCTTGGCGGCGGCGTTCTTGATCGCCTGCGCTTCATCGACGATGAGGGTGTGCCAGGTACGGCCGGCGAAGCGCTCCTGCGCCAGTTGCAGTAGCGTATAGGAAACGATCAGGAGATCCTGCGGCCCGACATCGGCGACCAGTTCTTCGCGTTCGCTGTCGCTCGCTTCGGCGTAGAGGCGGGCGTTGAGTGTCGGTGCGAAGCGCTGCGTCTCGGCGAGCCAGTTGCCGCAGACCGAGGTCGGGGCAATGACCAGGGCCGCGCCGCCGGCGGCGCGTTCGAGCAGGACGCCGAGGGCCTGCAGCGTCTTGCCCAGGCCCATGTCGTCGGCCAGGCAGCCGCCCATCCCGGCGATGGCCAGACGCACCGCCCATTGATAGCCGTCTTCCTGATACGGCCGCAGGTTGGCCTGCAACAGCGTCGGCAGCTTCGGCTCGGTGGCCTGGGCTTTGCGCAGGCGCTCGATGGCCTGGCGGAAATCGCGGCTGGCGCTGAGCTCGGTGCCGTCGAGAACCTCGTCGAGCCAGGCTGCGGCAATGGTCGGTGCCTTGCCGCCACCCTTCTCGGGTTCGAGCACGGCGGCCAGGTCGCTGAGTTTCTGTTTCAGCGAACGGGTCAATGCCGCGTAGACGCCGTTCCCCATCGGCACGAAGCGTGACTTGTCGCGTGCCGCCGAGAGCAGCGTTTCGAGTTGTACGACCAGGCCTTCGTCGAAACTGGCCTGCCCGGAGAGGTGAAACCAGTCGCGCTCGCGCTTGACCGTCACCCCGAGTTGCCGCGAATCGATGGTAAGCACGCGCACGCTCTTGCCCTTGGGCCATTCGACGGCGGCCACCGCAGCCAGGGTCGGCAGCGTTTCGACCAGGCCGAGAGCCTCCTCGGGGTCTTCGATCAGCCATTCGCTGAGGCCTTCGCTACCATCGAGACAGGGCAGGGCGTCGAGCACCGTTTCGAGATGCCGGCGCTCGGCGTTGAGGTCGCGTTGAGTGCCGACCGATTCGCCTTGCAGCATGACCATCAGCCGCAACCGGCCGCTTGCCGGTGGCAGCCGGGGGCCATCGGATCCCAGCGGTGCGACGACGAGACGGAGCATGAGATGGTCGCCGACCGGTGACAGTTCGGCGCGCAGGCGCGAATCACTGCCGACCTCGCGGGCCGCCTGTGCGGCGTCGGCATGCACCTGGAAATGCCCGGCCAGCGCCTGCAGGGCCTTGTCGATCTCGGCCTGGATTCCGGGCTCGTCGGCGGGAACGGCAAAGCGTCCCGAAACGAGCTGGGCGGCCTGCTGCTGTGCTGCGGAGAAGCGCACCAGTCGCAGCCGTTGCGGGGCGTCCTTGATGAGCGTCATGGTGCGTAGTGTGGCGGCCTCGCGGCGCCAATCGGCGTCCATGCTGTCATGGTCGTCGCGCTCGCGCGGCGGTACGCAGCGGTGGCTCGACGCGCATCACGAAGTGCTCCCCCTGCCGAAGCAGTTCGAGTTCCGGGTTGCTTTCGGTCAGCTCGATCAATTGCTCCGGCGCTTCAGCGAGAACGATGCCGGGGTGGCCGACCAGAGCGACGAGGGCTGCCGCGAGATCAAGGTGGTAACGGTTGCTGTAGCCGCGTAGCGGGCGCAGGGCGCGCGCTACTTTGGCGTCGTGCGGTGCGAGTTGCTGGTTGCCGGCGATTCTCGTCAGGCTCACGGTGCGCGGCTTGCCCCAGCCGCGCTGGGTTCGCTTCTGTTCGAGCGGGCAAATGTCGAGCGGTTCGCCGTCGCTGCCGATCGCCAGTTCCCAGAGCAGACGTGTCGATTGACCGTTGCTTTCGCCACTCGGTTGCTCGCCGAGTGCCTGCAGCGCGCTGAGCACCTCTCGCCATTTCTGATCGGCGCCGGCGATGAAGAAACGGCTCGGCGGCGGCCGGCCATGCAGCACGCCTTCGGCGCCAGCCAGCAGGTGGAGCAGTGCCGGCAGCCGACAGGCCTGCAGTCGCCTGCGCAGTTCGGCGATGCTGTCGCCCCAGGCGACGGCCGGCCCTTGATCGTCGGCATGGGAGATGGCCTCGCTGCCCAGCCAGGCCGAAAGCAATATGGCCCATAGCGCGTCGAGCTGTGGCCGCTGCAATTCGTCGCGCCGGGGCCGGAAGGCGTCGACGGCGACCTGCACGCGGCCGAGGCGAGCGTCGATGGCATGAACCCAGCGTCCCCACTCGAAATAGGGGCTGGGGTTGCGGCTACCGGATTCGCCGAGGCAGAATCTGCGCGCCAGATCGAAGTGCTTCGGCGTCTTCTGGGCGAGCAGCGATAGCGGATAGAGCCAGGCGAGTCGGTCGGGCAGAAATCGCTTGGTGCCGCCGATTTCGCTTTTGCGCAGCTTGAACGCCGCTTCGAAAGCGGCTTGCCCGGCCGCCCACTCGCCGTCGATGACCAGCATGACGGCGCGCAGGCTGGCGCTCATGCCGTCATCGAGATCCGCCAGCAGCGCTTCGAGCCGAACGCCGTCGGCGCGCCACAAGGCGAGCTCGGCGAGTGCGCAACGCATTTGCTTGCTGACTCCGGCGGGATCCTTGGTGAATTGCTGGTAGGCCCATTCGGCTAGCGGTTCGTATTCCGGCAGCCAGAACACGCAGACGTGAGCAATGGCCTCTTGCGTCACGATGGTGCGACAGCCCGGGTCGAGGAATTCGAAACTGGGACCGTCGAATGGCAGCAGGACTGCCTGGGTGAGGACGCTGTGCCAGTCGAACGAACGCGCAAGAATGCTGCGGAGACGCTGCAGCTCTTCGTACGGTGCCCCCGAGAAGGCTTTGGCGCGGAGATAGGCGATGGCCGTCGGCAGATTGTTGCTTGGCCAGTAGAAGGGTAATCGCGAGGAGTCGAGATAGTCGAGTGCGGCGACCGCCTGCAGCAGTGCCGATCCCGGTTGCGTCTGCAGCAGATCGCGGTATAGCGTCAAACGCAGCACATCGACGAGCTGGACGCCCGTTCCACGTTGTTGATCGCTGTTCAGCAGGCCCTTCTCGCGCAGTTGGTTGATCGCCAGTTTGACGTCGCCGGCGGTGAAGGTCTTGCGGGCAGTGGTTTTCAGGGCGCACAGACCGAGCAGGCGGTGCAGATCCGCGGGTGTGCGGTAGCTCCAGGCCAGCGCGCTGACCAGTGCGACCTTGTGTGTGTCGGCGGTCAGGCCGTGCGTATCGAGGTTTTCGATGGCGTCGGCGTTGAAGGGCGTCGAAGGCATGGACGGTCCGTGTCAGGAAGTGGTGGGCGCGGAACCTGGCTCGCGGGTCAGCAGCATCGCGTCGCCGTAACTGAAGAAGCGATAGCGCTGGCTGATTGCGTGCCGATAGGCGCCGCGGATGGTGTCGATACCGGCGAAAGCCGAAACCAGCATCAGTAGCGTGGATTTTGGCAGGTGGAAGTTGGTGACCAGGCGGTCGACGACACGAAACTCGTAGCCCGGCGTGATGAAGATGTCGGTCTCGGCCGGGCCCGGCTGCAACTCGCCATGCTGCGCCGCCGCTTCCAGCGCACGCAGGCAGGTCGTCCCGACGGCGACGACCCGGCCGCCGCGCGCCTGCGTGCGGGCGATGGCGGCAATGGTGGCGGGCGGGATCTCGAAGCGCTCGGCGTGCATCCGGTGCTCGGCGAGTTGCTGCACGCGCACCGGCTGAAAGGTTCCGGCACCGACGTGCAGCGTCAGCCAGGCGATGTCAACGCCGCCTGCGGAGAGTTTCGCGAGCAGCGCCTCGTCGAAATGCAGGCCGGCGGTGGGCGCGGCGACCGCGCCGGGCTGGCGGGCAAAGACGGTCTGATAACGGGCCTCGTCGTCCCTGCCGGCGGCGTGGTTGATGTACGGAGGCAGCGGCAGGCGGCCGTATCGATCGATCAAGTCCCACAGGTTGCCGGCGCCGGCCAGTTCCAGCTCGAAAAATTCGTCTTGCTGGCCGCTGCGTCCGCGCACGATCAATGGGATCGTCTCTTCAAGGACCATCCGGCTGCCAGGTTTCGGCGATTTGCTGGCGCGGATTTGAGCCAGAGCGGAGCGGGCATCGACGATGCGCTCGATCAGCACCTCGATTTGCCCACCGCTGTCCTTGCGCCCCAAAAGGCGCGCCCGGATGACGCGCGTGTCGTTGAAGACCAAAAGATCGCCGGCTTCGATCAGTTCCGCCAGATCGCCGAAGCGGCGGTCATGCAGGGCGCCGTCCGTGAGTTGCAGCAGGCGGCTGCCGGTGCGTTCGTTGGTCGGGTGCTGGGCGATCAGTTCGCCGGGTAGATCGAAGTCGAAGTCGTCGAGCGTGAGCATGCGAAGAGTGGTCAGCGAAGGAAGGCACAAGGTCCGGAGGGGGCCGTCCAGGGAATCCAGGAATGTTGATCGGTGCGCTTGTCGCCTGCGGGAGAATCGGCGATAATCGCTACCTCTTCGGGCTCACTCTCCGTGATCCCAAGCCGAGATGGCGGAATCGGTAGACGCAGCGGACTCAAAATCCGCCGGTGGAAACATCGTGGGGGTTCGATTCCCCCTCTCGGCACCATGACAGTGACGGCACGTGTCTGCAAAGCGCCGGATTATATCACACCGCCTGCGCAAGGCCTGGTTCGGCCAGGCGAGCAGTTGCCGGGTCGGCGTGCTGCTGCACGTTGTGTCGACTTGATTGCCGTACGGCCCTCGCTGATGGGCGCCTGGTGGCTCGCGGTGCGCCCGCAGACCCTGACAGTCTCGCTGGTCCCGGTAATTCTGGGGCACGCCCTGGCGTGGTCGCAGCAAGGCGTCCTGCACTGGTGGCTGGCGCTCCTCGCCCTGCTGGTGGCACTGCTGATCCAGATCGGGACCAATCTGCACAACGATGTGGCCGACTTCGAGCGTGGAATCGATACGCCGGAGCGTCTGGGACCGCCGCGTGCCACGGCGATGGGTTGGCTGCCGGCCGCTGCCGTGCGGCGGGGGGCGTGGATCGCCTTTGCTTTGGCCTTCAACTTCGGGGTCTACCTTGCCTACCACGGTGGCTGGCCGATTGTCCTGATCGGTCTGGCTTCGCTGCTTGCCGGCTGGGCCTACACCGGCGGGCCGCGGCCGATCGGCTATACGCCGCTCGGGGAGGTGTTCGTGCTGTTGTTCTTCGGCCTGGTGGCGGTCGGTGGCAGCTATTATCTGCAGACCCTGTCGATCAGCCCGGCTGCGCTCCTCGCCGGAGCAATGGTCGGGCTGTTCGCGGCTGCGGTGATCACGGTGAACAACACCCGTGATCTCGATACCGATCGCCGGGCAGGCAGGCGGACACTGGCCGTCGTGCTTGGCCGGCGCGCTGCAGGGTGGGTCTACTGCGGCGAACTGCTGCTCCCGTTTGTGCTGTTGCCCTGCCTCGCGCTGCTCATCGAGCGAGGCGTCTGGCTGGTCTTGCCGCTGCTGACGCTGCCGCCCGTACTGCGGTTGACCGAACGTTTCCGACAGGCGGCGCCGGGGCCAGCCTTCAACCAGTTGCTGGTTGCAACTGCTCGCCTGCAGTTCCTTTTTGGCGTCCTGCTGGCGTTGGCTGTGCTCCTGTAGAAGCGGAATTCAGTCGGGTCCGTCGGGCAGCCGCGGGCTAAACCAGGCGAGCTTCCGGTGCAGGAGCACTACCGTACCGACAATGATCAGTGCCGGCGCCGTGACGCCGGCTGCTGCGACTTTCCCGGGCAGGGTCGCGAGATCGGCGGTCAACACCCGCTGCCGCTGGGTCGTGCCGTTTTGCACCACCGCCGCGGGGTGATCGGGTGGCAGGCCGTGCGCGATCATCTGGCGGCAGATCTCGGCAAGGGTGCCGACGCCCATGTAGAACACGACGGTCAATCGCGGCCGAGCCAGCGAAGGCCAGTCGAGGTTGATTGTTCCGTCCTTGAGGTGTCCGGTAGCGAAGGCGACAGCCTGTGCGTGCTCGCGATGTGTCAGCGGAATGCCGGCGTAGGCGGCGCAGCCGACTGCGGACGTGACTCCCGGAACCACCTCGAAGGGAATTCCCGAGTCGACCAGGGTTTCGATCTCCTCGCCACCGCGTCCGAAGACGAAGGGGTCGCCGCCCTTGAGGCGAACGACATTCCGGCCCGCGCGCGCAAGACTCACGAGTAACCGGTTGAGTTCGTGCTGCGGCACGCTGTGCTTCGAGCTTTCCTTGCCGGCGTAGATCTTCTCGGCTTCCGGCCGAGCCAGTCCGAGTACGCCTTCGGCAATCAGATGGTCGTAGACAATGGCATCGGCCTCGCCAATAAGACGGGCGGCGCGTAGCGTCAGCAGGTCGAGGTCACCCGGGCCGCTGCCGACGATGTAGACGGTTCCGACTAGTGGTGATGTGGGCTTTTGAGTCATACCTGTTTTCCCATCTCTGAATCTGAGGTGCAAGCATAAGCGCCCCGGCAGGCACATTTCAACCCGCGTGGAGACTCTTTCGGGCATTGCCGCGTCGGTTCGCAATATTTGACGAAGGTCAAGGAATCGAACCGTACAGGCATGCCATCCTGAGCGATGTCTGGAAGGGGTCCGCGCGCGGGCAATAGTCGAGCAATTTCAAGAAGAGAGGGAGCAAGGCATGCAGAAGGGAATTCGTGGGGTAGTGATGCTGGCGGCACTGCCGTTCGCGATGAGTGTGGCTTTTGCGGCGACGGCCGAGAAGACCGCTGCACCAGTGCCGGCAACTGGCGGAGTGACCGCGGCGCCGACCTTGTCGGCGGAGGACAAGGCGGCATCGGGCAAGACCTATTTCGAACGTTGCGCAGGATGTCATGGCATGTTGCGAAAGGGTGCTACCGGCAAGAACCTCGAGCCGGCCAATACCAGCAAGCTCGGCACTTCGCGTCTCGAAAAGATCATGTCCTACGGCACTGAAGGCGGCATGCCCAACTTCGACGACATTCTGACCAAGAAGGAGATCGCCAACATGGCGGCCTATGTCCAGATGCCGGCCGAAGCCCCGCCCGAAGTGGAGCCTGGCGGACATCAAGGGAAGCTGGAAGCTGCTGATCCCGGTGGACAAGCGTCCAACCAGGCAGATGAACAAGGTCAACCTGGCCAACGTCTTCGCGGTGACGCTGCGCGATTCCGGCGAGGTGGCGTTGATCGACGGCGACAAGAAGACCATCTGGGCGATCATCAAGACCGGCTATGCCGTCCATATCTCGCGCATGTCGACCTCCGGACGCTACCTGCATGTCATTGGTCGTGACGGCCGCTACGACCTCATCGACCTCTGGAGCGAAGTGCCGACGACGGTTGCCACGCTGAAAGCCGGCTTTGAGGCACGTTCGATCGAAACAACGAAGTTCAAGGGTTATGAAGACAAGTATGCCGTGGTCGGTTCCTACTGGCCACCGCAGTACACGATTCTCGATGGTCTGACCCTCGAACCACTGAAGAACGTTTCGACGCGCGGCAATACGGTTGACGGCAACTACCATCCAGAACCGCGTGTGGCCTCGATCGTGGCTTCCGAGAGCAAGCCCGAGTGGGTGATCAACATCAAGGAAACGGGCATGATCCGCCTGGTCAACTACTCGGATCTCGCCAATCTGAAGGAAACGACGATCAACTCCGCCAAGTTCCTGCATGACGGCGGCTGGGATTCGAGCAAGCGCTACTTTCTGGTCGCCGCCAACGCTTCCAACAAGGTGGCGGTGGTGGATACCCAGGAAGGCAAACTGGCTGCTCTGGTTGATACCGCAAAGATTCCCCATCCAGGTCGTGGCGCCAATTTCAAACATCCCAAATTTGGTCCCGTATGGGCGACATCGCACCTGGGTGCGGACGTGATCAGCATCATCGGGACCGATCCGGCAGGTAACCCGCAGAACGCCTGGAAGGTCGTTCAGGAACTCAGGAATCACGGTGCCAACTCCTTGTTCGTGAAGACGCATCCGAAGTCCGAAAACCTGTGGGCCGATGCGCCGCTCAATCCCGATCCCAAACTGGCCGGTTCGGTAACCGTTTATCGCATCGCGGACCTTGGCAATCCCGATCCCAAGCCTGAAGTGCTCGACCTCGCTGCGGCCGCCGATCTCGGCAAGACCAAGGGCGTGCAGCGCGTAGTGCATGGCGAGTACAACGAGAAAGGCGACGAGATCTGGTTTTCCGTGTGGACCGGCAACAAGACCGAACCATCGGCGATCGTCGTCGTCGATGACAAGGCTCGCAAGGTCAAGACGGTGATCAAGGATCCGCGTCTGGTAACGCCGACCGGCAAGTTCAACGTCTATAACACGATGCACGATATCTACTGATCGCCGACCATCTTCTGTGGCCATACGGGGAGCCTCTGCTCCCCGTTTTTGCGCTGGTCGTAGAGGGTCCGCATCTGTATATCTCTATAAAGGATGGCAAGATGAAGCCACAGGGTCTGTTCATGGTCGTGACCATTGCCTCGCCGCTGGCGATCGCCGCACCGCCACCCGTCGATCCGGCGATGCTCGACCTTGCCGACAGGAGTCGCTGCCTGACCTGCCATGACGTCGATGAAACCGTCCGCGGGCCCGCCTGGCGCGATGTCGCCAAACGTTATCGTAGCCGGCCGGAGGTCGAGGATGCCCTGGTGAGCAAGGTTCATGATGGTGGCGGTGGCGCCTGGGGTAACGACTACATGTCGGCCAACAAGCGCGCCGGGCTCGATAACATCCGCACCCTGGTGCGCTGGATTCTTTCACTGCCCTGAACCAGCGTACGCTTGAAGGTCGCTCTCTGTACCACCGCGGTCGCCTCAAAGGCCCGTCTGACCGAGGTCTTCGGCTAGAATGACCAGACTGCGGTCTGCCGTTCCAACGGATCGTTGGTTGCCTCCTGTTGTCGCCGCAGCACTCTTGCCGATTGACGAAGCATGCCATTTCGTCTTGCCCTTGCACTTGCCCTTCTACTGTCCGCACCAGTGGTGATGGCGGAGAGTACGGTGCCGGCGCCGAGCGCCGAACGCCGGCAGCAACTGGTTCACCTGGTTCGCCAGGATTGCGGTTCGTGCCACGGGATGACGCTGCAAGGCGGTCTTGGCCCGTCACTGCGACCTGAAGCCCTGCGCGACAAGCCGGTCGATTCGCTGGTCGCGACGATCTACAGCGGGCGGCCCGGTACACCGATGCCGCCGTGGCATCGATTTCTCAGCGAGGCTGAGGTGCGCTGGATCGTCGAACAGTTATTGCTTGGATTCCCGGAGTAGCGCGACTTGGGCTTCGCTTGCGGGGTCGCTGGCGGTACCCGGCGCCGCCGTCTGGCTTACGAAGGCAATGCCTGCGGCTCGACGCCGCTGATGCCGAACACTTGCTTGCGGATACGGAACAGTTCGTCACGCGCCGCGGCGGCCTTCTCGAATTCGAGGTTGCGAGCGAACTCCAGCATTTCCTTTTCCAGTCGTCGCAGTTCGCGGGCGAGTTGCTTTTCGCTCATCGCCTGGTAGTTGGCCTGCTGCTGCGCAACCTTGAGATCCCGCTGCGCATTCTCCGGTTCATAGACGCCGTCGATGATGTCGGTGATGCGCTTGCTGATGCCTGTCGGGACGATGCCATGCGCGGCGTTGAAGGCGATTTGCTTGAGCCGTCGGCGCTCGGTTTCGGCGATTGCGCGTTGCATCGAGCCGGTGACCCGGTCGGCATAGAGAATGGCGGTGCCGTGGAGATGTCGCGCGGCGCGGCCGATGGTCTGGATCAACGAACGCTCGGAGCGCAGGAAACCTTCCTTGTCGGCATCGAGAATCGCCACCAGCGAAACCTCCGGAATGTCCAGGCCTTCACGCAACAGGTTGATGCCGACCAGAACGTCGAACTTGCCGAGGCGCAGGTCGCGGATGATCTCGACGCGCTCGACGGTGTCGATGTCGGAATGCAGATAACGTACCCGGACTTCGTGTTCGTTGAGGTAGTCGGTCAGATCCTCGGCCATGCGCTTGGTCAGCGTCGTCACCAGGACTCGCTCCTCGCTTGCGACGCGCAGTCTGATTTCCGACAGCAGGTCGTCGATCTGTGTCGAGGCTGGGCGGACGATCAGTACCGGGTCGACCAGCCCGGTCGGGCGGACGACCTGTTCGACCACCTGCCCCTGGTGTGCCTGCTCGTAGTCGGCGGGGGTGGCCGAAACGAAGATCGTCTGTCGCATCAGGGCCTCGAACTCGGCGAACTTCAGCGGCCGGTTGTCGAGGGCCGACGGCAGACGAAAGCCATAATTGACCAGATTCTCCTTGCGCGAACGATCGCCCTTGTACATGCCGCCGACCTGTGAAACCGAGACATGCGACTCGTCAATGAACATCAGGGCGTCGTCGGCAAGGTAGTCGATCAGGGTGGGTGGCGGGTCGCCCGCCTGCCGGCCCGAAAGATGCCGGGAATAATTCTCGATACCCTTGCAGAAGCCGAGCTGGTCGAGCATTTCAAGGTCGAAGCGGGTGCGCTGCTCGATGCGTTGCGCTTCGACGAGGCGACCTTCGGCGTGGAAAAGGGCGCTGCGCTCGGTCAGTTCCCGTTTGATCGCCTCGATCGCACGCAGTACCGTCGCGCGCGGGGTGACGTAGTGCGAGGATGGGAATACGGTGAAGCGCAGCAGCCGGTTCTGGAGGTGGCCGGTCAGCGGATCGAAAAGCTGCAGCCCCTCGATCTCGTCGTCGAACAGCGAAATGCGAATCGCCTGCTCGGCGTGTTCGGCGGGAAAGACGTCGATGACGTCGCCGCGAACGCGAAAGGTGCCGCGGTGAAAGTCGGTCTCGTTACGCTCGTACTGCATGTTGCTGAGTCGCTTGATGACCTCGCGCTGGCCGAGGTGGTCGCCGACGCGCATGGTGAGGATCATCTTCTGGTATTCCTCGCGGTCACCGAGACCGTAGATACACGACACCGTGGCGACGATCACGCAATCGCGACGTTCGAGCAGGCTCTTGGTCGCCGAAAGGCGCATCTGCTCGATGTGCTCGTTGATCGACGAGTCCTTCTCGATGAACAGGTCGCGTGCCGGAACGTAGGCCTCCGGCTGGTAGTAGTCGTAGTAGGAAACGAAATACTCGACGGCATTGTCGGGGAAAAACTCCCGGAATTCGGCGTAGAGCTGCGCCGCCAGCGTCTTGTTGGGCGCCAGGACCAGCGCTGGCCGACCCGTGCGGGCGATGACGTTGGCCATGGTGTAGGTCTTGCCCGAGCCGGTGACGCCGAGCAGGGTCTGGAACGAGAGCCCATCCTGCAGGCCCTCGACCAGCTTGTCGATTGCTGCCGGTTGATCGCCGGCCGGCAGGAACGGCTGGTACAGCCGAAACGGACTGCCTTCAAAGGTGACAAAGGCAGGCTTTTCGAGAGAAGGTGCATGATTCGTCATGCTAGAATTCTACGTTGTTTCGTGGCGGTCGGTCGTCCTGCGCGGCAGGTGACTGCCAACGGAACAATCTTCCGCCGATCTCGTGGGTGGTGGCTTCAGCCATGAGTTGCCAAGCTCGCTGGCTTCGACAAGAGGCACCATTCCACTGACCAACTTAGGAAACACCCATGACCGCTTCGCTCTTCGCTGCCGTGGAACTGGCCCCACGCGACCCAATCCTTGGCCTGACCGAGTCCTTCAACGCGGATCCCCGTGCCAGCAAGGTCAATCTCGGTGTTGGCGTGTACTTCGACGACAGCGGCAAGGTGCCACTGCTGGCAGCGGTCAAGGGGGCCGAGAAGGCTCGCCTGGAAGCCGCGCCGTCGCGTGGCTATCAGCCGATCGAAGGTCTGGCCGCCTACAACCAGATCGTGCAGAAAATGCTCTTCGGGGAGGACTCGCCGTTGCTTGCAGAAGGCAGGGTGGTGACCTTCGAGGCGCTGGGTGGCACCGGGGCGCTCAAGGTCGGCGCCGATTTCCTGCGCAGGTTGCTGCCCGGCGCCACGGTGTTTCTCAGCGATCCGAGCTGGGAGAATCACCGCGCGTTGTTCGAGTACGCGGGTTTTCCGGTGCAGACCTATCCCTACTACGATGCCGCGACGCGTGGCGTCGACTTCTCCGGCATGCAGGCCGGACTGAACAGCTTGCCGGCAGGCTCGATCGTGGTGCTGCATGCCTGTTGCCACAATCCGACCGGCGCCGATCTTGATGCAGCGCAGTGGCGCGAAGTGATCGAAGCCATCCGCGCGCGCGATCTGGTGGCCTTCATCGACATCGCCTACCAGGGTTTTGCCGACGGGATCAGCGAGGATGCACTGGCGCTCAGGCTGTTTGCGGACTCCGGTTTGTCGTTCCTGGTGGCAAGTTCATTTTCCAAGTCCTTCTCGATGTACGGAGAGCGGGTCGGCGCGTTGTCGGTGGTCGCCGCCAACCGCGATGAAGCAGCGCGCGTGCTGTCGCAGATCAAGCGCATCGTCAGGACCAACTACTCGAGCCCACCGACCCATGGCGGTGCGGTCGTCGCTGCCGTGCTGTCGAGCCCGGAATTGCGCCGGATGTGGGAAGACGAGCTGGGTGAAATGCGCGCGCGCATTCGCCGCATGCGTGTGAGCCTGGTGGACAAGCTCAACGAGCGTGGGGCTGGCCAGGACTTCTCGTTTGTTGTCCGCCAACGCGGCATGTTTTCCTACACCGGCTTGAGTAGCGGGCAGGTCGACCGAATGCGCGAAGAGTTTGGCATCTACGCGGTGAGTACCGGCCGGATCTGTCTGGCGGCACTCAACACGCGCAACATCGACTATGTCGCTGACGCCATCGCGGCGGTTCTCTAGCACCCCACGGATGCGCGCTGGCCGCTGGCGGGCGGTCAGCGCGGTCAGCGGCCAGCGGTCTGCAGCAGTGGCGACTTGAGGGTGCCGCTGATCAGTATCGGTACGGCGGTGTGGTCGGCGCGCCCGCGCATCTGCACCTCCATCCGGCCGCGCAGTTGCAATTCCCGGCTGACCTCGATCTGACCGCTGGACTGCATCAGGCCGGCGTTCAGGACCAGCCGGGAGAAGCGGGTGGTGCCTGGCGTCAGCACGATGCCGCCAGACAAGTCCTCGAAGCGGGTCCGGCCGCCCAGCGTCGCGGGGGTGGTCGAAACCCGGCGCACCGCTTCGGGAAGGTCGATACCCCCCAGGCTGCCACGATGCATGCTGAACTCGCCACTGGCCTGCAATGATGTGAGCACGGTCGACCACGCTTCCGACGTCGCCACGAAGCGCAGCTTGCCCGTCGCATCGCCCTCGAACTGGCCGCCAATTCCCAGGGCTTCTCCCAGTTTTCCGGTGTTGATCCGATCGAAGGCGATCTCGCCAGCCATGCCGGGTTGTGGGTCAGCGTGCAGGATCGTCGCTCCACGTACCAGTCCATCGAAGATTCGCAACTCCAGGGTGTCGATGGTGAAAACCGTGCCGACGACGTCTCCCTGCAGGTTCAGCGAGCTGAAGAAAAACGGCGAGCGCTCGGAGGGCCGCCAGCCGATTCCCTCCAGACGAACCGCGATACCTCTGGCGCTGGGTTTGAGTTCCACCTGCAGGCTGCGGTCTGTTGACTGCAGCGAGAGCACGTGCAGGGTGCCATCGGCTGTGAGCTCAAGGTTCCCATGCATTTCGCCCAGCGCCAGTCCGGCGAACGAGATCTCGGCATCCGCGGCTGCGACATGCCTTACTCCCGGTCCGTTCGGCTCGCGCGCCGTCGTTCCCAGCATCTTCGACAGACTTGTGATGGTCTCTGCCGACAACGTGAAACCGCGCAACTCTGCCTCACGAAAGATCAGTCTGGCCGATAGCAGTGTGCCGAGTTCGGGCTGCAGACGGATTTCGCTGACCCGGACCACATCCTTGGCGGTTTCGTCGCCGAGACGGACATTGCGCAGCAGCAAGCCAGGCCTGGGGTAGAAGCTGACGTGCATTTCTTCCACGCTGGCCGGCCGACCCGTGCTCTTGGCCAGGGCGGCTTCCACCGCAGGCAGATAGTGGGCATAGGGAAAGACCAGCGCGGCAACAAAGACAACGACGCACAGCAGCGTGACGCCGAGCATGCTGGCCATCGGCCAGGTCATCGTCCAGCGCCGTCCGCTACGGCGTATGGGTTTGATCTCGACCGGCGTTGCTGCCGGGCGCCGCCTGACGAGCGCCTGCAGGCGTTCCAGAAGGGATGGCGGCTTCTCGCCGGTGTCAGTCGAGGGTTCTGAAGGAAGCAGCGCAGCACTCTCACCGCCTGGCGGGAAAGCCGTGCGCGATTCCGGACCCATCGGCGGCAAGGCAGGCGTTGCGATGCCTGCCGAGTCGGGGGGCGGAACCGTTGGCCTGCTGTCGCGATTGCCGGGGAACGGGATGACGCGTCTGGCCCGGCTGCCCGGCAAGGTGGACTTGACCGGCACGGATTCGGCGGTTTCTCCGTACGTGGAAAACTCGGAAACCGGCTGGGGGGGGGCTGCCTTGCTGCGCTTGGCCGTATGCCTGTCCTGACGCCATACCGAGTTCTTCTCGATTCGCCGCTCGATGAAACCGTCGTTCTCCAGTTCCAGTAGGGCGTTCTCGGTGAGTTGTGCGTTGCCCGTCTTGTCGCACAACTCGGCGACGGTGGCGTTGCCGTCGACCAGAATCAGGACCATGCGGGTGTTTCTCTGCACGACCCGTGTTCGTTGCAGCATCGCTTCCTCGCCGGAAGTGGTCTTGGCGAAGATCAGATCGGGGTCAAGCAGATCAGGGTCCATTTTTCTCGCTTGGCTTTGGGGTCAACGAATCGTTGTCTTCGGAGTTCGGCAAAACCGGATTGTGCTCCTTGTTGGGATGCGGGAAAAGCGGAAACGGAACTGATCCGGCACCGCCGCCCATTATGCACTGCAAACGCCGTTGTACTCCGCACGCCTGGTCGTACCGCACTGGCTGTGCCGATCGTACCCGGCCGGTCAATCCGCCGGCAGTGGTGAACCGCAATGAACGGCAAGCCAGATGGTATCCTCGTCGGGCCGGGTCCAATCGACCCGGTGTCGCCGATGCGGCGCGATGAAGACGTAGTCACCAGCCTTGAGTCTGCGCGCGAGTGGCTCGTCGTCGAAACGCAAGGACGCTTCTCCCTGGACCAGAAGGACCCATTCACCCTGCGGCTGGTCGTACCAGAATCCCGGCGGACTGGCGTGGCCGTGCGAGACGATACGTTCGATCCGCAGGCCTGGTCGGGCCAGCAATGGCGAGCACTGCTCTTCAGGAGCGTCCGGCGGTGGCAGGTTGGCGAACAGATTGTCCAACAGGTGTGCTCCGGTTGCCGCCATCGGTCAAGGCCGACTGGGCGGCCATCATACAACGCCAGACAGCATCGGCGAAAGCAGGGCGCGTGGCCGCGCTGGACCTGCGCCAGTCCCCATACCGACGGGGACTGGCGCAAAGTCCTGGGTAGCCGGTATCCTTGGACTTTTTCCGATCCCTTGAGCTGCCCGCCAGGCGCCATCCCAATATTCCCCCAAAGGAAACTCCAATGACCATCAACAAGGCGGCGCTCCTGCTGTTGATCGTGGTATTGAGCGGCTGCGCCGCGCTTGCCCGGCATACGCTCAACGAACAGTTCGGCCGACCCGATCCGGCGCGTTTTGACACGCCGCGTCCGCCGTCTCCAGGGCTTTCCTACCGCGCCGATGTGCAGCCGATCCTGGAACATCGATGCGTCGTCTGCCATGCCTGCTACGACGCGCCCTGTCAGCTCAAACTCGGCGCCTGGGAGGGTGTGGCCCGCGGCACCAGCAAGGATCTGGTCTACGACGGCGGACGCCTTGTCGAGGCCCCGCCATCGCGCCTGTTTACGGATGCGCAGCTGGCGTCGCAATGGCGCGAGCGGGGGTTCTCGCCGGTGCTCAACGAGCGCGCGCAGACGCCGGCGGCGAACCTGGCAGCGAGCGTCATGTTTCGCGCGCTGCAGCTGAAACAGAGCCATCCCCTGCCGGAGACCAGCGTGCTGCCAGCCACCTTCGATTTTTCCCTGGACCGCGAGCAGAGCTGTCCGCGGATCGAGGAGTATGACGATTTCGAGCGCCGGAATCCCTTGTGGGGAATGCCCTTTGGCCTGCCTGGCCTGAGCAGCGGCGAGTGGAGCACGCTGCGCCGCTGGCTGGAACAGGGCGCGCCTTTCGAGGGCCTGCCGCCACTTCCCGCGCACGTTGAAAGGCAGATCCGCGACTGGGAAACTTTTCTGAACGGTGACTCGTTGAAGGAGCGACTGGTCAGTCGTTACCTCTTTGAGCACCTGTTTCTGGCGCACCTGTATTTCGATAGCGACCCCGAACATCACTACTTCCGCCTGCTCAGGTCGCGCACCCCGCCGGGCCAGCCGATCGATCTGGTTGCCAGCCGACGGCCGTTTGACGACCCCGGCGTAGAGCGCGTCTACTATCGACTGGAACGTGAGAAGGAAACCATCGTCGACAAGACACACATGCCCTATGCGCTTGGGCAGGCACGCATGGCGCGTTGGCGCGAACTCTTCCTGGCGCCGGATTACCGGGTGGACGAACTGCCGTCCTACGCTCTCGACGTGGCCGCCAATCCCTTTATTGCGTTCCGGGCATTGCCGACCACGGCGCGATATCAGTTCATGCTTGATGAAGCACAATTCACGATCATGGGTTTCATCAAGGGCCCGGTCTGTCGTGGTCAGGTCGCGCTGAACGTGATCGAGGACCAGTTCTGGGTCTTTTTCGAAGCCAATGCCGACGATGCGCAGCAGCAGTTGGGCGATTTCCTGGCGCGCGAGGCCAGCCTGCTGAAACTCCCGGCGGAACTGGGAAGTGACGCGGGGATCATCAGGCCATGGCGCGAATATGCGCGACGGGAGGCCAGCTACCTGCAGAAGAAGTCTGATTTTCTGACGCGTTTTACCGCGACCAATCGCCGGCCGGACCTGAACTGGATTTGGGATGGCAATGGTCGCAACCCGAACGCGGCGTTGACGGTGTTCCGTCACTTCGACAGTGCGTCGGTGGTCAAGGGACTGGTGGGTCAGCCGCCGAAAACCGCCTGGGTGATCGGCTACGGCTTGCTGGAGCGCATCCACTATCTCCTGGTGGCCGGCTTCGATGTTTACGGAAACGTTGGTCATCAGTTGCTGACGCGGCTGTATATGGACTTCATGCGCATGGAGGGCGAGTTCAACTTCATCGCCTTTCTGCCTCGCGACCGGCGCATGGCCGTGCGTGATTACTGGTATCAAGGTGCCAGCGAGGAGGTCAAGGAGCACGTCTATGGGCGTCTGGCGAACCTGGGCAGCGAGACCGGCATCCGTTTCCAGGGCGACGATCCACAGCAGGAGTTCTACACGCTGCTCAGAAAACGCCTGGGGCCCGTGCTGGATCACCGGTACGATCTCCCGACTCTGGGCGATGCCGGCCTGCAGAACGATCTCGCGGCGCTGGCGGAACTGCGCGGGCCGGCGCTGTCCTGGTTGCCGGAACTGGTCTACCTGCGCATCGATGAGGGAGAGCGCGCGCCGCGCTATGTCACCTTGTTGCGCAACACCGGTCACAGCAATGTATCAAGCCTGCTGCGCGAAGGGCAGGAGTTGCGACCCGAAGAGAATACCCTGACCATCGCGGCAGGTTTCATCGGCGCCTATCCGAACGCCATTTATCGCGTGCAGCGATCGGAGATTCGGGCGCTGGCCCAGGCGATCAAGGATCTGTCGTCGGAAAGCGACTACCATGCCTTGGCGGACCGCTATGTCGTTCGCCGCAGCAACCCACGCTTCTGGGAGTACAGTGACCACCTGCAGCAGACGCACCGGAGCCGGGCACCGATCACAGCGGGTCTGCTCGACTACAACCGCCTGGACAACCGCTGAATGCCGAGGGCGTAACGCAACGACGGCAACGCTCCGGCCCGGCAGCCTCCGGCGAGTCGCCCGAACGCGCTGCCGGTGAGGCCGACATTTCTTCGTCGAGACTTGACCCCGTTGCGCATTGGCCTGCGTTTACCGCTTCGAACCCTCGCTGAAAGGACTGCCATGACCCGCATGCTCGTCAATTGCCTCGTTGTCGCCGCGCTGAGCGCGTTTGTTTCCTCACCGGCAGCGGCCGCAATGCCCGAAGACCCTGCCGCGCCTCGCAAGACACTGAGCGCTTTTGCCAGCGAACAGGAACTCGCGGGCCTGTTCAAGCGCTGGACTGACGAGGCACAGCGTCGCCGCGACGAGCAACGCGCTCGCCGTGACAAGTCTTCGGAATTCGCGGTTGGCCAGGCGCTTCCCGCGCCGGCGGCGGCGGCCGCGCCCGCGCCCGCGGCGGTGGCCAAGGAAGCGGCGGGTGCCAAGAACGAGTCGGTGACCAACGTGCAACACGCCGGCGTCGACGAAGGCGGCATCGTCAAGGTGCACGGAGAGCATCTGGTGATCCTGCGTCGCGGACGTTTGTTCACCGTCCGCATCGGTGACAACCAACTGCGAGTGGTTGCGGCGCTTGACGCCTACGGGCGCGACGTGGACCCCGGCGGTGCGTGGTACGACGAGATGCTGATTTCCGACAACACCATCGTCGTCATCGGTTACAGCTACGCGCGTGGTGGTACCGAAGTCGGCGTGTTCGACATTTCGCGCGCGGGGCAACTGGCCTATCGGGCGACCTATCACCTACGTTCCAACGACTACTATTCGTCGCGCAACTACGCGAGCCGACTGATCGGCAGCAAGCTGATCGTTTATTCGCCACATATCCTCAGTCCATGGGGGGATCCGTACGCGGCATTCCCGGCCATGCGCCGCTGGCGGGAGGGCGCGCAGGCGAGCGACTTCAGGCGAATTGCCCCGGCGACCCGGATTTACCGCAGCGACGAGGCGCTCGACCCCTTTGCCGGTGCCGCGCTGCACAGCGTCACGGTCTGCGATCTCGCCAAGCCCGACATGGACTGCCAGAGCACGGCCGTGCTGGGGCCGCCGGGACGCGTCTTCTACGTCTCGCCGACCGCGGTGTTCGTCTGGACAACGGCGTGGCGAGGCGCGCCGCAGGCCGCCGTCGCGACATCGGCGGTGTTCCGTATCCCGCTCGACGGTTCCGCACCGAGTGCGCTGAAGACCATGGGCAGTCCGATCGACCAGTTCTCGTTCCTGGAAGGCGACGGCATGCTGAACGTGCTGCTGCGTTCCAATGGCCGCGGCGACGGCATGTGGGCCGCCGAGGTCAACGCCGGCGACCTGGCGCTGCTGCGGGTACCGCTGGCGAGCTTCTCCGATGGCCGTGAGAGCGCTCCGATGGCGGCGTATCGCCGCTTGCCGAAAGCGGCGGGTTACGCCATCCAGAGTCGCTACGTGGGCCCGTTTCTGCTCTACGGTGGCGGGACCGGCCGGCACGCGCCGCAGGCGACGAACCGTTCGCAGGTCTACGCGGTACGCTATGCGCAGGGTGAGGTTTACGAGTTGCCTTTACCGCACGCCGTTGACCGTCTGGAGGCGCTCGGCGGCAATGCGCTGGTTGTCGGCAGTGACGGCAAGGATCTGCATCTCACCAGCGTGCGCCTCGGGTCGCTACCGATGACCGTCGGCCAGTACACGCGCCGGGACGCCGCGCAGGGTGAAACGCGCAGCCACGGCTTTTTCTACAAGGCGGAAAGCGAACTGGACGGTCTGCTCGGCCTGCCGATCGTCGGAGGCAGCGAGTCCGGCGTCCGCCAACTCGGCACCGAGTCGGCGGCCCTGCTTTTTCTGCGCAATCGCGGTTTGTTGCTGAGTGAACTGGGAACGCTCAAGGCTCGCCCGTCCGCCAGCGACCGCAACGATGCGTGTCGTGCTTCGTGCGTCGATTGGTACGGCAACTCGCGGCCGCTCTTCGTCCGCGGCAGGGTCTTCGCGCTGATGGGTTACGAGATCGTCGAGGGAAAGGTCGACGAGACGCGGATCGTCGAGACGCGAAGGGTGAACTTCGCCCCGACGGTCCTGCAGGTCGCGCCGTAGGCAGCGGTGAGGCAGGGGTACCCGGCGGGTGGCAATGTGCCCCGGAAATGAAAAACCCCATGCCACGGGCGTCGGCATGGGGTATGTGAGAACGGCGAGCAGATTACACGGCGATTCTCAGAACTGGAAATCCTCCTCGTAGAACTCCATGGCACCACGTGGTCCGGCGGCCTTGTCCTGCTCGCCCTTGCGCAACTCGACGCGGCGGATCTTGCCGGAAATGGTCTTCGGCAGTTCGCCGAATTCGAGCCGACGCACGCGCTTGTAAGGTGACAAACGGCTGCGCAGAAAGACGAAGATCTCGCGCGCCAGTTCCCGACTCGGTTCATAGCCTGCGCGCAGGGTCAGGAAGGCCTTCGGTACCGCCAGGCGCAGCGCATCGGGACTCGGCACCACGGCTGCTTCGGCGACCGCTTCGTGCTCGATCAGGACGCTTTCGAGTTCGAACGGGCTGATGCGATAGTCAGAGGCCTTGAACACGTCGTCGGCACGGCCGACGTAGGTGATGTAACCGTCGGCATCGATCGCCGCCGTGTCGCCGGTGTGATAGAAACCGTCGCGCATCACCTCGGCCGTTTTCTCGGGGTCGTCGTCGTAGGAGATCATCAGTCCGAGCGGACGCGGCGACAAGGTCAGACAGATTTCACCTTCGTCACTCACATGGCCGTCCATATCGACCAGGCGCACCTGATAGCCGGGCATCGGCCGTCCCATCGAGCCGAGCTTGACCGCCTGTCCGGGCGAGTTGCCGACCTGTGCGGTCGTTTCGGTCTGGCCGAAGCCGTCGCGCAGGGTAATGCCCCACGCCTCCTTGACCTGATCGATGACTTCGGGGTTCAGCGGCTCGCCGGCGCCGATCAGCTCGCGAACCTTGACCGGATACTTGCTCAGGTCCTCCTGGATCAGCATCCGCCAGACCGTCGGTGGCGCACACAGGGTGGTCACCGAACATCTGACCAGAGTCTCCAGAATCGATGCCGCCGCGAAGCGGGCATAGTTGTAGATGAACACCGTGGCGCCGGCATTCCAGGGCGCAAAGAAGCAGCTCCAGGCATGCTTGGCCCAGCCGGCGGAACTGATGTTCCAGTGCACGTCGCCGGGTTGCAGCCCGAGCCAGTACATCGTCGACAGGTGCCCGACCGGATAGCTTTGCTGGCTGTGCAGTACCAGCTTGGGTTTCGAGGTGGTGCCGGACGTAAAGTACAGAAGCTGCGGGTCGGTCGCCTGTGTCGGCCCGTCGGGCTGGAAGTCGCTGGATCCCTCGTAGGCCTGTTCAAGCTGCTGCCAGCCGGCCACCGCGCCGCCGACGGTGACGCGTGTGTAGTCGCCGGGCAGGTCGCTGAACTTTTCGGCGTGCGTGTGGCCGATGATCACGTGTCGTACCTGGCCGCGGTCGAGGCGGTCACGCAAGTCGTCGGGAGCCAGCAGCGTGGTGGCTGGTGACAACACGGCGCCGAGTTTGATCGATGCCAGCATCGTATCCCACAGCGGCACCTCGTTGCCGAGCATCATCAGGATGCGATCGCCGCGCTTGACGCCTTGCGCGCGCAGCCAGTTCGCGACCTGGTTCGAACGCCGGGACATCTCGGAAAACGACATCTTCTGTTCCGAGCCGTCTTCATTGACTACCCACAGCGCCGGGCGATCGTTGCCCGCTGCCATCACATCGAAATAATCGAGGGCCCAGTTGAATTCGCCCAGTTGCGGCCACTGGAAATCGCGATAGGCGGTTTCGTAGTCGGTGCGGTGAGCCAGAAGGAAATCGCGTGCCTGCACGAAGGCCGAATAAGACATGTTTGCTCCTTTCTTGTTGATGAAACCGCTGGACCGCCGATTAACCCGAATGTGGCGCGACAAGGCGGCTTGCGCGGCAATCGGCGTCCTCTCTCCCCATTTGAGCGCAGGTTCTGATCATGCGCGTCGACGCTCATGTCACCGCAGGAGTACCTTGCCGTGCCCATTTTGCCGCGTCGTCGACCAACCCCCGCCCAGCATGCAGGCCATTATTGTAAGGGACTTGCGGCGAGGCGGGGCGACCGCGTATGCCTGCTGGAGCCCCAAGCCGCAGCTCTACTTCTGCCGCTTCATCATCTCCTGGACCGTCGGATCCTTCATCATTTCCTTGAGGTTGCTCCCTGCCATGTTCGGCATGATCACATCGCCGGGTTTCTGACCGGCCTTGCACGGTCCGACCCAGCGCGCTTCCAGCGAGACCTTCGACTCCTTGGTGCCATGCAGCGGTGGATTGAAGCGGGTCAACATGTCTCCCTTGTAGGCGGCGTCGAACGAGCCCACGAATACGCCGTCGGTGGTGGCGGTACTGCCCTGCACCTTGCAGACCGAGTGCACGCTCACCTTGTTGCCCTGGTTATTGACGTCGATGACGCTGCAGTTGGGTTGCTCCTTCCGGGCCTGCTGTTGCATCAGGTCGTCGGTCTTCTGGTCGACGCATTGCTGGATCGCGCCCATTGCCGGCATGCCGTCCATGCGCGAGTTGATCTCCCACAGGCCGGCCTTGCGTTTGGGCATCTCGGCGGCCTGCAGGCTTCCTGCCAGGTGACCGGCGGCGAGAGCGCAGAACAGCAGGGTAGGGGTGCGAAGGGCCTTGACCCGGGATGGCAGTTTCATGGGCGTTCCTCAGTGGGGAAAACACGCGGACAAGCGACCATGGCATATTAAACCCGAACGGCGTTGACGTGCGGAGGGAGCCCTGCAGGGCTTCGGATCTGCACCCGCGGGAGTGTGATGGAAGTTCGGTGCCGGGCAGCCGGCTGCTAGAATGGCGGGCATGTTAATCAATGGCACGCCGACGCGAACGATCCAGCCAGTGGCCGACGCCCGTGCCGTCGACATCATCGACCAGACGGCGCTGCCGCACGTGTACCGCATCCTGCGGCTGCGTACGCTTGCCGAGGTGGCGCACGCGATCCGCAACATGCAGGTGCGCGGCGCGCCGTTGATCGGGGTGGCGGCCGCTTATGGCGTCGCCCTGGCGCTGACGCAGCGGGCGGACGATGCCACACTCGCCGCCGCCATCGAAACACTCGCCGCGACACGACCGACGGCGGTCAACCTGCGCTGGGCGTTGGCGCGCTTGCAGGCCGTGCTGCAGACGTTGTCACCGTCGGTGCGTGCCGATGTGGCGTGGCGGGAAGCCGGCACCCTTGCCGAAGAAGACGTGCAGCAATGCCGACGCATCGCTGCGCATGGCCTGCAGTTGCTGCGTGCCGGCGGTGAGCAGAAGGGAAGGCTCGAAATCATGACCCATTGCAACGCCGGTTGGCTGGCGACGGTCGACTACGGCACGGCGCTGGCGCCGGTCTATGCCGCTTTCGACGCGGGAATTGACGTGCATGTCTGGGTTTCCGAGACCCGCCCGCGCAACCAGGGCCTGTTGACCGCCTGGGAACTCGGGCGGCACGGCGTACCCCGCACGCTGATCGCCGACAACGCGGCTGGTCTGCTGTTGCAGAGCGGCCACATCGACGCGGTGATGGTCGGCGCCGATCGCGTTGCCGCCAACGGCGACGTCGCCAACAAGATCGGGACCTATCTCAAGGCGCTGGCCGCACGCGCGGCCGCGGTGCCGTTTTATGTCGCCGCGCCGCATTCGACGATCGACTTCGCCTGTCCGAACGGCGCGGCCATCCCGATCGAGGAGCGCGACGCCGACGAATTGCGCATTGTGTGGGGTTGTGACACCGCCGGCCGCAGCGGCTGCCTGCGGCAAGTCACGAGTGACGTGGCGGTGGCCAACCCGGCCTTCGACGTCACGCCGGCCAGCCTGGTCAGCGCGCTGATCAGCGAACGCGGCGTTTGTGCCGCCAGCAGCGACGCGCTGCTGGCCCTGTACCCGGAGGCTCGGCATGTCTGATCCGCGGCAGGCGTTGCTCGACGCTGCGCGCCGCATGCAGGCGGCCGGCCTCAATCGCGGCACCGCCGGCAACCTCAGCCTGCGCGCCGGTGACAGCGCCGGCGCGGGTTTCCTGATCACTCCCACGGGCATGCCCTACGATGCCCTCGTAGGCGAGGATATCGTCCACGTGCGCATGGACGGCAGTTGCCAAGGCCGCCGACAGCCGTCCTCGGAGTGGCGCTTTCATCGTGACCTCTACGCCGGGCGCCCGGATGCCGGTGCGATATTGCATGCGCATTCGCCGTTTTGCCACCAGTCTCGCCTGCCTGCGCCACGACATCCCGCCTTTCCACTACATGATCGCGCGCTTTGGTGGCGACAGCGTGCGCTGCGCCGCCTACGCGACTTTCGGCACACAGGCCCTGTCCGACGCCGTGCTGCTGGCCATCACGGATCGACGTGCCTGCCTGCTGGCCAACCACGGCATGCTGGTTGTCGGTGACGACCTGCAGCAGGCGTTCGATCTCGGCGTCGAATTCGAAGTCCTGTGCGAGCAGTACTGGCGTGCGTGCCAACTCGGCCAGCCGGTGCTCCTCGATGCCGCCGAGATGTCCATCGTACTCGCACGCTTCGCCGCCTATGGGCAGCAGCCCTGAGCGTCGGCGACGCGCTTTCTGACGAAACGGAATCGGTCATGTTGCGCATCAGTGAAATTCGCCTCCCGCTCGAACACCCGCCGGCAGCGCTGTCCGAGGAGGTGGCCAATCGCCTCGGTGTGGCGCTGCCGGAGATCACTGAACTGCGCGTATTTCGCCGCAGTTGCGACGCGCGCAAGGCCGCTGCGCCGACCTTCATCTACAGCGTCGACGTTGCGCTGCTCGACGAGGCCACGGTGCTCGAACGACACGCCGGCGACCGGCACGTGCAGCCGACGCCGGACATGCACTACCACTTCGTCGGACGGGCGCCGTTGCCACTCACGACGCGGCCGATTGTCGTCGGCTTCGGCCCGGCCGGCATCTTTGCGGCACTGGTCCTGGCGCAGAGCGGTTTTCGGCCGATCGTCGTCGAACGCGGCAAGGCGGTGCGCGAGCGCACGCAGGATACCTGGGGCTTGTGGCGGAAAAGGATCCTCGATCCGGAGTCGAACGTCCAGTTCGGCGAGGGCGGTGCCGGCACTTTCTCCGACGGCAAGCTCTACAGCCAGATCAAGGATCCCCGCCACTACGGACGCAAGGTGCTCAGCGAATTCGTCAGGGCCGGTGCTCCCGAGGAGATTCTCTACGTCAGCAAACCGCACATCGGCACCTTCCGGCTGGTCGGCATGGTCGAGCAGATGCGCCGCGAGATCGAGCAACTCGGCGGCGAGGTCCGTTTCCGGCAACGCGTCACCGGTCTGCAGATCGAGCAGGGGCACGTGCTTGGCGTGACGCTTGCCTCGGGTGAAGCCTTGCCGGGCGAACATGTGGTCCTGGCGCTCGGCCACAGCGCCCGTGACACTTTCGAGATGCTGCACCGTGCTGGCGTGTTCATGGAGGCCAAACCCTTCTCGATCGGTTTTCGAATCGAACACCCGCAAGCGCTGATCGACAAGGCGCGTTTCGGAACCCTGGCCGGCAACCCTCTGCTCGGCGCCGCCGACTACAAGCTGGTGCACCATTGCCGCAACGGTCGCTCGGTTTATAGCTTCTGCATGTGCCCCGGCGGTACGGTCGTCGCCGCCACTTCGGAGGCAAACCGGGTGGTGACCAACGGCATGAGCCAGTACTCACGCAACGAACGCAACGCCAACGCCGGAATCGTCGTCGGTAT